>JBJLGD010000017.1:0-38518 GCA_045565015.1 Paracoccaceae bacterium
GACCTTTGATCCATTCGGAGGTCAGTTGTACGACGGGAAGATATATGGTCGTGGGGCTTGTGATATGAAGGGCGGCTTAGCGGCTTCAATTATAGCCGTAGAAGCTTTTTTAGAGATGTTTCCGACGTTCAATGGAGCAATTGAAATATCTGGAACCGCAGACGAAGAAACTGGTGGTTACGGAGGTGTCGCTTACCTAGCTGAAAAAGGCTTTTTTTCTCCAACAAGAGTACAGCATGTGATTATTCCAGAACCCTTAAACAAAGATAGAATTTGTCTTGGCCATAGAGGTGGCTGGTGGGCTGAGATAGAGACGTTTGGTGAAATTGCTCATGGTGCAATGCCTTTTGCCGGAGACTGCGCTGTTCGTCATATGGGAGAAGTCCTTAACGAATTTGAAAAAACCTTATATCCAGCACTCAAACAAAGGATTACTAAGATGCCAGTTATCCCCGAGGGAGCAAAAAATTCAACTATGAATATTAATTCTATCCATGGTGGTCAAGTTGAACCAGATACTGAAACTAATGCTTTACCTTCACACTGTGTACCCGATAGCTGTCGAATAATAATTGATAGAAGATTTTTAATTGAAGAAGATGTAGAAGAAGTAAAAGCGGAAGTGAAAAGCATACTTGAAGATATAAAATCACGCCGACCAAAGTTCGAGTATGAAGTGAAGGAGTTAAACCGCGTAATTCCAAGTATGACTGACAAAAACGCACCAATAGTTAAATCGATAGCAGCTTCCGTTGAAAAAGTAATTGGAAAGAAAGCAGAATACGTTGCTTCCCCAGGATCTTATGATCAAAAGCATATAGATCGTATTGGTACTCTTAAAAATTGTATTGCTTATGGGCCAGGAATATTAGACCTTGCACATAAACCTGATGAGTTTGTTGATGTAGAGGACATGATTGACAGCGCTAAAGTAATGGGGAACTCATTAATAGATATATTAACTTAACAGAAAGATCACATCTTTCTCAAATTGTTGGAAATAATATGGACCTTAATAATCTTACTTTTGATACATCAAAGTGTTTTATAAATGGGGCGTGGGTAGAGCCAGAAAATGGTAAAATGCTCGACCTTGTAAACCCATCTAACGGAGAATTCTTATGCAAAATTGCAAGAGGAACGATTAAAGATATCAATAAAGCAGTGTATGCAGCCCAAGAGAGTGCCTGGAAAAAGTACACCGCCCTCGAAAGAGGTAGGGCACTACTAAATATGAGTCAAATTGTTCTTGAGGACGTAGAGTATCTGGCTGAACTGGAGGCCAACGACGTCGGTAAACCCCTCAAACAAGCAAGAGCAGATGCAATCGCTCTTGCGCGTTACTTGGAGTTTTACGGCGGAGCCGCAGACAAAGTACATGGAGAGACGATCCCTTACTTGGATAAGTATACTGTTTATACTCTCCGAGAACCTCATGGCGTCACTGGACACATTGTACCCTGGAATTATCCAATGCAAATTATTGGACGATCTATTGGCGCTGCTTTAGCTATGGGAAACACTACTGTTCTAAAACCTGCAGAAGAAGCTTGCCTTACGGCATTAGCCTTTGCAGAAATAGCTGACAGGGCTGGTTTACCGAAAGGAGCGTTAAATGTAGTTCCGGGATTAGGTCCTGAAGCTGGAGCCACACTAGCAGCACATGAGGGTGTAAATCATATCTCCTTTACTGGCTCGGAACCTGTGGGAGTTAAAATTCAATCTGCAGCTGCAAAAAACGTTGTTCCAGTGACATTAGAGCTTGGAGGAAAATCCCCTCAAATAGTTTTTGATGATGCCGATATAAATTCAGCTTTACCTTTTTTAGTTAATTCTGGAATTCAAAATGCAGGGCAAACCTGTTCGGCAGCATCTAGAATATTAGTCCATAAAAAAGTTTATAAAGAAATAAAATCTCGAATGAGTGAAAAATATAAGCTACTAAAAGTAGGACCAGCCATCGATGATATGGATGTTGGACCACTTATCTCGCTTCGTCAAAAGGAAATAGTAGATGAATTTCTCAGTCAGGGAAAGAATCTTAAAATTGCTGCGCAAGGTACCATTTCAAGGGATTCTCCGGAGGAGGGGTTTTATGTTAGACCCACATTATTTGTAGATGTCCCTTATAAGCATAAATTAGCTCAAGAAGAGATTTTTGGCCCCATACAAGTACTAATACCATTTGAAACAGAGGAGGAAGCGATCATGATCGCTAACAGCACCTCATACGGCCTTGTAGCGTCTGTATGGACAGATAGTGGAGCCAGACAAATGCGGATAGCAAAAAAACTTAAGTCAGGCCAAGTATTTATTAATAACTATGGAGCTGGCGGAGGTGTAGAACTTCCTTTCGGTGGGGTCGGTAAATCGGGTCACGGTCGTGAGAAAGGCTTTGAAGCCTTATACGGATTTTCTACTTTAAAAACCATTGCTTCTTATCACGGTTAATAAAGCTATAAAACTAGCTATATTTTAGTGGCCTAAAATTTGACTTAAAAATAATTTTGTTCTCTCAGATTGAGGGTTATTAAAAAATTCTTCTGGTTCGTTTTGTTCTACTATTTGACCATCATCCATGAATATCACTCTATCTGCAACTTGACGTGCAAATCCCATTTCATGGGATACAACAATCATTGTCATTCCATCATCAGCAAGCTCAATCATAGTATCAAGAACTTCTTTAATCATCTCTGGATCTAATGCCGATGTTGGCTCATCAAATAACATTATCCGAGGCATCATACAGAGTGATCTGGCGATAGCTACACGTTGTTGTTGGCCACCAGATAGTTGTCCAGGGTATTTATCAGCCTGTTCTGGAATTTTCACCTTCTCCAAAAATCTCATTGCTATTTCATCAGCTTCTTTTTTCGGCGTCTTACGAACCCACAAGGGTGCTAAAGTACAATTCTCTAGAATTGTAAGATGTGGAAAAAGATTAAAGTGTTGAAATACCATCCCCACTTCTGATCTAACTTTATCAATATTTTTTAGATCTGAAGTTAATTCTGTTCCATCAACGACAATCTTCCCTTTTTGATGTTCCTCTAATCTATTAACACATCTAATCAAGGTTGATTTTCCAGAACCTGAAGGTCCTGCAACAACAATTCGTTCCCCACGTTTCACACTAAGGTTGATGTCCCTAAGCACGTGAAACGATCCAAACCATTTATTCATTTCAGTTATTTCAATCGCATCCTCATTTGCAGAGAGCATTTCCACCCTAGCTTGCTTTTCTTTTGATACAGTTGCCATTATCCGTACTCCTTAATTTTCTTTACGAAGCTTACGCTCCAAATACATTGAATAGCGAGACATTGAGAAGCAAAATATGAAGAAACATGCTGCTACAAAAACATTAAGCTCCCAGTAAACCCCATTCCATCGCATATCTGCTAATACAACTGTGGTAAGACCTATCGGGTCAAACAAACCAATCACAGACACCAAAGTGGTATCCTTAAGAACTCCAATAAAATTCGATACTATTCCTGGGATCGAGATTTTCAAAGCCTGAGGCATTATTATTAGTCGCTGCGCTTTCCAATAAGATAGACCTAACGCATTTGCAGCCTCATATTGACCATTAGGTAAGCCAGCCAAGCCACCCCTAATTACCTCAGCCATATATGCCGACGAAAAAAGGGTGACCATAATTACTACTCGCATAATAATATCAAAGTTTGTTCCCGGTGGCATAAAAATATTTAATAATGTCGAAGCTACAAAAAGTAATGTAATCAAAGGGACTCCACGGATGAATTCGATAAACCAAACACAGAGAACTTTAACAATAAGTAGATCCGACTGGCGACCTAAAGCTAATAATATTCCTAAAGGCAAAGAACCAAAAATTGCAGTCAAACCAATAGTTAATGAAAGTAAAAGCCCACCAAAATCACGACTTGGCAGAACTTGAATTTCAAAAGGTAGAAATCCTGAAAGCGTCTCAGACACAAATTGGGTACAAAACAACCACCACATAATTGGTCCAGCTAGCGTCGCAAGTAACACTAATACGGCATTTAGCTTCTCTTTTAAAAGCAACCAAATTAAATAGCCAAAAACTAAGCCTAAAAATTGAGAAACAGGCGACCAAACAGAACCACCCCATAAAAACCAAACTGCTAGAAAAGGGAATACAGGTGCGAGATATAATAGTCTCCTAGGCGCTTTCTCGAATAGTATGGGGGCTATTGTAGCTAGGAATAATAAAAACACCAAGATAGGACGCCAAAGGATTTCTCTATCATAAAATCCAAATATAAATTGAGGCCACCGTTCTGTTATAACTCCCCAACATGCGCCACTATGATGACCTGTGAGAGCCGTGTTTATTTCTCTACACTCTTTCAGACTTGTTGCTTTCCAAGTTGGAGTTAATACCCACGGTATCAGATTAATCAGAAAAATATAAATTAGATAAACGGAAATCACTGTAAGAATGCTATTAAACCAACCATTGAACAAGTTTGTCCTCGCCCAACCTACTATTCCCATAGAGTTTGGGGGTGGAGCCTGTTCGGGTATAATTTCCGTTCGGACATAGGAAACAATCCTCATATTATCTCTCCACCATATCGTTTCTCCGGTTATACCAATTTATAACTGCTGAAATCATTAAAGATATGCAAAGATATATAGACATACCTAATAAAAGTGTTTCCAATTCTCGGCCCGTTTGGTTAAGTGTTATACCCATAAGTGTGCCCGTTAAATCCATATAGCCAACCGCAATTGCTAAAGATGAATTTTTTGTGAGATTTAAATAGTTCGAAATTAATGGTGGAACAATTACCCGTAGGGCCTGGGGAAGTATGACCAACGCCATTATAGTATTCGGTTTAATACCCAAAGAACCTGCTGCCTCTGTTTGTCCTTTGGATACGGCGAGAATACCAGAGCGTACAATCTCGCCAATAAATGCCGACGTATAAAGGGATAAAGCAATCCACAAAGCTATCAAAGAATTTCTAAGATGTATTCCTCCTTTGAAATTAAAACCTTTCAGTTCGGGGTAACCCAAATAAAATCCTAAATACATCAATAGCAGTATAGTTGGTATGAAAATTAAAGCTAACCTTATATACCAGGTTGTTGGCCTAATGCCGGTTTCCTCCTGGATATGCTTTGCTCTTTTTTTCACTTTTCCAGCGGCCCATATACTGGCAGCCAAAATAGCCAGAATGGCCATTAGATCTAAGCTTATATAAAAGCTATTAGAGAAAAACCCTAAATCTCCAAATCCGTTAGAGAATAAAGGTTCAGGGATATAGAAACCTCGGTTGGTCAGAGCCACACTGTCAAATATTTTCATTGTAGCGTCCGGATCAGCACCTCTAAATGACTTAGGTCTTGGAAAACTATGCGCTACCATCGACATTACAAGTAATATCCAAAGCAATAACGGCACGTTCCTGAAAATCTCAATATAGATCGTCATTACTCTAGCAATTATCCAATTGCTAGAAAGCCTAGAAATCCCCACAAATACTCCCAGAATCGTGGCCGTAATACACCCAACAAATGACAAGACCAGAGTATTCAGTACACCTAGAACTGCTGCTCTTCCGTGGGTCGATCTGGAGTCATATTCAAGAAGCTTTTGATTTATATCATAATTAGATTCGTTAACCAAAAAGGAAAAATCGATATCCTTACCTGAGATCGCTAAGTTACTCATGGTGTTATTTATTAACCACCAAACAAAGGTAAAAAATATTATTAACGCAATCACTTGAAAAGAAGTAGATCTGTACCTTGTATCATAAACAAGCATAGACAGTTCGAATGCCGGTTTTTTATACTCTTGATGTCCAGACATGGGCTAACTATTCCAATCAATATAATTAAAAACTTTAAAACTTTTGGATAATAAAAAGCTAATCCAAAACTCTAAAAGTTTCAGTTGAAATTAGGGCGCAGAAATTCTGCGCCCCAGTTTTACAATTTTTATCTAAATGGTGGTGAATATAGAAGTCCACCGTCAGTCCACTGAGCATTCAAGCCACGCTCTAGACCAATCTGAGTATTTGGACCTAGGTGATTTTCAAAGATCTCACCATAGTTTCCTTCAACTGCAATAACACGAACAGCCCAATCAGCATCTAAACCAAGCATTTCGCCCAAATTGCCTTCAGTTCCCATCATTCTATTAATTTCTGGGTTATTTGTAGGCGCAGCCGCCATTTCGGCAACATTTGCTTTTGTAATTCCAAGTTCTTCAGCTGATATAAGCGCATTCAAAGTCCAACGCACAATATCGCCCCACTGGTTGTCACCGTGACGAGTAACAGGACCGAGTGGCTCTTTTGAAACGATTTCTGGAAGAATTACGTGCGCTGATGGATCAGCAAAAGTTGATCTTGCTGACGCTAAGCCTGAAGCATCAGTAGTGTATACGTCACACGCTTCTGCTTGATAAAGTGCACGGGACTCGGAGCTTTTTTCTGTAGGAACTGGCTCATAAGTAATTCCGTTAACTCTAAAGAAATCTGCTAGATTTAGCTCGGTAGTTGTACCAACTTGGATACAAACTGTTGCCCCATCTAGATCTTTTGCTGATGTCACACCTAATGACTTTGGAACCATAAAGCCTTGACCATCATAGTAGTTCACACCGTGGAAATCTAATTTAAGATCTACGTCTCTTGAGAAAGTCCACGTTGTTGTTCTTGACAACATGTCAACTTCTCCAGAAGCTAGCGCTGTAAAACGAGTTTTACCTGTAGTCGGCACAAACTCAACAGCCATTGGATCTCCTAGAACCGCTGCAGCAACTGCACGACACACCGCCACATCAAATCCCTGATATACGTTGTTAGCATCAGGCAAAGAGAACCCTGCTACACCTGTGCTTGTTCCACAGCTTAGCGTTCCTCTAGCCTTAACTTCTTCAAGAGTGCTCGCACCAGATGTGGTGGCAGCCATCCCCAGCGCCATTACAGCGCCTAAAAGTACTGATTTATTCATAATTATCTCTTCCTATAGTTTTGCCCTTATTTGGACGGTTTTAAGACTCAGATGAGCCAATTTAATAGTACAAGCAGAAACATCTACTAAGGCTGCAACACTTAGGTAACATTTGTCCGAAGGTCAAGAAAATTACGCATCAGTATCGCTGAGTGAGACAATAAACCGGTCAGTTTTACAGTTTTTAGTTTATAAACTGATCTGGAAAAATAGAATGCTACTCAACTAACCTTAAAAAACTGGGCTGCATGAAAGAATGAAGCTCTTTTCTCCTCGCAAACTGTTTGAGCATCAATATCAATCCCCCATTGATCAGTTTGCCATTGTTCATCTACTTGGCTAGCCTCCCAGGCAGTGTTCTCGCTTATAAATCCTTTTGTAACAGCTAAACTTAGAATCAGTGATCCAGATATCGTGACAAGTTCATGCAAGGCACAAAGTTGGAAAACTGACAGTTCAAAAATGTTTTTTTCTAATTCCAAAATACTTTTGATTGGTTGCGGGGAGTGAATGACACCATTAAAAACTTTCAAATGCACGTTTAACTCTTTATCAGCCCATTCGATTATACCGCCCCACGCTAACTCTTGGCGGTCTATCAGTACTTGTGGGCTCTCTGCTCGGTAACATACAAGATCACAATCACCATATTCTAGTAATAGTTTTCTTATATCGTTCAATTGTGGTTCTATCTTGTCAATCGATGAGTTGACGAAACGTGTATATGGCATCTCCTCCGGATTAATCTCTCTTTTTATAGAAACCCACTCTGAAGCCACTAGGTCGGCCATTTCCTTTGTTGGCATCACAATAGGCCTTCTACGAGGTGTATTGAGTATTTTCTCATCTAGAGTTATTTTATATCCATGCAGCTTATCATCCAATTTTATCGAAACTACCCGCCAGAAGCGTTTCTTTATCCACTCGCTCATTGCATTAATTAACCCCAAATATTTTTTTTAAAGACATACTAATTTCCTGTGGCTCAGCTACATAAATATCTGAGTTTCTTTTCATAATTTCAAAAGAATGGTACCCCCAAGAAACACCTATCGTTTTAAATTTTGCTGCTTTCCCCATATCCATATCGTAAGTAGTATCGCCTATAACCACGGCATTTTTTGACGATACACCTGTATCTTTAAGAGCAGAAAAAAGCATTGACGGGTGCGGTTTAGAAGGATGATTATCTGCTGTCTGAATAGTAGAAAAATAATGTTTTATCTCATTAGTTTCTAATACATAATCTAACCCTCGGCACCCTTTTCCAGTAGCAATACCAAGGATATAATCATCAGAGTAATAAAGCTCTTTCAAAAGTAATAAAATTCCTGGGAACAATTGTGGCTTCTGATATGTTATATGCTTTCTAATAAGAGAGAAATTATCTATGTAGGAATCAATTATATTCTGATGAATAGTTTTAGACCCAGTAGGATACAGCTGAATCATGGCTTCTGGAAGAGATAAACCAATAATTGATCTTATATCGCTCCTAGATGGTGCATCCAAACTATATTTTTTAAATGCCATTAGCATTGCTTCAATAATATGAGATTGACTGTCTATTAAGGTCCCGTCAACATCAAAAACCACCAACTTCTTCACTGCCAGGCTTCCGTTACATCAAATGGATCTGACGGGACATCAGAATCTGTCCAGCCAAAATAATTCCATGTTTTTTTCATATGATCAGGCATAGGAGCTGAAAAAGTCATTTCCTTATAAGTGATTGGATGTTGGATTGTTAGAGATCTAGCATGAAGGTGCATTTTCTTACTAATATCATCTCCCAACACTGAACCCCAACCATCGCCTTGATTATCTTGATTAGAGCCACCATACTTACCATCCCCAATAATCGGATGTCCTAACTCAGCCATATGTGCTCTCAATTGATGCGTTCTACCAGTAATTGGAACCAATGCCATCCAAGCTGCCCTCTGAGCGAGAAAACAAAGTGTGGCATAATTAGTTTGAGCTCTCTTTGCACCTGCGGTCCGGTTTATTTCATCAGGATGAACGCAATGCATCCTTTCACCAGAAGCATCTTTTCCATGTCCTTTAGCTTTTATCAAACCATACTTTATAGAGCCAATCTTAGGGTAAGGAACACCAGCAACCAGTGCCCAATAAATTTTTTTTGTGTTCTTATGCCGGAAAGCTTTTGTCAGTTCACTTGCTGCGGATTGCGTTCTGGCCAGGACTAAAACCCCAGACGTATCTTTGTCGAGCCTATGCACCAGTCTCGGTTGGTCTTCTCGCTCAAAACTAAGAGCTGTCGACATTCCATCGACATGTTTATTTTGTTTACTACCGCCCTGTACAGGTAGGCCAGCTGGTTTATTCAATACCAATATAAAGTCGTCCTTATATAGCACACAATTCCTAATCATATCTCGATCCGAGTTTGATATATAGGCGTTATCTGGTTTGCGATCCAAGTGTGATGTCTTGAGTGGTGGAATCTTAATAATCTGCCCAGGACGAATTCGTGTGTTTGATTTAATCCTACCACCATTAACTCTAATCTGCCCCTTTCTACATAACTTCTCGATTTGACTCTGGCTAACATTGGCGAAACGTCGCCTAAACCATCTATCTAAACGTTGCTCTGCTTCGTCAGATTCTATTAATATATGTTGAATTGTACTCATAGGGTAATATAACGGCCAATTATTATCCCAATAAATAGCGCCGAGATAGAAAAGGAAACCGAAAAAACTACGTATGCCAAGCAAGCAATTAGATCACCGCGCGCAAAAAGATTATAAGCGTCCAACGAAAATGCTGAAAAGGTCGTAAATCCGCCTAAAATTCCAATTATTAAAAAAGGTGCTAAACTGGCCCAATTTCTTTGATCAATCAACACAACTAAAAAACCTAACAAGAGAGATCCTAAAATATTTACGAGAAGGGTACCTATCGGAAACCTAACTCCAAATAAACCCACAACACCTAAAATAGACGCATATCTCATCGAAGCGCCCAAAGCTCCTCCTAAAGCAACTTGAACAAAAGACCAGATCATAGGGTCCCTCTATGCCGATTGTTAATTAATATCACGATTGTCCCTCTTTTCTGAGGTCTCTGAAAAACCTTAATCTCTCATTCAATCTTTTTTCGTGCCCATGATTCCCAGGGTCATAATAGCTACGATCAATTACCGAATCTGGAAAATAATTCTGTCCAGAAAAATTATTTTCGTGTTCATGATCATACTTGTAACCCTCACCATACCCCTGCTTTTTCATCAAGTTTGTTGGAGCATTAATAATATGCACCGGTGGTGGTACAGAACCGCTCTTACTAACAGCTTCTTTCGCTTTTTTAAACGCTTTGTAAGTTGAGTTTGATTTGGTCGCTAGTGCAAGATAAATTACTATTTCAGCCAATACCAGATCCCCTTCCGGACTCCCCAGCCTATCGTAGATTTGCCATGAGTCCAAGCATATCCTTTTGGCGTTGGGGTCAGCTAAACCAATATCTTCCATGGCGATTCGCGTCAGTCTTCTAAAGATGTAATTCAAGTCTTCCCCCGCGTCCATCATTCTAGAAAGCCAGTAAAGAGCTGCATCTGGGTCTGATCCTCTGATAGATTTATGAAGCGCCGAAATTAGATTATAGTGTTCTTCTCCCGTTCGGTTAAAATTCGGTAACCTTTTTGAAAGCCTAGTTATTAATGTATCTAAATCTAACTCATATTCGAGTTTCCAATTAATAATCTGCTCAACTAGATTAATTAATGAGCGGGCATCACCATCTGCCATTTCAACTATTTTTTTTCGTGCCTCTAAGGATACCAAAAATCCTTTCTTAAATTTTGTCTCGATATTAGTTATTATTTTCTCTAAACTTAGGTCTGATAATCTATCCATCGTCAAAATATGACAACGTGAAAGTAACGCCGGGTTCAACGAAAAAGAAGGGTTTTCAGTTGTAGCTCCAATTAAAATAATTGTACCATCCTCAATATATGGAAGGAAAGCATCCTGTTGTGCTTTGTTAAATCGATGGATTTCATCTATAAAAAGAAGTGTCTGTCTATTATTTTCTTTTCTAATTTTAGCACTCTCAAAGATATTTTTCAGTTCTTTGACACCCGAAAAAATTGCACTTAACTGTTCAAACTGAATACTCTGCTCTGCTGCTATAAGACGAGCTATAGTTGTTTTCCCAATACCCGGAGGCCCCCACAAAACAAAAGAACTTAGAGAGTTCTTTTTAAGCATCATAGTAATAAGAGAGTTAGGACCAAGTAGATTATATTGACCAACCACATCAATTAGTCTTTGAGGTCTTACGAGATCAGCCAGAGGTCTAATAGTGTTTTCTGGTTTAACAGATTTAGTTCGCTCGAATAAATCAGACATAATTTAGTACCCACAATTTAATAGTATACTAATCTTAGGGGAAGGTTAATCAATTACGAACAAAAAATAAAGTTAGACATATTAAAAGGCCCACCTGCCAGCGAGCTTTTTAGTTTCATTGATTTTAATACCCTTTTATTCTTCGCTTTCCTCTTTGGTGCTTTTTTCTAGGTCTACCAAACCTTTAGCGTCAGGATCACGATCCACTAATTCTATAATAGCCATCGCAGCCATATCACCATATCTAAAACCTGCCTTTAAAATTCTTACATAACCGCCGTTCCGCTCCTTATATCTAGGACCAAGAACATCGAAGAGTTTTTTAACATAACTGTCTTGCTTAAGCTTAGAGGTCACCAATCTGCGTGCATGTAAATCACCTCGTTTTGCCAAAGTGATCATCTTTTCAACAATAGGCCTTAACTCTTTGGCTTTAGGAAGAGTAGTTTTGATCTGTTCATGCTCAATTAAGGAACCAGCCATGTTACTAAACATAGCTTTTCTATGTTCATGGGTTCTATTTAGACGGCGATAGCCTCTCGCGTGACGCATTTTAATATTCCTTTAACTTTATACTTTGTCCGGTATCTCCAATGCGTGTTGGGATACTCTCCTTGGGGCATCATTACCCTATTACTTTCTTACTCCTCAGCATATTAATTTAACTAAAAGTGATCTTCAAATCTTTTAGCTAGCTCTTCAATATTTTCGGGTGGCCAATCTATTATATCCATGCCTAAATGGAGGCCCATTCCCGATAGTACTTCCTTAATCTCGTTTAAGGATTTCCTACCAAAATTAGGTGTCCTCAACATCTCTGCTTCCGTCTTTTGTATCAAATCACCAATATAAACAATATTATCGTTTTTCAAGCAGTTGGCTGATCTAACTGATAGCTCTAACTCATCTACTTTTTTGAGAAGTAATGGGTTAAATTCTAACTCATCTTCATCATTTTGAGAACTTTCACTTTCAGGCTCATCAAAGTTAACAAATATTGATAATTGGTCCTGGAGAATTCTAGCCGCAAAAGCAATCGCATCGTCAGGAGTGAGTGATCCATCTGTTTCAACTTTAAGTGTTAACTTATCATAATCAAGAACCTGACCTTCTCGAGTTGGTTGAACGTCATAACTAACTTTTCTAACAGGAGAAAAAATTGCATCTATTGGAATAAGACCTATCGGTGCATCGTCAGGGCGATTCTGTTCTGCCGATACGTACCCATTCCCATTGTTGACTGTTAATTCCATTGATAAAACAGCCCCATCGTCAAGATGACATATAATATGCTCTTTATTTAATATCTCTACTCCAGCAATTTCTGATATATCAGCTGCTGTTACAACTCCAGGCCCTTGCGAGGATAGGGTAAGTCTCTTAGGACCCTCCACTTCCATCCGAATAGCTACGCCCTTCAAATTTAAAACAATGTCAGTGACATCTTCTCTTACCCCAGAGACGGATGAAAACTCGTGTAGTACATTATCTATTTGTATTCCTGTTATAGCACTTCCCTGAAGACTACTCATTAACACTCTTCTAAGAGCATTCCCCATTGTTAGACCAAACCCACGTTCTAAAGGTTCGACAACTACTGTTGATTTTTTTTCAGGATTCGAACCTGGATTTACTGAAATTTGACTTGGTTTAATTAATTCTTGCCAATTCTTATGGATCATATTTTTGCCTCCATACAAGTTCTTGCTTCATGTCCAAAAACAAAAACGCCCGAGGTTAAAGTGGATTATTTTAGTACTTTCGGGAAAATACTAAACTACTATATACTAAACACGTCGTCGCTTGGGTGGTCGACATCCGTTATGGGCCATTGGCGTGACATCTCTGATAGATGAAATCTGAAAACCCAACGCCGCTAGAGCCCTTAAAGCGCTCTCTCTACCCGAACCGGGCCCTTGAACCTCAACTTCCAAACTTTTCACTCCATGCTCCTGAGCTTTTTGACCAGCATCTTCTGCAGCCATCTGAGCTGCATAAGGAGTAGACTTTCTGGATCCCTTAAAACCCATTGTACCTGCCGATGACCAAGCAATTGCATTACCTTGAATATCTGATATCAAAATCTTTGTATTGTTAAACGAAGAGTTTACATGAGCTACTCCAGTAGCAATATTTTTTCTAACTTTTTTCTTTGTCCTTATCTTTTCTCTTGCCATTTTTTAAACCTCTACTTCTTCTTACCAGCAATTGCCCGAGCCGGTCCTTTACGGGTTCTTGCATTAGTATGGGTTCTTTGACCTCTAACAGGGAGATTTCTCCTGTGCCTTAATCCTCGGTAACAACCAGAGTCCATCAATCTCTTTACGTTGATTTGAACACCCCGCCTCAAATCACCTTCGACCTCGAAGTTTGCATCGATATACTCTCTTATTTTTAAAACTTCGCCATCGCTCAGTTCATTCATACGCCGTGATGGTTCAATTCCTACGGCTTCACATATAGTTTTCGCAGATGTATTACCGATACCAGTTATATAGGTTAACGATACAGGTACCCTTTTACCATCAGGCAAATTTATGCCAGCTATTCGTGCCAATTGATTTATCCTTTCTTGTCGCGATTCCGTAATATCAGAACCTTTTTTCACAACTTCTTACAGTAATATAAAACTTACTATAAAATCTATAAGAACAAGCTAATTCACCATATCCACTGAATTGTCCATTTTTCCATCCTAGAGATTGGTGCCTAGGGTTTTTTTTTAGTATCGTCAAGCGGTGTTTAAAGATATTTTATTAAAATTTTACTAATTTCGGCATGGATTACTTCTACAGGATTTAAGCCATCAACTGAATACAAGATTCCTTTATCTAAATAATACTGTTTTAAAGGCTCTGTCTTATCGTTATACTCTTTTAAACGAGTCCTTAAGCTAATATCATTGTCATCTGCTCTTTTCTGTAAATTATTAGATCCACATACATCACAGCTACCATTTGTTTTAAGGGGTCTCGAAGCCTCATGATATACTTCACCACAATCTTGGCATATGTAACGCCCAGTTATTCTACCTATTAAAGCCTCATTCTCTACTTTAATTTCCACTACTGCGGAAAGGCCAGTATACTTAGATTTCAATAGTTTATCTAATGCTATCGCCTGACCTAGTGTTCTCGGAAAACCGTCAAATATGAAACCCTTTTTACTGTTTTCACCAAGTTTCTCTTCAATTAACGCTATAACTATTTCATCCGTTACTAACTCCCCAGAGTCCATTATCGCTGAAACTTTTTTTCCAATATTAGAGCCAGAACTTCTTGCTTCTCGTAACATATCGCCAGTAGATAATTGAACCATACTGAACTCAGACACAACTTTTCTCGCCTGGGTACCTTTACCTGCTCCAGGAGCCCCTAAAAATATAATATTCATTTTCTTTGGGGAGACTTTTTTGTTCTCCTTTTGCCTCGTAGTTGGGATTTCTCTATTAACCCCTCATACTGATGTGCCAAAAGGTGACTTTGAACTTGTTGAATTGTATCCATCGTCACAGAAACTACGATCAAAACCGAAGTCCCACCAAAATAAAACGGAATGGCCAATTGTGACCTTAAAATTTCAGGGAGAAGACAAACTGCAGCAAGATATGCAGCGCCTAAAACTAAAATCCTGTTCACCACATATTCTAAGTACTCTGCAGTTCTTTGGCCTGGCCTAATCCCAGGAACAAACCCATTCTGACTTTTTAAGTTTTCAGCCACTTCTTCCGGTTTAAAAGAAACATTAAAGGTATAAAAGTATGCGAAAAACACAATCATCGCGGTGAAGAATATTAGGTATAATGGCTGACCAGGCCCGAAGTATGCCAAAATAGTAGACATTAGTGAACTTGTCTGAGTTCCCGAAAAGGTACTTAAAGTTGTTGGCAGCAATAGTAGAGAAGATGCAAATATCGCCGGTATAACTCCTGCTGGGTTAACCTTCACTGGAAGGTTGGAAGCTCCACCATCGTATACTTTCATACCAACTTGTCGGCGTGGATATTGGATATGAATTTTTCTTAGCGCTCTCTCCATAAAAACCACGAAAGTAATAGTTGCAATAACTACCAGAAACACGCCAATTATAACTGCTGGACTGATTGAACCTGATCTACCTTGGGCAAAAAATTGGGCTATCGCAGCGGGTACTTCTGCGATAATACCAACGAAAATTATCAAGGAAATCCCATTACCAATCCCTCTTGCGGTAATTTGTTCGCCAAGCCACATTAAAAACATTGTTCCTCCAACCAATGTAATTATACATGTTACCCTGAAAAACCATCCTGGCTCAGTTACTAATCCGGATCCCTCTAAACCAACAGACAAACCATAAGCTTGCAAAGTCGCAAGAAAAACAGTACCTAACCTAGTGTACTGATTGATTTTCCTGCGTCCTTGCTCACCTTCTTTTTTTAACTGTGCCATGTAAGGAACCATTGCCGTCATGAGCTGAACAATGATCGACGCAGATATGTAGGGCATAATTCCTAGAGCAAAAAGACCCATCCTACCAATAGCACCCCCAGTAAACATATTAAGCATACCACCAATACCTGAGGCAGCTTGTTCAACAAAGGATTTGAGAGCATCTGAGTCTATACCTGGAACAGGAATATACGTACCCAGTCGGTAGACTATAAGAAGACCAATAGCAAAAAATATTCTTTGTCTAAGTTCGGTAGCTTTTCCAAAAGCTGACCAACTCATGTTTTGCGCCATCTGTTCTGCTGCGGATGCCATGGACTAAAACTTTCTTGTTTACTCTAACAAACTTTAAAAAACTCTATTTTTATATTTATGTCAATTTTCAACACTTATACTAGCAAATATAATCTTTATCACGAACTAATCAGCTGCTGATAAAGTCTTTAATACTCCACCCAACTTTTCTACTGCTTCTATAGCTGTTTTTGAAGCTCCAGAAACTGAGATGTTTACCTTCGAAGTAATCACACCTTTACCTAATATCCTTACTCCATCCAGTTTTCTTCGAACTATCCCTGATTCAACTAAGACATCTTCGTTAATTTCGGTTTTAGTATCGAGTTTCTTTAAGTCGACAAATTTCTGGATGAGACCAAGATTAACAATTGCAAACTCTTTACGGTTTGGTTTGTTGAATCCTCTTTTTGGTAAACGCATATATAATGGCATTTGTCCACCTTCATAGCCGTTCAAGGACACACCTGACCGAGATTTTTGACCTTTTAAACCTCTTCCACCGGTTTTACCTTTACCAGATCCTGGCCCACGCCCTATTCTTTTTTTAGTTTTATTAGCACCGGGATTATCATGTAATTCGTTCAATCTCATTTACCGTCTCCTTCACCAGTTCTATATATTTGTTACGACATTAGAATTGGCAATGCGTTGTATTATTTAAAGCTTATCCTATTTCTTCAGTAATTTTTACCAAATGAGGGATAGAATTAACCATTCCTCTAACCGAAGGAGTATCTTCCAGCTCTCTCGTTTTATTCATCTTATTCAAACCTAACCCAACCAAAGTTGCTCGTTGCTTTTGAGGTCTTCTGATTGGCGAACCTATTTGCTTAACTACTATTTTTTTTGCCATTTTTCTCTCACATTTAAGCTGAAATTTCTGCGTTAATAGGTTTTGCCGGCGACTGAAGGATTTCTGAAACCTTTTTCCCTCTTCGCTGGGCCACCATACGCGGACTGGATTCATTCCTCAAACCATCAATTGTAGCCCTAACCATATTATAGGGATTTTGCGAACCTATTGATTTGGCTACCACATCTTGAACCCCCAACATCTCAAAAACTGCTCGCATCGGACCACCAGCAATAATACCTGTTCCTTGCGGAGCTGTACGCATCACAACCTTACCTGCTCCATGTCTACCATTGACATCATGATGAAGTGTTCTTCCTTCTCTTAGTGGTACCCGAATTAACTGTCTTTTCGCTTGTTCAGTAGCTTTTCTAATAGCCTCAGGAACTTCCTTTGCTTTACCTTTACCAAACCCAACACGACCTTTCTGGTCCCCTACGACTACTAGAGCCGCAAAACCAAATCTCTTTCCGCCTTTAACCGTTTTAGATACTCGATTTATCGCTACAAGCCGGTCTGAGAATTCTGAGGTTTCCTCGCGATCGCGACGGCCTCGATTTCCTGATTCTTTTGCCATCACTAACCTCCTTAAATTTTCAACCCACCTTCACGAGCGGCTTCAGCTAAAGCTTTAACCTTCCCATGAAAGAGATACCCACCGCGATCAAAATAAACTTCTTTTATACCAGCTTTTTTAGCACGTTCTGCTACCGCGTTACCAACTACCTTCGCCGATTCTATATTATTTTTACCAACCACACCTAAAGACTTTTCTTGTGACGAGGCTGATACTAATGTATTTCCAGAAATATCATCTATTAATTGAACGCTTATATTTTTATTAGACCTATAAACAGAAAGTCTAGCGCGACCTGCATTAACTTTCCTCAATTTGTTTCGAACACGTACACAGCGTTTTAAAAACAAAGTCCTTTTACTATTCGCCATTTTGTAAATTCCCTATTTCTTCTTACCTTCTTTACGGAAAATATATTCATCTTTGTATTTAATACCTTTTCCTTTATAAGGTTCAGGTTTTTTCCAAGCTCTAATATTCGCAGCCACCTGACCTACTAACTGTGAGTCTATTCCCTCAACTAAAATTTCTGTTTGTTTCGGTGCAGTTATAGAAACACCTTCGGGGATGGGAAAATCTACATCATGAGAAAGGCCTAAATTCAGTTTTAATATATTACCAGTAACCTGAGCTCTGTAACCAACACCATTTATTTCTAGTTCTTTCTTAAAACCTGTAGATACGCCAGTAACGAGATTATCTACCAAAGTCCTGCTCATACCCCATTGTTGACGCGCTCTTTTAGATTTACCCCTTGGTGCTACCGTCACTATGTTGTCATTTACCTCAACTGTTACATCGTCAGTCGCAGTAAAAGATAGCTCCCCTTTAGGACCAGTAACAACTACTGTTTGACCAGACAAAGATACAGATACTCCTGACGGAATCTCAACTGGTTTTTTTCCTATTCGTGACATCAAATTCTCCTTAGAATACTGTACAAATTATTTCGCCGCCGACGTTATTTGACCTCGCGTTTGTATCTGACATGACACCTTTTGGCGTACTTACGATCGATAGCCCTAAGCCTTGTCTTACGGTAGGAATATCTTTTGACCCCATGTAAACTCTTCGACCTGGCTTTGATACCCTTTTTAACTCGCGGATCACCGGAGTACCTTCATAATATTTTAAACTTATTTCAAGCAAAGAAAAACCATTTTCATCCGTAATTTTCTCATAACCCCTTATGTAACCTTCATCCTTTAATACATCTAAAACCCACGCTCTCAACTTTGAAGCCGGTGAATTTACTACTGATTTTCCGCGCATCTGAGAGTTACGAATTCGTGTAAGCATATCTGCTATTGGATCGTTCATACTTGTCCTCCCTACCAACTAGACTTTACCATACCCGGTATCTGACCATTAGATCCCAGTTCGCGTAATGCAATTCTACTTACCTTTAATTTACGATAATAAGCATGCGGCCTACCCGTGATCTGGCAACGATTATGCAATCTAGTAGCCGAGCTATTCCTTGGTAAACCTGCTAATTTTAATCTTGCAGTAAACCTTTCTTCCATCGGAAGGTCTTTATTATCTGCTATTTTCTTTAAAGCTAGTCTTTTTGACGCATATTTACTTACTAGCCGTAATCTCTTCTTTTCTCGCTCAATCATTGCTTTCTTAGCCATAAAATTGTCCTTCCAGCCGATCAGTTGTTAAAAGGCATGTTGAAATTTTTCAACAAACTCTTTGCTTCAGCATCTGTTTTAGAGCTAGTACATATAATTATGTCCAGCCCCCAAATTTCATCTACCTTATCAAAATCAATCTCTGGGAATACTATGTGCTCTTTCATTCCCATCGCGTAGTTACCATTACCGTCAAATGACTTTCCAGAGATACCCCGAAAGTCCCTGATACGTGGCATTGCAACTGTAATTAATCTATCTAGAAATTCATACATGCGATCTCCACGCAACGTAACTTTTGCACCTAAAGGCATATCTTCTCTTACCCTAAAACCAGCAATAGATTTCTTAGCTTTAGTTGTTACTGCTAGCTGTCCAGCTATCGATGTTAGATCCTGATGGGCTGACTTTGCTTTCTTAGTATCTCTGACGGCCTCCGCACCACACCCTATATTTAACACTATCTTTTCTAAACGTGGAATTTGCATATCATTGATATATGAAAATTCTTTTTTCAAAAGATCTCGAATTACTGTCTGATATAGCGACTTAAGCCGAGGACTATAATTTTTATCATCCAACATTAGATAATATCCCCTGTTGATTTAGCAAAACGAGCTTTTTTCCCGTCGTTAATTTTGTAACCTACCCGTGTTGCTTTACCGTTAGCGTCAATCAAAGCGAGATTGCTTAATTGAATTGGCATAGCCTGAGGTATCTTACCTCCCTGATTGTTCTGACTTTGTTTTACATGCCGAATAGCTATATTTATCCCTTCGACAACCGCTTTACCAGTTTTAGGTGTTACTTTTATTATCTCCCCCTCTTTACCTTTATCTTTTCCAGCAAGAACGATCACTTTATCACCTTTTTTTAACTTCGCTGCCATTTTATAAAACCTCCGGAGCCAAAGAAATAATCTTCATAAAGTTTTTCCCCCGCAACTCCCTAACTACTGGACCAAAAATACGAGTTCCAATTGGTTCGTTAGTATTACTAAGCATAACCGCCGCGTTAGTATCAAATCTGATCGCAGTACCATCTTCCCTTCTAACTTCTTTGGCAGTTCTGACCACCACGGCCTTACGGACATCTCCTTTTTTCACTCGTCCTCTTGGAATTGCTTCTTTCACGGATACTACTATCACATCACCTACGGACGCATAACGCCGTTTGGAGCCACCTAATACTTTGATGCACTGAACTCGGCGAGCGCCAGAGTTATCAGCAACATCCAGATTTGTTTGCATCTGGATCATTTATTTTTCTCCCGACCTTTGAAAATTTTTCTCAGGGTTTCGAATTACTGTTGGTAACCACTTATTCCGCGATTACTTCCCAGCGTTTTGATTTTGACTTAGGGGCACACTCTTGAATACGCACCATATCGCCGACTTTAAATATATTTCCTTCATCATGTGCTCTATATTTTTTTGAGCTTCTTATAGTCTTTTTTAATACAGGGTGTCTGAACCTTCGCTCCACCTGAACGGTTACCGTTTGCTGGTTTTTATCACTAGTAACATTTCCCTGAAGAATACGTTTAGGCATTTACTACTTCCCCTGCTCTTCTACCGCAATAGCGGATTTCTCGTTAATTATAGTTTTTACTCTTGCCACATCTCTGCGCGCGCGTCGCATTTGAGCAGTATTTTCAACTTGACCTGTTGCTTGCTGAAAGCGAAGATTGAAACCCTCCTTTTTAAGAGTTTCCAGCGTCTCTGTAAGCTGGTCCATAGTTTTTTCTCTTAATTCTTTAGCTTCCATCATCAATTCCTCTCATCAGGTTACTTGGCATAATATAATTAGTGATTTTGAGCAACACTAAATAGCATCTTTCAATAAACTAAAACTTACCAATCTTCCCTAATCACAATACGTGTTTTTATTGGAAGCTTCATTGCCGCTAGTCTTAGAGCTTCCCTTGCCACAGTGTCTGTCACCCCATCAATCTCAAACATTACTCTCCCAGGTTTGACTTTTGCAGCCCAAAAATCTACCGACCCCTTACCTTTACCCATCCTAACTTCAGTTGGCTTAGAGGTAACAGGTAAATCAGGGAAAATTCTAATCCAAACTCTGCCCTGTCTTTTCATGTGTCTGGTCATGGCCCTTCTTGCAGCTTCAATCTGTCTAGCAGTTATTCTTTCGGGTTCAGTTGCTTTTAGGCCATAGGTTCCAAAGGAAAGCATTGTGCCGCCCTTCGCCTCCCCATGGATACGCCCTTTAAACATTTTACGGAATTTTGTTTTTTTTGGCTGTAACATAATATCTACCCTTACCTGCGTCCACCGGCACCACGAGGCGCTGGCCCATCTTGAAGCTCCTGCTGTTTTCGATCACGAGCTGCAGGGTCATGCTCCATAATCTCACCTTTAAATATCCACACCTTGATACCAATTATACCGTAAGCGGTCATTGCCTCTGATGTAGCATAATCAATATCTGCGCGCAGCGTATGGAGAGGTACCCTACCTTCTCTATACCATTCTGTTCTGGCTATCTCCGCACCACCAAGCCGGCCAGCGACATTAACTCTTATACCGAGCGCGCCCATTCTCATAGCATTTTGTACCGCTCTTTTCATGGCCCTTCTGAACGAAACTCGCCGCTCTAACTGCTGTGCAATAGACTCCGCCACTAACTGTCCATCCAGCTCAGGTTTCCTTACCTCAACTATATTTAGATGTAACTCGCTCTTCGTAAGGTTGGCGATTTTCTTTCGCAAACCTTCAATATCAGCACCTTTTTTCCCAATTATCACTCCCGGTCTAGCTGTATGAATTGTAACTCTACATTTCTTATGAGGGCGTTCAATAATTACCCGACTTACACCAGATTGCTTACATTCCTCTTTTATGAAATCCCTAATACTTATATCTTCTAACAACAGATTACCAAATTCCTTCGAGTCTGCATACCAACGACTATCCCAGGTTCTGTTAACCTGTACGCGCATTCCGATTGGATTTACTTTCTGGCCCATCAGGCTTGCTCCCCATTTTGGCTAACTTTTATAGTAAGCTCGGAAAACGGTTTCAATAGTTTTCCGAAACGTCCTCTGGCTCGAGGCCGGCCACGTTTTAGTGTAATATTTTTCCCAACATACGCCTCAGAGACGACTAACTCATCGACATCTAAATTATGATTATTCTCTGCATTAGCAATTGCCGATTGTAAACATTTCTTTACATCGTCTGAAATTCTTTTTTTTGAAAACGTTAAATCAGCTAAAGCTTTCTCAACTTTCTTACCACGAATTAGTTGCGCTACTAGATTCAACTTCTGAGGAGATGTTTTTAACATCCTAAGTTTTGCAATTGCCTCATTATCGGAAACTTTGCGTGGGTTTTTTTCTTTTCCCATGATCTACTTCCTCTTTGCTTTCTTGTCCGCTGCATGCCCGTAATATGTACGAGTAGGCGAGTATTCACCAAATTTCTGTCCTATCATATCTTCAGAAATAGACACTGGTATATGTTTGCGACCATTATAAACTCCAAATGTTAACCCAACAAACTGGGGCAATATAGTCGAGCGCCTTGACCATATTTTTATGACTTCATTTCTACCGCTTTCTTTCGTTTTTTCTGCCTTCTTTAAAACATAAGAATCTACAAAAGGTCCCTTCCATACTGATCTAGACATATTAACGACCTTTCTTTTTTGCGTGACGTGAGCGCAATATTAACTTACTCGACGCTTTATTCTTGCTGCGAGTTCGAGCACCTTTTGTTGGCTTACCCCATGGAGTAACAGGGTGACGGCCTCCTGATGTTCTTCCTTCTCCACCACCATGTGGGTGATCAACCGGATTCATAACCACTCCACGAACTGAAGGCCTTATTCCTTTATGTCTGTTTCTTCCAGCCTTACCAAAATTTTGATTGGAGTTATCAGGGTTTGAAACTGCACCAACTGTACACATGCACTCTTGCCTGACCAATCTAAGCTCACCGGATGATAATCTAATTTGCGCATAACCGCCATCCCGACCTACAAATTGAGCATAGGTACCAGCTGCTCGAGCTATCTGGCCGCCCTTTCCTGGCTTTAACTCAACATTGTGGACTATAGTTCCGATCGGTAATCCTGAAAAAGGCATGGCATTCCCAGGTTTAACGTCTACCTTCAAAGCAGAAAGTACTTTATCACCAATCGCCAATCTTTGAGGAGCCAAAATATATGCCTGCTCCCCGTCGTTATATTTAATTAGAGCTATAAATGCAGTCCTATTTGGGTCATATTCAATTCTACTTACAACTCCGGGGATATCGACTTTAGTCCTTTTGAAATCCACTATCCGGTAAAGCCGCTTTGCGCCACCACCTTTACGGCGCATAGTAATTCGTCCAGTATTGTTCCGACCGCCATTCTTCATTAATCCCTCTGTAAGGGATTTAACTGGACGGCCTTTCCAAAGCTCCGAACGGTCAATCAGAACCAGCCCTCGCTGGCCCGGCGTGGTCGGGTTATACGACTTTAATGCCATGCTTTCTGTCTTCCGTTTTGTATAAACCAATTAAGGTTTCGTTAAAATAATCTTGGCATACAACGCCAAGGACTTCTAAATTGTACTATAGACCAGTCGAAACATCTATTGTGTTTCCTTGCTCTAAAGTTACATATGCTTTCTTTGTATCTTTTCGTTTCCCCAGTTGTCCTCTAAACCTTTTTACTTTTCCCTTTGTTATTGAGGTGTTTACGGATTTAACCTTAACACCAAAAAGTACTTCAACTGCTTCTTTTATCAAAACTTTGTTGGAACTTATTGAAACCTCAAAGACTACGGCATTCGATTCTGAAGCCATCGTAGCCTTTTCAGTCACAATAGGTGTACGAATCACATCATAATATTCTGATTTAGTTTTCATTTAAGCCTGTCCTCCATTGCAATAACCCCTTCCTTGGTTAAGACCAGAGTATCACGTCTGAGAATATCATATACATTAGCTCCAACAGACGGCAAAATATCCATGCCAGATATGTTTTTTGCTGCCTTAGCTAAATTAGGATTAACTGAGGCACCATCGATAACTAAAGCTCTTTTCCATCCAAGCTCATTGAGCTTTTTTGCTAACTCGTTTGTTTTCAACTCTTTAAGTTTGCCTAAGTCAACTACTATGAAATCTCCTGCGGCAACTTTCGCCGAAAGCGCATGCATTAACCCTAATTTTCGAACTTTCTTTGGTAGTTCATGCCCATGACTCCTTGGTGTAGGACCTTTGTAAACGCCTCCACCCCTAAAGATCGGAGCATTCCTACTCCCATGACGTGCGCCACCGGTACCTTTCTGTCGGTAGATCTTTTTTGTTGAATAAGCGGTCTCAGATCTGGTCTTTACCTTGTGAGTACCAGACTGGGCATTATTTCTCTGCCAGCGAACAACTCGGTGCAAAATATCAACCCTAGGCTCAAGTGCAAATATTTCATCACTAAGCTCCACTGTTCCAGCCTTTTTGCCGTCTAGATTAATTGCCTCAGCTTTCATTTTCTTTACCTCCTTCCGGAGATGATTCCGGAACCGATACGGTATTCTCAGTATTTTTATCATTCTGTTCTGTTGGAGATTCAGCAACCACTGATGGTTCTACCGAATTAGCCGTGTTATCCTCTTCCTTCTTCGCATCCTGGTTATTCGGCTTCGAAGCCGAAAGTAATGCCGCAGGGTAAATCACGTTATCAGGTTGGTCTTTTTTAACAGCGTCCTTTATGGTTACCCATCCGCCTTTAGAACCTGGGACAGCGCCTTTTATCATAATAATACCAAGGTCTACGTCCGTTTTAATAACTTGCAAGTTTTGAGTTGTAACTCTTGCCGCACCCATATGCCCAGCCATTTTCTTACCCTTAAAAACCTTGCCAGGATCTTGACACTGACCTGTGGAGCCGTGAGACCTGTGGGATATCGAAACACCGTGTGTCGCCCTTAAGCCTTTGAAGTTGTGTCTCTTCATTGCCCCTGCAAACCCTTTTCCGATAGACGTCCCCGATATATCAACATATTGACCAGCAGAATAATGATTAGCTGTAATTTCTTCGCCAACATTTATTAGGTTTTCGGAAGCCACTCTAAACTCTGCAATCTTTCTTTTGGGCTCAACCTTTGCAACTGAGAAGTGTCCTCTCATAGCTTTCGAGGTCCTCTTGATCTTTGCGGTTCCCGCTCCTAATTGGACTGCTGAGTAACCATCCTTTTCATTAGTACGATTTGCAACAACTTCAACTTTATCTAATTGTAGTACGGTGACCGGAACTTGTTTGCCGTCCTCCATAAAAACTCGTGTCATACCAACTTTTTTTGCAATTACACCGGAGCGCAACATATCACCAGCCCTCCCTAAACTTTAATTTCGACATCGACGCCAGCCGCTAAATCAAGCTTCATGAGCGCGTCAACAGTTTGCGGTGTTGGATCTACTATATCCAGTAATCTTTTATGAGTTCTAATCTCAAATTGATCTCTTGATTTCTTATCAACATGAGGTCCTCGCAGAACAGTAAATTTTTCAATTCGATTAGGCATCGGTATTGGACCACGTACGTCTGCTCCAGTACGCTTCGCAGTGTTTACTATTTCTTGCGTACTAGCATCGAGCACTCTATAATCGAATGCCTTAAGTCTTATTCTAATAGTTTGGCTTTGTACTGCCATTTGGTCAGCCTTTCAGAGCATTAGGATTTCAGAAGTTATAAACTTACTTCTTTTCGATCCGACAATTATTTTTATTCTATGATACTTGAGACAACCCCAGCACCAACTGTTCTACCACCTTCTCGGATAGCAAATCTTAAACCACTCTCCATAGCGATTGGAGCCAATAGTGCCACCTTGAAGGATACATTATCGCCTGGCATCACCATTTCAGTTCCTGCTGCAAGTTCAACCGTACCCGTTACGTCCGTCGTTCGAAAGTAAAACTGAGGGCGGTAATTTGCAAAGAATGGTGTATGACGTCCACCTTCTTCTTTAGTAAGGATGTAAGCTTCTGCTTCAAATTTGCTATGTGGTTTGACTGATCCAGGCTTACATAAAATTTGGCCTCGTTCAACACCATCTCTATCCACACCACGCAATAATGCACCAATATTATCTCCTGCCTCTCCAGAATCTAGAAGTTTACGGAACATCTCAACGCCAGTACAAGTTGTCTTTGAAGTATCACGAATACCGACAATCTCAATCTCGTCTCCAACGTTAATTACTCCACGTTCGACACGACCAGTAACAACAGTACCACGTCCTGAGATTGAGAACACATCTTCAATTGGCATCAAAAATGGTTGATCAACTGCGCGAGTAGGCGTTGGAATATATTCATCTACTGCAGCCATTAATTCTTTAATTTTTTCTTCTCCAATTTCCGGAGAGTTACCTTCCATAGCAGCTAAAGCAGAACCAGATATAACCGGTATATCATCTCCAGGATATTCGTATGAAGATAATAACTCCCGTATCTCCATTTCAACAAGCTCTAGTAACTCTGCATCATCGACTTGATCTACTTTGTTCATAAAGACAACCATTTTTGGAATACCAACTTGTCGACCTAGCAAGATATGTTCACGAGTTTGGGGCATAGGACCGTCAGCAGCATTTACCACTAATATGGCACCATCCATCTGCGCAGCACCAGTAATCATATTTTTAACATAATCAGCGTGACCAGGACAATCAACGTGAGCGTAGTGCCGACCTTCTGTTTCATATTCAACATGCGCCGTAGAAATTGTTATTCCACGAGCTTTCTCTTCTGGAGCAGCATCAATCGAGTCATACGCCTGAAAATCTCCAAAATATTTTGTAATCGCCGCAGTCAAAGTAGTCTTACCATGATCCACGTGGCCGATTGTACCTATGTTTACGTGTGGTTTATTTCGTTGAAACTTTTCTTTAGCCATTATCAAATCCTCTTATTTTTTAATTTTTGTTATTGGGCCTTACATCAATTCTTTTAGCGAGATATTTTTTTTCCTGATAAAAATCAAGACCTGTATATTATTTCTGGTTCAAAATTTCTTAAAATTTTTATTCATTCAAACAAATAAGTTTCTTTTGGGAAAACCGTGAGGTGGTTTCTTACCCACACTAGCCCTTTTCGCCACCCATGGACTCATATCCTTCTCGTTTCTGGCCTTTCTTCCACTTATGGTCCACGAAAGCCCTTCAGAAAAATTAAAGGTAGTTATATCTGATAGTCCACCATCAAACATTAGTGATCCTTGCTTTCCTTTAGCTTTGCTATACTTTTGCAATCTGACACCTTTCCCACGATTCATCTCAGGAAGCTCATCTATCGGGAAAACCAATAACTTTCCAGCTGAACTAATAACCGCAATATGATCACCTTTAATTCGACAGCAAATTGCCGCAGAATGATCTGAGGCTAAATTCAAAACTTGCTTTCCATTCTTGGTCTGCGCAATTAATTCGTTTTCGGGGACTATAAAACCATCTCCAACGTTGGAAGCAACCAATAACTTTTTAGTTTCATCATACACAAATAAATCAACGATATTTGACTCGTTTGGTAAGTCAATAATCAGTCTTACGGGCTCTCCCATACCTCGACCACCAGGAAGGTTCGAACATGCAATCGTATAAAATCGTCCGTTAGCACCAAAAGCTAAAATTTTATCTGTTGTTTCCGCGTGAAAAATGAAACTCTTCTCATCACCATCTTTAAACTTTAGATCCTGGTTCAGATCTATGTGTCCACGCAACGATCTAATCCAACCCATTTTTGAACAGACAATGGTTATTGGTTCTTTCTCTAAAATCGAATCAAAAGAAATTTCTTCAATATCTTTAATCTTCTCAATACTTGTTCGTCTCTTTGCGGTTATTGGCTCATCATAAAAAGACTTTTTTACTTTTTTAATCTGATCTTTGATTGTGTCCCACTGCAACGCTTTATCATCCAAAAGGTCTTCTAAACTCTCACGTTCAATCATTAAGTCGTTTCTTTCAGACTGAAGCGCCACTTCTTCCAGACGACGAAGGGATCTAAGACGCATATTTAATATAGCTTCTGCTTGAGTTTCACTAAGACTTACATCCTGAGTGCGTCTTTCGTTTGGGCTTATATATTCTGATTCTGAAAGAACTCTAACATATCTAACTGACCAATCCGCAAACATTAAAGCGCTCTTTGGAGACTCATCGTATCTGATTATGTCAATGACTCTATCTAAATTGAGAAACGCTATCAAAAACCCTTCTAAAACCTCTAACCTATAATCTATTTTTTTTAATCTAAATCTTGAACATTTTATCAATATCACCCTTCGATGATCTAAAAAGGCTCTCAATAGCTCTTTGAGGGAGCACACCTTGGGAGTTAATCCATCAATCAAAACGTTCATGTTCATATTAAATCTAATTTCTAAATCTGAAACACGAAAAATGGTTTCCATTAGAGCTTCTGGAGAAATATTTTTTGATCTAGGCTCTAAAACAATTCTAATATCTTCTGCTGACTCATCTCTGATGTCATCTAAAGCAGGTACTTTTTTTGTTTGAATTAATTCTGCTATTTTCTCAATGAGTTTCGATTTTTGAACCTGATATGGGATTTCTGTAACAACGATTTGCCATTGCCCTCTACCAAAACTCTCCAACTCCCACCTTGCTCTTAATCTGATAGAGCCACGACCAGTTTTATACGATTCAAGTCTACTCTCTTCAGGTTCGACGATAACCCCACCTGTTGGAAAATCAGGCCCTTTTATATATCTAAAAAGAGTCTCATCATACGCATTAGGGTTATCTAGCAAATGTATACACGCATTAAATACTTCTATTAAATTATGAGGAGGTACATTAGTTGCCATACCCACAGCAATTCCGCTAGAACCATTAGCAAGCAAATTTGGAAAGGTTGCAGGTAGGACGGTAGGCTCTTTTAGCGTTCCGTCGTAGTTATCATTAAATTCAACCGCATTTTGGGAAATACCCTCTAAAAGGAGCTCTGCTGCCTTAGTCATACGCGCTTCTGTATAACGAGCTGCGGCAGGGTTATCACCGTCTATATTACCAAAATTCCCCTGACCATCCACTAAAGGGTACCTAACATTAAAATCTTGAGCTAACCTTGCTAATGCATCATAAATTGCTTGATCACCATGAGGATGGTAGTTACCCATAACATCGCCAGAAATCTTTGCAGACTTCCGATAACCCGTATCAGAAGCTAATTTTAGTTCTCTCATTGCAAAAAGTATTCTACGGTGGACTGGCTTTAAACCATCTCTTGCGTCAGGCAGAGCACGATTCATTATTGTGGATAACGCATACTTCAGATAACGATCACCAATAGCTCTGCGAAGAGGCTCTGTGGTATTTAAATCTTTCTCGCTGATATCATTTGGAATCTCTGCCATAATTGCTCTCTAACTAAGCTGAATGCTCTCGTAAAGTAATCCTTTGAAATAAGTTTTTAAAGCTCACAAAAAACATTAGTACATAGCATTTATCAAAAATATAGTTAATTAACCTAACAAACTGAAAAACACATAGAATCAAGTATTTTGATTATGGGTTTCCTTTTTTAAATCACGAGTATAAAGGAGACTGGAAATTGAAAGGACCAAAATGGTTAATGATCCACTTTTTTTGATCGTCATTGCCGCCGCTATCGGTGTGTTAATTATTCTTCTCATTGGAATCGGTAGCTTTGCCAAAGGCGGTGAATTCAATAGAAAGCATGCTAATCGAATAATGAGGTATCGTATCGCTGCTCAGGCTTTTGCGGTCATACTAGTCCTTTTATTCGTTTTAATAAAAAATATTGGGAATTGATTCAATGGTTACACTAAATAAAATTTATACCAAAACTGGTGATGAAGGAAAAACCTCACTCGGAAATGGTGATAGAGTAAATAAACATTCACTACGAGTGGATGCATATGGAACTGTAGATGAAACCAATGCTACCGTTGGTTTAGCAAGGCTACATGCAAAGGATATTACTACAACAACCCAGCTTTCTGCGATACAAAATGATCTATTTGACCTCGGTGCAGATCTTTGTAGACCAAATCACGAAGATGACGCAAAATCGACACATCGTCCACTCAGAATAAATTCTAAACAGGTTAAAAGATTAGAAAATGAAATAGATAGTATGAATAACGCTCTAAAAACGCTTAAATCTTTTGTTTTACCAGGTGGATCCGCTCTCGCAGCTCATCTCCACTTGTGTAGGACCGTTACCCGAAGAGCGGAGCGTTTAACTTTTGCTCTTTCCGAGATAGAGTCTGTCAACGAAATCGCAGTTAGATACTTAAACAGGTTGAGTGATTGGTTTTTTGTTGCATCTCGAATTGCAAACTCCAACGGAGCTGACGATATTCTGTGGGTTCCAGGCGATAATCATTAAAAAAATATGGTTATTTTATAATTATTTTTTTATAAGACGTCATAAAGTTACAGCGCGTCGATTTTACCCTATTTTTTTTTTGAAAGCTTAGGTAAACCGTCACATAGTAAGCAAAATCTAGTTGATCATAAGGAGTTACCTATAATGAAGGTGATAGTACCAGTTAAGCGTGTCATAGATTATAATGTAAAAGTACGTGTTAAGGCCGATGGGTCAGGGGTGGATCTGACCAACGTCAAAATGTCAATGAACCCTTTTGATGAAATTGCGCTTGAAGAAGCTATCAGATTAAAGGAGGCGGGAAAAGTTTCCGAGATTATCGCAGTTTCGATTGGCATAAAACAGTGTCAAGAAACCCTACGGACAGCCCTTGCTATGGGAGCTGATCGAGCCATATTAGTGATAGCCTCTGAGGACGTTCATACAGACATAGAACCACTTGGAGTTGCAAAAATCCTTAAGGGAATTGTAGAAGCAGAAGGCGCGAGTCTGGTAATTTGTGGAAAGCAAGCGATCGATAATGATATGAACGCAACTGGACAAATGCTGTCTGCACTGTTGAATTGGTCTCAAGCAACGTTTGCATCTGAATTAAACCTTCAAGAAAGCGGAGCACTAGTTGTGAGAGAAGTAGATGGTGGCCTTCAATCTATTAGGGTAACTTTGCCAGCTGTTGTAACAGTTGATTTGCGGCTTAATCAACCAAGATATGCATCTCTCCCAAACATTATGAAAGCAAAAAAGAAACAATTAGACGAAAAAAGTCCTGATGATTATGGCGTAGATATAAAGGCTAGGCTTGCAATTCTAAATACACGAGAACCAGAAACTAGGAAAGCCGGTGTTAAGGTTAGTAGTGTTTCAGAATTAATAGAAAAACTAAAAGATGAAGCGGGAGTAATATAAATGGCAGTACTTCTTATAGCAGAACTAAATAATGATCAGCTCGCTGAAGATGCAACAGGTAAAGCACTCGCTGCTGCAAAGATGATGGGTGATGTAACGATACTATGTGTAGGTGAAAAAACTTCAGAAGCCGCAAAAAGTGCAGCAAAACTAAATGGTGCAAAAAAAGTCTTATTTGTGGAATCTAAGGCTCTCGGCCATGAACTTGCAGAAGCTGTGAGTGACCTAATAGTTTCTCTTTCTGTAGATTTTACTCACATAGTTGCGCCCTCAACTGCAGGTGCGAAGAATATCCTACCACGTTTAGCAGCATCGTTAGATACAATGATAATTTCTGATGTAACAGCAATCGTGGATGCTGATACTTTTGAACGGCCTATATATGCTGGAAATGCAATCCAAACCGTGAAGTCCCAAGATAAAATAAAAATCATTACAATCAGAACTGCTACCTTTGAAATGGTTAGTCAGGATGCATCTACTGAAGTCAAGCAAATTTCATATACTTCAGATCAAACACTGAGTGAATGGATAGAGGATATGGTAGCGACTACAGATCGACCGGAGCTTACATCAGCCGGGAACGTTGTGTCTGGCGGTCGTGGGGTTGGTTCTAAAGAAGATTTTGTATTAATAGAGAAACTCGCAGACAAACTGGGGGCGGCTGTGGGTGCCTCTCGAGCAGCAGTGGATTCTGGGTACGCACCAAACGATTGGCAAGTTGGGCAGACTGGCAAAGTAGTTGCACCAGACCTATATGTAGCAGTGGGTATTTCAGGTGCAATTCAACATTTAGCAGGAATGAAAGACTCAAAAATAATTGTAGCAATTAATAAAGACGATGAAGCCCCGATTTTTCAAGTAGCTGATTACGGATTAGTCGGAGACTTATTTGAGGTTTTACCAGAATTAATCGAAAAAATATAATTTAAACTACACATAGTTCACCGTAAAAAAGGAACCTTGAATGGATGTAAAAATTGTCGGCATAATTGGGGCTGGACAAATGGGTACTGGTATTTCTCAGTCTTTATCGTTAGCAGATTATAAAGTTTTAATTTATGACAATTCGAAAATCTCCTCAACGATAGCAATACAGAAAATTCAAGAAAACTTAAAGCGACAGCTTGACGGTAATAAGATTACGCCAAACGGCTATGAAAGGGCGTTATCGAACCTAAGACCTGTCAAAAAATTAAACGATTTATCGGAATCAGATTTAATCATCGAGGCTGCAACCGAAAAAGAATGTATAAAAGCAGCTATTTTTGAAGAACTTGTGCCTCACTTAAAGCCAAGAACTCTCCTTACCTCTAATACTTCTTCGATCTCAATTACCCGGCTTGCCGCTAGAACAGATCGTCCGGAGAAATTTATGGGATTCCATTTTATGAACCCAGTACCAGCGATGCAACTAGTAGAACTCATAAGAGGTATTGCAACAAATCAAGAAACTTATGATACCTGCGCAAACGTGGTAAAAAAGTTAGGAAAAATTTCAGCTCAAGCAGAAGATTTTCCAGGGTTCATAGTGAACAGAGTATTAATGCCAATGATAAATGAGGCCGTATATACACTTTTTGAAGGCATTGGCACAATAAAATCAATCGACGAGTCTATGCGATTAGGTGCAAATCATCCGATGGGGCCGTTTGAATTAGCAGATTTTATTGGTCTCGACACCTGCTTATCAATCATGAATGTTTTGCATGAAGGTCTGGCAGATACAAAATATCGGCCGTGTCCATTATTATCAAAATATGTTGAAGCTGGGTGGTTAGGGAGAAAGACGAGAAAAGGCTTTTATGATTATAATAGCAATCCACCAATACCTTCGAGATAAAAAACTAAATAAAAATTATAAGTTTATCAAAGAAAAAAGAATATGTCTTTTTAGGATAGCTCTAAAATATGTTAACAATTGCGGCAATTTAACCTAATTTTTAATTCAAGGAATTGACAGTTGAGCACTTTCATTTTGATATAAAACAGGTATATAAAATTATGATAAAGATAATTAGCGTCACTTAGTCCAACTCACTACCTAAGAACCAAAGTTAATCTAGGAAACTGTAGCACCGAAGAGCTAAGGATAAAAAATGAACTACGGAAAATATAATAGTAAAAAAACTGTTGAAGACCAAGGTATCGAAGGTTTAGGAAACGCATTTTACAATTTGATTGAGCCCAATTTGTTACAAGAAGCCATCAAGAGGGGTGAGGGTGAGTTAGGAAATGGTGGTACTCTTTTAGTTTCAACAGGTAAACACAGTGGAAGATCACCAAACGACAAGTTTATAGTCAAGACACCTGCAACAGAGAAAATAATTTGGTGGGAAAATAATACACCAATGTCGACAGAGAGTTTTGATATACTACATAATGATATGCTATCTCACATGAAGGGAAATGATTACTTTATTAATGATTTATTCGCTGGAGCAGATAAAAATCATCGGCTTGATGTAAGGGTAATTACCGAACTAGCATGGCATGGTTTATTTATAAGACACATGTTACGTCGACCAAGTATTTTGGAGGTTCAAGAATTTAATCCGGAGTATACGATAATAAATTGTCCTAGTTTTTATGCAAATCCTGAAAGGCATAATTGTCGTTCAGAAGTTGTGATCGCTATAAATTTTGATAAGAAAATTATTTTAATTGCTGGGACAGAATATGCAGGTGAAAATAAAAAATCAGTCTTTTCATTACTGAACTTCATACTGCCTGAAAAGGGTGTTATGCCTATGCATTGCTCAGCTAATCATGAAAATAATAATCCTTCAGAAGCGGCAGTTTTTTTTGGGCTCTCAGGTACAGGAAAGACTACACTATCAGCAGATCCAAATCGTACTTTAATTGGTGATGATGAACACGGTTGGTCTGATACCGGGTTATTTAATTTTGAGGGCGGTTGTTATGCAAAAACCATAAATCTAGATCCAGCCGCTGAACCCGAAATATTTGCCACGACAGAAAAATTTTCTACTGTAATAGAGAATATGTGCTTTGATCCGATTACCAAGGAATTAGACTTTAGAGATGATACAATAAGCGCCAATATGCGGTGTGCATATCCATTAGACTATATAACTAATGCATCAACCACATCTTTAGCAGATCACCCTAAGAATATAATAATGCTAACTTGTGATGCATTTGGTATATTACCCCCTATCTCTAAACTCACTCCAGCTCAGGCAATTTATCATTTCCTTTCTGGATTCACCTCTAAAATTGCAGGCACTGAAACAGGCATAACAGAACCTGAACCAACGTTTTCTACTTGTTTTGGAGCGCCCTTCATGCCCCGTCGGCCTGAAATTTATGGAAAACTTTTAAAAGAAAGAATAGCTTCTAATAATGTTCAATGTTGGCTTGTAAATACAGGATGGACTGGTGGTCCATACGGTGTTGGAACCCGAATGCCTATTCAAGCAACAAGGGTTTTGTTGACAGCGGCACTTAATGGTTCATTAGACGCTGCTGACTATCGAAGAGATCCCTTCTTTCTTTTTGAGGTTCCAGAATTTGTAAATGGTATAGATCAGAGATTACTTAATCCGAAAAAAACCTGGAAAAGTTCAAACGATTATGATGATCAAGCAAAAAAATTAGTTTCAATGTTTAAAGATAACTTTGAACAATATTTACCATATGTAGGAAGTGATGTTTGCGATATTGCTTTGGGATGACGTAGGTCCACCGCAGTTTTAGGATAGTTTTTATATTTGATAACTCTATGTTGAAAGGTACTCAGTTGACCCTTGGTAATATATCTAGCTCAGAAATACTAATCCCAAACCTTCTTCCTGTTACCAAAATAGCGATAAACGAGTTAACTTTAATTTTAGATAAAGCCAAGGCTCACTGTTTTTCGAAGTTGAAAGAACGTCATGTCTCTACTCGCAATTTTACAGAGTCAAATCAAACTGTTAGCCACACTCTTACATGGCTATACACCTACACTACTGCACTGAGCCAGGTTCAGAATTGGTCAGAAAAGCTGAGTAATGAAGATCGCTTGGGCGATATAGAGTATCTAATTCATCAAATAGCTTTCAGTGAGTATTTAGCACAAATACGAGGCGGTATCCCTATATCACAAGGCGAGATAGTTAGATTATCCAACTTAGGTATAGATATAGATGAAGAAAATTTATTTAAAAATGTTGATGTAAAAAACTTAATAAATAATGGTTCTTCGGAAAATAGTATGTGTCTCTTAATGAATCTTTTAATTGAATCTAGTGAACAAGGTTCGACCGGAGACGTAGGTCTCAACACCGAACTAAATATTATCCGAGAACAATTCCGACGTTTTACAACCGAGCAAATCGAACCTTATGCTCAGAGATGGCATCTAGAAAACGAATTATTACCGAAATCTTTAATTGAGGATATGGCTGATTTAGGCGTTTTTGGGCTAACAATACCCGAGGAATATGGCGGCTCGGGTGAATCGAAAGTTGCAATGTGTGTGCTGTCTGAAGAATTGTCCAGAGGTTACCTTGGGGTGGGAAGTTTGAGTACAAGAAGCGACATAGCTGCAGAACTGATACTATCTGGGGGTACAGATATCCAGAAAACCTATTGGCTACCTAAAATAGCCTGTGGTGAAGTTTTACCAACTGCTGTTTTTACAGAACCCGATATCGGTTCAGATTTAGGTTCAATAAAAACTAAAGCCACGAGAACCGATAAACATTATAAAATTTCTGGTAACAAGACCTGGATTACACATGGAAGTCGTGCTGACCTGATGACTGTACTTGCTAGGACAGACCTAACCTCTGACGATCATAGCGGATTATCTATGTTTCTTGCTCCAAAAATTGCGGGAAATAACTATGAGTTATTTCCTAGTCCTGGACTAACCGGCAGCGAAATTCCTGTAATAGGTTATAAAGGCATGAAGGAATATGAGGTTGTATTTACAGATTTCGAAGTCAAAGTTGAAAATCTCCTCGGCGACACAGAAGGGTCAGGTTTTAAGCAGCTGATGCACACTTTTGAGTCGGCTCGAATTCAAACAGCGTCTCGCGCGATTGGCGTTGCTCAATCAGCTTACGAATTAGCACTTAGATATGCTCAAGAGCGGAGCCAATTTGGAAAGACAATAATTAATTTTCCTAGGATTAAAAATAAGTTAGCCATGATGGTAGTAGAATTAATGATAGCGAGACAAACCACTTATCATGCTGCCAGACAAAAAGATAAGCAAAAGAGATGTGATCTAGAGGCCGGAGTGGCCAAACTACTATCTGCCAGGATTGCTTGGGCTGCATCGGACAACTCTTTACAAATTCACGGGAGTTACGGATACGCAGCTGAACATCCCTCTAGTCGTCTTTTATGCGACGCTCGGATAATTAGTATCTTTGAAGGTACCGCAGAAATACAAGCAAGTATAATAGCGAGAAGGCTACTGTCTGACTAAGCATATTTAGAAAATTCTAAATACAGTTTTTTACTTATGAATCTTTACTTAGGATACCTAACAGTCGTTTTCTAGAATTTGGTATAGGTTTTCCATTCATTAGTGGAGCCAACCAACTATTCAGAAAATGCCCAGTAATTTCAAATCCAGTTTTTAATTCTTTATTAGAAAACTTATCACCAGTTATTAAGCATTCAGGAAAGGGTAATAATTTACTTGCCCAAATACCAGCAGCACTTCTTGATACCGCGCGACCAGATTTTGGCGATATATAAATTAAATCATCAGTTTTATTTGTTACAGCGCACCTAGTGAGATCCAATCCGAATCCCATATCTTCTAATAGAGCTAATTCCCATCGGAGATAAGATAGTGGCCAGTCAGATTGAGCAATCAATTGGCTTAAAAGGTTAATAGTGCGTTCATATAAATTGGGGTGAGGGTCGCGTTCTGGTAGGGTAAAACTTAAGAGGCTACAAATTGTATTTAAACCAGCAAGTTTATCTCGTTGATTTAAAATCAAAGAAAATCTTGGGCAAATTAATTCAGTATTAAAGACCCCAAGGTGGTTCTCTAAACGAGCTCTCCAAGTTACATTAAGTTGAGCACCGGGCTGTAAAACTGGCCCTATTTTCCGTGACTTACCACCTCTTACAACACCTTTATATACCCCAAAATCCTTTGTAAAAACTTCAATAATTGTTGAGTTTTCTCCTAAATCACTAACAGATAATAATATTGCTTCTGCACGCCACTCCATTAGTCTTTCAGACCTGGTTCATCAAGAAGATTTCGACCTTGCTTATCTTCAACCTCTATGATCCAAATATCGGGGTCATATTGTTTTTCCTGTTCTAGTCTTTTATCTACATCTACCTCGTATCCCTCACAAAGTACTACCCAACATCTGATAGAGCGAGCTAAATCAAAAGATTTATGAAATGCTTTCGCATTACCGTCTAAGGTATTTATTTTTACAAATATTGAACCAGCTGTGAGGTCGCCTTTTAAACTCACAAAAGCCGGGATTTCCTTTAATCGTAAACGATTTAGATAACTTTGTACCCATAGTTGTGAAGTAAGCCTTATCATGAATTGCCATCAGCAAAATTTAATCCTATTTCGGAGTATCTAGCACTTTCATCTTGCCAGTTAGGCCTCACCTTAACTTTTAATAATAAATGAACATTCATCCCTAAAAATTTAATGAGTTCTAACCTAGATTCTTGTCCTATATTTTTTATAGTTAAACCCTTTTTACCGAGGACAATTCCCTTATGACCATCTCTGATTACATAAATAATTTGCTCTACTAATACTGATCCATCCTCTTTCTCGATCCATTTTTCTGTTTCAACGGTTAGTTGATAAGGTAGTTCTTGATGTAACCTTAATATTAGTTTTTCACGCGTAATATCAGCTGCAATTACCCTAAGTGGTAAATCGGCTATCTGGTCAACTGGATACAACCAAGGGCCTTCAGGCACATTATTCGCAAACCAAGTTTTTAGCAGTCCTAAACCATGGCCTTTTGTAGCACTAATCATAAAGGTCTCTTCAAATGCAAAAGAATCGTTAAACTCCTTAACTAAATGTAAGATCTTATCGGATTTTGTTCGATCAATTTTATTGAGCACGAG
>JBJLGD010000018.1:0-38474 GCA_045565015.1 Paracoccaceae bacterium
GGTGTTTGGTTCGGTTGCGTGGGCGCAAAAACACAGCTACCCGTATTATCGAAGGTTAGTCCGTGATACCCACAAATAATCTGATCTCCCTCAAGCTTTCCTTCTGATAGTGGTAACTTTCTATGTGGGCAGGCATTTTCTAAGGCTGCAGGTGTACCATCTAAGCATCTATAGATTACTATATCTTCATTTAAAATTTTTTCCGGAGTAAGAGATCTATTATAATCCTTACTCCATCCAGCCACATACCAGCAGTTTTTTAAAAACATTTTTTAAACCTCGTTAACCCTGGGTCCACCGAACCTTTTCAATTATTTGTCTGGCTCTAATCTACTAAATAGTAAAGATAAACCAAAACATATAACAAAATAAAACGTCGCTGTAGTCAACCAAGCCTCAAATAACATTTTGCTTGAGGAAACCAACTCAGCGGTTTTGTAAGTTAACTCTTGCACAGAAATAAGGGATATTATGGAACTATCTTTTATTAGAGTTATAAATTGATTGGCCATAGGAGGCATAATTTTCCTCATAGCTTGAGGTAAAACAATATACCTCATCTCCTGAAATTGAGTCATCCCTATAGATCTTGCAGCTTCTCGTTGCCCTCGATCTATTGATTGAATTCCTGCCCGAACTATTTCACCAACAAATGCACTCTCAAAAAGAGCTAAAACTATTACACCTGAAACTAATGAAGGGAATCTACGCATATCTCCGCAAAAAAACTCCCATATGTTGTTATTTTCCATTTTGGCAACTTTGTAGGACCAACTCTCAATACTTAACGCCTGTATTAGTTGTTCAGCTAAGAAAAAATAAAAAATAAATATAACGACTAAAGGGGGAATATTTCTTAAGATTTCTAGATAGGTCCTAGCCAACATTCTTACTACAAGATTGTTGGAACAGCGTGCTATTCCTAAAATTACTCCAAAAATTAATGCCAAAATACCAGCATAAATACTAACTCGGATCGTAATAATTAATCCCTGTAGTAAAACATTTGCAAACCACTCTTCTCTACCCGTATGATATTTAAAGATATAGTTTGGGATTTTTTCCCATCGCCAATTATAATTCAGATTTCCACTCATCTGAATGAAAACATAACTAAAAAAAGCTATAACACATCCCAAGACTAAAAAGTCTAACCAATGTAGTTTTTTAAATGATTTTTCCACAGATTGTCCAACTATAAATAGAGGGCTTTTAAAGCCCTCTACTATTTCATTTTTTCAAGTTACTATTCGACTTGATCATGCCAAGCATCACCTCGGAACCAGTAGTCATGGGTCTTCTTCAACCAACCAGTATGATGATGTCTTCTGATCCAACTGTTAAAATATGCTAATGCATCTGGATCTGATTTTCTCATGGCAAATCCTTCTCCACCAGCGTCAAACGCCTGATTGAAAGGAACACTAAGTGTTTCGGGGTTACGACGAGCATCTTGAGATGGTCCAGGCTCAGACGCCATAGTGGCGTGAGCATTACCATTTAAAACTTCTTGAGTGGAAGCACCATCCTCATCAAACATCAATAACTTCGCTTTTGGAAATTTATTTTGTATAAATACGCACGGTGTAGCCCCTCTTCGACAAGTGAAAGTAACGTCTTCGCTATTATAATCTTCTAACGCCATTCCTTCTGTCATCGCTGTGTTTGCTAAAATTGTTAATCCCGAAAACGCGTAAGGTTCTGAAAAGTTAACTGTTAAATTCCGAGCTGGTGTCACAGTCATTCCACTTATAATAACGTCAAACTTACCCGCGACTAGAGCTGGGATAATACCCGCCCATTTAGTGGGAACAAACTCTACTTCTACCCCCATATCAGCTGCTAGTTTTTTCCCCACGTCGGGCTCAAAACCAACCAAATCACCATTTTTATCTCTCATTGACCAAGGTACAAATAGATCTAAACCAATCTTAATTACTCCACGCTTTTTTATGGTCTCAATAACACTTTCAGCACCAAGTTGTTGTGAGGTACCCGCAAAAGTTGCTTGAGAAAAGCTTATACTCGCTAAAGCAACAGCAAAAACTCCTCCTAGTAAACGTCTTGTGATATTCATTTTATACTCCCTTTCCATTTTGTTTAATTAATAACCACTATTACGTGATTACTCAGTTTGTAACGGTATATCGCTTTTCCACTTGCGACGCCCCGATCGATAGGATCAAAATAACAATCATATAAATGATCGCTATTGTGAACCAAATTTCAAAAGCCATATAAGTATCAGAAATTATATTTTGACCTAAAGTCGTTAATTCAGCAACTGCAATTACACTAACAATAGCTGAGCTTTTTACCATGTGAACTACTTCTCCCGTCATTGGTGGCAGCATAAAACGGATAGATTGAGGTAGTATGATATATCTGTACATTTGGGTTTTATTCATACCGATTGATTTTGCTGCCTCCCATTGGCCTTGAGCGACGGCGTTTATCCCAGCTCTCAGAATTTCTGAAATTAATGCTGAATGGTAAACAGCTAAACATAGAATACTTGCTGTATAACGGTCGTATTTAAAAACTGGCCCTAAAACATAATAAAAAAGATAAACTAGAACTAACAGTGGAATATTTCGAACAAACTCTAAAAAGCAAATAGCAACTTTTGTTCCTATTACTAAGCCAGAAAGCCTCAAAAGAGCTACCAGTAATCCAATTACCATGGCGAGTATAAAAGCCGTAAAAGACAAAGTTATTGTCTTCCAAAGACCCAACATCAATTCTCCAAACTGAAACCCATCTTCAGTATAAGTATATATATATTTTGGGATCTGGTACCATTGCCAGTTATATCCCATTGACTGTGCTCCAGTGAAAGATGAATAAAGGATAGCGCCAACTATAAACAAATAGATAATGATAGATACGGGAGTAGAAGAAAAGAACCGATTAAGGGGTGGCGGCCGCCTTACAGGTAAACCTTGTAAAGATATGGAATCACTGGATTTCATAAAGCTTTAATGCTCCAATATTTGTTCTAAAAACTCTCTACACCGGTCACTATCTGGTTTTGAGAAAAACTTGTCTGGAGGCGCCACCTCTATAATTTTACCTTCATCCATGAATACCATTGTATCTGCTACTTTTCTTGCAAAACCCATCTCATGAGTAACACAAACCATAGTCATACCGCTTTCGGCTAACTCTACCATTACATCTAAGACCTCATTAATCATTTCTGGATCTAGAGCAGATGTTGGTTCATCAAACAACAAGATTTTACTCTCCATACACAGAGATCTTGCAATTGCCACACGCTGTTGTTGACCACCTGATAATTCGGCTGGGTATTTTTCTGCCTGCTCTGGAATATGAACACGTTCGAGGTATTTACGTGCCATGACTTCGGCTTCAGACTTTGGTATCTTTCGTACTTTAATTGGACCGATCGTCAAATTTTCTAAAACTGTTAAATGGGGAAACAAATTAAATTGCTGAAAAACCATTCCAATTTCCTGACGGAGTTTAATTATGTTTTTTGATCCTTCAAAAACCTCGACCCCATCAACGGTTAGTTTTCCAGAATTATGGCTTTCAAGACCATTTATGCATCTAATTAATGTGGATTTACCTGAGCCCGAAGGTCCACAAATAACCATACGCTCCCCAGGGTTAACGGATATACTCACGTTTTTTAGCGCATGGAACTTTCCATAAAACTTATCAACGTTTTCAAATTCAATTATTGGAAGCTTATTTAGCATTCCAGATTAACCCCCAAACTAATATGTACATACATATGCAATGAAGATTAAAGTCAGAGGATTTAAAAATCAAGTCAATTTAATGGGCTGTATACTGACATATCAGCATATGAGAAAAAAGTTAAATTTAGGGGATTTAGCTTTGATTTAGGGATTGTAAGAACTAAAAAACCTTTCTGTCTTTTATTATGAGGCCGTAGTCTCATAATCTTTAACTGAAATAGGCTCTTCACCTTCAATAGTCGCTCGCTGCATTACTCTTCGATGTTTTGCAACTTCTCCAAAATAATCAGCCACCGCATGGTGCAAACATACTCTGTTATCCCAAAGGGCCAGTGATCCCTTTTTCCATTCTAATCTACAACCTAGATGGGCTTGGATAGAATGTTCATAAAGGAAATTTAATATTGGCGCACTTTCCTTGTCCGTCATACCTTTAATCCTCTTGGTAAACGCGAGTGAGCTAAACAATGCTTTTTTTCCAGTTGTGGGGTGCACTCGAACCATTGGATGAATAGCTCCCATTGAACCTTTTTTTCCCAATTCTTCCATTGATTGGTATTTGTTACTATATTTTTCAGGGTTACCTGACTCGTTTTCACCTTCTAAGCCCTCCAATAGTAATTTCATACCATCTGACAGTGTGTCGTAAGCTAAGTACATATTGGTAAACGCTGTATCAGCCCCGTAAGGAGGGCATTCTTTTGCGTATAAGGTCGCCCCAAGCGGTGGCTTTTTTAGAAACATCAAATCCGAATGGTAGAACCCATCCCAACTATACGACTCCCCAGGCTCCCTAATTATCTTAAAAATTTCTGGGATTTCCGGTAATCCTTTTACATATGGGTGAGGTATAAGTTTACCAAATTTCTGTGTGAAATCATATTGCTGTTGGTCGGTCAAATCCTGATCTCTAAACAAAAGAACTAAATATTGTGACCAAGCATCTTTAATTTCCGCCCAGATCTCTGGATCAAGATCGCCGGAAAGGTCGACATTATAAACTTCAGCTCCCATGGCTCCCGAAATTGGTTTTACAATAATTTTTGTATAATGACTCACTTAAATTCTCCCTGCACGATGATTATTGTTGAAAATACTCTAGTGTAAAATATTAGCCTCAGAGGGGCTAAAACTCGTCATAAACTCATAAAAATGCGCCAAATTTCTCATTTAAGTATTAATAAACCAAAAAAGTATCTAGTCTTTCAAAGTTCGGTTTAAATAATCATTAATCATATCTCCAAAACTTTGATCGACAGCAAATTCAAAACCATTTCTTATTCGCTTAATTAATGCTTTTACCCCAAACACCTCACTAAAAGTAACATAATCTTCGGTAAAACTAGACTCATGAAAATCTAACGGACAAGAAATTTCCATAATATCTTTCGCATTATAGCCTTCTATTGAGAAAAAAGTTAACGAGTCTGATACTAAAACTACACTAATACTAGACGACACTAGGTCTGGGTTTAACACTGCTTTTAACTGATCTTCCTCTTCAAGATCCGCTTTTAGGATCCAATGGTCACTACCAACAAACATAAGAGTTTTAGCTTTTTGCAAAACAAAAGTATTTTTATTTTTAGGGAGGTTGTCAAAAATACCAGTTAGCAATCTTCGCACCTCATTTTTAGAACCTTTTATATCAAAAAGAGCTCTTATTGGTTCTCTACTTATTTGCACATCATAAACCATACTAGGACCTTAAAAGTTCGCCAGATGGATCATGAAAGACAGGCGCTGTGATTAAGACTTTTATAACTCGTTTTTTTAATCGAACATAGGCAGTCTTTCCATGGCGAGAATGCCCATTCTCTAGTAATGCTAATCCAACCCAGCGTTTATTTACAACACTCCATACACAAGCTGTCGTAAGACCTTCAGTTGCCTGTTTTTTACCATCTGGAGTAAGGGGTGCACCTTCTGGTATTGCCTCATTTGGGTTTTCAGGTAAAATACCAACTAACTCTCTTCGAGGCTTTTCAAGAGTACGCCGTAGTTCAACGGATCTTTTACCTATAAAATCTTTCTTCTTAGACATAACCCAACCCATACCAAGATCATGTGCGTCAACTGTACCATCCACTTCATGTCCAAGAGATAAAAACCCTTTTTCAACACGCAAAACATGACTAGCCTCAGAACCAACCGGTAGGATATTATACTCTTCTCCAGCAACCAGTATCTTTTTCCAAAGATTCAATACATGGCGTGTAGAAACATTAATTTCAAACGATAGTTCACCCGTAAAGCTTACTCTGATTATACGTGCGGGGAATCCACAAACTAGCCCTTCTTTAAAGCTCATAAATGGGAATGCTTCTCGTGAAATATCAATATTAGTTCCAAGCTTTTTTAGTACTTTTCGTGCATTAGGCCCGCAGACAGTAGCGTTACTCCATTGAGTTGTAATATTAGTAATTTTTACTTCCAAATCTGGGTAATCAAACTGAAGTATTTTTTCCATATGCTGATGAACGGCGTCCGAATGACCTGATGATGTAGAGAGTAACCAACGATCTTTACTTAACCGAAATACAACTCCGTCATCAAAAATTAGACCGTCATCTGTTAACATAAATCCATAACGCCCCTTACCTGGTATGAGAGACGACATCACATTTGTGTATATCATGTCCAAGAACTGATCTACATCTTTTCCCCTTAGTTCAAATTTTCCTAACGGAGAGCCATCATAAACCCCCACCGATGTTCTAACAGCCGAGCATTCACGATTTACTGCCTCTTGAAAACTTTCATCATCTTTTGGAAAATAACCCGGTCGTCTCCATCGAGCGCCAGCTTCATACATAAAAGCTCCCTTGCTTAAATTCCATTTAGTAATCGGTGTATGACGATAAGGTAGAGCAACAGAACCTTCACGAACTCCGCTTAAAGAGCCAAACGATACTGGAGTGAAAGGTGACCTAAAGGTAGTTGTCCCAATTTCTTCTGGGCCAACCCCTTTTGTATCTGCTATTGCCCCAATAATATTAACGTTTCCTACCTTACCCTGATCAATACCCATTCCTCCAGTGGTATACCTTTTTACATGCTCTACATTAGTATATCCCTCGAGTAGCGCGAGATCGATATCATCGACAGTCACATCATTTTGAATATCAATGAATGCTTTTCCTCTATTTTTTTCTGACTTAACTCTCCAAAGAGGTTCAATGGTATAGCTCTCCGTTGATACAATAGGTAAATCTATACTCTGCTTTTTTAAGCCCAACTCGTTTATTATATTTTCAGCTACCTGTGCTGATGTACTGAAAGCATCCGTCAGTAGTGGTTTCCCACTTGCCGCTCCTACGCTCCACGATTTTTCTACACTACCATCTGGTATGAACGCTTCAATACGTTTTGAGTACTTCAAGCTCCCCCGTGCTTGTGAGTGCAAATGAACCGAGGGGTTCCAGCCACCAGAATGACCAACAAGATCACAAGATACAGATTCTAGCTTAGTACCATTAATTGAAAAAATTTTTACTGATTTTACTCTTTTATAGCCTACAACTTTTTCTATAATGCTCCCTGAAAATAATTTCACATTCGGAATTTTATTCTTTGCAACAGCGGGGACCACCTCACGTGAGTCAACAATTGCAACAACTTCTCCACCAGCAGCTGAAATATCTTTGGCGACAGAATAAACGCTATCATTGTTAGTAAATAAGACTATTTTCTTACCAGGCAGAACAGAGTATCGGTTCACATACGACTGTATAGCGGAGGCCATCATCACACCGGGGCGGTCATTATTAACAAATACTAATGACCTTTCTAAAGCACCAGTAGCCAGCACGACATGTTTGGCTCTCACCCTCCAACTTCTTTCAATGATAGATGGGCTTTCAGTGTTCCGTTGATTTATAATTAATAAATTATGTTCTCTATACGCCCAAACAGTACTACTTTGAAGATGGGTAACATTGCACATACTACCTAATTCAGCCACAATGTCTTTCACCCACTGGTTTCCCGGCTTCCCATTAATATCTGAATTCTGTGATAATAATCGGCCGCCAGACTCGGTGTCCTGATCCGCTATAATTACTCTAACCCCCGACCTCGCAAGCATTAGAGCAGCCATCAAACCACTAGGGCCAGCCCCCACAACTAGAACATCAGCATGTCTATTACGGGTTTCAAAATGACCAGACTTAGGTGGAAGCTCTGGAGCTCGTGCCAAACCAGCCGCTTTCCGAATAAAAGGTTCGAATAAATGCCAGGTCGGCCACTTAAATGTTTTATAATAAAAGCCAGCTGGTACAAGTCGCGAAAATGGCTGTACTATGGCCCCCATATCAAATGCTGCCGAAGGCCAACAATTTACAGATCTCGCCCTTAAACCTTCCTTAATTGTCACTAGAGTGATTGGATTATTTCCAGATGCATCGTCACCCATAAGCTCTACTAAGGAGGCAGGCTCTTCAATCCCGACACCAACAATTCCTCTTGGGCGATGATACTTAAAGCTACGAGCCGTTACCAATACACCATTTGCTAACAGTGCTGACGCCAATGTATCGCCTTTGAAGCCGGTGTAGCTTTGGCCATTAAAAAAAAAGTTTACCCTAGTTTTTCTGTCAATGTGACCACCTTTGGCTAAACGATTATTATTTTTCATCCAATTGCTCCACAATCTCGTGTGTCACTGTGTTCCTTATAATTGTGAACCACCTACCGCAACCTTTTGAATGATACCATCGCTCTTCAACTGGACCGACCGGATTTGGAACTATCGTCAAGTGGTCAACCCACTCTGCATCAGTTACTGAAAATGGATCTGGTCTATCAGACCCGACCGGACCGCCATAAGTAAACTCTGACTCAGTGCGGTCTCCACAAAAAGGACATTTAATTAATAACATTTTTCTCTATTCATCTTGCGGTCGTAGTCCCTGTTTCCATAATATAGTCCAGTTTCTTAAATCGGTTAACAGTAAAAGAAGCCATTAGCTCGTGCGGGGTACCCATAGCCACATGATGAGCCATTGTTAACCCTCCTGCTGGGATAGCTTTATATCCTCCCCACCAGCCAGCTGTTACGAATAATCCAGAAACGTCTGTTTCGTCCATAATAGGGGACGCATCTGGTGTTATATCTAGATGTCCCCCCCATTGTCTTAATAATTTCAATCTTTTAAAGGATGGAAAGAGTTCTAACATTGCTCCAACCGTATCTTCAAAAACGTGCTGTTTAATATCTCTTCTAAAACTTTGGGCCGAATCTGGAGCCCCACCTATCACCATTTCGCCTTTATCGGATTGACTAAAGTAAAACCCCAAGTCAGAACAGTTTACAATAACATCTACTAATGGCTTTACAGGTTCAGAAACAAACGCAGTTAAGTTCATAGTCCTCAAGGGTAGTTTTAATCCAGCAGTTTCAGTTAATGTCGTTGTATGACCGGAAACAGCAACAACTACCTTTTTTGCTTTTACTTTACCTTTTGTTGTTTCGACTCCAGCGACAGAACCATCTTGCTTACGAGTAATCGACAAGACACCTGTTTGTTCATGCATTTCAACACCGAGAGCATCAGCTGCCCGAGCATAGCCCCAAGCTACTGCGTCGTGCCGGTTCACACCAGCATCTTCGTGAACCATTCCACCAATGATTGGTAAACGTGAATTCGGGCCACCACCAGTTAAAGACGGTATGAGCTCTCGAACTCTTTGAGTGGAAATCTGTTCATAGGTAGATCCATAAATGTCCATTACTAACTGACGCCGGCGCAGCTCTCGCATTTTTGGGTAGTTTAGTATGACATCTATCATCGTACGTTTTGAGTGCATCATGTTAAAATTTAAGTTTTTTGTTAATCCTTCATATAATTCAACCGATTTAACGTAAAACGGAACAGATTGATCTCGCATATAGTTTGATCTAACTGTAACTGTGTTGCGGGCCACGTTTCCACCACCTAACCAACCACGTTCTAAAACAGCGACATTCGTAACACCAAACTCTTTTGCAAGATAATAGGCTGTTGCCAATCCATGACCACCTGCGCCTATTATAATTACATCATACTCATCTTTTAACGGTGGGTTTTTCCATGCTTTTCCCCAGTTTTTATGGTTAGACAAACCATTTTTAACTAAAGAGAAAATAGAGTAATTTTGCATTTACGAGGTGACCTATACCAAATTCAGAAGATGTTGCAGATTATTCGTATTTATTTAATAGCATCTATGCAATCCCTAAAGGAGTATAAAAGCTGCCATTATCATATATTAACCCGTTATAAATAGCAGCTCTATGGGTTCCAATAAATTCAAATAAAAAATATTCTAAATCAATATTTAAATTTATAGACTACTTTTTTAATATGCGTTAGGACCTTTATTGTAAGCTTACACGCGTTAGTAAATAATTCTTGGAGCTCTAAAATGTTAAAAACAGCGTCATCAATCCTCCGTCTGGGCACAGAGTCAGCTTTCGAGGTTTTAGCACGAGCTCAAAAGCTTCAGTCTGAAGGAAAGAACATAATAAATCTAGGCATTGGTCAACCTGATTTCAAAACACCTGAGCACATTGTAGAAGCTGGAGTTAAAGCATTAAGAGATGGGCACCACGGTTACACACCGGCTAATGGTCTACCAATCCTACGAGAGGCTGTTAGCGCTGACCTAGAGCACAGACACGGCGCAAAAATAAGATCTAATAATATAGTTATTGTTCCTGGCGGAAAACCAACAATGTTCTTTGCCATATCAATGTTTGGAGAGCCTGGAACAGAAATCATGTATCCGAACCCTGGTTTTCCAATCTATGAATCACTGATAAATTATACTGGTGCAACTCCAATTCCGATAGCGCTTGAAGAGCGAATGGGGTTTGCCTTTAACGCTGACACGGTATTATCGCAAATAACTTCCAAAACACGTTTAATAATAATAAATAGCCCAGCTAATCCTACTGGGGGTGTAACCCCAAAAGTGGAAATCGATAAATTAGTGAAAGGTCTTTTAGAATATCCACATGTTGCTATATTATCAGACGAAATATATAGTGAAATGCTGTATAACAATAAAAAACATATTAGTCTTTTACAGTACCCAGAAATCAGAGATAGACTTATAATGCTTGACGGCTGGTCAAAAACATATGCTATGACTGGCTGGAGAATGGGTTATGCTGTCTGGCCAGACCAACTAATTGAGTATGCCGTAAGGTTATGCATAAACGATCATTCATGTGTTAATGCGTCGGCACAATATGCTGGTTTGGCCGCTCTAACTGGACCAAAAGATGATGTAAAGAAAATGTTTGAGGCGTTCGATACCCGGCGCAAAGTAATAGTATCAAAACTCAACAATATGCCTGGATTTCGTTGCGCTGACGCAGCGGGCGCATTTTATGCGTTTCCAAATATAGAAGATACAGGGATGAACTCTCGCGAAGCACAAGATCAATTTCTTAATAAGGCTGGTGTTGCCACCGTAGCAGGAACTAGTTTTGGTCTATCAGGCGAAGGGTTTATACGTTTCTCTTACGCAAATAGTATTGAGAATATAGAAGAGGCATTATATCGTATTGAACAGACGCTGTAAAAAAGGCAGAAAAATGCTATAGACCTGGAATAAAAGGCACATCACACCCAGCTAAAATTATAAAACAAAAAATGATAAGAAAGTTTTTCATAATTTCCCCCTAGTAACAATTAGTGCAGATCAGAATACTATGACTTAAAAATTAATCAAGTTTATGCTTCCTGTATCAAGCATAAATTGATCATGCAGTTGAAATATGGTAAGAAAACCCCTATTCAAGTCTCAACTGCTAGTGAGGCGCCCAGTGACAAATACTATTTATAAAAATGATATCCCGGATGATCTAGACTTAGGTTCAATAATTGCAGTGGACTGTGAAACAATGGGGCTTAACATAAAGCGTGACCGACTATGTCTTGTTCAACTTTCAAGTGGTGATGGCAACACTCATTTAGTACAGATCGAAATAGGTCAAGTCTCAGCACCAAATCTCTGTAAAATTCTTTCAGACCCAAATAAACTCAAATTATTTCATTTTGGTAGATTTGATATAGCAGTTTTACTGGAAACTTTCGGAATTTTAACTACACCTGTTTATTGCACAAAAATTGCCTCCAAACTCGTTCGAACATATACTGACAAACATGGGCTAAAAAACCTTTTAGACGAACTTCTAAAAATTGATATTTCAAAGCAACAACAATCTAGTGACTGGGGGTTAGAAGACCTCTCAACTCCACAAATAAACTACGCGGCGTCAGATGTTTTGTATCTGCACAAACTTAAAGGTGTCTTAGACGGCATGCTTAAACGAGAATCCCGAACCGAACTTGCCAAAAAATGTTTTGACTTCCTACCTATTAGGGCGAAATTAGATTTAAAAGGTTGGTCAGAAATCGATTTGTTTTCCCATTAACAAACAGTGAACAAGAAATTGAAAAATAAAAAACTTATAGAAATTGGGCAAAGAGTAATTGATAGAGAGACTAATGCACTATCAGCTCTGTCAATTTCTCTAGACGAAAGTTTTTCAAGTGCAATAGCATTAATAATGGGCGCTTCTGGACGAGTTATAGTAAGCGGTATGGGAAAATCCGGGCACATAGCCAGGAAAATAGCAGCCACGATGGCTTCTACTGGAACTCCTGCCCACTTTGTTCATCCCGCTGAAGCAAGTCACGGTGATCTCGGCATGATAGTTAAAGGGGATATCGTAATTATTTTATCCAATTCTGGAGAAACACCAGAATTAGCCAATTTAATTGCTTATTCAAAAAAATGCAAAATACCAATGATTGGAATAGCTCAAAATCACCAAAGTACCCTTTTAAGAAAAACAGATATATCCATTGTATTGCCTGTCGCAGAAGAGGCTTGCGAATCCGGTATAGTGCCTACAACATCAACTACAATGACACTCGCGTTAGGAGACGCACTTTCCATTGCACTTATGGAAACCAAAAAGTTTACTAATAATAACTTTCGGGAATTTCATCCTGGAGGAAAACTTGGGGTTCAGCTGTCACGCGCAAAAGATGTGATGCATACAAAAAACTCTTTGCCTTTAACAGAGCTAAATACTCCTATGACTGAAGTTTTAATTACTATGAGCAAAAAAGGGTTTGGAATCGTGGGTGTGTTAGATGGCAAAGGCACTCTTTTGGGGACCATAACTGACGGTGATCTGCGTAGAAATATGGACACTCTCCTATCCATGCGCGCGAAAGAAGTAATGACGTTAAACCCCCAAGTGATTGAGCCAACCTCTTTACTAGTAGAAAGCTTAGAAATTATGAATGCTAAAGAAATTACCTGTCTTTTTATAGTAAACGAAAATAAACCCATTGGAATTTTACATATTCATGACTGCCTTAGAGCTGGCCTAAAATAGTATGTTATCTTTTGATAATAGATATTCCTATTTTGTTTTTATCGCTAAAATATTCCTTCCAATCTCTGCACTTGTTATTCTTTCAGTCCTTTTTCTATTTGCGAGGTTTTCAGATTCATCACAAATTGTATCTATTTCTAATATCGGTACTGATAGAGATGTTGAGAACCAGAAGATAACATCTCCGATTTATTCTGGTCTAACAGATGATGGATCTATTTTAGAGTTTTCTATGGAAACTATTTCTCCAGGCTTACTAAACCCAAAAAAAGTTTCCGCAGAAAAAGTTTCTGCAAAAATTACAACGCAAAGTGGGATGATTTACCAGATCTCTGCTGATAAAGGTACATTTGATGATAATACTTCAACAGTTAATCTTAAAGAAAGTGTTGTGGTTCAAACACCCAAAGACTACACAATATATACTGAAAAGTTATTAACTCATGTGAAAAAAACTATGCTTTACTCTCCTTCCTCAGTTTTAGTAGAGAGTCCTATTGGTAAATTAATTGCTGGAAATATGTCATTAATAGAAAAAAATGATGGAAGTCTTCTAATTTTCAAAAAAGGCGTTACACTAGAAGCTGTAATGTCAGAACAGGCTTTAAAATGAAGTTTATAAAGATTCTTCTATCAATTTTACTGTTTAATTCAACAGTTTTATCCTTTTCAATAGCTGAAGAAGTTGAAAAGCCCATTCCCAGTTTTAAATTTAATAGCTCTTTACCATTGGAGATAAAGTCAGACGAATTGAATATCGAACAAAATACAGGTAAAGCTACCTTTTCTGGTAGTGTAATGGCAACTCAAGGCAATTTGATTTTAACCGCCGTAACAATAGTTGTTGAATATGCTCTAAAGAACTCTCGAATGACTAGTGAGATGAAGAAATTAACAGCAAACAAAGACGTAACAATTGTCTCTGATACGCAAAGTGCGGTAGCAAATAAAGTGGTTTATGATATCATATCTGAAAACATTATAATGACAGGTGATGTTATTTTAAAAGAAGGGCTAAGTGCAACCTCAGGGGATAAATTAACAATAAATTTAAATACTGGCTCTCGTCGAATGGAAGGAAATGTAAGAACGTTAATCCTTTCCGAAGAAGAAGATACATAAAATGGCGAAACTGGAATTAAAAAAAGGCTTTTCAGGTCTTAATGTTGTTGGCCTCGGTAAAAGTTTTAAAAAGCGACCAATTATTAGGAATATCAATCTTGATTTATATCAAGGTGAAGCAATTGCACTTTTGGGACCAAATGGGTCCGGAAAAACCACTTGTTTCTATTCTATAGCAGGGCTTGTGAGTTCTGATTTAGGCTCTGTTATAATTGATGGCCGTGATGCTACACATTTACCCATGTACAGGCGCGCTAGGTTAGGAATTGGGTATCTCCCTCAAGAAATGTCTATATTTAGGGGAATGACGGTTGAAGACAATATTTTGGCTGTGTTAGAAATTACTATTAAAGATAGACGAAATCGTATGGAAAAATTAGAAGAACTACTTAGTGAGTTTTCTATAGGTCATCTACGAAGAGCTACAGCACTATCTCTATCAGGTGGGGAAAGAAGACGGACTGAGATAGCAAGATGTCTAGCTACAAATCCTAAGTATTTACTTCTTGATGAACCTTTTGCTGGTGTTGATCCTATAGCAATTGATGACATCAGAAATTTAGTTGGCAACTTAAAAACACGTGGTATAGGTGTTTTAATCACCGATCATAACGTCAGAGATACCCTAAAATTAGTAGATAGAGCCTATATTTTGCACGATGGACAGATGTTAATGAGCGGAACAACAGAGGAGATAGTAAATGATGAAAATGTACGGCGGGTATATTTAGGCTCTAACTTTAAAATTTCTTAACGCGTCATTTATGTGAAGTTTAGTCTACCCCCATAGCATACAGAAAAGACTCTATTTTATCTACATCTTCTGGGTTATTTAGTTCCCAAAACTTTAAACCTTTGCTATCCGACTCTACACACAAAATCTCTTCATTATTTTCAAGAAATCTTAGCTGTTCTAGGCCCTCATTAGACTCTAGTTTACCACTTTCCCAGTTCCTATACCGACTTAAAATATCTACTCTATATCCATAAACACCTACATGATGGTAGATTGGTACTCGGTTCCTCTGTAAGCTATCTCTAGGCATAAATGGGAGTACCTCTTTAGAAAAATATAAAGCTGAATTATTTTTGCTAAAAACTACAGTTGTTCCACCTACTCGACCGTTTTTTCGGTCATTTATCAGATCTGAAGCCATTTCAAAATCACATCCTAATGCTGGGGTTGCAACCGAAAAATTTTTATTGTCTTTTAAGGCGTTAATTAAGTCTGTAACAAACCATTTAGGGGTTAAGGGAGCGTCACCTTGAAAGTTAATAACTATGTCATAAGTTTCTTTTATAAGTCCAATCGCTTCAGCGCACCTTTCTGTACCATTTTTACAGTCTTGAGAGGTCATCACTACTTCTGCCCCAAAACCTTCAGCATGATTTTTTATTCGAATATCGTCTGTCGCAATAATTACCCTTTGAGCCTCATTAACTGTTTTTGCAACTTCCCAAGATCGTTGTATAAGCGTCAAGCTCCGTCCGTTAGCTCCTTTCAGCATTACTAATGGTTTACCAGGATATCTAGTAGAAGCGTAGCGAGCAGGAATTATAATTAATGTGTTCAATATTAGGCCCTCAGTTTGACGCCAGGTACGTACGCCACAAAAAATGGATTTTCATAAGAAGTTTTACCGTATAGCATAGCAGAATGGTCTTTAAATTTAACTACCTTCCCACCAGCAGAATTTAGAATTGCTTGACCAGCGGCTGTGTCCCATTCCATTGTTCTTCCAAGCCTAGGGTAAATATCTGCTTCACCAGAAGCAAGTAAGCAAAACTTTAGTGACGAGCCCGCTCCCTTTAGTGTTGAGATGTTATATTTTGAAATATAGTCTTTTGTTTCTTGGTTCTGATGTGATTTTGAAGCTACCATAATCAAATTATCATTGTCTGGAACTCTGGGTTTTAGAAGTTTAATTTCACCCGCGATATTTTTATCAAAGGGGTAGTACTCTTCAACAGCATTGGATGTTGACAATGTATAAAAAAGCCTCTTCTTCGCCGGTGCATAAACTACTCCAACAATTGGTTCTCCATTTTCGACATACGCTATATTTATAGTAAAATCACCATTCCGATTAATAAATTCCTTTGTTCCATCTAAAGGATCAACAATAACAAAGCTTTTATACTTGCTTGTGTGAGTTTGCACTTGTTCTTCAGTAACAAGCGGGACACTACTAAAATACTCTAAAATACCTCTTGAAATATGTGTATCAGCCTCTTTATCCGCAGCAGTAACGGGACTATTATCTGCTTTTAATTTTATGTCGAAACTTTCTGAGTCGTAGAACTTCATAACTATTTCACCAGCTTCTAAACTCAAACGCCGAAAAACACTTACCATCTCAGATCTATCTATCATAAGTTTACTTTCGGAGAGCATTCAAACATAATACTAAGATCATAATTTCACATATAATTCCATCAAATAGTTAGTTTAACTGTATGATCACCTGTTCAAAAAGCGGTTTTACAACTTATTCTTCAAATTCTCTTTTGTCAAAACCTTGTAGGAAGGGCAACCCGTCCCTATATGAATCACGAAATAGAGTTTAACACTCCGAATAGAATTTAATGCCAGTCGAAGCGAATTATCACTAAAGGCTGAATAGAAAGGACTAAAATAATGGCAAAAGTTATTGGGATTGATCTGGGTACTACAAACTCCTGTGTTGCTATAATGGATGGCTCTAAACCAAGAGTTGTGGAGAATAGTGAGGGAGCAAGAACTACTCCGTCAATAGTAGGTTTTACCGAATCTGAGAGGCTTGTAGGTCAAGCAGCTAAAAGACAGGCTGTTACAAACCCTACAAACACGGTCTTTGCTGTAAAAAGGTTAATTGGCAGGGCATTTAATGATAAAGACCTTTCGAAAGAAAAAAAGAATATGCCATTTGAAATAGTGGATGGTGGTAACGGCGATGCATGGGTAAAAGCTCAAGGAGAGAATTATTCTCCAGCTCAAATATCCGCATTTATTTTGCAAAAGATGAAAGAAACCGTTGAAAGTTACCTAGGCGAAGATGTAACACAAGCTGTTATAACTGTACCTGCGTATTTTAATGATGCGCAACGGCAAGCAACTAAAGATGCAGGTAAAATTGCTGGTCTGGAAGTTTTAAGAATAATTAACGAACCAACTGCAGCTGCTCTAGCCTATGGTTTAGATAAAAAAGAAACAAAAACTATTGCGGTTTACGATTTGGGTGGTGGGACGTTCGATATTACCATCTTAGAAATCGATGATGGGCTGTTTGAAGTGAAATCAACTAATGGAAATACATTTCTTGGTGGTGAAGACTTTGACATGAGGATAGTAAACTATCTTTCTGACGAGTTTAAAAAGGAAAATGGTGTTGATTTAACTAAAGATAAAGTCGCACTACAACGTTTAAAAGAAGCTGCTGAAAAAGCTAAAATCGAACTCTCATCTTCTCAACAAACTGAAATAAACCAACCTTTCATTTCCATGGACCCAAATGGTGGCCAACCACTTCATATGGTAATGAAGCTTACTAGGTCTAAACTGGAATCATTAGTGAGCGATTTAATCAAAGCTTCAATTAAACCCTGTCAAGCAGCAATAAAAGATGCAGGCTTAGCGACAAGTAATATCGATGAGGTTGTATTAGTCGGCGGAATGACTCGAATGCCAAAAGTAATTGAAGAAGTAACAAAGTTTTTCGGTAGAGAGCCAAACAAGGGGGTAAACCCCGATGAAGTAGTGGCGATGGGTGCAGCTGTTCAAGCAGGCGTATTGCAGGGTGATGTAAAAGATGTTGTTCTTTTAGATGTAACACCTCTTTCTCTGGGCATTGAAACTCTTGGCGGCGTATTTACAAGGTTAATAGATAGAAATACAACCATTCCGACAAAAAAGAGCCAAGTTTTTTCAACAGCTGAGGATAATCAAAATGCTGTAACAATTCGAGTTTTCCAAGGTGAACGCGAAATGGCTAACGATAACAAGATTCTTGGACAATTTAATTTAGAAGAAATACCACCCGCACCCAGAGGGCTTCCTCAGATTGAAGTTACATTTGATATTGACGCAAATGGTATTGTTTCTGTTGGGGCTAAAGACAAAGGAACTGGGAAAGAACAGGCTATAACTATTCAGGCTTCTGGGGGCTTATCAGAAGATGAGATTGAACAAATGGTTAAAGATGCAGAAGCCAATGCTGAGGCTGACTCGGAACGCAGAGAGCTAGTGGAAGCAAAAAATCAAGCTGAAAGCTTAATACACGGAACAAAAAAATCTCTAGAAGAACATGGAGATAAGGTTGATGGCTCAACTGTTGAAGCTATAGAGCTAGCTATGAAGGCTTTAGAAGAGACTTTAGAAAGCGAAGATGCGGGCAAAATCAATAGTGGTGTACAGAATCTTACTGATGCAGCTATGAAACTTGGAGAGGCAATATATAAGGCACAGCAAGATGAGGCCGGAGCCAGTGAGACCTCCGATGACTATACAGAAGAGCCACAGGGTGTTGACCAGGATATAGTAGACGCAGATTTTGAGGATCTAGATAATAACGAACGGTAACTTGGACCTAATCGAGATATCACAGAGCCGACGCAAGTTATTGCGTCGGCTTAATACTAATAAAGGGGTCTAAAAATAATGGCAAAACGTGATTTTTACGAAGTCCTTGGTGTTTCAAAAAATGCATCTCCTGATGAATTAAAAAAAGCATATAGATCAAAAGCACGTGAACTTCATCCAGATAGAAATTCTGACAACCCAAATGCTGAAGCTCAGTTTAAAGAAGCTAACGAAGCATATGAGATTTTAAAGGACCAGGAAAAAAAAGCCGCTTATGATAGGTTTGGCCATGCCGCCTTTGAGGGCGGTAGACAAGGTCCTGGTCAGGGTGATTTCTCTAGTTCATTCTCTGATGTTTTTGAAGATCTGTTCGGTGATTTTATGGGTGGCGGTCAAGGCGGTGGGGGTCGTAGGGCGGCTAAAGGATCTGATCTTCGTTATAATATGAAAGTCACACTAGAAGATGCGTTCAAGGGTGTAGACAAAGAAATCAAAGTATCCAAATCTGTTACTTGTGAGCCGTGTAGCGGCAAAGGTGCTGAGTCTGGTTCGGAACCAGAAACATGTAATACCTGTTCTGGAATGGGTAAGGTACGTGCCCAACAAGGCTTTTTTACTGTTGAGCGTGCGTGCCCAACATGTTCAGGGGCTGGACAGATAATTAAAAACCCATGTAGACAATGTAGGGGTACAGGTCTCCAGGAAAAAGATAAATCTTTGAATGTTACCATTCCACCGGGTGTGGAAACTGGTACTAGAATACGTCTATCCAAAGAAGGTGAAGCCGGTCTGCGTGGTGGCCCTACAGGAGACCTATATATCTTTATAGAGGTTCACCAACACGCTCTATTCCAGCGAGAAGGGACACACTTATTTTGTGAAATCCCTATTTCTATGGCAACCGCTGCTCTAGGTGGTGAAGCTGAAGTTCCAACTATTGATGGTGGGCGAAGTCGAGTAAAAGTTCCAGCCGGAAGTCAGTCAGGCAAACAAATGCGACTGCGTGGAAAAGGCATGCCCTCTCTCAGGGGCAGAGGGTCAGGAGATATGCTATTAGAGATAGCTGTTGAAACTCCTGTCAACTTGACAGCCAAACAAAAAGAATTGCTATCAGAGTTTGAAAGCTTAGGTGAAGAAAATAATCCTCAGCTTTCTAAGTTTTTTACAAAGGTTAAATCTTTTTGGGATGGCTTAAAGCTTTAGCCACTGCTCTGAAGGAAAATGGCTCTCTTAGCTTTCTGGCGATGCAAAAGATCTAGTTTTCAAACCTCTATTTTTCCTTCTCACTTCTTCATCAATTATCGCTTTATCAATTGGACTACGATCAGAAATCCCAGAGAAGTTGTCTTTGGTAGCTAATCCTTTTGAAAAATGTACAAATCGTTCCTGACTGACATCAACTAATCGTCGTAATTCTGCGAGCGGGTCAGCATGATCATCTACACGAAGGTCTAACCAGGGATAATCTTGGCCCATATGAATTATTATACCCGCTGCTTGTCTCCCTCGTTTGTCACCCCCAGCTTTTTCACCAGCGTCCATAGCTAACAATAGTCTATCTAAGAAACTTTCGTTAATATTATCTTGATACGAAGCTAAAGTATCTCTAACAACATTTTCTCCAACCAACATATTCCCAGCCACAGAAACTAAATTGGCACTAGCATGTCCAGCCCAATCAACGCAATCACTACCAGTATGAGCGTGAAGATTGCCATAAATATCTATCATATGAGCCTGCCTAATAGATTGCCCAGAGTCCCTTTTTATAAAATCACTCATTATATCATTAGCGTTCTCACCCTTATTTAACCGGTCTATCCCTTCTAAACCCCAAAGTGGGTTACAAAACGCTTGGCTGGCTACTGCTGCATTCTGTGACACAAATGGGACCATAGCGCCACAAGCAAAAAACCTACTCGCAACGGCTATGCCAATAGCACTAGTTTCTCCGTCTTTAGCTACAATGGAATATGTCATAATTACCTCCCGATAGCGTATGCTTGCATTAATCTTGGTGTAGCTGCAGCCTTTAATAAGCCACTATTTGATCTACTTGCCGCAGTTAAGCGACCTACCGTCCATTCTTCTACTTCATTAACTATGTGACCTCTAGATCGAAGCTCATTTAAAATGTTCTTACCAAAAGTGGTTTCCGCAACCATATTTCCCTCAAAAGCTGAACGTGGAAAAAAAGAGGAGTTCATATGTTGAGTATGGAATAGTGGGGCATCAATAGCTTCCTGTAAATTTAAACCATGATGCACGTGTCTCAAAAACATAATTAACTGCCATTGATCTTGCTGATCCCCACCAGGCGTACCAAACACCATAGAGCTTCCATTTATATGCTGTGCTAGCGACGGAGATAAGGTTGTTCTCGGCCGACGACCTGGAGCTAGACTTTGATTTAATCCTTTATCAAGCCAGAACATTTGTGCTCTTGAATTTAAAGAAAATCCTAACTTTGGAATTATAGGGCTCGATTGAAGCCATCCTCCCGAAGGTGTTACAGAGACCATATTTCCCCATCGATCAATACTATCTATATGAACTGTATCACCACGTTTTTCTGAAAGATGAGCCATTGTTGGCTCACCAGCATCAGGCGTCCCACTAGCTTCTGCAAATACAGATGCTCGCTCAACCATTTTTGTAACTAAAGTTTCATAACCCTTAATTGGTGTTGCACGCTGCTCAAATGACGCTTCATTAGATAATAGTTTCACTCTATCTCTAACATACTCTTCAGATAATAATTTTTCCATTGGAACGCTTACAGCATTGGGGTCACCATAATATGTTTCTCTGTCAGCGAAAGCTAGTTTCATAGCCTCAACAACTAAATGGATAAAATCAGAACCATTAGGGTCTAGAGAACTCAAGTCTAGATCCTTTAATAATGAAAGACACTGCAACAAAGCGGGTCCTTGACCCCAAGGACCTGTCTTCTTAACACTCCACCCATGATAGTCATACGTTAGAGGTTTCTCGTACGTTGCTTCCCATCCAGAAATATCTTCTGCCGTTAACACGCCTTTATGTCTTGAACCCGAGGAGTCCATAACTTCATTTTCTCGTATAAATTCATCAATATATTCTGCAACAAAGCCTTTTGACCAAGTATTTCTTGCAATCTCTATCTGACTATTTCTATCAGTAGTTTTTTCTGCCTCGGATAATATTTTTGAGTATGTATTTGATAGAACTTCATTTTTAAAAAGATGCCCACCCTTTGGAACAGCGCCGTAAGGCATCCACGTTTTTGCCGATGAGGGCCATTCTTTTAAAAAGAAATCAGACAATCCAGAAATAGTATCAGCTACTCGAGGTAACAGTGGGTGACCGTTTCTAGCATAATAAATCGCTGGTTCCAGCACTTCTCTTAAGCTCAATAAGCCATAGTCTCTTAACAAGCACATCCAACCGTCAAATGCACCAGGAATAACAGTCGCCAAAAGACCTGATCCTGGAACTATGGATAATCCTTCAGATTTGTAGTGGTCTATAGATGCAGCTCCAGGGGCAGTGCCTTGCGCGCACAATACTTCAGTCTTTTTATTTTTTTTTGAGTAAAAAATAGCTGGAAATTCACCAGCCGGCCCGTTTAAGTGAGGTTCAACAATTTGCAAAGTAAATCCTGTAGCAACAGCCGCATCAAAGGCATTGCCACCTTTTTCTAAAATCCCAAACCCCACAGAACTTGCTATCCAATGAGTAGAGCTAACCACACCAAAGGTTCCAGAAATTTCGGGTCTTGTTGTAAAATTCATAAGATTCACCCTTTTTTAAGCTTTGTTCAACTTCAGTTTATATTTTACAAAAGTTCAACTTATTTTTTAAATCAGTATCATAAATTATATAAATATACACAAAATATATTTTCTATGGACTCTAAGAAAATATTATGTAGGCTAGAGTTATCTGCTAAAACAAACTGTCGGGGTATCAAAGCTCTAATAGTAATTTGGACATGCTTTCATGAGCAGTACCATGTTTTTGCATTTTAAAATGGTAATTAAAGGGGGGTATTTTACCTCTCTCATCGATTTGTACTAACTAATAACCAAGGAGAAAAAATGTCAAAATTCAAAGATATTGAGAATAAAGCAAAGCAGGAGCTTAAAGAAGCCTATGACTTTGATAAAAAAGATCCTCTATTTAGTCTAAGTAGAGATGAAATGAGAGGGCCAGCACTAACACGTCGTACAACACTTAGATTAATGGCCGCAGCGGGGGGTTTAACATTAGCGCATGTGTTGCCTGGGTTGGGTCCAAAATCAGCGTTTGCAGCAGGAAACCATGGTGGACATCTTCGCTGTGCTTGGGCTGGTGTTGCAGAAATTATAACTTTAGATCCAGCAAGAATTAACCAAGTGCTACAGTTCCAAATTGCCTCTAATGTGTTAAGTGGCCTTATGCACATTGATAACTCATTGGTTGCACAGGGTGACTTGGCAGAAAGTTGGGATGTGTCATCCAACGGTTTAGAATACACTATAACCCTAAGAAGAGGTGTAACCTTTCATAACGGAGATACGTTTGACGCAGACGACGTACTATTTACATTCAACCGATCAAAAGATCCTGAGAAGTCTATTCATAGTAGGGTGATTGGAAATGTTAATGAAGTCGTTAAACTTAATGACCATCAAGTACGGTTTAGTCTAGCAAAGCCACAGGCTAGTTTTTTAACAAAAGCACTGGAAAGAGCATCTGGGCGTGCAATGACGATAGTGTCACGCGGTGGTTTAGAAGCTCTGGGAGACGCAGGTTATGGGCTTGCTCCCATTGGTACTGGACCATACAGGGTAACAAGCCATGTCTTAGGTCAAGGCGTCGAACTTGAAAAATTTGAAAACTACTATGATTCTAACAGGCCAAAGCTTGATAAGATCTCTATAAAACCAGTAGATGGCGTTGAACCATTGGCTGCCGCAATGGAGGCCGGTGATATAGATTACATTGGTGGAAATCCGGTTCCCGCTCAACTTGTCACTCGTTTTCAATCCAATCCTGATTTGGCTGTTGATATTAAACCTGGTCCTGGATTTCAATCAGTTTGGTTAAATCCCTGGAGAGATCATATGCGTGTTGACAACTTCAACAAACCAATTGAAGAACTAAAGAAAGAGAAAGGCTTCATGGTTAGATTGGCATTAGCCAAAGCTTTAGACCGAGACCTTTTCATAAAACAAGGTCTGTTCGGAAATGGCGTTGCAGCGCATGGTACAATTAACCCTGCAATGGGTTTCTACTTTGACGATAACCTATCCAAAACCTCTGAACAAGCTTATGATCCAGAGGGTGCAAAAGCACTCTTGGCAGCAGCTGGTTACCCAGGAGGAAAGGGTTTCCCAGAAATGAAACTTATAACAACACCAAATCAGAAGCGCTTAGGTCTGGTTGTTGCAAATATCTACAAAAAAGTTCTTGGAATAACTGTCATTGTCGATCCTAAAGACTTCTCAGTTGGCATAGAACAATTCAATAAAAATGACTATGATATGCGTTTAGGGGGTTCGGGAGGAGACTATGACCCTGACGATGGCGTTGTAGACTGGATGCAAACCACTTCTAAATTTAATGGTAGAGCACGTAACAAGGATATTCATCCATTTGGATTCTTTAGTTCTGCAGAAGCAGATGCCGCAATCGCAAAACAATCTGTTACAGCTGATCCAACTGAAAGGAAAAAACTTGTTCAAGAAGCAAATGCTATTACCTCTAACAAAGTGGCATGTGGTTTCTTGTACCATCCAGTTGATATACTTGTTCATAACAAAAAAGTGGCTGTACCAACTGATGCGAGAATTCCTGGCTTACACGAGCTTGATCGTATATACTTCTCTTAAAACAGTTAAGGGGATGGGCGCTATAGCGCCCATCCGATCGGATTGAATGTTAGAGTATATTTTTCGACGCGTCATAGGTGCCTTTCTAGTGATGCTTGCAGTAGCAACACTAGTTTTTTTTATGCTTCGATTAGTTCCCGGAGATCCAATCGCTGCTATGTTAGCAGATGCAGGGAGTGAGGAAGCAAGGGAAGCAATGATAAAACGGTTAGGCTTTGATAGACCGGTGCCTATCCAGTTCTTAAAATGGTTTGGGGCGATGCTTCAAGGCGATTTAGGTAATTCTATTTATGGTTCAAATCAACCTGTATCTCAAATAATCGCCGAATCGCTGCCCAGAACTCTTTCTTTGGCTATACTATCATTCGTCATAGCTCTCCTAATTGCTATTCCAGCTGGTATCATATCCGCAGCGAGGAAAAATACAGCTGCGGATAATACTGTTTCATTCTTTGCATTCCTTGGTTTGTCCATGCCTGATTTTTGGCTAGCTATTCTATTGATAATTGTTTTTGCAGCTAATCTTCAATGGTTACCTGCTATCGGATATTCGCCTATGTCTGAAGGACTCTGGCCATGGTTTAGTCACTTAATTCTTCCATCAATTGCTGTTGGTACCGGGTTTTCTGCAATTATTGCTCGAATGATACGGTCATCTATGTTGGAAGTTCTAAAAACTGACTATATGCGTTTTGCAACATCTAAAGGCCTGAATGATACTACATTGCTTCTAAGGCACGCTCTTCCTAATGCATTAATCCCTGTTATTACTGTAATCGGTATTGCTTTCGCATTGTTAGTCTCTGGAGCTGTTGTTGTAGAAAATGTGTTCGCAATAAAAGGACTTGGGCGTGTACTTATTCAGGGCATTTTAAATAGAGATTATCCCGTTGTACAAGGCGCTGTTTTGGTTGTTTCAGCGATCTTTGTGTTTTCTAACCTATTAGTAGACATCTTATACGGTCTCATAGATCCACGAATTAGGTACTCCTAAAAATGTTTAGTAAGGAACCAACAGAAAATCTTCGTGGCATATCAAGGTTTAGATTTATATTTAGTCGGGACAAAAAAGCCCCTGTTGCGATTGTTATAATCTTAATATTTCTATTATCTGCCATCTTCGCACCTTGGTTGGCACCGTACGACCCAAATGAAATGACGTTGGAGATGATGGAAGCGCCATCAAAAATGCATTTGTTGGGTACAGATGATTTGGGGCGTGATCTCCTTTCTAGAATAATATGGGGCACACAAATTTCCCTTTTTGTTGGTGTTTCAACTGTTGCTATATCACTAATACTAGGTGTTATCTTAGGTGTTGTAGCCGGATATTACGGTGGCTGGGCTGATATGATAATTATGCGATATATTGATCTTCAGTGGGCCTTTCCTAATTTCATAATAGCAGTCTACCTGGTGGCGGTTTTTGGAACAGGTCTATTGAATGTTATTGTTGCCATTTCATTGGCATTCTTAGATGACTTTGCTCGCATAGCAAGGTCAATGGTATTAACACTGAAAGAACAACAATTTGTAGAAGCCGCAAGAACAAACGGTAGTTCTAACTTACGAATTATGTTTAAACACATATTACCTAATGCCGCGGCACCTATAATTGTACAAGCAACAGTGAGTGTATCTTATGCTATATTAGGTGAAGCTTCATTATCTTTCCTAGGCCTTGGAGTTAGTGCAAATACACCTACGTGGGGCCTCATTTTAGCTGACGGGCGAAGTTTTATAAGCCAAGCGTGGTGGCTTGGAGTTTATCCAGGGTTAGCTATAATGCTTATAGTCCTATCAATAAACTTTCTAGGTGATAGTTTGCGGGACACTTTAGATGTTAAAGAGAATTTGATTTAATAATATTTTTCCGTAAAAATTTCTCCTGGGCAGTCGTTTAATTCACTTTCTGAAAGGCTCACTTTTGCTTTTTTTAACATACTCCAGATTAGCACTTGGTTTGAAGAAAGTACTGGTTTTCCAGTTATGCGTTCTGCTTCATCCAAAATAGAAAAACTCTTTAAGTTTGTACAAGAAACAAAAACCGCATCTACTTCTTCTAAAGCAGCAGCTTCGATAGCTTTCAGCGTATCACCTTCATTTATTGATGCAACAACAGACTCTAACTCCTGATCAAACGAAATAGCTGAGAAAATTTCAAAACCTTTAGAGGTAAAATAATTTCTTATTTCTCTACTGACTGACATAATGTACGGAGAAACGAATCCAATTCTCCTCGCCTTTAAAACCTGCAATGCATCACACGCTGCAGATATTGGGTCTGTTACCTCAGCAGTTCTGTGAACTTTTTTTATAATATTTTCTACCTGACTTGGGCCTATTATCGTTGCACCTGACGTGCAAGCATATGCAATTGCATCAAGGTTTAAACTAGTTGGAAAAAGTGCCGCTGCAGCAGGCAAGTCTTTTGTCATTTTTTTTAGAGTTTCTGGAGTTACCTGTGGTTCACTGGGTATTCGGGAATGATATAAGTCACAACGCTTGGGTAGAATGTTTCTTAACTCAGTTTCTATAGTTTGATCCGCTTTAAGAACTATAAGGCCAAGTTTTTTCTTAGTGTCAGGTGTCAGTCTAAAGGGGAAACTTACCAATTTTTTCTCCAATTCTCAAATAGTATTGTATCATGTGCGTGTGGTTTTTGACATATTAAAAAACTAAAATTTCATTATAACTATTACTTGACCAAAGTTTAAAAGTTCAAGATGTTAAATATTATGCAACCATAGCTTCAAATTAAATATTCTATACCCGTTAAAATATCCTATATCATGCAAGGAAAAAACGTGCCAGACTTTGACAAAACAGAATATGAGAAGCGGCTTGAGAGTATTCAATCCTTAATGAAAAAAGAACATCTTCCCGCAATATTACTCAACACGGAGGCTGAAATTTTATATTTTACAGGCTTCCGAACACTTTTTTGGCAAAGCCCTACACGCCCTTGGTTTCTAGTAGTCCCTCAAACAGGAATGCCCATTGCTATTATACCAGAAATTGGCTTTGATTTGATGAGTAAATGCTGGATTGACGATATACGCTGCTGGCCTGCCCCAAGACCTTCAGATGATGGCATTAGCTTGCTAGAAAGCGTTTTATCAAACTACTCCCAGGTCGGCCTGCTCATGGGCCATGAAACACATGTACATATGCCATTACAAAGCTTTAATCTTCTTACAAGAAAATTAAAGGTAGAATGGTGTGATGCTACATCACTTATTCGTTCGGCCAGAATGATAAAATCAGAAAATGAAATAAACTTGATCCGTAAGATATGTAGTATCGCCGGGAGAAGCTTCGATAATATTTCCTTGATCTCACACCTTAATCAACCACTCTCAGAGTTATTTAAATCTTTTAAAATTGACCTTTTAAACGAGGGGGCAGACGACGTCCCCTATCTTGTAGGTGGTGTTGGTCAACCAAGTTACTCTGATATAATTTCCCCCGCAACGGACACGCCCTTAAAGCTTGGAGATACATTTATGCTAGATACTGGCGCTGTATATAAGGGCTACTATTGTGATTTTGATCGCAACTTCTCTATTGGGAAACCCTCCAATGCAATTAACACCGCTTATAGGCTTTTGTGGGAAACAACAGAGTTAGCCTTAGCGTCTGCTAGGCCAGGACTTACCACAAGTGAGCTATTCTTTATTATGGAAAAGAATCTTCAGACTAAATCCTCAGAGGTGGGTAGGTTAGGTCACGGTTTAGGCCTGCAGCTTACAGAGTGGCCCTCAATTGCACCTTGGGATGACACTGTCTTGCGAGAAAATATGGTTATAACAATTGAACCCAGTGTTTCTGTTGAAGGTGGTGGTGTTTTAGTTTCTGAAGAAAATATAGTGATCCGCGATGGTCTACCAGAGTTATTAACAAAAAGAGCGACCCCCGAGATTCCAATTATAATATAAGTTTGAGGTTTTTGGTTTTAAAAGTTAAATTAGATCACAACCTCAAAACCTTCAAAAACTGGATGCCCAAGATACACAGAGCTGTGCTTTCCCGCGCCTTTATGGGCTGCTCGAAACTCCTCAGATTTTGTCCAATTTAGGAAATCTTTTTTGGATTTCCAAGTACTATGTGATGCATATAATGTGAAGGTCTCGTTAGAACCTCCCTTTATTAAATTAAAGCTTTTGAACCCCGGGACTTTATCAAGGTGTGTTTCGCGGTCTCTCCAAATTTTCTCAAAATCTCCTTCTTTTCCAAGAACTATTTGGAACCTGTTCATCGCAATATACATTTAAAATACCCACAAGTAGTTTATTTAATTATTTTAATACGCCTTAAAAATTTTTTTTGGATGCGGAGAAAGTATTTGAATTGACCAAATACACTTGCAACAGCAAGTAAGCACATTTGATACACCAGAAGTACCAATATTACCTTCAAAGCCAGATAGAAAGGATAAAATAACACCAAATCTCGCAGCCCTAAAATTTCTTCAACTAACTCTGAAACAACTACTGACCCACTGCCCGTGATAGCAAAAACCACGAATATAACAATAAGATGTGTGAGGGAGTCCGCATGGAATATTTTTATTGCTCTCTGTATCATTTATATTCTACCAGCTTCAGACATTATTCTAACGTTTGGAGTTTATGCATTACACACAGAAGGATAAAAACCTGACTTAGGGTCGCAGTCTACATTGATTTACTACTTAAGAATATAAGCCTTCAAACTCCTCTCTAAGTTTGTTTTTTTGAACCTTCCCCATAGTGTTTCTGGGAAGGTTTTCCAAAATGATAAGTTTATTTGGTCTCTTAAAGGCGGCTAAAGAGGTAGATAGCTCTTTTAAAATTTTTTCTGCTTCTAATCTATACCCCCTTTTAGCAACCAAAAACCCAACCCCAGTCTCTCCAAAATCTGGGTGAGGGATGCCGACTACCGCACTCTCCAGAACACCCTCTTGAAGATCAAGTAATAGTTCTATTTCTTTGGGGTAAATATTATATCCGCCAGATATTATTAAGTCCTTGTTACGGCCAACAATTTCTATATATCCATCCGGATCAATTAAACCCAAATCTCCCGTTATGAAATACCCATCTTCTCGCAATTCTTCTTTTGTTTTTTCTGGCATTCCCCAATAGCCTCTAAATACGTTAGGCCCTCGAACCTCAATTTGACCAACTTCGTTCGTTTTTAGCATCTTTCCCGTCTCTAGGTTTGTTATTTTTATTTCGACCCCCGGAAGAGGAAAGCCTACTGTACCAGGTCTTCTTTCTCCATAGTATGGGTTTGATGTATTCATATTTGTTTCGGTCATACCATAGCGCTCAAGAATGTGGTGACCAGTACATTTTAGAAAGCTTGCGTGAGTTTCTGCCAAAAGGGGCGCACTTCCAGAGATAAAAACTCGTATGTTCCTTGTTAACTCTTTAGTCAATCTTTCGTCTTCTAATAACCTAACATAAAATGTAGGAACTCCCATCATTGCTGTTGCTCTCGGCAGGCTCTCTATAACTTTATCTAAATCAAACTTATTTAAAAAAATCATAGATCCACCCGTTAGAAGTATCACGTTTGTTGCAACAAAAAGACCGTGGGTGTGAAATATTGGTAAAGCGTGTAATAAGATATCGTTATGATCAAACTTCCAGTAATCTTTTAATGTCTGTGCATTTGACAACAAGTTTTCATGACTAAGCATAGCTCCCTTAGATTTTCCAGTGGTACCAGATGTATAGAGTATTGCCGCTAGATCTTCTATTTTACAGCTTACTGTATCAAAGCTATTGGACATTTTAGAAGCTAAATCACCTAAACTACCGAACCCTTTCGAGTCTAATGTTTTTATTAATACTTCAAACTCATTTTCTAAAAATGCCAAGGTCTCCTCATAAGCAGGATCACAAACTAAAATTTTTGCACCGCTATCATGTACAAAATAGGAAACCTCACTGGCCGTATAACCGTTATTGAGGGGAAGGAAAATAATACCAGATTGCACGCACGCTGCGTACATTGCCAGCGAGTAAGGTGACTTCTCAGCCTGTAGTACTAAACGGTCTCCTTTAGAAACGCCTAAACTGGATATAGCATTTGCCAGACTTGCCACTAAAAGTAAAAAATCTTTATAAGTAATAATGTCATGGTTGTTCATACGTAAAAATGCTTTTGTTTTACTCTCATGACATCCGAATAAGGTGTCAAAAAGTGGGTTATTTTGCTTCATAATGTTCATCCCTCTTTTGATAGCAGTGCTATAAAGAAATCGTTAAGTGGTTTAATAACGTCAGCATTATTTTTACTTTATTATCTCTATAAAGAGAAAATAAATTAGTATAGTTTAATTTTACTTTTAGATAATTTAAAATTTAAACTCTAAAAATAAATTATATAAGTTGAGGGATAAATGACTTTTTTGTTTGCGGATATTGGTGGTACAAATGCTAGATTTGGTTATACTGATTCAGAGAACTCAAATATCAAATTCATAAAAAGTTACGAAGTTAGGCTCTATCAAACTATTGAAGAGTCTATAAAACATTATTGCTCAGAGCATAAAATATCACCACATACACTGAGTTTATGTGTAGCAGCGCCCACAAACAAGAATAGTATAGTTTTTACGAATAACCATTGGCGGTTTGAAAGGGATGCTATTTGTAAAACTTTAGGAATCACACAATTATTGTGCATAAACGACTTTACAGCTCAAGCCTTAGCACAAATACCGTATGTCAAAAACGGCTTAGATCGTAGGGGTTCAAATAATTCCGATTTTTTAGAAAGCGTTAATAAAGGTGAACCAGATGACTCTTCCTCAGTTTTTGTTATTGGTCCAGGGACGGGGTTAGGGGCCTCTACACTTGTTAAAGTTGGTGATAGTTTCAAAGCATTACAAGCTGAGGGTGGGCATACACACTTTTCGCCAACAAATAAAGTTGAGTTAGACTTGTTATTTTGGTTACAAAATAATTTGGACCTGTCTCAACTGAGAATGTTATTAGTGGCGCTGGGTTAGAAAATATATACCAGTTTTTAACTTCAACTGTCGCCAATCTTGATGGAAATGAGTTAAAAGCCAAGGATATCGGTTCTTTGGCACTCAATGGCGATCCTTTAACGATAAAGGCCGTTAATGTAATGATGGGGGCTTTGGGAACTGCTGTAGCAAATGGCGTACTGACTACCGGTTCTTTTCAAGGTGTAATAATTTGCGGTGGCATTATACCTAACCTTTTAGACCTATTTTATAAAAGCCCATTTTTTGATAGATTTACTTACAATAAACCGAAATACACTACTTTATTAGAAAATGTACCGATATATATTTCTAAAGACCCATATGCTGGTCTTAAAGGTTGTCAACAAGCACTCCACAATAAGTTTCTAAAATCAGAGATTAATCGTTTCATGGATGACTAACGTGGTTTTAGCCTTGCTTTATTAATATAGGAATCAGCAGGATAAAATTAAGACTTTTATCTTTTATTCTTTCACAATTTATCATTGCTTTTATTGCTACAGGAATATTTATTAAAATTATAATAATTATAAAGGTTTTAAGAACTAGTTGAATGAAAATTGGAATACTAATAACTGGACATACACCCGATAAGCTTGTTGATGAATTCGGTAGTTATGGAGATATGTTTGAAAATCTTCTAAAAGATGAAAGTTTTACTTTTGCACAATACACAGTTCTAGAAGGAAACTTTCCAAATTTAGATGATTGTGATGGGTACGTTATTACTGGGTCAAAATTTGGTGCCTACGATTGTTTAGATTGGATTCCAAGGTTAGAAAAATTTATCAGAAACTGTTTCGACACAGATACACCTGTAGCAGGGTTCTGCTTTGGTCATCAAATAATGGCTCAGGCTATGGGAGGGGTCGTCGAAAAATTTTCTGGTGGGTGGGACGTTGGTTATAAAACTTATAACCTTACTTTTCAGGAAAAAAATGAAAAAGCTTCTGTAATGGCTTGGCATCAAGACCAAGTTATTGAAAAGCCTAGAGATGCACAGTTGATTGCTTCATCAAGTTTTTGTAAAATAGCAGGGCTCAAATATGGAAATATAGGTCTGAGCTTACAATCTCATCCAGAGTATAACAGTGATTTTCTAAAAGGCTTGATGCGTGAGCGAGGCGCTTTACTGCCAAAACATGCAAAAGATGGTTTCTACGAAAATATACATTCGCCACTATCGACTGAAAGAGTTACACTTATGATAAAGGATTTTTTTAAGGCCAACAGTTAAAAGGAAAAGACCTATGGATAATATTCCTAACCATATACCCACTGCTGAATTACAAGCTTTAGACGCTGCACATCACTTACATCCTTTTACAGACGGCGCTGCTCTCAAAAAAAAGGGGACTAGAGTAATTACTAGTGCTAAAGGAGTGTATCTATATGATTCCGAGGGAAACAAACTACTTGACGCAATGTCTGGGCTTTGGTGTGTAAATATTGGTTATGGTCGTCATGAATTAGCTGACGTGGCTCAAGATCAGATGAAAAAACTTCCATATTATAATACCTTCTTTCAAACTAGCCATCTCTCTGTAATTTCATTATCTGAAAAACTTTCTCAAATTTCTCCTGCGAAATTTAACAACGTATTCTATGCCAGCTCAGGTTCAGAAGCTAACGATACAAATATTCGAATTTGCCGGCATTACTGGGCAGCAATAGGAAAACCTTCAAAAAAAACAATAATAAGCAGGCACAATAGTTATCACGGATCTACTATGGGTGGCGCTTCCTTAGGTGGGATGGGGTATATGCACTCTCAAGGTGGATTACCCATTCCAGACATAACTCATATTGATCAACCATACTGGTATGGTGAAGGTGGAGAGGCATCCCCTAAAGAGTTTGGGCTTGAAAGAGCCCAACAACTTGAAAAGAAAATACTAGAGTTAGGTGAAGAGAATATTGCTGCTTTCATTGCTGAACCAATTCAAGGGGCCGGAGGTGTTATTGTTCCACCCAAAACATATTGGCCAGAAATTCAACGGATATGTGACGCTTATGAAATCCTCTTGATTGCTGACGAAGTGATCTGTGGGTTTGGTCGAACTGGAAACTTATTTGGATCAGAAACCTTGAATATTAGACCAGACATTATGACAATAGCTAAAGGTCTATCCTCAGGGTATGCGCCAATAGGGGGTTCACTGGTTTGCGATGAAGTTGCAGATGTAATTAATAACGCTGGGGAATTTAGTCATGGCTATACTTATAGCGGGCATCCAGTATCGTGCGCAGTCGCACTGGAAAATCTCCGTATACTAGAGGATGAAAAAATTATTCAGAAAGCTAGCTCTGATACCATGCCTAATTTGAAAAAGAAATGGACTGAGCTAACAAATCATCCGTTAGTTGGAGATGTAAATATTTTAGGTTTTATGGGTTCAATCGCTTTAACACCAGATAAAAGTTCCCGAGCAAAATTTTCATCCCCTGAAGGAACAATCGGTTTAATTTGCAGAGAGCACTGTTTCTCTAACAACTTAATTATGCGTCATGTAGGTGATCGTATGGTTATTTCTCCCCCATTAATTATTTCAAACGAGGAAATTGATATTCTTATATCTCGAGTTAATAAATCACTCGACCAAACGCTTTTTGATATAAAGAATTTGGGGCTTTATGAGGTCGGTTAATTATTAATAAACTATTAAAAAACACCTTTTTTTTGAGCTAAAAGACAAAGCCAATCATGTGCTACCGTAGCCGCTGCAATAGCTGTTATCTCTGAGTGATCATATGCTGGAGACACCTCAACAAGGTCCATACCAATCAAGTTTAAATTTCCTAACCCACGGATTATTTCTAAAACTTGCCAACTGGCCAATCCTCCCGAAACGGGTGTCCCGGTACCTGGTGCAAACCCAGGGTCCAAAACATCAATATCAAATGATATATATACTGGGGCACTTCCTGATCGCAATTTTAAAACTTCTAAGACTTTCTCAACTCCTCGTTTATGAATCTGTGGTGATGTCAAAACCTCAAAACCATAATCTTTTTTATTATACGTTCTAAGACCAACTTGTGTTGACTTACTTGTATCTATTAAACCTTCATTTACGGCGCGTGAAAACATTGTGCCGTGGTCAAAGGTTCTTCCATCATCTTCCCAAGTATCACAGTGTGCATCAAATTGTATAAGCGCTATGGGCCCATATTTGTTTGCATGCGCTTTTAAAAGTGGGTACGAAATAAAGTGATCTCCTCCAAATGTTAGCATTTTGCTACCTGATGAAACAATTTCTAATGCGTGTTTTTCAATTGATTTAATTATTGTGTCAGGGCGATGTAAGTCTACAAAACAATCACCGTAATCAATTATATTGAGGTTTTCATAAAGGTTAAAACCAAACGGAAATGCGTCTAAGGTAGCTATTTCAGTAGACGCTTGACGAATCGCCCTCGGGCCAAATCGGCTCCCTGACCGATTAGTTGCTGCACCGTCATATGGAACGCCACTTACTGCCACGTCTACGTTGGTTAAATCGCGAGAATAACGTCTTCGTAAGAAGCTGAGTGCTCCAGCATAGGTCATTTCTTTCCAGTTACCAGTATTTTTTAAAGACCTAACAGCAAAGTCTCCTTCTTCTTTTGTCATCGCTGGCTCCCCTTTTATAGCCGTCCACTGTAGGCACTATATTCAGCAGGTGAAATAGCCTCTGCAAGCTGGTCTTTCTCATTACGCCTTATAGCCACATAAATATCACGATATTCTTTTCCATAAATATTAATAGCAGTTTCTGAGTCAGAAAAGTTATCTATTGCTTCAGACCAGTCTGAAGTTAATTTTTTTACTGGAACTCTGTCTGGGCTATCCATCGCAGCTGGAATAGAGGTCTTATTTTCTACCCCACTTAATATACCACCCAAGATGCCTGAAATCGCAAGGTAAGGATTTACATCAGCTCCACTTACTCGGTGCTCGATTCTTGCTGCATCGTTGGTTAAATCTGGTAATCTTATCGAAGCATTGCGATTATCGAGACTCCAATCCGGGGAACATGGTGCGAAGCTTCTAGGATGAAAGCGACGATACGAGTTTAAATGAGGGGCGTAGATGGCCTGCAATTCTCGCATTGTAGACACGAGCCCGCCGATAGCATATTTAAGTTTAGCGGATAGACCAGACGAAGCCTTAAATACGTTTTCCCCATGAACATTTAACATTGATACATGCACGTGCATGCCATTCCCTGGAAAGTTTACATATGGCTTAGCCATAAAGGTCGCCTCTTTTCCGTGATTTTCTGCTATGTTTCGGACGAGCCTCTTAAAAAAAACTGTGGTATCTGCTGCATCTAAAATGTTTTGGGTGTGATTAAAATTTATCTCAAACTGGCCTGGACCAAATTCAGCAACAATCGCGTCAGTTGGTAAACCAAGAGCTGTCGATGCTGCTTGGACATCGCTTAGAAAGCCTTTATTATGGTCTAGGACTTCGAGGTCATAATTTTGTGCTTTTACATTTTTTAAAGGTACTGGAGGTGGTTGAGTCGGTTTTTCTCTTTTATCAAACAAATAAAACTCCAATTCACAAGCTACAACAGGGTGCAACCCGCAGTTCATTAAGCGCTCCCAAGTGTTCTTCAATATCTGCCTTGATGAAAGCGTTGGTATAGTGCCATCTTCAGAAAGCATTTCAATTAAAACCTGAGCCACATTATTATTTTTCCAAGTTACCGGCTTTAAAGTTTTAGGAATTGTAATAACTCTAGCGTCTGGATCGCCTGATGTAATTCCATAACCCGTCTCAGCTACGTCTTCACCAAAAATATTTGGTACATAGGTTGATAATGGTAAGCGAACACCGCCGGATACTAGTTTTTCTATTTGATCTGCGGGAAGCCATTTTCCTCTTATTATGCCATTTATATCGCAAAGCATAAGCTCAATATGATCTGGCTTGCCATAAACACTAACATATTTATCAAATTCACGAAAAAGGTTCATTATAACTCCCTAACAAAGCTATCTGATTTTAACATTCTGAACTCTGTTGTCGACCACCCAAAGGCAAATAAAAACTAATTTTGGATAGCGTTAAACAACTTCCACTAGGCAGTCTTTCAAATCACGAAGTTTTAATATTTACTGCAGGCTTGGATCAAAGTGGTTCGTCTCTCCCTAGACAGAAAGAAAAATTTAATTTAATGGCATCCGGGCTAACCCTCAAAATTCCCGACGGCCAGCTTTTCGGAAACAACTACTGATTTTAGATTGGCAGTGGCTTGAATCAACCCACTGCTTTAAAAATCTTTCTAAAATCTTACATAATAAGATAACTACAAGTCATAATAGATAAGGTTTAATTATGGATAATAGCAATTTAAATATTCCTACTGGGGTCTTTGCTGAAAAAGTTACTTCCATAAAAACATTATACTGATAGGTTGTTTAAGTTTAGAATCACACGTCCACAAAGCTTTAGGTTTAGATCTGGTGAGTTTGTAATGATTGGTTTGCCCAACTCTGAAAAACCCATTTTCAGAGCTTACTCGATTGCCAGTCCTTCCTGGGATGAACAAATTGAATTTTATTCAATCAAAGTTGAAGATGGCCCACTAACAGAACATCTCCAAAAAATTTCGATTGGAGACACCGTTTTAATGAGAAAAAAACCAACAGGAACTCTTGTTAATGACGCATTAATTCCTGGAGAACGGCTCTACTTATTTTCGACTGGAACAGGTATAGCTCCATTTGCAAGTCTAATTAGAGACCCAGAGACTTACGATAAGTTTAACAAAATCATACTTTGTCATACCTGTAGAGAGATTGCTGAACTGGAATATGGGTCAGAGTTAGTGAAAAGTGTGAAGTCCGACCCCTTGGTAGGAGAGCTTGCTAAGGAAAACCTCATACACTATCAAACAGTTACTCAGGAAAATTATAAAAAAAGAGGTAGAATAACTAACTTGATCCAGAATGGAGAGCTCTTTAATGACCTCGGATTTCCAGAAATGAACTCTGAAACAGACCGTGGAATGATCTGCGGATCTATGGAGATGCTTACCGATACTAAGTGCATACTTGAGCGTTTCGGCTTAGATGAAGGTTCTAACAGTCGGCCATCGACTTTTGTTGTTGAGCGAGCTTTTGTTAGTTAAGCTCTTAGTTATGAAAGTGAAAGGGTGCGTCGATTGGTAATTTTTGCGGCCTCCCCAAAATAAAGTCTACCGCTCTTGCAGCTAGCATTTGAACTGGCGCATTAAGATTGCCACTTAATATTTGAGGAATTACAGATGCATCAACAACTCGCAAACCTTCCGTCTCATGCACTTTAAAGTTATTATCTACAACTGCACCATCACAGTCGCCCATCATGCATGTTCCACAAGGATGATAGGCCGTTTCAACTTTGTTTCGAAGAAAACTCTCTAAGTCTTTTTCTTCTGAAAATTCCGTTCCTGGCGTTAACTCCTTACCTTTAAAACGATCAAAAGCTGGCTGGTTAACTAAATCTCTTGCAACCCGAACAGCTTCTATCATTTCTTTAACATCAAAAGAATCCTTTAAGTAATTAAAGGTTAATTTTGGGTTTCCATATATATTGTTTTTGTTGAGCTGTATCTTACCCCGGCTTTTTGGCCGCATTTGATCAACGTTCAAAGAAAAACGCCTGAAGGACTTTGATTTTTTTATTCTCCATTTTAAACCCAACTGGACCAAAGTGGTACTGAAGATTTGGGTATTCAACGTCATCATTACCTTTAACTAAACCTCCCACTTCCCAGATATTGCTTGTGGCAATACCCTTACGGAAGAGTGACCAATTAACGCCAGCAAAAAA
>JBJLGD010000019.1:0-38095 GCA_045565015.1 Paracoccaceae bacterium
GGTGTTGTAAAGAAAGAGTTTAAAGTCACCATGATTGTGTGATCTGGATCAGATGCGGTACTTGCTGCAATAAGCGCTTCTGCTCCTGAACCCCCAGATTTATTAGTTGGAACAAGAGGTCTGCCCGCTAAGTTATCTTTTTCAACTACAGCTTGCATCAATCTTGCCATTTTATCAGCACCACCGCCTTTACCGGCCATGATAATGAAATTTACTGGCTTACTCGGCTCCCAAGCCAATGCAACAGATGATAACAACCCAATAGTTGCCAGCACCCCTACCAAACCAATAGAAAGTCTTTTAATAATAGTCATAGAATATCCTCCCTAGATATTACTCTTAACACGAAAGTGTCGTGCCACACTGACGCTCCCCTGACCGAACGCCTTAATGATTATTTTTTTCTACCCTCCTCAAATTATGTATCATATTGATATTTATACACAAACCTACACACTAAATCTTTTAAATCTAAAAAAGGCCATCAATAACCCCATCGTCATTTATACGAATAGACTCCGCCGCTGGAACACTGGGAAGCCCAGGCATTGTCATAATCTCTCCACATATCGCAACAACGAAACCAGCTCCCGCAGACAATCTAACTTCACGTACAGGCACCGAGAACCCCGTAGGAGCACCTCTTTGAGTGGGGTCCGTGGTAAAGCTATATTGAGTTTTCGCCATACATACCGGTAACTTCCCATAACCCTGATCTTCCCACTGCTTAAGCTGGTCCCTTATTTTCTTATCCGCGATTACTTCATCTGCTCGATAGATATTTTTTGCTACACATTCAATCTTCTCAAACAAAGAAATATCATCGGAATATAAAGGCGCGTAAGACGAATCTTTACTTTCAACAATCTCGACTACTTTATTTGCTAGATCAATTGTACCGTTACTTCCTTCAGCCCAATGAGTGGCAACTACTGCCTCACAACCTTGACTACTAACGTAGTCTTTTACGGCCTGAATTTCCTTATCTGTATCTGTAACAAAATGATTAATCGCAACAACAGCAGGAACACCAAATTTTTTAATATTTTCAATGTGACGTCCAAGATTAGGACATCCATCTTTAACTGCCTGAACATTTTCTGGCCCTAAATCTGCTTTTGCCACTCCTCCATTCATCTTCATAGCTCGAACTGTCGCCACAATGACTACTACTTTTGGTTTTAAGTTAGCTTTTCTACATTTTATATTCAAAAACTTTTCTGCACCAAGATCTGCACCGAAACCAGCCTCTGTAATAACATAATCAGCAAGCTTAAGTGCTGTAGTTGTCGCAACAACCGAATTACATCCATGCGCTATGTTGGCGAAGGGCCCACCATGAACAAAAGCGGGGTTGTTCTCCAAAGTCTGAACTAAATTAGGTTGCATAGCTTGCTGCAATAACACAGTCATCGCACCGTCCGCTTTTATATCCCTGCAATATACGGGAGATCTATCACGCTTATAAGCTACAATAATGTTACCAAGACGTCGTTCAAGATCCTCTAGATCTGTTGCAAGGCATAGAATAGCCATAACTTCAGACGCAACCGTGATATCAAAACCCGCTTCTCGGGGAAAACCATTAGCAACACCTCCAAGATTACAAACGATTTGTCTCAAAGCCCTATCATTCATATCCATCACGCGCCTATACGCAATTCTCCGTACATCTATGTCTAACTTGTTACCCCAGTAAACATGGTTATCTACCATGGCAGCTAAAAGGTTATGAGCACTCGTGATGGCGTGGAAATCACCAGTAAAATGTAAGTTCATATCTTCCATCGGCACTACCTGAGCAAATCCGCCACCAGCTGCGCCCCCTTTCATGCCAAAACATGGTCCCAATGAAGCTTCGCGAATACAAATTGCTGCTTTTTTACCAATTTTATTTAAACCATCCCCTAGTCCTACAGTGGTCGTTGTTTTGCCTTCTCCAGCAGGTGTGGGATTGATAGCTGTTACGAGAATTAAATGCCCATCTTTTTTAGAACTTAAACTTTTAATAAATTTTTCTGAAACCTTTGCCTTATCATGTCCGAAGGGAAGTAATTCCGAGTAAGGAATTTCTAGCTTTTCACCAATCTTTTGAATGGTCTCTTTGTTGGCTGCTCTCGCTATCTCAATATCAGTCTTATATTCCATTTTTATTCCTTAATAATTTAATTATATTCCCAAATTTTCTCCAACGTTCAAGTTAGACATACTAGCCCAACTATCAGCTGCTTGCTTACTTTCAGCATCAGGTTTAACTCTTTTAACAAGAATCCTTCCGCCTATGCATTGGACTGTAATCCCTTGTGAAGAAATATCAACAACCCTTCCTGATATACCATCTCCTCTAAGTATTTCGCTATCATAAATACTAATTATTTTTTCTTTGTAGGTAGTCCAGGCACCTGGCGCTGGGTTACTACCTCTAATAAGATCATAAACTTGTCTCACGGGTTTGTGCCAATCAATTTGCGTGTGTTTTTTAGTACAGCGCCGTTCATATGTAGCCTTGGATTCATCTTGTGAAATACGAGGGGGCTTATCAGATCTAAATAGATCACAAACTTTGCTAACAGAGTTTACCGCTTCTGGGTATATCTTTTTGAAGTAGAGATCGATCACGGTATCATTTGGATCTATTGAGCACTCCCATTGAAGTAAAATATCTCCCTCATCTAAGCCGTCAGTTGGATAAAACCAAGAAAAACCAGAATTCTCTTTACCCATAATAATAGGCCAATTCACTGCCGACGGCCCTCTATGAAGTGGCAAGAGAGAAGGATGAAAACAAATTGAACCACAGCGTGGTATATCTCTGACCTCACCAGGTACAAAAACATTAACAAAGGCCATAATCATAAGATCAGCCTCAAATGATTTTAATTTATTTTGTGTATCAATATTGGAGAAATTATTTGGCTGTATTACCTCAATGCCCTTTTCGATAGCAAACTCCTTGATGGGATCAATAGGTTTATTTTCCTTATCTGGCTCGCAGTAAACAGCTAAGACATCATCAACACCGCTTGTTATAATTTTTTGCAGCACATCTTTGCCAAATGCTTGCTGTCCCATAATTATTAAACGCATTATTTTACCTCACCAACTGCACCTGAAGAAATTATTTCTTCTAATTCATCGCCTGAATAACCAAGTACACTTGATAGAATTTCCAGAGTATGTTCACCTAATAATGGGGAACGAACTACTTCTACAGGGCTTTCAGAGAGTTTTATCGGGTTTCCTACAGAGATATATGCACCACGTTCTGGATGCTCAACTTTCACCAATGTCCCCGTTGCAAACAATCCTTCGTCTTCAGAAATTTCTTTCATCGATAGAATAGGTCCAACTGGTATATCGTATGGGTTACAAATTTCCATCACCTCAAATTTTGTTTTTGTCATTGTCCATTTTTCAATTCTTTCAAAAACTTGATTTAGTTTATCCAATCGATCTTTTGGTTTTGCAAAACCATCTAAAGTTTTCCAGCTTGGCTCTCCAATTACATCGCAAACTTTCTCCCAAATCGCAGCCTGAATAATAAAATATGTATATGCATTCGGATCTTGTTCCCATCCTTTACAACGCAAAATGCGTCCAGGTTGTCCGCCCCCAGAGTCATTACCAGAACGTGGCGTTGAACTGCCAAATTCTACTCCTTCGCCAAACTGAGAATACTCAGTTAATGGTCCTTTTTCTAATCTTTGCTGATCCCTTAATTTTACTCTAGTCAGATTTAAAACCGAGTCCTGCATTGCAGCCGACACCTTCTGACCTTTACCTGATTTCTCTCTTTGAAATAATGCCGTTACGATTCCTAGGCACAAATGTAGACCAGTTCCCGAATCTCCAATTTGAGCACCTGTAACTAGAGGAGGTCCATCCCGAAAGCCAGTAGTAGAAGCAGATCCACCAGCGCATTGAGCTACATTCTCATATACTTTACAATCTTGATACTTCCCTGGGCCAAACCCTTTTATAGAGGCTAAAATTAAACGCGGATTAATTTCTTGAATTTTTTCCCATGAAAAACCCATCCGATCTAAAGCCCCAGGAGCAAAGTTTTCGACTAGCACATCACACTCTTCTATTAAACGTGTTAATACTGATTTTCCCACTTCATTTTTTGAATTCAATTCAATTGAACGTTTATTATGATTTAGCATTGTAAAGTATAAACTATCTGCTCCAGGTACATCTACCAGCTGTTTGCGAGTAGCATCTCCAACGCCTGGGCGTTCAACTTTTATCACATCAGCTCCAAACCAACCCAGTAATTGAGTACATGTTGGACCAGATTGTACATGCGTGAAATCTAAAATTTTTATGCCTTCGAGAGCCTTCATTTTTTACCCTTTTAATTTAAACTTTTTATTAATTATTCTACTATTTCTTTTTATTAAAAAATTATTTTTTTGCGACAATGCTTTGTGGGTTTAGATTCCCAATGTTTCCACTCTCTTTTCCAGAAGCCGGATCTATAACTGCATTCACAAGAGTTGGTTTTCCCGACTCCATTGCTTTATTGACTGCTCGATATAATTCATCTGGATTAGTTACGTGAAAGCCTATGCCCCCAAAAGCTTCTATCATTTTATCATAGCGGCTATTTTTGACAAAAACTGTTGTTGCGACATCTTCATGTCCAGACTCATTAACATCTGTACCCCGATAAATCCCATTATTATTGAAGACTACAATACAAATAGGTAAATTGTACCTACAAATTGTTTCCACTTCCATCCCAGAAAAACCAAAAGCACTATCCCCTTCGATAGCTAAAACAGATTGTCCAGTTTCCACTGCCGCAGCAATTGCTGAGCCCATTCCGACGCCCATAACGCCCCAAGTTCCCACATCTAAGCGTTTTCGTGGTTTATACATATCAATTATTGAACGCGCGAAATCTAGTGTATTTGCGCCTTCGTTCACTAAGATTGTTTCTGGCCTCTCACGAATAATATTCTTTAAAGAACCCAAAGCTCCATCGTAATCCATAGGTGAGTTATTATTTCTCAACTTAGACGCCATTCGAGCTATGTTTGTATCTTTTTTTACTTTAATAGCATTGGTCCACTCAGCATTAGGTTTTAACCAACTATCTCCCATTTCGTGTAACATTGCCGCCAAGCAAGATCCAATATCCCCAACCACTGGAGCTGCTACCTCAACGTTACTATCCATTTCTCTTGGCTCAATATCTATCTGAACAAATTTAGTTGAGTATGGCGTACCCCAACTTTTACCCTTGCCGTGAGAGAGTAACCAATTTAAGCGAGCACCAATCATTATTACAACATCTGACTCTTTCAGAACTAATGATCTTGCTGCACTGGCTGACTGTTCATGATCGTCTGGTAATAAACCCTTTGCCATACTCATTGGAAGGTATGGTATTCCAGATTTTTCAACAAAAGATCTAACAAGATCATCTTCCTGAGCATAAGCGGCACCTTTTCCGAGGATTATAAGAGGTTTTTGAGCACTCTTAATGACTTCTAGCGCTCTATCGATGGCTGATTTTGATGGTGATTGAGACGGGGCTGGATCAATAACTTTAACAAGAGATTTCGCTCCATCGACTTCATTCATAACCTGCCCCAATAGTTTACCAGGTATGTCTAAATATACCCCTCCGGGTCGACCTGATACAGCAGCTCGTATTGCTCTAGCTACCCCTATGCCAATATCTTCAGCATTAAGTATACGATATGCTGCCTTGCAAAGGGGTTTAGCAATAGCAAGCTGATCCATTTCCTCATAATCACCTTGCATAAGGTCTACTATTTCTCTCTCTGAAGAACCCGAAATTAAAATCATGGGCCAACAGTTTGTCGACGCGTGTGCTAGTGCTGTGAGACCATTAAGAAACCCAGGCGCTGAAACTGTTAAGCAAACTCCTGGTTTTTTGGTAAGATACCCCGCAATAGCGGCCGCATTTCCAGCATTCTGTTCATGTCTAAAAGATAGAACACGAAGTCCAGACGCTTGGGCCATCCTACCAAAATCAGTGATCGGTATACCCGGCACACCATAAATATTTTCTACATTATTCAACTTCAATGCATCGATCAGAAGATGGAAACCGTCTGTAAGAACTTCACTCTCACCTGAACTAATGGCTACTTCACTATCACTTAATTTAGTCATTTTTCTCCTTACTAATTAACCGGTAATCTTTTTTGAAAGGTTAGATTTACTATTATCACTATCATTTCCATTTACATTTTCTAATAGATTCCATGTTTTATCTACGTGCGAATGAAGTCGCATTGTATGCTCTAAAACTCTTTTGGCTGCTAAATCAGGATCACGAGATTCCAAGGCTTCAATTATTTCCATATGGTCTTGGACAGATCTCGAGGCCCTATCACTTTCTCCCATTGCGCGTTTTCTTACCAAATACATATGCATAAATAGACCGTCGGCTGTTACCCGAAGCAGATCACAGCCCGACAGCTCAAGAATTCGTTGATGAAACTTTATATTCACCTCAGAATACTCTCCCAATTCAGCTTTAGACGCGCTCGTGCTATGCTTTAAAGCAAATTTACGTAGTGACCTTAAATCGCGATCGCTGGCAACTGAAGTTGCTAGACGAGCAGCCATACTCTCTAAGGCCGCCCATGTGATAATCATCTCAAGCACATCGCTTCTTGATTTTTGACAAATGAAAACACCTTTTCTCGGTTGAATTTCAACTAGGCCATCTTGAGCTAATCGTGCTAACGCTTCTCTAATTGGCGTGCGTGAAATACCAAGCTGACTAGCAAGTTTTCTTTCATCTAATCTCAACTCAGCATTGGGACTATAAATTTCCATCTTTAAAATAGCGTCTTTCAGTAATGAGTAGGTATGATCCTTTAACGTAAAGTTAATGCTAACCGGTTCTAAAAAATCGCTAAAAGACAAACATATCCCCCCAAAAGAAAAACAACCCAGATATCTGGTATACCATACATCTGATACCAGAACGGTCAAGTATTCAATTTATGATCCTTCAGTTTTCTAAAGAGTAAAAAGAGATAATTAATAATATTCTCTTTAAGTCAGGGCGTTTAATAACGTTTCCCCTAATTTGGCTGGTGATGGTGATACTATTACACCGGCACTCTCAAGGGCTGATATTTTTTCATCAGCGCCCCCTTTTCCACCTGAAATAACTGCTCCAGCATGACCCATAGTGCGTCCCGGTGGTGCTGTACGACCAGCAATAAAACCTATAATCGGTTTAGACTTTCCGCGTTTGGCTTCATCTATTAAAAATTGCGCTGCTTCCTCCTCTGCGCTTCCTCCAATCTCACCAATCATAATGATCGAGTGGGTATCCGGATCCGCTAGAAACAACTCTAAAATATCAATAAATTCTGTTCCTTTAACAGGATCACCACCAATGCCAACTGCTGAAGACTGTCCCAAGCCGACCATAGTAGTTTGGAAAACCGCTTCATATGTTAAGGTTCCTGATCTGGATAATACCCCCACTGAACCTTTTTTAAAGATGCTTCCGGGCATAATTCCTATTTTACATTCATTAGGGGTCATGATTCCGGGACAGTTAGGACCAATCAATCTTGACTTCGATGATTTCAATCTTTCTCTAACTCTAACCATGTCTTGGACTGGTACGCCTTCAGTTATGCACGTTATAAGCTCAATTTCAGCCTCAATCGCCTCTTCAATAGCCTTCGCAGCACCACCTGGTGGTACATAAATTACGGATGCGTTTGCTCCAGTTTTCTCCCTTGCTTCAATAACAGATGAAAAAATCGGCAAACTTTTTTTATTAGAAGCAACCCAGTTTTCTCCTCCCTTTGAGGGGTGCGTACCGGCAACCATTTGGGTATTGTAATATGCAAGAGCTTGTTCAGTGTGAAATGTTCCTGTTTTACCTGTTAGGCCTTGTACAATAATCTTAGTGTCCTTACCGATCAATATTGACATCTAAAGCTCCTTAACAGAATCGACAATTTTTTTAGCAGCGTCATCCAAATCATCCGCAGCGATTACATTTAATCCACTCTTATTGATAATATTTTTACCCTCTGAAACTCTTGTTCCCTCTAATCTAACGACAAGTGGAACAGTTAAGCCAACATCCTTGATTGCCTGTACTACACCTTCCGCAATAACATCACACCGCATAATTCCACCAAAAATATTTACTAAAATACCTTTCACGTTTGGATCTGACGTTATGATTTTGAAAGCAGCTGTAACTTTTTCTGCAGTCGCTCCACCTCCCACATCTAAGAAGTTTGCTGGTTTTCCGCCATATAGCTTAATTATATCCATAGTTGCCATGGCCAAACCCGCTCCATTGACCATACACCCAATTTCACCGTCCAAGGCGATGTAGGAAAGATCGAATTTTGAAGCTTCTATTTCTTTGGGATCTTCTTCTGTTTCATCTCGTAGCTCTAAAATGTCCAATTGACGAAAAAGAGCATTATCATCAAATGACACCTTAGCATCAAGAACTTGTAGTTTATTCTCATTTGTAACGATCAAAGGGTTGATTTCTAATAAACTCATGTCTTTTTCTAAAAAAGACAAATACAAGTTTTTGAAAAGTTCGATACAGCTTTCTAGCGCCAACCCAGATAAATTGAGTGCTTCTCCCATTTCCAGCGCCATTGTTTCTGTACAACCTTTATTTGGATCTATCTCGAAAGAGTGAACCAATCCTGGACTATCTTTTGCGACCGCTTCAATATCCATTCCGCCTTCGGTGGATAAAATTGCACAAACTCTGCCAGAAACACGATCGACAAGTAGAGAAAAATATAACTCCTTATCGATATCAGCACCCGTTTCTATATAAATTTTATTTACTTGTTTGCCTTCAGGTCCTGTTTGCTCAGTTACAAGCGTTTTCCCCAGCATTTCTTCAACACTTAAAAGTACCTGCTCTTTCGAGGTCGCTACTCTTACTCCACCCTGTGAGTCAGGTCCCAATTCTAAGAACCTGCCTTTACCACGCCCACCGGCATGAATTTGGCTTTTTACAACCCACACAGGACAGATAAGCTTGTCTAGAGCTTGGTGAGCTTCCTCTAGTGAAGATATAACTATTCCGTCAGCTATTGGGGCGCCAAAATCTTTCAAAATACTCTTTGCCTGATATTCATGAATATTCATCTGATTAACCTCCCTAAACTTGAGCTTTATTTTTTTTAATAAATCTAATAATATCATCTAGACACAATTAGTGACGGGTCCACCCTATTTAAAAATGTAAAAACTCTTAATATTTTGTTGTCTTAATCCCTTAGTAGATTGAAAACAACTGGCTAAATTGTCTTCTGAATTTTACAAGCTGAAAACTTAAACTCTGGTATTTTTCCATATGGATCAATCTGTGGGTTTGTTAGAATATTAGCTGCAGCTTCAACAAAGGCGAAAGGTAAAAATACCATATCTTCAGATATCGATTTGTCAGCTCTGGCCATAATCGAGATCTTACCTCTACGAGTTTCAATATCGATTATTTCCCCAGGACTAACACCAATATTTCTTAAAGTTCTCGGATGTAAGGACGCATTCGCTTGTGGTTCCACAGCGTCAAGAACCTTGGTTCTTCTAGTCATTGAACCAGTATGCCAGTGTTCAAGTTGGCGTCCTGTGGTGAGAATCATGGGATATTGATCATCTGGAACTTCAGCCGGAGCAATTATATTTGCTGGTGTGAAACGTGCTCTACCGTCATTTCTGGGAAAACCTTCTCCAAATACTATTGGTTGTCCGGGGTCAGTTTCACTTAAGGATGGATAAGTCACAACATTCTCACTTTCCAATCTATCCCAAGTAATATTATCCAATGATTTCATTGAAAATTTCATTTCCGCAAAAACTTCACTGGGGTGGGTATATTTCCAATCCAAACCGAGACGTTTTGCCAACTCAACTGTAATCCACCAATCCTCTCGAGCGTCACCAGGTGGGTCAATAGCTCGGCGTCCCATCTGAACTTGCCTATTTGTATTAGTTACAGTGCCAGTTTTTTCTGCAAATGCTGATGCTGGTAAAATTACATCCGCATAATTAGCCGTTTCAGTAATAAAAATATCTTGAACTACTAAATGATCTAGCTTGGCTAAAGCTGCTCTAGCATGATCCAAATCTGGATCCGACATGGCGGGGTTTTCACCCATAATATACATTGAAGAAATCTTACCACTGTGGATAGCATCCATGATTTCTATAACCGTTAAGCCTTTTTCGGGATTAATAATTTCTGATTCCCAAATCTCATTGAAAGCAGACCTTACACCGTCATCTGTAACACTTTGATAGTCAGGTAAAAACATAGGTATTAAACCAGCATCTGATGCACCCTGTACGTTATTTTGTCCCCTAAGTGGGTGTAATCCAGTACCAGGTCTTCCAACTTGCCCACACATTAGTGCCAGAGAAATAAGGCACCTGGAATTATCTGTACCATGAATATGCTGAGAAACACCCATCCCCCAAAATATCATTGCCGATTTAGCGTTAGCGAAGTCGCGAGCGACTTCTCGTAAAACGTTAGCAGAGATACCACAAAATTCAGACATTTTCTCAGGTTCAAAATCTTTAAGATGTTGCTTCATTTCATCCCAATTTTCGGTATAGCCCTCAATGTACTGCCGATCGTAAAGCTCTTCCTCAACGATTACATTCATGATTGCGTTTAACATTGCTACGTCAGCGCCAGGACGAAACTGCAACATATGGGTTGCGAAACGCTTCAGTCCCTGACCACGAGGGTCCATTACTATAAGCTTTCCACCTCTTTTAGTGAACTGTTTAAAATATGTTGCCGCTACTGGATGGTTTTCCGTAGGATTAGCTCCAATAACAATAGCAACATCAGCATTTTCAATCTCATTGAATGTAGCTGTAACAGCAGCTGATCCAACATTTTCCATTAATGCTGCCACTGATGAAGCGTGGCATAATCGAGTGCAATGATCTACATTATTATGTTTAAAACCCTGCCGAATAAGCTTTTGGAATAAATACGCTTCTTCATTTGAACACTTTGCTGATCCAAACCCTGCTACTCGGCTACCCGCGATATCTCTTTGGGAAATAAAACCATTTGCAGCGACGTCCAAAGCTTCTTCCCAAGTCGCCTCCCTAAAATGCGTATACGGATTTGAAGGATCCACATTAAGTCCCTTTAAAGGAGCATCGTCACGTCTTATTAATGGTTTAGTTAGACGATGCTCATGGTGAATGTAGTCAAACCCAAAACGCCCTTTAACACACAGCCTGTTTTCATTAGCTGGACCGTTCACACCCTCAACATATTTAATCTTTTCATCTTTTATTTTGAAAGATAATTGACATCCTACCCCACAATATGGGCAAACTGACTGTACTTCTCGATCGTAATCTTTGCTATCTCCAACCTGGTCATTGTTTAAAACTGTTGCCGGCATCAAAGCCCCCGTTGGACACGCTTGCACACACTCTCCGCAGCCGACACATGTCGAGTCTCCCATAGCGTCGGCCATATCAAAAATAACTTGCGAACCCAGCCCGCGTCCACCCATTCCTATAACATCATTCACTTGAACTTCACGACAGGCTCGAACACACAAGTTACAATGTATACAAGAATCTAAATTTACTTTCATCGCTACATGACTGTCGTCTAGTAGTGGTATCGTCGACTGATCTCTAGTAGGAAACCTACTTTCCTCAACACCGGTTGCTTCTACAATATCCCAAAAATGAGAGGAAGCATCATGTGCTAACTTTGGTTGATCGGCTACCAGTAGCTCAATTACAGTAGCCCGAGCAATTTTTGCTCGCTCAGACTCTGACTTTACAACCATCCCCTCGGACACTGAACGTATGCAGGATGCAGCTAGTACTCTCTCACCCTCAATTTCCACCATACACGCCCGACAGTTTCCATCAGAACGATAGCCTGGTTCAGGTTTATGACATAAATGAGGAATTTTTAGCCCTTGACCGTTCGCAGCTTCCCAAATAGTTGAGCCTTCTGGAACAGAAACGTCTTTGCCATCTAAGACAAAGGTTACAATTTTTTCTTTGGCTGAATCAAACATCTGTAGACCTAACTTACTTCATCTGGAAAATACTTTATAGTTGAACGAATAGGATTTGGCGCAGCTTGACCAAGCCCACAGATAGAGGCATCTTCCATAACAATGCACAAATCCATAAGCAATTTTTTATCCCAGTTATCCATTTGCATTAATTGGACGGCCTTACCACACCCTGTACGACAGGGTGTGCACTGTCCACAACTTTCGTCTTCAAAAAACCTTAGCATATTTAAAGCAGCGTCTCTAACTTTATCCAAGTGAGATAAAACAACTACAGCTGCAGAGCCAATAAAAGTATCAAAAGGTTGTAAAGTATCAAAATCTAAAGGTACTGAGTCTATTTCAGCTGGAAGTATACCTGAAGACGGGCCACCAGGTTGATAAGCTTTAAATAAATGCCCTTCCAACATACCTCCTGATGCTACAATTATATCTTTAATCGTTGAGCCCGATGGAAGGAGGTAAACTCCTGGTTTTTTTACACGACCTGAAACAGAATAACTTCGTAGCCCTTTACGTCCATTTTTTTCTACTGAACTCAAAATATTAGGCCCTTCTCTGCAGATCCTTGCTATCCAATGCAAAGTCTCAACATTATGAACTAAAGTGGGTCGATTAAAGATCCCAACTTGAGCAACATATGGCGGCCGATGCCGAGGCAACCCTCTTTTACCCTCAATGGACTCAATCATAGCGCTTTCTTCTCCACAAATATAAGCTCCCGCGCCACGTCTTAACTCGATATAACCCTTCTCAACATAACCAGAGTTTTCCAAATTATTAATTTCACGTCTGAGGATTTCTAAGACTACTGGGTATTCATCCCTCATGTAGATATAACATCTTGATGCATCAACAGCCCACGCTGCTATCAACATACCTTCTAAAAATAGGTGTGGTTTTCGTTCTAAATAGTATCTATCTTTGAAAGTTCCTGGTTCTCCTTCATCCCCATTAACCGCTAAATATCTGGGGCCTGGGGCTGCTCTAACGAAACCCCATTTTTTTCCAGAAGGGAAACCCGCACCACCAAGGCCACGTAATCCACTGGAACTGACTTTTTCTTGAACCTCTTCCCAGTTACCATTTAACCTCAGAGATTTCAGCTCAGAGTACCCCTCTTCTTTTTCATAATCGGCCAAGCTTTCATAGTCGACCATATGAAAATGGATATCATTACGCTCGATAGCTTCTTCAACCTTTTGTAGGGTTGCATGATCAATATGATTATGTCCAATTTCTAAAGTGGGAGCAGTATCACATCTTCCCATACAGGGAGCTCTTAAAACTCTAACTTCCGCTGGGTCCAAACCTTCCTCTAAGGTCTTTTTTAATCTCTCTGCACCAGCAAGTTCACATGATAAAGAATCACATACTCTGATGGTTAATGAAGGAGGAGGAGCCTCATCTTCTTTGACTATGTCGAAGTGAGCATAAAAACTAGCAACCTCAAAAACTTCTGTTTGGCTCAAACGCATTTCTTCAGCTAAAGCTCGAAGATGCGCAGCACTTAGATGCCCGTACTTATCCTGTATTAAATGTAGAAACTCTATTAAAAGATGGCTATGCCTCGGCGTGTCCGCTAAGAGCTGCCGCACTTCATGTAATGCCGTGTCAATAAATTGACGGCCTTTTGGAGTTTTTCTCCCCTTACCCGGAGCAGATTTCCATATACCTTTTCGATCGTCAACGAGAACCAAATTTTTTACCTTTAATAAATTGCTCAAATTGTCTTAACCATAAATGTAGTCTTACACAACACTACTCTTATTGCTTTTTATTGAAAGTAGTCGTCACTTAAAAAGGCTACCTTTATTTTTGCGTCTTCCCAAAAATAAACACAAAAGTTTAACTAAACAATTCATGACAGAGCTCCAAAGCATCTACTAAGGAATCTACTTCTTCCAAGGTATTATAAAGGCCAAAGGATGCCCGGCAGGTAGCTGAAACCCCCAAATGCTCCATAAGAGGTTGAGCACAATGGTGACCCGCTCTAACACATATCCCTCTTTTATCTAATACTGTAGATATATCATGAGCATGACCTGCTCCATCTATTGTGAAAGAAAATATTGGTGCTTTATCAATATCATTTCCTTGAATACTGAGCCATTCAAGTTTTGAAAGCTTTTCATGAGCGTATTTTTTTAAATGGTTTTCGTGTAAGGCTATGTTTGCCATTCCGATACCTTGCATATATTCGAGTGCCACACCCAGTCCAATTGATTGAACGATACCAGGTGTACCCGCTTCCATAATCATTGGTGGATCATTGTATGTTACTATTTCTTTATGAACTTCCTTTATCATGTCACCACCACCCATAAATGGGGTCATCTCTGACATTCTATTCTCACTTATGTAAATTGCACCAGAAGCAGATGGTCCATATAATTTGTGACCAGTTATTGCATAGAAATCACATCCAATATCTTGAACGTCTATAGGAAGGTGAACTGCTGCCTGAGAACCATCAACAAGCACAGGAATATCTCTTGATTTCGCGGCATTACATATCTTTTTTACGTCGACTCGCGTTCCTAAGACATTAGACATATGTGTGATGGCAATTAACTTGGTTTTTGATGTAAAAGCGTTGATAACTTTCTGTTCATCAAAGCTCCCGTCCGGTTCCGTATCGACCCAAACTAATTTAACTCCCAACTTATCACGAAGGAAATGCCACGGAACTATATTTGCGTGATGTTCCATTACACTTAAAATTATTTCGTCATCAGACTGCAACCTTGGCATTGCCCAACCGTAAGCAATCGAATTAATACCCTCTGTCGTTCCTGAGTTTAAAACTATTTGAGATCCACTAGGAGCATTTAAAAAGTTTGCAACAATGCCTCGAACAGCTTCATATTTCTCAGTTGCAAGATTTGATAGATGATATAGCCCTCTGTGGACATTGGCGTACTCCTCTGAATACGCTCTATTAATCGCATCTATTACTATTTTGGGCTTTTGGGCGGACGCTCCATTATCAAGATAGACTAGTTTTTTATTATTAACATTACGATGCAAAATCGGGAATTCTAATCTTATTTTATCTATATCAAACATATCAAATCCCAAAACTAAAAATTGAAAGTAATGACCCTATGATGAGGCTTAATGCAAAAATTACCCCAATCATTGAACCTATAACTCCGAAAAAAACTTTTCCAACAGATTGAAACCCATGCAAAACTAATACGAAATTTGTATATACCCAAAAGAATACTCCGCCGGAGATTAAACCCAATATCATCGCTATATTCGGGAGTAAGGGGATCAAAATGAGTTGAACAATTTGCAGTGCGATCATCGTGCTCTGCAACCAAACCACCAAAATGATCGTATTATTAAGTTTACCAATTCCACCAAAAAATTTTCCAATATAAAAAGTGAGAAAAATCATTATAATCATCATCAGACTCAGTACAGACGTCGCCAGGAATGGACTATTAAATAAGACAAATCCCTGCCTGAAAGATCCAAATGAAAGTAACCAGTTGGCAAGTTCTGAAAGCAATACACTAATTATTACCACTAAAACTACTAAAGCCCACAAAACTTTATCTGGGAAAGTTACTGTCATAATCTTTACCGCGACACTCTTGGGGTCCTTGATAGTACTAATAACTAATTTTATTAACTCAGCTAACATCCATGACCTTCGTTATTGTTGTTACACTACTCACCAGCAAAAATATTAGATATAAAAATACCGAAATAGATATGAATGTTATATAAGGATTTGCTCCTGTGATTCCAACCAGCGCCCCTCGAATCAAAACCAGTGGGCTTATTGCCAACAATGACCAAAAAAAAGCGCTCCGAAAGTAAAACCATTTTAATCCTTTGAACCAAAATCTAAAAATTAAACAAAGAATTACAGATAACGCATAAAAGAACAAAGGGGCCATAAAAAGTGAACTGACTAAAATCCCTCCAATCATGGAGTCTAAAGGTGGACTATCTATGTCCAAGTGCATCTCACGAGATAATAATGGTAAACGCGCCAGGAAAGAAAGAAAACAGGAAACGAATAGCCAAATAAAAATTTTTGTTTCAGTGACACCCTCAGATAGTTTTACCACAAAAGCTTTTTTTGGCGATCTATAACTCATTAAAATTAATGGAACTGTAGACATTTTAATATCTCGACCCTTTAAAGTAACTTCTCTAAATAATCTAGTATGGTGTTTGAGATATCTTTATCTTCCAATTCATCGATTGCTTCTGCAAGAAAAGCTAATACAAGAAGATCTTTTGCTTTAGCATCAGGAATCCCGCGAGATTTCAAATAGAATAGACTATCCTCTTCTATTGCCCCTGAGGTTGAGCCATGAGAACATATAACATCATCTGCATAGATTTCTAGTTCTGGCTTTGCCAAGAATTGGCTTTTATCATCAAGAAGCAATGACTTACTAATTTGATAACCATCCGTCTTCTGAGCTTCCGGAGTAACCAAAATTTTCCCTTGAAAAACACCAACAGCTCCACCTTTAAGAACCTTTTTAAAAACCTGTCTACTTTCACAGTTTTCTGCATTATGGGTAATAAACACAGTATCATCATGATGAAAATTTTCTTGCCCAATGGAGGCTGCTGCTAAATGGGCCACAGCATTCCTACCATTCAGGCCTACGATATGTTCGTTTCTAGTTAAGCCACCATTGATAGTAAGCGTGAATGATCGCAAAATACCGTTTTCAGCCAGTTTAGCGAACAAATGGCTATTTACTAGTTTTTCATTTGCATTGTTTTGCACACAAACATGGTTAAAAGAACCACCTTCGGCTACTTCCACTTCTAAAACTTTATTAAACCTTAATGAAGCCTCTCCACTTTCAATTAAAGTTAAATTAGCACCAGCTTTTACTTTTATACAATGATGTATATTAACATCTGATTCCGATGAACTATTTTCATAAATTAAATGCACAGGCTTACTTATATCTCCACTCACCAGTAGAGTTACTCCATCTTTAGCATAAGCAGTATTTATCATGGCCAATGGCCTATTAATTGGGGTCTGTCCTTCCCTCTCAAGAGTACCATAAAAATCTGAGGCCCAAGAGCCTTCTATATCTGATAAACTAGAAATTGGACTAAACTCCAAATGTTCGGCCTGTAGGGAGTCCGATTTGTTGCTATTGAAAAGACCATTAGTAAACACAAGTTTTATGCAGTCAGGGATTTCAAAAACTGGTTGTTCTTCGAGATCCTGATCCCCAGCCTTATGGGTTAAAGGTTCACAAAAACGTTTTGGATCAGTATACCTCCAATACTCATCTCTTTTATTCGGTAAACCGAGCTCTTTTAAATTTACCAGCGCCTCTTTTCTCACTTTCAAGCTATCTGACGGTAATTCTAAATTTGCAGTAAGTTTTTTCACTTTTTCGTAAGTTGTCTCAAGAGGCATTATCATCTCCGGTCAAAAGATCAGCGTATCCAGAGTTCTCCACCTGAAGAGCCAATTCCGGTCCACCAGATTTAATTATACGCCCATCCGCCATGATATGAACGATATCGGGTTTAATATGATCAAGTAAACGCTGATAATGAGTTATCACCAAAAAGGATCTGCCAGCATCTCGTAAAGCATTTACACCCATCGCAACCAACTTCATTGCATCAACATCCAATCCAGAGTCTGTTTCGTCTAGTACACACATTTTTGGTTCCAAAAGAGCCATCTGAAGAATTTCATTTCGTTTCTTCTCACCGCCCGAGAAACCCACATTAACTGGCCGTTTAAGCATTTCAGGGTCAATCTTCAGATCTTTAGCTTTTCCACGAATTAATTTCAGAAAATCAGCTGCGCTCAGCTCAGCCTCGTTCCTTGCTTTTTTCTGAGAATTTATAGCAGTTCTTAAAAAAGTCATATTTCCAACTCCAGGAATTTCAATTGGATATTGAAATGCTAAGAACAGACCAGCAGCAGCCCTCTCTTCTGGTTCAAGTTCAAGAATATCTTCCCCATCTAAATTAATGGTACCTTCAGAAACTTGATACCCACTCTTTCCAGACATAACGTATGATAAGGTTGATTTTCCAGACCCGTTTGGACCCATTATAGCGTGAACTGAGCCACTCTCGATATCTAAATTAACTCCCTTTAAGATCTCTTTGTTTTCTTCCTCTAGTTCAACTTTTAAATTTCTTATTTTTAACATTTTTTATCCTAAAATTAGTCAATTAAACAAAATAATAATTAGTAATAAAAACTAATTATCATGCACTAGTTGGTTTTACCCAACTGAGCCCTCTAAACTTATGGCTACTAACTGTTGAGCTTCCATGGCAAATTCCATTGGTAAAGCCTGCAAGACTTCTTTGCAAAAGCCATTAACCACAAGTGCAACAGCGTCTTCCTCTCCTATACCTCTCTGACGACAATAGAATAATTGATCATCGTCCACCTTGGAAGTAGTGGCTTCGTGTTCAACACGTGATGAACTATTTTTGATCTCGATATATGGCACAGTATGCGCTCCGCATTTATCTCCAATTAATAAAGAATCACATTGTGTAAAATTCCGACTTTCTTTTGCTCTAGGGTGCATGCTAACTAGGCCTCTGTAAGTATTTTGAGCAAATCCAGCACTAATTCCCTTGGAAACTATTCGACTTTTTGTATTTTTGCCTAGGTGAACCATTTTAGTTCCAGTGTCAGCCTGTTGGTAGTTGTTCGCTATAGCAATGGAATAAAATTCTCCCTGAGACTCGTTGCCTCTTAGTATACAACTAGGGTACTTCCAAGTAACAGCAGAACCTGTTTCCACCTGAGTCCACATAACCTTGGATCTATCACCCCGACAATCAGCCCTTTTTGTTACAAAGTTATATATTCCTCCTAATCCATTTTCGTCCCCTGGATACCAATTCTGAACTGTTGAATACTTGATTTCCGCATCTTCAAGAATTACGAGTTCTACAACTGCCGCGTGTAGCTGATTAGTGTCTCTTTTTGGAGCCGTACAGCCCTCTAGATACGATACATATGAACCTTCATCCGCAATAATTAATGTGCGCTCGAATTGCCCAGTATTTTCAGCATTTATGCGAAAGTACGTACTAAGCTCCATTGGGCATTTTACACCTTTTGGAATATAAACGAAGGAACCATCTGAAAATACTGCTGCATTCAAAGTTGCGAAATAATTGTCCGTAGCAGGAATTACCGATCCAAGGTACTTCTTCACTAATTCTGGGTATTCCTGAATTGCTTCAGATATCGAACAAAATATAACTCCCGCTTTCTTTAATTCATCTTTGTAAGTTGTTCCAACCGACACGGAGTCAAAAACAGCGTCCACAGCAACTTTACGCCCCTCCGTATTGACTTGATCTGCTCCTTCAACTCCTGCTAAAATTAACTGTTCTTTGAGAGGAATACCTAGTTTTTTGTAGGTTTCAATAAGTTTAGGATCCACATCATCTAAAGATTTAGGTTTTTCTACCATCGATTTCGGAGAAGCATAATAGTAAATATCTTGATAATCTATCTTCGGATAGTCAACCATTGCCCAATCAGGTTCTTTCATTTTTTCCCATCTAGAAAATGCTTCTAGACGCCACTTGGTCATCCAATCTGGCTCATTATTCTTCCCTGAAATTAACTTTACAATCTCAGGATTTACTCCTTTTGGGGCATAATCCATCTCAATTTCAGTATTCCAACCATATTTATAATCACCACCAACTTCCCGCACGGCATCTACAGTTTCCTGATCAACACCGTCTTTGACAGAGGAATTTATTTCTAAGGCCGACATATTATTCTCCAATATTAATTAAGCTACTCTTGCTTGAAAATAGTTTTTAGACTTAATCCAAGCTCTAATAAAATTTTCAGTGTCTAGCTTTGATGTTTCATTACTCATGCTTACTCTAATAGCTGATTTATTTACTTCTTCCTCATAGCCCATTGAAGTTAAGACTTTACTTTTTTTCACCTTCCCACTCGAACAAGCTGACCCAGCTGAAATTGAAAAACCAGCTAGATCCATTTTCATGACTTGGGTTTCACTCTTCCAACCAGGCACAGATATACAACTGGTATTCGGTAGACGGCTAACATTTTGACCAATTATTAATACATCTTTGGCTTCAGTTTGGATCATTTCCTCTAATTGATTTCTTAATTCTGCTATTTCATCCCAACTGCCTGAAGTCAAATCTTTTACACACGCTTCAGCAGCTGCTCCAAAACCTGCAATCGCCATTACGTTTTCGGTACCTGCTCTCATTCCTTGTTCTTGTCCTCCGCCGACTATCAAAGGTTCAATATCAATATCATCTTTAACTACCAGAGCACCGATTCCTTTAGGTCCTCCAATTTTATGCGCAGAGATTATTCCTATTCCAATTCCTAACCAGGAAAATGATATCGGAATTTTACCGAATGCTTGGGTCAGGTCGGATACGGCCAAATCCTTTGGTAGATCCTGGATTATACCGGTCTCACTATTTGCCATTTGCAATGTGCTCTGTTTTGGATTTTCAATATTTACTAATCCTTCACTATTAACTTCCAATGAATTTGAAACCCACGCCCTTATTGCATCATGTTCGATATCTGAACCATCCAAACTTCTATTGTTAAGCGCAATTGCGCAGGCCTCTGTCGCACTTGATGTAAATATAATTTTTGCGTTAGAGGCTCCAATGGCTTGAGATATTTGAACCCTTGCTCGTTCTATAATGGCCTTTGCTCGCCTGCCCTCTGCATGAATTGAAGAAGGATTTCCAACCTCATCCGCTACTGAAAACATAATTTCTTTTGCTTCAGTTCTCAGTGGTGCACTGGCATTAAAATCTAAATATGTACGTAACAATATCTATCCTAAGTATTTCGATCATTCGTCATCGACTAAAGTAAATAAAATTGGAACTGCTGGGCAAGGCGTTAAGTCATTTTGTACCACCTCTGATAAACGTATCTGATGAAGAAATACATATACGTGTGCAGAAAGGCTTTCCCACAGTCGATTTGTCATTGATTGCGCCTTCGAACCTGATACTGCTCCAGAAGCTCCAGCACCCGTGTATAGAGCATTCACCGTTTCATCTACTGCCTCTAAAATCTCGGTTATTCTTATGGATTCCGGAGATTTTGCTAATCTATATCCCCCTCCAGGCCCCCTAACCGACTTCACCAGTCCAGCTCTTCTCAATTTTACGAATAATTGCTCTAAATAATGGATCGACAGATTCTGTCTCTTTGAAAGTTCGGTTAAGTTTACAAGACTGTTAGGCCCTGAATGAGCTAAATCAGTGAGTGCTATCATTGCATATCTGCCTTTTGTGGTAAGTTTCACATCGAACCCTTAGAATTTTATTGACCTTAGCTGTCTCACACTTTATCGCATTAGCGGATAGGCTTAGGTCATTTAAATCAATTTAGAACGATTCTAGATTACATGGCTCTATCAGTCAAGAATGACCTTTAACAAAAATACTAAATTGAGGATTATTTTAATGCCTGAAGTAATATTTCCTGGTCCCGATGGTCGGTTACATGGCAGATATCACCCGAATAAAATTAAAGACGCGCCAATCGCAATTATTTTACATCCAAATCCGAAATTTGGAGGTACTATGAACAACAGAGTAGTTTATAACTTACACTACAAATTTTATAATATGGGCTTTAATGTTTTGAGATTTAATTTCAGAGGAGTGGGACGAAGCCAGGGTGAGTTCGATGATGGTGTTGGAGAATTATCAGATGCTGCCGCAGCTCTAGATTATCTCCAATCTTTAAATCAGAATACTAAACATTGTTGGGTAGCAGGTTTTAGTTTTGGTGGATGGATAGGAATGCAGTTACTTATGCGAAGACCGGAGGTAACAGGTTTTGTTACAGTTTCGCCTCCTCACGGGCAAGGTTACGATTATTCTTTTCTTGCTCCATGTCCAGCGTCTGGTCTAATCATCAATGGTTCCAAAGATCGTGTTTCATCTCCCGAAGATACTGTTGCATTAGTCGAAAAACTTCATGAACAAAAAGGAATAACGATAACTCACGAAGAGGTTAACAGCGCAAATCATTTCTTTGAAGGTGAGCATCTAGATACCTTACTTAGTACTACAGAAACTTACGTCAAGCGGCGCCTAACTGAGAATACAAGATAACCAAACCTAAAAAAGCTAACTTGTTTTGTCATCCAGACTAGTATTTCTAATTAAACTTTAAAAATTAGTACGAGGATAAACCTATTTGAAAAGTAATATTCCGATAGTCCTTTTAGCTTCAGGCTCATCATCCCGTATGCGAGGAACAGATAAACTATTAGAACAAATCAATGGTACTACTTTAATTAGAAATCGGGTTTTAGAATGCATGAAGGCAACATCTGGACCTATTTATGTTACCTTACCCCCCCAAAGCGCGGAACGATTTAACGCAGTATCAGATCTTCGTGTAATACCAGTAATAACAAAAGGCTCTCACTTAGGCATTTCCCATTCAATAAAAGTTTCTTTATCACAGATTGATAATTCAGAAGTAATAATTCTACTAGCCGACCTAGTTGAAATCACCAGTAAAGATCTAACAAAAATAATAGAAGCATCCAAAACCAGTAAATGTTCGATAACACGCGGAATTGATGATGATGGGAAAGTTGGACATCCAGTATTAATTCGAAAAGTTATTATTGATGAATTTCGAAAATTATCTAAAGATCAAGGAGGTAACTCCATTCTAAAAAAGAATAGCGCAAACACTAATTTTGTAACATTACCCAACAAGAACGCTACATTAGATCTCGATACCCCAGAGGATTGGGCAAGTTGGAGAGCAAAAAAAGCTAAATCTAGTTAATAACTAATTATCAGGATTTTGTTCTAATCTAATTAAATATTTTTGTTCGCCTGAAGCAACTAATTCTGATCTTTGATTGAAAATACGAGTATCCAAAACAATCACACCAGTTTCATTTGACTTTTTCAAATCTGATATTTCAAATTCGACATATAAAGTATCCCCGCATAAAACTGGTTTTAAGAATTTACTTGATTGTTCCAAAAACCCTATCAACGCTTCACCAAGCTCATGCGCCAAGGTCGTAGCTCCAATAGACGACTGAATTAGTGTCAAAAAACCATGAGCATATAATTCTTTGTGCCCAATTCTCTTTAAGAACACTTTATCATAATGTAACGGCGCATTATCACCACTAGCTGCTTGATAAGCAGAAAACATCCCCGAAGTTATTGTCCTACCCGGTGCGCGAAAAATTTCACCTATCTTATAACTATCAAACGATCGAAGAGGAACCATATTATGATTCTTAGAATTGAACATCATATAACCTCAAATAGTTTTATAAAAAATACCATTAAATAAAATAAATTAACAGTTAACCAGTAAAAAAATCTTCTGGATAATCTGACATTATCATATCAACCCCCCAAAGAGTCATTCTTTCAAAAATCGTTTTATCATTTACTGTATAAACGCGAACTTTTAACCCCACCGAATGAATATCGTTAATTATTTTCTCTGTTATGTTTTTTGCATTGAGGTGCCACGCTTGAATATTTAGCTCCATAGATTTCTTTTTCCAAGCCTCAGGTAGTCGTTCTGAAATCAATGCATGCTCGAAGTTAGGAAGATTATGAATACTCTTTTCAAGTATTTCTTCAGAAAAACTCGAAATAATTATTTTTTTAGCATCTGCAGATTTAATTTCTTGTGCAATTAAAGATGTAACTCTAACTTCGTCTAAACCTTGATGTTTAATTTCATAATTTATACTGATTTGATACTTTTCTTGCCACAACAGTAATTGATTTAAAGAAACTATTCTTTCCCCCTCAAACTCCTTTCCCTTCCATATTCCTACATCTAGATCTTTCAAGTCTTGAAACACTAACTCAGAAATTTTTTTCACACCTTGTGTAGTTCGACCTAACTTATCATCATGAAAAATAATTAATTGATTATCAGATGTTAAGCTTATGTCTGTCTCTATCCATTTCGTTCCAATATTACGAGCCTCATTGAAAGCACTCATAGTATTTTCTGGAAAATTTCCACTTGCTCCACGATGAGCACACAAGACACTCATGATATTATCCAAAATCTAGTAAAATTGTAATCAAAATCAAATATTTCCAATCAGACTATTAATTCTACTTCTTATTTGCAAGGAAAACACCCAATCCAATTAGAATAGCGCCATAAAGACTAACCCAGTTCCAATCTCCTCCCAAAATAACTACAATCATCATCACATAAAAGGGGGCAGCATTAACGTGAACTGAAGCAACAGCTACACCAACTTTACTAACACCATTAATATACAACCATTGAGATACCGCTATTCCAAATAATGCGTGAACAATAAGAGCCACAAAATATCTTGGACTAAGAATCTCCCATGTTAAACTTTGAAAATCTAACGCAACACCGAAAATTAAAATGGTTCCCAAAAACAACGCCGCGCCAATAACCGTGGTAGTTGTTCTAGCCAATGCACTCAACTCTGGTAAGTTTTTTACACTTGCACGAGTACCCCAAGCATACGAAAAAGATGCCAAACAAACCAAAAAACCACCAAGAAAATTAGAAGATCCGTCTGATGTTTCGCGGAAGCCTATAGCGACTATTCCCCCAAGGATTGCTAATATTACACCACTAACAAAAGTTAATTTTATTTTTCTATTATCTAAAGCAACTTCTAAAATTGCCGCAAATGCCGGTAATGAAGCTGCTGCTACTGCAACAGTAACAGGGTCAGTTAATGCTTGAGCTTTTAGAAAAAAATAGCCAGAGAACCCAAGGCCAAAAATACCTATCGAGATAGCTTTAATCCATGGTGCCTGCAAAACACTGTTCAACCCCTCAACGATTAGCCAAACTAATAATAATATTATACTTGCTAAAACCAATCTGACTGTAATTACTGGCAAGGGCTCCAAAATCTCTAATAGAACTTCAGCAGCTGGGAAACCCATAGCCCAAAAGAAGACACCAGAGGCTAAGAACAAATTAGCTTTTATTATCTCAATAATTGGTTTTGAACGTTTATCCATCTCTGTCTTCAACTATTAGTTTTTTCAAAAATCTCTACGTGGGTAACCTACTTATTAAGCTAGGTCTTTACTATTTAAGACTAAATTACTGTCGTTATTAGGTATCCTAAAACCGACTGTTTATAGATGCTATGACGACAGACCAGAGTAATCTCAAACTAGCTCATAGTATAGAATATCTTTCAGAAGAGATTCTAAACAATAAAATAGAAATATTTAGTAGAGTTAATTTATTATTGAGTTGAACTACTTTTAAATTATATTACTGACAAAATAAAATATCAGTTGGGGAATGCAGATTGAATAATTTAAAAGTAGAAAAGAATGTTAGGCCTCGAAGAAGCTTTATTTTTACGCCAGGCCTCAGACCAGATATGTTTCCAAAGGCATTAGCTAGCGGTGTGGATATGGTATGCATCGAACTAGAAGATGGAATTGCGCCTAAAGATAAAGATGAGGCGCGAGAAAAAACTTTAAAATTATTTTCTATAAAACAGAAAAATGATGGGGTAGAGCGTCTCGTTCGGATCAATAGTTTAAGAGAAGCATTTGGAATTGCAGACATCCAAGCTATTCTAGCAACAGATACACCTCCTCCAGCGCTGATGATACCAAAGGTCAGAAACCCTGATGAAATTGTTTTACTTGATAATCTTTTAACCGAGAAAGGTCATGACACCCGACTCCATATAATTATTGAAACCAATGAAGGACTCGAGGCAGCTTTTGAAATTGCACACTCAAGTACTCGCATAGACTCTATGCTTTTTGGCGGAATTGATATGGCCGCAGAACTTCGATGCAACTTATCTTGGGAACCACTTTTATATGCAAGATCTCGCTGCGTTCATGCTGCAGCTTCAGCAGGACTAGATATAATCGATGTACCATATCTTGATTTAAAAGATCCCAGCGGCATGCGCACTGAGGCAGAACAAGCAAAGTCAATTGGATTTTCTGGAAAAGGATCTATCCACCCAAAACAAATAAAAGCCCTAAATGAGATTTTCACCCCAAACAAGGACGAAATTTCTCGGGCCAGACGAATTATAAACACTTATGAAGCAGCCGATACTGGCCTAGTCGTAATTGATGGCAAACTAATAGAAAAACCTGTAATGAGAGAAATGTATCGGATCGAGGCAATTGCAAACAGGATGGGACTATGATGTTTTTTATGGTTCATCGGCTATAAAAATTTAAAATACACTCAACACTTTCATAGGTTTTCCATAAACTAGTTCCTTCTCGCTCCGAATACGATCCATCTGATGTAATTAAAAACTCTTGATGCTCCTCAGTTTCCAAAAGTCCAAAGCGAACACTTTTATCGTCAGCAGAAATTAATATAAACCTATTACCAAAAAGCAAAATACTCTTTGTATACCGTTCCCATTTCCCAGAAATTCTATCCGGGCCATTCCAGCACCCAAAAGAAAATTCTCGAGCTAATGTTAAAGAAGGTACTAAGACCACAATCAGTATTGTAAGCACTAGGATGACAACAGATAGTTTAAAACTACAAATCGAGAAGTAATTTAGATATAGGTTTTTCAACATGTGTAATTTTTTCCGTTATCGCCTGCCATACTTTTTCAGAGTGTTCTTGGCCTATAAGACTGTTTGATTTTGACCGAACTTTTTTCTCTCGAAGTTTAGGATCAGCTAATTTGGACAAGTCATGATTGTCAGTGAACACTCTTCCATCGAACATCGTTATTTTCGCACTTGCTGCTGTCTCACTAAGATTTCCATTAGTCTCTATAAAGACTTTATCACGGAGTTCCGTAAAACTTGTGTTAGAGCAGACCGAATTAGAAAAGCTTTCCAGCCGTGCGGTATCAACGCCCCACATAATCATTGCTGCTGTTAACCTAAAACTAAACTTGGCCTCAAGGCCCGTTCTTGGTGATAAAATATTACAAACGTTTAGGTATTGGGGGTGAATTATTAGTTTGATCTCCTTAATCTCATGAGGACTCAGTAAATGATTTTCTCTTAACTCGATTAATGCCTCCATCCCCGCATGTAATCCGTGACAGCAAGCATGAAATTTGTGAGTTACCGATTCAAATATGAATTCTGTTCCAAGACTATTAAAGATCTCAGAATTATTTTCTGAGTCATGAGTTTCAGCAAAACTCTGAGGTCCCTCAAAGGGTTCCTCCGTGGCAACAAATCCTTTTAGCGCTAAAAGAGCTGACTCCACACCATTACTGGCAGCAATGCCAGCATGGAAAGGCTTTCCCATAGTACCAAACTGACTTTTTATCCCGCTAGCACGTGACGCCGCTAATCCTAAAGCCATTTTGAATTGGTTTTTATTTAAACCAAGTAAATAAGCCGAGGCAACAGTAGCACCAAATGTACCAGCTGTTGATGTTATGTGAAAACCTTTTCGGTAGTGAGACCTTCCCAACCAGGCTCCTACCCTTATAGCTATTTCCATACCACAAAGTACTGCCTGTTTGAAATTGTTTAGATCAGTACCTAACCGATCAGCAAGAGCTAAAGAAGCTGGCATTACTGTAACGGACGGATGTCCCAGAGATGCAAAATGAGTATCATCATAATCAAGCGCATGAGAAATTGTTCCATTTATCAGCGCGGCTGAACGGCTTGAAATTTTTTGATCTGATCCAAAAACAAAAGCTTCTGGATTACCGCCCTCCTCCATAAAACATGATCTTACAACTCGAGAAACAGGTTCGTTTTGAGCTGCCAAAGATACACTAAGCCAATCAAGAAGAGATAAATTTACTATGTGACCTACATGAGTTGGGTAATCTTTTTTTGATAGTGTGAACTGAATAATTTTTTCAGCAATACCCATTAGTATGACCTCGGCAAACCAAGCACATGCTCTGCTACATAACTAAGCACCATATTCGTGGAAACTGGCGCCACTTGATACAAACGAGCCTCCCGAAACTTTCGTTCGATATCATATTCCTCTGCGAATCCAAAACCACCAAAAGTCTGAATACACATTTCAGCTGCCTCCCAACTCGCATCGGAGGATAATAGCTTTGCTAAATTTGCCTCCTCTCCCGGATTTCCACCTGCATCATATAATTTGAGGGCTTCTGCTAGCATTAATTCAGCTGCACGCATTTGACTATAAGAACGTGAGATTGGAAATTGAATACCCTGATTTTGGCCTATTGGCCTCTTAAACACTTTTCGTTCGCTCGCATAAGCAGTAGCTTTTTCAATAAACCATTTTGCGTCACCAATACATTCTGCAGAAATCAAAAGCCTTTCAGCATTCATTCCAGATAGAATATTTCGAAACCCTTTACCCTCTTCACCAACCAGGCTTGTCTCTGGAATTTTCATATCATCAAAAAATAATTCCGTAGTAGAATGGTTCATCATAGTTCTAATAGGACGAATAGTGAGGCTTTTACCCAAGACCTCTCGCATATCTACTAAAAATACAGATAGTCCGTCTGTTTTTTTTGTTACTTCATCCAATGGTTTTGTTCTTGCTAATAGAAGTAGTAAGTCTGAATGTTCTGCACGGCTCGTCCAAATTTTTTGACCATTAACAATATAATTATTACCAACTTTTCTTGCAGTTGTTCTCAGAGCAGTAGTATCAGTTCCACTCGTCGGTTCAGTTACACCAAAGGCTTGTAGTCTAAGTTTACCGCTTGCAATGCTAGGCAAGTATTGTTCTTTTTGTATCTGTGACCCGTATCTTAAAACAGTTCCCATGGTATACATTTGAGCATGACAGGCTCCAGCATTACACCCTGCTCGATGTATCTCCTCAAGGATAGCTGCTCCCGCAGCTAAAGGTAAGCCCAAACCCCCATATTCCTCTGGGATTAACGCCGAAAGATAACCCTGATCTGTTAATGCTTCGACAAATTCTACGGGATAGGCCTGGTCTCGATCGCATTTTTGCCAATACTTTCCAGGGAAGCCCTTGCATAGCTGACTGACTCCTTTACGAATATCTGGATGGTTTAATTCATATGTCATTACTAACCTCTTAACTTTTAACTAATTAATAATTTCTTGTATTTAAAGATTTGTTCTTTTCCAGTAGTTTTTTCCTAGGAAAACTCCTCTTTCAATTTTTTGTTGTGTTCACCTAAATCAGGTACATTGATCGGTGATCCTGACTCCGTCGATACAGGTAAGGCCGCAAGTTCAATATTTTGATTACCAATTTTTGCATAAGATGTTTTTAAAAATTGATGTTTAGACACATCAGAAACTGAATTGAGAGAGGAGTACGCTATATTTGCCTTTTTGAGAAGATCCATAACCGTAGCCTTATCATAATTAGAAAAGCATTTATTAACTTTAGCATCTAACTCAACTCTATTACTGAACCTATCAGTATTGTTCTTAAAAAATGGATTATAGATAAGATCGACATCCTGTAAAACATATTCGCAAAAGGAAGCCCACTCTCGATTACTCTGAATAGACAATAATATTTGAGATCCATCCCTACAAGTAAAGGCTCCATATGGGGATATAAAACTATGTTGAAGCCCGGTTCTCTCAGGAGCACCACCCATATATCGATGCGATAAAAGTGCCATATTCATCCAGTCCGCCATTACATCAAACATGGAAATAGGTATGTCCATTCCTTCACCCGTTCGAGAAACCTGGATTAAGCCTCTCAAAATAGCGGAAAATGCTGTTAAACCAGATGACAAGTCTGTCATGGAAACACCTACTCTACTTGGTGTCGTCTTAGTACCAGTAACCGAACAAACTCCACTCTCGGCTTGTACCAAGAAATCATAAGCCTTCATCTCAGCCGCCTCACCTGTTTCACCATAACCTGATACACGACACGTAATTATTTTGGGGTTACGCGATCTCAGAGTACTACCATCAAGCCCTAATCTGGCTACGGCCCCAGGCGCTAAATTACTAATAAAAACATCGGCTTTCGATAAGAGTTTTAACATAAATGATACATCAGCAGCATCTTTGAGGTCCAAACAAAGAGACTCTTTACCTCGGTTCAACCAAGCAAAAATTGTACTTTGTCCATCAGCTCCCGCATCATAACCTCTTGCAAAGTCACCCTCAGGTCGTTCAATTTTTATCACTCTCGCTCCAGCGTCGGCTAGTAATAAACCACAATATGGTGCCGCTACCGCTTGCTCTAATGAAACGACTAAGATTCCATCTAATTCTCTGTTTAAACTCATAATTTTGTAACCTATTTTTATTTTTAGTTTAAAATCCTTAAGAAATTGAAGTTGTTTTCATTAATTTAATATATAGCTAAATAATGATAAGCTTTTCAAACATACGCAAGTACCTTAAATAGCAAATTAGTATTAGACAAAATACTCGGTAAAAATAATGCCTACCTAAGTCAAAAAGAGTTGTTAATGGAAAAAGAATATAAAACTATAAAAGTTGAAGTGATAAAAGATTATATTACTTTAGTAACACTTAATCGCCCTGAGTCGGCAAATGCATTTAATACTCTTATGGCAAGAGAGTTGATTCACTTATTTGAGAATCTATCTATGACACCAGTTGATTGTAGGGTCGTTATAATAACTGGATCGGGTGAAAGAGCATTTTGCGCAGGCGGCGATCTAAAAGAGCGTGATGGTATGACTGATTCACAGTGGGTGGAACAGCATTTAGTATATGAAAAAATGGCTCGAACAGTTATTGAATTTCCCATTCCTATAATTGGTGCAATTAATGGAGCAGCCTATGGTGGGGGTTGTGAGTTAGTAGCGATGTTAGATTTTGTATATGCTTCCGATAATGCCAAGTTTGCTCAAACTGAAGTAAAGCTAGGAATAATTCCAGGTGCGGGAGGAACACAAACATTAACCCGTGCAATCGGGGAGCGCAGAGCTAAAGAGTTAATATTGACTGGAAAAGTGTTTAGTGCCCAAGAAGCTCTTGATTGGGGTCTTGTGAATAAAGTTCTTAAGATCTCTGAGCTGCTTCCAACAGTCCTTAAAACAGCACAGATAATTGCTGATAATGCACCTATCGCAGTACGACAAGCCAAACAAGCAATCCACAAGGGGCTCCAAATGAGTTTATCGGATGGAATGTCATTTGAAATTGAAGCATATAATCGTACTGTTCCAACAAAAGATCGAATAGAAGGCGTGAAAGCCTTTAATGAGAAAAGACCTCCAATATTTAAGGGCCGTTAATGTGTCTGATATTGTCGAAATACGAGAAGTTGGTTTAAGAGATGGCCTTCAGCTTATAAAAACTCCGTTAACAACTCAACAAAAGTTAGAATGGGTAAAAAAACAAGTGAACGCTGGCTTTAACGAAATCGAAGTTACCTCGTTCGTACCACCCAAACTTTTACCTCAATTTTCTGACGCCAATGAAATGGTCATACGTTCTAATAAAATACAAAACCTAAAGGCAACTGCTTTAGTCTTGAATCTCAAAGGCGCTACTCGAGCGATTGCTGCTGGGACAAAAAAAATTACTTTTGTAATATCAGCATCTGAAGAACATAATCAATCAAATGTAAGATGCTCAATTGCTGAGTCTCTTTCAATGTTTAAAGAAGTTATCAAACTTTGTAATATCAGCGGTAGAAAAATTGAGGTTGCGGGAGCAATCGCAACGTCTTTTGGCTGTTCGATGCAAGGATCGGTGGATGAAATACAAGTATTAAAATTAGCGTCCAGCATGGCGGAAGGTGGTGCAGACGAAATCAATTTAGCTGATACGGTCGGTTATGCCAATCCAAGTCAAGTAAAATCACTTTTTTCAAAGTTGAGAAATTCTATTGGAACAATCCCTATGGCTGCTCACTTTCACGACACTCGAGCGATGGGTTTAGCCAATGTTGTATCAGCTCTTGAGGCCGATGTTAGAAAATTCGATGCCACTTTAGCAGGTCTAGGTGGGTGCCCATTTGCTCCAGGTGCCTCTGGAAATATTGCAACTGAAGACTGCGCTTACTTATTAGAAAATATGGGCTTTGACACAGGCATTAATATCCAAAAACTAATTGCCCTAAGAAATCACCTTTCAAGTATTTTACCTAATGAAACATTGGAAGGAAAGCTGAGCGTTGCACTGCCCGCAATAAATTTTTAAAATTAATTACGACCTTTTAGCCTTTACAGTTCCAATTAAATTCTTCTAAAAATATATTAAAAATATATAATGATGTGAGTAATAGAAGGGAGTAACCAATTGCCACTTTTAAAACTTGATCGCGGAGATATATATTATGAGATCAGTGGTGGTGCAAAACAGAGAAAAAATTCACCCATAATTATCTTAAAACCGTTAAGCCGCGGTCCAATAGGGGTACAACCCTTTATAGATATCTTAGCTATTAAAAATCCAGTGATAAATTATGATCAACGAGGGCTTGGCAAGAGCCCATCATCTCCCTGCGTAGGTCCAGTACCATTATCAGAACGGGCTCGAGAAGTTTTTGAGCTACTAGACGGATTATCAATTAATTCAGCACACATCGTATGCCACTCCACAGGTTGCGGTATTGGTTTATCAATGATTGAACAGCAGCCAGAACGCATTTCAACTTTATCCTTAATATCGCCGTGGACTCATGCAGATAATCACTTAACTAAAATGCAAAATCTTCGCGTTGCTGCGGCAAAAGCTTTAAGTCCTAGTGATTATTTTCGTTATAATATTAGTCTTCTTTATCCACCCAACTATAGAAAGCAACATATCAATGGCTTTGAAAAAATGGAAGTGGATGCAAAAGAGATTAAAGTAGATCATAAGTTTATTTATGATGGTTTAAAACCAATTCTAGAGTTTGATGGTAGAGATATTATAACTACTGTCAGATGTCCCACCCTAGTAGCGCATTCGGCCGATGACCAACTTATGCCCCCATGGTTTGGCCTCTCAATTGTAGAAAGAATTCCCAAATCTGATCACCTACAATTCCAAAGTGGTGGCCACATGTTAATTGAGACACGCACTAATGAATTAGCATCAAAAATTACTAATTTAATTCAAAATAAATGAACCAAATAAAAACTAAATTAGAAGACTAAAAAAGGAGTGAAAGATGAGTGATCTTAAGGATACAATTATCATTGATGGATTGGTAGTAAGTAAATTCTCCCGAGAGCTTTTTGAAGATATGGCTCGTGGAGGAGTAACAGCCGCAAACTGTACATGTTCGGTGTGGGAAAATTTTTCACAAACAATGGCAAATATTGCTCAATGGAATCAATGGTTTAGAGAGCATGATGACATAATTACAAAAATTACAAGCGTTGATGATATACGAAAAGCAAAGTCGAATGGTAAGGTTGGCATCATCTTGGGCTGGCAAAATACAAGTGCGATAGATACAGATATTCGTAACCTCGAGCTTTTTTATAACCTTGGCGTAAGAGTAGTTCAGTTGACTTATAATACACAAAACCTCGTTGGGTCCGGCTGCTGGGAGACACATGATGGGGGCCTTACTGATTTTGGAAGACACGCAATCGATGAAATGAACAGATTAGGTATGTTAGTTGATCTGTCCCATGTTGGGCCTTTAACAAGTGATCAAGCAATAAAGTATTCAAGTTCCCCGGTAGCCTATACGCATTGCTGCCCAATGCTATTAGAGCATCCTCGAAATAAAACTGACGACCAACTTCGTACGATCGTTAACCACGGTGGGTTTGTTGGTTTCGCAAGTTATACCCCATTTCTACCGAAGGGCCCTGATACTACCATCGACGATTGTATTGAGGGAGTTGAATATCTAATTAATCTTATTGGTGAAGATAATATTGGACTTGGAACGGACTGGATCCAAGACCAAGATATGTCATTTTTTGATTATATAAGTGCAGATAAGGGGCTTGGACGTCTGACAACTAAGGGCTTCCAGCACTTTAAACTCCCAGCTATGCCGAAAGGACTAGAGACACTAGGTGATTATCAAAACTTCATTCCTGCAATGGAGCGTGCAGGCTGGTCTGAAACTCGGATTAGAGGTGTTTTAGGTGGTAATTGGTTAAAATTCTTAGACGAAGTTTGGTAGTTGATAACTTAATCTTCTTTGAAAGTTAAAAATATGTTAATGATAATTCAAAAGTGAACTAAAACTCAGAAAGTACATAATATGTCTGAAAAAACAATTTTGGTTATTGGAACATACGACACCAAGAGTGATGAGTTAAATTATATTTCTGACCGAATTACTTCTATGGGTGGTAAAGTTTTGACTATGGATGTGAGTGTCTTGGGCGAACCTAAAAAGAAACCCATTTTTCTAAGCATGACGTCGCAGAAGCTGCAGGAAAATCAATTAAAGAGGCTATAGATAGCGGTAGCGAGCACATTGCAATGAATATTATGTCTAATGGTGCCTCTAGATTAGCCAATCAATTGAACTTCAATAATAAATTTGATGGTGTCATAATATTAGGCGGGACAATGGGTACTGACCTTGCTTTGGATGTGTGTCAATCATTACCCTTGGGCTTGCCAAAATATGTTGTTTCAACAGTATCCTTTTCTCCCATCATACCCTCAGAACGACTTTCACCTGATATACAAATGATACTTTGGGCAGGTGGATTGTACGGTCTTAATTCAGTGTGTAAATCATCCTTATCTCAAGCCGCAGGAGCCGTGTTAGGCGCAGCAAGGGCCGTAGAATCTCCTAAAAATGATAAACCTATTGTAGGTATTACATCACTTGGCACGTCGTGCTTAAAATATATAACTAAATTAAAGCCTGAGCTTGAATCGCGTGGTTATGAGGTTGCTATTTTCCATGCTATGGGGATGGGAGGAATGGCTTTTGAGAGTATAGCTGCAAAAAATGGTTTTGCATGCGTAATGGATTTCGCAGGTTGCGAAATCGGTAATTTCCTTTACGGATCCATCGTTCACGCTGGACAAGATCGCATGTTAAATGCTGGTAGAGCTGGGATTCCTCAAATAGTTGCTCCTGGTTGTATGGACCTTATTGATTTTGCAGGTTGGCAAAAAATACCAAAAAACTTCAAAAATCGTCATATTCATATCCATAATAAACTAATTAAAAGTACGATTTTCTCGAAGGAGGAACGAGTAGAAATAGCAAAGGACTATAATCGTCGATTAGGGTTAAGCAAAGCACCAGTTCATCTTATAATTCCTAATCAGGGAATTGAGGAATGGGATAGGGTCGGTGGTGATGCTTACGATCCCGATGGCTTAAACGCGTTTACCACTGCTCTAAAAAATACAGTATCTAGCTCTGTCAATCTTACAGAGATTGATGCCCATATTAATGATACGGCGTTCACTAGTAAAGCGTTAGAAATCTTTGATAATTGGGTTTTGGAAGGTATTGTTGGTAAAGCTTAAAAATTTATCATTTTAAAAGGTTATACAATGACTTCAAATTTTTTAGACAAACAGATGCGGGAATGGAGGCAAACTCTCCATCGGTCTCCAGAGTTTGGCTTTAACACTAAAAAAACAGCAGCATTTGTTGTCGAGAAATTAAAATCATTTGGAATTAAAGAAATTTCAACCAATATTGGCGGTACAGGTGTCGTTGCAACATTACGAAATGGTAATTCCAACAAGGCAATTGCAATACGTGCTGATATGGACGCTTTAATGATCGAAGAGCAAAATGATTTTTCTTACAAGTCAGATATCCCTGGTCATATGCATGCTTGTGGACATGATGGGCACACCACAATCTTGTTGGGAACTGCTGAAATTTTAGCAAAAAGTTATGGATTTGATGGAATAATACATTTTATTTTTCAACCAGCGGAAGAGTGGGGGAAAGGCGCTCAAGCAATGATTGATGATGGTTTAATGGAGAAATTCAGTTTTGAAGAGATTTGGGGATTTCATAACATGCCAGGGATAGAAGTCGGGCACTTTGAAACCAGACCAGGGCCAATGATGTCCGCAGAAGATAATTTTGAAATTGAATTGAGAGGGATCGGAGGGCATGCGTCAAAACCACAGGCAGTTAAAGAAACTCTTCAACCAGCTTGTGCTCTGGTTACAGAACTCCAAACAATTGTTTCACGAAAAATTGATCCCACAGACGTAGCAGTAGTATCAGTTACCGAACTAATTACAGATGGATCACGAAATATACTACCAGGACTATCTCGTATACTTGGAGATGCTCGTAGTTTTCGTAAAGAGGTCAGTAGTAAAATTGAAAAGGAAGTGACTAGTATAACTTCAGGAATAGCGTCCGCTCATGGCCTAAAGTTCTCTGTGAACTATTCTCGAGAGTTTATTCCACTTATAAATGATGCCAACTTGGCCGAAGAAGCACTAAAAATTGCTCAATTTACGTTTGGAAAAGATAAAACAAAAGTTGCAACTCAACCTGTGACTGGTTCAGAAGATTTTGCCAGATTCCTTAATCATACCTCAGGTTGTTATGTCTTTTTTGGAAATGGTGAAAACTCAGCTCCTCTACATAACCCCAGCTATGACTTTAATGATGACGCCCTAGAGCCTAGTGTTAACTATTTAATCAATTTAACCCGCAATAGACTGTCTGCTGTCCCAAAAAAATAATATCACTTCACGAATTAGCGATTTAAAAAAGATTAATTCACCTATATGAAAATTAACGTTTATCTATGTGAATAGACATACTAATCCCAATGAATATGATCTTTTGACTTGCACTTAAAAAAAAAGGTTTGATAGTTGATAACCAATCAAGCTTTTTAGCTGTACTTTTGATTATCCTTTGGGGGGTATACTATGACTAATAAACTTCTATCACCGCTTAGATTAAGAAATGTTGAACTACCAAATAGAATTGTGGTGTCACCAATGCAGATGTACATGGCCAAAGAAACCGGTGAGTGTACCGATTGGCATCTAGTCCATTTAGGAAAGTTTGCGGTTGGAAATTTTGGTACAGTTTTTACAGAGGTACTCTGCGTGGAAGCTAGAGGGCGGAGTACATATTCTGACGCTGGAATTTGGTGTGATTCACAAATTCCTATGTTAACAAAAATAGCTTCTTTCATACGCTCACAAGGATCCATCGCAGCCGCTCAAATTGGTCATTGTGGTCCAAAATCATCTCGTCAAAGGCCTTATGATGGGCTTCAACCACTAAGCGATAAAGATATGGCAATCGGTGAGCCTCCATGGGAGATTATCTCTTGTAGTGCCGAACCTGCTGCGCCCGGCTATGCAACACCAAAATCCCCATCAGAAAATGAAGTGAAAGAGCTTGTTACAGCTTTTGGAGAAGCAGCACGTAGATGCAACGAAGCCGGATTTCAAATCTTAGATGTTCATGCTGCCCATGGTTATCTTATTCACTCCTTTTTATCACCAATAAGCAATACAAGAACCGACTCCTATGGTGGTAACTCAGAAAACCGTATGAGGTTTGCGTTGGAAATTGCAGAAGCATTGAGGAATAATTGGCCAGAGGATAAACCTATTTTCTTTAGACTCTCATGCATCGACCGATTTGAAGGTGGTTTGGAAATTGAAGATACAATTAGATTAGCAAAAGAACTAAAAAAACGCGGAGTGGACGCAATTGACTGCTCTTCAGGAGGAATAAAAGGACCAAACTCTCTCTTCAGCTTAGCAACAAAATCACCTCCAACACCTGGCTATCAAGTGCCGCTAGCAGCCTCTATCCGGCAGGGTGCTAAAATGCCCACAATGGCTGTAGGTATGATAATGGATCCAGTGCATGCAGAAAAGATAATTTCTGACGGAAGTGCTGACTTGGTAGCATTAGGTCGGGAGGCATTATTTAATCCTCATTGGGGGCTACACGCCGCTAAACTTTTAAACGAAGGCCAAACTTTTGATGATTGGCCCCCTAATATGGGTTGGTGGTTAGAGGTCAGACAAAGAATGCTCTCTTCTACTGACCCAAAAGATTGGAGAATAGGACCCGCGGCTGCAAATGCACCAAAAAGATAAATTATATCTTTCAAGAAAGCTGATAAATAAAGGTAAGGAAGTTATGAAAAACGAACTGCAGGCTAGAGTAGTAAAGGTTAACACAAACA
>JBJLGD010000020.1:0-37861 GCA_045565015.1 Paracoccaceae bacterium
CTTTACGCCCAGTAATTCCGAACAACGCTAACCCCCTCCGTATTACCGCGGCTGCTGGCACGGAGTTAGCCGGGGTTTCTTTACCAGGTACTGTCATTATCATCCCTGGCGAAAGAGCTTTACGACCCTAGGGCCTTCTTCACTCACGCGGCATGGCTAGATCAGGCTTTCGCCCATTGTCTAAGATTCCCTACTGCTGCCTCCCGTAGGAGTCTGGGCCGTGTCTCAGTCCCAGTGTTGCTGATCATCCTCTCAAACCAGCTATGGATCGTAGGCTTGGTAGGCCATTACCCCACCAACTACCTAATCCAACGCGGGCTAATCCAAAGGCGATAAATCTTTCCCCCGAAGGGCACATACGGTATTACTCTCCGTTTCCAGAGGCTATTCCGTACCTTTGGGCATATTCCCACGCGTTACTAACCCGTCCGCCGCTCACCCGAAGGTGCGCTCGACTTGCATGTATTAGGCCTGCCGCCAGCGTTCGTTCTGAGCCAGGATCAAACTCTCAAGTTGAAAAGCTATTTCTAGCTTAACCTTGACGTCGAACCTCTGCACATATCTATCCTGCTGAGCTTACTGAACTCAACAAGACTTCTTAATTCTGTTTGATGTACTTAAAGTTATCAAAGATAACAAAAAGCCTTACAAACAGTGAAGCTGACCTTACATTATCGAACCGAAGTTCTAGTAAGTGGATATGCCGAGGTTGATCCATCGATTTGGACCAAACCGCCCGCATATCTCTTCATGTTATATAACAATTTCAAATAGCGCAGAGACAAAAACAACCACATGCGCTCCAATCATTACAGCGCAAGTGCCCGTGTTAACCTCTTTAGTCTTTTACTGATCATTCACAAACAAGCGTTTCACAGACCTCGGAAGAATATTTCTCCTGTCGGTGAAAGGGTGTTTAGATCCCACAGCATGGAACCGCAAGGCTTTTTTTACACAAAAAGTATTTTTTTTAAAAAATTTGACAATTATAAAAAAAAATTATCGAAAACCCTTATAACTAGGTAAATTTAATAAAGCATCTTCGTCTTTTATTATTTTACTATGGAATAAAATTGATCTTATTAATTAAAATAGTTTCATCCTACAGGCTTTTTGTGAACCAGACACAAAAAGTTTAACAATTTCATCACCTTTAAAGAATCATATTAAATATTTCTAAAAACCGAAACGAACCTGAAAATTAATAGCCCTAGTATTATAATAGAATAAATTAGTGGCTCCAACTCCCAAACCTTTTTAACCATTACAAAATGTAGCCCAGCCAAAATACTCGCAGGATAAATTAAAACATGAATTCGGCGCCATAATTTAACTCCCATTTTTTTTATCGAGATATTATTTGATGTTATAGCAAGAGGTATAATCCCGATAAACGATAGAAAGCCGAAAGATATGTACGGCCGCCGAAAGATATCTGCTATAAGTTCATCCCACAGTAATTGGATATCGAATAACATCCAAACTGAGAAATGGCTAAAAGCATAAAAAAAGGTCATCACACCTAAAGATCTTCGATATTTAATAAGATTTATTTTAAAAAGATCTCTGATTGGTGAAATCAATAACGTTAGTACTAAAAACTGTATGGTTAATAACCCTAACTCATGTTCAAGCTTTTTAACAGGATCTACCCCTAATCCTCCTGAAAATGCTCGGTAAAATAATGTTACAGCTGGTAGAGTAGCTAAAAAATAAATCCACTTAGTCGAGAAATTCAACTTACTCATTTTAATAAGCACCCAGCAAAATTAGAAATAATCCTTTAGGTTCATTCCCGCGTACATGTTGGATACCTCTTTTTCATAGCCATTAAATAGAAGTGTAGGCTGCCTTTTTGCAACAAAACTTGTACTTATCCGCCGTTCAGATCCTTGCGACCAACGTGGATGATCAACACTAGGGTTAACATTACTGTAAAATCCATACTCTGTTGGACTTGCCATATTCCAACTCGTTGGCGGCTCTTTATCCGTTAAGGTAATTCTCACAATCGCTTTAATTGATTTAAAACCATATTTCCATGGAACAACGAGCCTGAGTGGCGCCCCATTTTGATTAGGTATTACTTTATCATAAATACCCGTAGCCAGGATTGTTAAGGGATTTTTAGCTTCGTCCAAACGCAACCCTTCCCTATAAGGCCATTCTAAATAATTTTTCTTTTGGCCCCACATTTCTTCAGGTCTCAATACAGTTTCAAACGCAACGTACTTGGCCTCATCCTTTACACCCGCTAATTGTAAAAGATCTGCTAACTCAAAGCCATTCCAAGGAATAACCATCGACCACGCCTCCACACATCGGAACCTATAGATACGCTGCTCTATTACCATTTTCTTAAATATATCCGACATAGAGAGGGTCATAGGTCTATCAACTAATCCATCGATTTTTATCGACCAAGGCGACGTCTTTAAAGTGTGCGCGTACTTTGCTGGATCTCCCTTTCTAGTACCAAATTCATAATAATTATTATAATTAGTTATTTGCTCGTAAGTATTAGGAGTTTCATCCGTACTAAACTGGCTAGAAGCATTTACAATACCACCTATTCCACCAGTTAACGCCGCAGCTGATCCTAAAATTAGCTGTCTTCGATTCAAATATTTAATCTCTGGTGTAACATCTTCCAAAGTGAGACTTGATTTATAACGGTACGCCAACTTTAGTGCTCCTTAAATTCGACCTAGAAAATGTAACTTAGTTACGTGATTATGCGGCCAAATACCAATATAAAATACACGCAACTATTACAAAAAATTAATAATTATAGATTTTGTACTTCTATTAAATAAACAAAACATGCTACGGAAACGAAATGGTAGATGATAAACTAATTGTAGCATTAGATTTTTCCAATGCAATTCAAGGCTTAGAATTGGTTGAAAAATTGGATAAGTCTGTTTCCTTTTACAAGATAGGTCTAGGAATGCTTACTGGAGGCGGTCTAGCACTCGCAGATGAGCTAAAGCAAAAATATAACAAAAAAGTATTTTTAGATCTTAAATTGTTTGACATCAGCGCTACAGTCGAAAATGCCGTTAAGCAATTGACTCGATATGATTTAGATTTTCTCACCGTACATGGAGACCCTCACGTAGTAACAGCTGCTGCAGATGGAGCAGCTGATAGCAACCTTAAAATTTTGGCAGTCACAATTCTAACCTCTTTGGATAGAAAAGATCTAAATAAATCATGCCTTAAGGATGGTTCCATTAATCAATTAGTCCAAGAAAGAGCATATAACGCGTTTGAAGCTGGTGCAGATGGTGTAATTGCATCGCCAAATGAAATCACCTCAATCAGGCACCTTCCTGAGTCAAAGAATAAACTCATAGTTACTCCAGGAATACGCTTTTCACATGACGAGGCGCATGACCAAAAGAGGGTAGCGTCTCCTGGTGATGCTATCTCCTTAGGCGCCAATCATATCGTTGTTGGACGTCCAATCTGGCAAAGCAGTAACCCCGTTGATGTTGTGAAAAAAATAAACGTCAGCATGAACTAAAAATAAAAATACAAAATCACTCAGCCGCAAGAGATGGTTCTTTTTTACCGATAAGCGCAATATTTTTTAAAACCTCTCCTAAGACGTCTCTAAACTCTGCAAAATCCTTGTTAAGACAAAGGCTTTCTTCATCCATATATAGGCTCCTACAAATTTCTAATTGTATTACATTTTCATTTTTTTTGGGGAACCCGTATTGCTTAACAATGAATGCACCCGAGAATGGAATGTTCCGGCTTACCGTAAAGCCAGCTCTTAAAAATTCATTCTCTACTGCATCAATGATATTCTTTTTGCAGGACGCCCCATGACCATCCCCAAGCACAATATCTGGCATATCGGACGGTCTAGCGATTTTACTTAGTTTTTGACCGCTTGGCATCGAGTGGCAATCAACCAAAATGACCTCTCCAAATTGTTTCCGTGTATTTAATAGGGTATCCCTTAGAACATGGTGATATGGTTTCCAAAAGTTTTCAATTCTCTTTTCCGCCTCTAGAGTGGAAATCTTACCTTTATATATTTCCTTACCACCACCTACAACTCTTGGTATAATCCCTAAACCGGAGTTAACCCTTGAATTGATTTGTTGACTGCTCACTCCCTCAATTAATGCTGGGTCTAATTCATTTATACTTCGGTTTAGATCAACATAGGCACGTGGTAGTAAAGCTTTTAAAAAAAGGGCGCCGAAGTCTGTGACTTGGGACACTAGTTTGTCAACAAATGCGTCTTCAGAAGATCTAATCGTACGCTCATCGAGCGCTGACATTTTAATAAACTCTTCCGGGTAATACCTGCCGCTATGAGGGCTACAAAAAATAACAGACGTTGACTGTAACTCCGGGTATGAAAAATTGTAAGGAATGATGACCATTTTTTATCTCAGTTTTAACTAGTTATTTTAGTATTACGATTTGAAAAGCCCTTGAAAGACAAGCCGACTCCTTCTATAGACCTTCAAGTATCACGAAAGTGCCTATCCGAGTCGCACGTGGTTAGTCAATAAAGCAAGTGCATATGGGCGCTTAGCTCAGTGGTAGAGCACTTCGGTGACATCGAAGGGGTCACTGGTTCGAACCCAGTAGCGCCCACCATAGCCAGAGCTGGAATTACCAGCTAAAAGAAACAAGAGCGCATGCGCGCTTTAAGAAAGGAGAAATAAAATGAAGGTAAGGAACTCACTTCGCTCCCTAAAATCGCGCCACAGAGATTGTAGGGTGGTACGTCGGAAAGGACGTGTTTACGTTATAAACAAGACCCAACCAAGATTTAAAGCGCGTCAAGGGTAATTGAGCTTATATAATTTTCAGAAGCCGCTTTTTGCGGCTTTTTTTATTTGAGAAGCTATTCATATTTCCTCAAATCTTCTATTACTAGCCCATCAATAGGAAGCTCACCCTCTGCATAAACTTCAACATCGCCGTTAATTCTAAAAATATTCTGAATACTATCAGTATAACCCAAGTTTATTTTATCCAAACTTTCTAGTTTCACAACCATCCTATCCTGGTCTCTGTCTCGTTTTACCACGACTCTTGCCTTAATAATTTCTTTATGCCGTTTTACAAGTTCTGCTACTTGTTCAGGTCGTACAAACATTCCCTTTATCTTGGTTGTTTGATCCGCACGACCCATCCAGCCTTTTATTCGAGTATTTGTTCGGCCACAGGAACTTTGCCCTGACATTATTGCACTCATATCTCCCGTTGCAAATCTAATTAAAGGGTAATCCGATCCCAATGTAGTAACTAAAACCTCTCCTACTTCGCCTAATTTAACCGGGTTACCTGTCCCAGGAGTAACTATTTCTATGATAACACCCTCTTCTATGATCATACCTGTTTTTTCATTGCTTTCATATGCTATGCAACCTAGCTCTGCTGTTCCATAACACTGGAGACATTCTATTCCCTGATTTGAATAAAAATCTCTCAGTGACGGAAATAGAGCTCCTCCAGAAACCGCAGCTTTTGAATAATTTAACTTTATCCCCATCTCATCAGCTTTTTCTAAAATTGTCTTTAAGTAATCGGGGGTTCCGGCATAAGCGGTCACATCAAGATGACTGGCAGCTTGAACTTGAAGTTCTGTGTTACCCGTTCCTGCTGGTAGAACAGCGGCTCCAACTGCATGAGCACCATTTTCAAACATCATTCCAGCTGGAGTTAAATGATAGCTAAAACAATTCTGAACAATATCTTTTTTTCCTATTCCACATGCGTTAATGAACCTACCGCACCTCCACCAATCCCGCGTAGTTTTACCCGGCTCATAAATAGGGCCCGGCGATTGAAAGAAGTGTTCTACTCGACCTCCAACTAACCCCCCAAAGGGTGGATTAGATTTTTGCTTTTCAATTAGTTCCGATTTTCGAAAAACCGGTAAAAGGGGTAAATCGTCTACACCCTTTATTTGTGAAGGATCAATTCCCTCAAGCGAACCAAGAGTTTGTGCTTTTTTTATTTGTTCAGGTAAAAGTTGAGATATCGAGCTTTGGCGTTCATCCGAGCTTCTTATTTCCAGTTTATCAAAAAATTGCATAATTATTTTAACTCAGCCAACGTTTACGCCGTCTATAAGATCTCACATTTCGAAACGACTTGCGCCCTTCCTCTGACATCCCTAAATAAAATTCCTTCACATCTGGATTTTCCCTAAGTTCATCAGCTGGCCCATCCATCACTACCCGGCCAGATTCCAATATATAGCCATAATGAGCGAATCGTAAGGCAACATTTGTGTTTTGCTCTGCCAACAAAAAGCTCACACCCTCGTTCTCATTCAAATCTTTAACAATTCCAAAAATTTCTTCTACCAATTGCGGAGCTAATCCCATAGATGGTTCATCTAAAAGGATAGTTTCAGGCTTCGACATTAAAGCTCTTCCGATAGCACACATTTGCTGCTCTCCACCAGATGTATAGCCAGCCTGTGACCTACGCCTCTCCTTTAATCGAGGAAAGTAGTTATATACCATTTCTAAATCTGTTTCTACAGACCCTCTACCATCAGTTCGCGTATAGGCGCCGGTCATCAAATTCTCTTCAACAGTTAAATGTTCAAAACAGTGCCGACCTTCCATTACTTGAATAACACCTCGTTTAACCATTTCTGCAGGATCTAACCCAGCAACTGGAATTCCCCGATATGATATGGAACCCTTGGTTACCTCTCCACGTTCAGAATGTAATAAATTGGATACAGCTTTGAGAGTTGTGGTTTTTCCAGCACCGTTACCCCCCAAAAGAGCAGTTATACCACCCTGAGAAACATTCAGACTTACACCCTTCAGAACAAGAATAACATGGTTATAGATAACCTCTATGTTATTAATCTCTAAAAGATTATCTGTTTTTGCTGAGTCCAACATTGCATTACTCCAATTAGAGTGAAAATCTTTTAACTTATGTAATTACGTTTACAAACTTAGCCGGCCCTATAGTGAAAGAGCCGGCTAAGGTTTTATATTATATTAGCCACATCCTGGAGTGATGCCCGCTTCTGCCGCAAATGCTGCAGAGTCTGCGTCGATCAAAGGTTGAATCACATCCATATCTGATGCAATTAACCCTGTGATAAGGCTCCATTTTTGTGCTGCCGCATCCCATTGGCTAACCATTCCAAGGCCTGGTCCACCATGGTTTTCACAACTAACACTAAACGGTGGTGCAAAACCTGGTAGGCCTGCAGCTGCCATTGTCTCTTCAGTGATATTTAGTGCTTCCATACCATCTCGGACTTGAGCCGCGTTAACATCAGCAACACCCGCTAGCTTTTGGGCAGTTTTAATTGCTTCAACTGCTAGGAAGGCATTGTACATTCCGCGACTATAAAGCACTGTTCCAACTTGGTCACCTGCACCAGCAGCTTTTCCAGCATCAACAACGTATTTTTGCATATCAGCATACATTGGATAATCTGTGCCTGAACCGTGAAGTGCCAAACCCTTATATCCATCAGCGCCTGCTCCTGCTGGAACTGTATCATTTTCTGAGGCTGACCACCAAATTCCAATGAACTTGTCCATCGGGAACCGAACATTTGCTGCTTCTTGAATAGCAACCTGGTTCATTACTCCCCAGCCCCACATTAAAACGTAATCTGGACGCTGTTGCCTAATTTGCAACCACTGAGATTTTTGTTCCTGACCTGGGTGATCAACAGCTATACCCGTATATTCAAAACCATGCTTTTTAGCTAGCTCCTGAAGTGTACGAATAGGCTCTTTTCCGTAACCAGAATTGTGGTAAAGGAGTGTTATTTTTTTACCTTTAATGTCACCACCTTCTTGATCCATGATATGCTTGATTGCTATCGAAGCACCATCCCAGTAGTTGGCAGGGTAATTAAACACATTTCTGAATACTTTACCATTTTTGGCTGAAGTTCTACCGTAACCCATGGAGTGGATATTAGTTCCATCCGCTGTTGCTTTTGGTATTAATTGATATGTAATTCCAGTGGACAGTGGCGAGAAAATCAACGCTCCTGTTCCTTTGAGTGATTCGTAGCACTCCACACCTTTTTCAGTGTTATAACCAGTTTCACACTCTTGGATGTCAATCTTAACACCCCCAATACCACCATCTCGCTCATTCATAAGCGTTAGATAGTCATTGTAACCATCTGCAAATGGGATTCCATTAACAGCATAAGCACCAGTACGGTAGCTAAGCATTGGCAAAACCAGATCAGCTAACGCTGGCCCAGTTGCCATGACTGCGCCAAGCACAATCGAAGTTAGTTTTAATTTCATCGGTATTATTCCTCCCTAAGGTTGTTCCGACAGTTATTATAATCAACACTCTTGTGCTGATCACCTTAATTTAGCCACCCTAATGCGGGAACGGCCAAAGCCTTAATTTTTCTTTTGCCACTCGCCAAAGTTGAGCTAAGCCATGTGGCTCCAGTATAAGGAAGATAATAATTAATCCTCCTGCAATAATAAAATATAGATGTTGAGCTAAATCTGTTGGCCAATCAAGACCACCAACAAGAATATTTTTTAAAAGTACTGGTAGAAGAACCAAAAATGCCGCTCCAGCAAATGAGCCGAAAATTGAACCTAATCCACCAATGATAACCATGAAAAGAACCAAAAACGATTTTTCGATACCAAACGCCTCAGTTACTTCCACAGCACCTAAATAAACACCAAAAAATAATGCTCCAGCAATACCAATGAAAAAACCTGAAACAGCAAAAGCCGAAAGTTTAGCCATCAATGGATTCACCCCGATAATTTCAGCTGCAATATCCATATCTCTTATTGCCATCCATTTTCGTCCAACTGACCCTCTTGTCATATTTCTAGCTAGATACGCACAAATGGTTACAAAGATTAGACATACCATATACTTTGCCCACGCATCAGTATTTGGGCCTGTAACAACTACGCCTAAAACAGTTCTCTCTGGGGAATTAATCATCCCAGTCATGCTATAATTATAAAACCATGGAACTTTATTAAACATCCAAACGAGAAAAAATTGAGCTGCAAGAGTAGCAACCGCCAAATAAAACCCTTTTATCCGCAATGATGGCAAACCAAACAAAGTCACTACTGCGGCGGTAACACCACCAGCTAGTAATACATGAATCATAATTGATATATCAGGGAAGGCCGTCATTAATTTATAGAAAGCATAGGCTCCAACCGCCATAAAACCCCCAGTACCCAACGATACTTGACCACAATAACCAGTTAATATGTTTAATCCAATTGCGGCAATAGAGTATATTAGAAAGGGAACTAGAACTGCATTTGCCCAATAATCATTAATAAGGAAAGGTATTACTAAGAATGCCACTGCGAGAATGGCATAATATCGATATCTATCAAACTTTATTGGAAAGGTTTGGCTATCTTCTGGATATGAAGTGCTAAAATCTCCAGCTTCGCGATATAACATTATTTAAACCCTCTCAATAATCTTTTCGCCAAATAAACCTTGAGGTCTAAAGACTAAAAATAATAAAGCTAAAACATAGGCAAACCAATTTTCTGTGGCACCTCCGATCATGGGACCTACCAAGAATTCAAAAAGTTTTTCACCTACCCCTATGATCAAACCTCCGATAATCGCCCCTGGAATGGAAGTAAAACCTCCAAGCATCAGTACTGGTAGTGCCTTCAGAGCAATTAGAGAAAGGGAGAATTGAACTCCGGATTTTGCACCCCAAACTATACCAGCAACCAGAGCAACAAAGCCAGCGATAGACCAAACTAGAACCCAAATATAACTCAAGGATATCCCGACAGATAGAGCTGCTTGATGATCATCAGCCACAGCTCTTAAAGCGCGGCCTTGCTTTGTATATTGAGAAAAACATACCAGTATAGTTACCAATATAATTGCTACAAAAGTTGCAAAGATGTCTAAGTTGTCTATAAAAAAACCATACCCAAAAGCATCGTAGGTAATCTTATCTATAGTTTCATTTATTCCCTTAGGTATTCCAACATCAAGCTTCTTAATATCAGAACCCCACATTAAATCTCCAACACCCTCCAAGAAATATGCCAAGCCAATTGTCGCCATAAATAAAATGATAGGCTCCTGGTTTACCAAATGCCTAAAAATAAATCTTTGAACCAGCCAGGCAAATAGAACCATTACCAATACTGTTATTATAATGGCTAACAATGCTGGTACGTGCCATCCAAAATGATGAATATGTGTTCCAAAAATAGCATTAATAAGATGCGCGAAAGGTACCTGGCCGTTCATAATCCCTACTAGTGTCAGCGCTGCAAAAAGCGCCATAACACCTTGAGCATAATTAAAAATTCCCGATGCTTTGAAAATTAGCACAAAACCTAATGCGACAAGAGAGTACAAAACCCCGGCCATCAAACCGTTAAGCATGACTTCAGCAGCAAATAGAACTTGATCAGGCATTTGACCCCCATATATCCGAAGTTACTACTTTAAAATAGTTAGGTTTAATCATGGCTAACTCCTAGGTAAGCATCGATAACTTCTTGATTGTTTCTGACTTCATCTGGTGTGCCGTCCCCAATTTTTCGACCATAATCCATAACCACAACCCTATCTGAAAGATCCATAACAACTCCCATATCATGCTCTATCAATGCGATTGTTGTCCCAAATTCGCTATTCACGTCCAAGATGAAACGACTCATATCTTGTTTTTCTTCAACATTCATACCTGCCATGGGTTCGTCTAAAAGCAAAAGGTTTGGTTCGGCCGCTAAAGCACGTGCAAGTTCCACTCTTTTCTTAAGCCCATATGGAAGCCTTGAAACGGGGGTTTTTCTGATTGCTTGAATTTCCAAAAAATCAATAATTCTTTCGACTGCCTCGCGATTTTCAACTTCCTCTTTTTCAGCTTTTCCTGCCCAAATCATCTGACTGAAAATACTAGACTTCATTTTAGTTAGTCGTCCTGTCATAACGTTATCAAGAACGCTCATTCCCTCAAACAAAGCAATATTCTGAAAGGTTCTAGCTATGCCCTGATGCGCAACCTCAAACGGCTTCATTGCGGGTCGCTTTGATCCTTGAAATATGACTTCTCCTTCTTGAGGAACGTAAAACCCAGAAATCACGTTGAGCATAGATGACTTACCGGCGCCATTTGGTCCAATAATTGCACGTACTTCGCCCTCAAGTATATTGAATGATATATCTTCTAATGCGACCACCCCACCAAAACGTAAAGTGATGCTTTTCATTTCCATCATTACCCCGCCAATGTTGCGTCCATCAGCCGTAACAAAATTTCCGTTCATTACATCCGTCATTCTGCTGCCATCCTTTGAGGTACGTCAAAAACTTTTGCGTCTAAAACACTAAGAGTAGCCTTAATTGATCCTTTTCTACCATCCTCATAGGTAACTTCTGTTTCAGTAGAAACCGAAGCAGAGCCATCATATAAAGCTGTTATCAAATCAGAGAACTTATCTTCAATAATATTTCTCCTAACTTTTCGGGTCCGAGTTAGTTCCCCATCATCTGCATCAAGTTCCTTGTGAAGAACTAGAAATCTAGTAACTTGGCAGCCCGCCAGCATTGAGTCCTCTGAAATCGATTTATTGATTTCTTCAATATGCTCTTTCACAGCTCCCACTACTAATTCATGGCCTGCAAGTTCTTGATAGGAAGAGTACGCAATATTCATTCTTTCAGCCCAATTTCCAACGGCAATCAAATCTATATTAATAAAAGCCGTACAAAAATCTCTGCCGTTTCCAAATACAACCGCCTCCAATATATTAGGATAAAATTTAAGCTTATTTTCTACATATTTGGGTGCAAACATCGATCCATTAGACATTTTCCCAACGTCCTTTGCTCTATCAATAATTCTAAGATGACCTGTATCTTCCTCTACAAAACCAGCATCACCGGTTGCTACCCATCCATCTTTATCTTTTGTTTCACCAGTGCTTTCAGGATTTTTAAAATACTCCACAAAAACGCCTGGCGATCTGTAAAAAACTTCACCACTATCTGCCACTTTTAACTCTACACCTGGGGATGCTACACCAACAGTGTCAGATTGTACTTCTCCATCGGGCTGTTGTGTTATAAAAACAGATGCCTCAGTTTGCCCATACAGTTGTTTTAAATTTATTCCTAGAGAACGATAGAAATCAAATATTTCTGGGCCGATGGCTTCACCCGCAGTGTAACCAACCCTAATCTTTGAAAACCCTAGTGTATTTTTTAGAGGTCCATAAACAAAAATGTCTCCTAAAAAATATTTTATTCGATCAATCAGCCCAACACTTTTTCCATCTAATATGTTACCGCCAACTCTCTTGGCTAACGCCATTGAATTTTTAAAAAGCCAACGTTTGAAGCGTCCTGCATCTTCCATTCTAATCATTACACTAGTCAATTGGTTTTCAAAAACCCGTGGCGGTGCAAAATAGTAAGATGGTCCAATTTCCCGCAGATCAGTGTTTAATGTCTCAGCACTTTCCGGACAGTTTACACAAAAGCCCATCCAATAAGCTTGCCCAACAGAGAAAATAAAATCACCTACCCAAGCCATAGGAAGATATGCGACTGTCTCTTCACCTGGCTTTAAGTTATCAAATTCCGAAGAATTTTTTGATGTCTCGATTATATTTCTATTCGAAAGAACAACTCCCTTTGGTCTCCCAGTTGTTCCTGAAGTGTATAACATGACACAAATGTCATCTAATGTAATTGACGATCTAATCTTGTCCAACTCACTTTCATGGGACTTTCTTAGGTCTACTCCTTTTTTTTGTATGTCTGCAAACGAACTTAAAGCGTTATGATCATATTTACGTAATCCTTTTGGATCAAAGTAAATTATTCTCTCGATACCGCTAACATTCTCTTGAACCTCTATGATTTTATCAACCTGTTCTTGATCTCCGACTATTACGAATTTCGCGCCACAATGTTCGAGAACATATGCCATTTCTTCTGCGACCGAGTCTTGATAAAGTGGAACAGGTACAGCATTGAGCATTTGAACGGCGACCATCCCCCAATACATGGACGGTCGATTGCGGCCAATGATGGCTACAAAGTCTCCCTTTTTAACCCCTAGGTCCATTAATCCCAAGGCAAAATTTTCAATTTCTAAAGATGCTTCAGACCAAGTCCAAGACTGCCATATGCCAAATTCTTTTTCCCGATAAGCTGGTAAATTCCCTTTAAGTTTCGCATTTCGTTCAAGTAAATGTGGAATACTAACAAGATCACCTGTAGCCGAAGTGTTCAAATTAAATCCTCCCAGATTCACCCCCTAAAGGGTTAATTTATATTTGTTAAATCAGCATGTAAAATACAGACGACTCACAACTTAGTCTCATTAAATGAGAATTTTCAACGTATTTCACTTTTCCGTGACGAAAGTCAAACGAAAACATGTCGCATTCAACAAAAAAATAACAGGTATCATAGTGACAATACTATTTGTCCTTTTCGTTATAGTCATCTGTCCTTTGGAAAATTAATCCAACCAAAGTAAATGATGGTCAAACTGTTGGTTGCGAAGAAATTCTATTCACTACAAACGAACCACTTTAAGCTTAGTTTTCAAATCAGTTCGGCAGAATGCGTGAAGAAAACACGTCTGTTCGCTAATATCGAGCATTTCCCTTGCCAATTCATCACTTTCTGAAGTTTCAAGATAAACATGTGTTTCAATCGGATCAGCATCTCCAGCTTTCCCAGTCTTTCCGCTCGCCCCTCCCAAAGAAAAGTGAGTGTCTTGGACTATTCGATAATCTGGAAGGTTAAGATTAAGCATTGAAACAAAGCGGCCAAATTGTGTCATAAAACAAAAACCAATACCCGCCGATATGAGCGTATTAGCATCTGGAGCTCGGCCATCCTCAGATGACAAAAGGCAAAACGATGTACCATAAGGCGAATATTGCATCTGTTGGATTTCTTTTATCCCGTCTTCACGCATCTCGGCAACCGCTCCGATATTCAATCGCCTGTCTTGTTCATCTGATAACGAGGATCCGCCAGAAGTCGTCCCCTTCAAAACTTCTTTTTTGGGAGTGAGACCTACAGGCCTGACCAATGTCTCAGTAACTTTGATAGGTATTACTTCAGAAAAGCGATCACCGGGATCCGAGAGGAGATTTCCGTTTAACTCGGCAGCTTTGCAGGTTGATAACTCTTTACCGTTCTTACCCAGCTTGAACAAACTTTCAAGCTGCCCACGCATTAACCCGTTGAGAGGAGACGCAAAAGTTGCGTTAATTAGGAATTCGTTAAGTGATTTATCGTCAAGATCGCAGTCTATGTCTACCTGCAACTCAATATCTTCGGCGCCGCCAATCATGGTGCGTTTTGGCATTGAACCTCTCATAGTATAATAATTATTTTGAATGAGTTTCAATTTACGGATATTGACATCCTGTTTTTCCGCAAATGCTAAAATTTCGTTCATGAAACTTGCAACCATCCCAACAGATAGAAAAGCCAACGGACAAGGAGCGGCATCATGACCGTTTAGGTAGGGACCTTCATCGGAAACCAGACGCCAAGTCTGACCGGTTTTTGTCGAGCTTATAAGGGCCTCTTTTTGAAATCCTGATAACGATCGGACCCAAGTACGCAGGCCGTCACCTTTTCTATTTTCTGGTGGAGAAATACTAATCTGATCTGCATTGGAAACCCTAAAAAATGACGGTAGTCCGCTAGTACCTATTATATCTTTACCCAGTTTTGACATACTATTTTTCTCTAAATATTATGAACTCTTTTCCTTTAAAAACTATCCTCAGAGGTTTATCTTACCACCGTCGACGTTGAGCGTTTGACCCGTTACAAAATCACTATCTGAGGTTATTAGGTACATTAAAGAACCTAAAAGATCCTCAGGTAACATATCTCGTTTAATTGATCGAGATTGCACAGTTGGCGCACGCGCAGGGTCAAAACCTTTATGTCCTTGCAAAGCCTCACTTTCGGTTAACCCCGGCGCAATTGCATTAACTTGTATGTTTTTATCACCTAACTCACGACCGTGACACCGAGTCAACGCAATAACAGCACCCTTTGATGCTGTATAATGAGATAGTCCAGGAGGCCCATAATAAAAGGTTCCAGAGGCTATATTAACAATCTTTCCAGCACCAGTTCTCAGCATAGCTGGAACTACAGCCCTCGTTGCTTGATGAACACCTCTAGCATTAACGGTCATAATTTTATCAAATTCGTCATTATCAATTTGCATGAATGGCTTAGGTTGAAGTGCTGCAAATATTGAAGCATTATTAATAAGAATATCGACACCACCAAATTCCTTTTCGGTAGTCTCAACCATATTCTGAAGATGTTCGTCTGAAGTTACATCTACAATCATCCCTAGAGCCGAACCGCCATTAGTTTTGATTCCATTAACTGTTTTTTCTGTATCTAAGACATCAGTAATAACAACATTAGCACCCTCCTGTGCTAACCTTTTAGCCATGATGGCCCCAATACCACGAGCAGCGCCTGTTACTATAGCGGTTTTACCTTGTAATCGGTTCATTGTTATCTCCTTTAATTAAATTTCGATATTAAGAATTCTGGCAACCTCCGGCCAGCTTTTCGACCCGTTTTTACTCAAATCCTCTCTTAAATCTTTGGGAACCCAATCGATAAGACATTTTTTGAAGTTTGGCCTTGCTTCAATCCTAGCAAACCATTTTTCTACATTTGGCAAGCGACCGTTTTCCCACAAGCCACGCATTGACATCATCGCAAGGCGGTTTACGTAGGGGGTCATAGAAATGTCAGCGATCATAAATTTGTTGCCCACTAGCCAGTGACTACCGCCTTTTAAAGCATTCTCCATTTTGTGAAGGTAGCTGTCATAAAGCTTAACCTTTTCGGATGCACCAGGCGCTTCAAATCCGTAACGCGTGAATCCATCTTTTTGGCTTTTCCAGTCCGAAGTCACCGAAAATGACGGTGTAGAAGCCAAAAACTCTTTTACTCCTTCTGGTCCAAGGTTTTTCAATACTGTATGTCTATGCGAACACACAAACGTAACGGCACCACAAGCCGGATGAAGGTCTTCATCGACAGCCTTTGTCCAATAGCGGGATTGTGCCCTCTCCCATGGATCCACAGGATGAACGCTCGTCTCAGGTGCCAGCTGATCTAAATATTCTATGATTACAGTGGAATCTGGTATTATAATCTCATCATGAAGGAGTGTCGGTACAACACCTTTTGGATTGAGTTTTAGGTATTCTGGATTAAATTGTTCTCCCTTCAAAATGTCTATATAAACACCATTCCACTCTAGCCCTTTTTCATCCATTGCTAATCTTACTTTAGCTGCACAAACAGAAGAGCCATGATGATAAAGTGTAAAAGTCATAACTGAACCGTAACCCATTTAAGTTCTGTCATAGCTTCCATGTCAGCATCTGTTCCTTCTCGTCCGACTCCGCTTTCTCCATTACCACCAAAAGGTACATGCGCTTCATCATGAATTGTTGGACCATTTATATGGCACATTCCAGCATCAATGTTCCTCGCAAAATGAAATGCACGATCAATGTTTTTTGTGAAAATTGCCGATGATAGACCATACTCTGTATCATTGGCCTTTTCTAGTCCCTCCTCATAGCTATCAATTGGGTAAATCGACGTAACCGGCCCGAAAGTTTCAGACCTACAAACAGTCATATTCTCAGAAACATCAGTTAAAAGTGTTGGTTGACAACGGTTTCCCTCCCATTTGCCCCCAACAACAACTTTCGCACCTTTTTTAACTGCATCAGCAATATGATCCCTTATACGGCTACGTTGGCGTTCTGAAATAATTGGTGCAATCACGGTATCAGGATCACGGAGATCTCCCATACCCACTTTGGTGGCAATCATAGCAAAACGTTTTACAAATTCGTCATAAAGCGGGCGTTCAACATAAAACCGGCTAGACCCGATACAAGCTTGTCCAGAAAACATGAAAATTGACCTTGCCGCCAATGGCATAACGGTATCAAGATCAGCATCCGCTAAGACGATAGTTGGACTTTTACCTCCCAGTTCCAGCGTACATGGTGTTTTATTTTTTGCACAACTTTCGTTTATGTGCTGCCCAACGATCGTAGAACCCGTGAAAGTAACAAAATCTATATCTTTATGACTGGTTAGATCGTCGCCTATCTCATGTCCATAACCCGTAACAACGTTATATGAACCTTGTGGAAAACCTGCCTCAGCCACTATTTCAGCAAAAAGAATTGTCAGGTGTGGCGCCATTTCGGAAGGCAAATGAACAACCGTATTACCGAGAGCTAAAGCATTTGCTACAAGTCTCGTAGTTTTTATAAGCGGTACATTGAAGGGTGTAATGACGGCAACCACCCCTAAAGGTTCTCTCAAAGACATAGAAAACTTTCCTGGCGCATCGGATGGGATGGTTTCTCCACGAACATTTCGACAAAGCCCAGCAGCTGCTCGAACCATCGTGAGACCCTTGGTAAACTCAAACATCGCCTTTTGTATTGGTGACCCAATTTCATCGATAAGGCAGTCAATTAATTCGGGTTTTCGACTCTCCATAATTTCAGCAATACGAAGAAGCATACGCTCCCGCTCTGCGGGCAAACTCTCACGATATTTAGGGAAAGCCATTTTCGCCTCATTAACGGCCCTTCGAATATCATTTCCAGTTCCTTTGGCTGCATGCGCATACACGCTATCATTAATGGGATTTATAACATCGAATACAGTATTTGTTTCTCCATCAACCCACTTTCCACCAATAAACTGTTTAAGGGATTTAATTTTATTTTTATCACTCATACAAATCTCCGAATATAATATTTTGCTTCTTTTCTTGATATGTTCAAACTTTTGAGAAATCAGAGCACCAATTTAAAACACCCTCTTTGAAACTAGGCTTATCTTTACATTCATTAGACCAACGATTTATGTTTGAAAACTTTTTGAAAGGATAACCACATCCTAGAAGCACAAAATGGATTGGAATCCAGGATATGTCAGCTAAGGTGAATTGGTCTCCCATAATCCAAACTCTACCCTCTAGAGTTTGGTCCAGTTTCGTAAAACACTCCTCAAGAATAGTAATTGACTTCTTAATGTCTGCTCCACCCAAAGTACTATCCCCAGAATGTCGTGCATGAAACTCTTTAAGTTCTTTATTCTTTTGAAGTTCACTATACTTCTTTTCTTCTTCAGCTGTTTTTTTTACTTTTTTCTGTATCATGGTTGCGTACACATATGGTTTGATAGCAGGAACATGAATTGACGCCGCCAGCTTCAACCACTCCAACATCTCCGCCTCTTTGTCTTTAGGACGCAATGACGGTTCGGGATACTCAAAGTCCAGATAATCAATAATGTCATTAGACTCTATGTGTACTACACCGTTATCAATTAGTGTCGGTACCAAACCATTAGGGTTAATCCCAAAATACTCATCTGATATATTTTCTTTTTTCTTTAAATCAATGTGATGGCTAGTCCAAGAGAGACCTTTTTCAATTAAAGTCATACGTACTCGCATCGAGCAATTGGATATATTACCGTGAAATAGATGTAGCCCTTCGTAAGCCTCAACAGATTTATTTTTTGGAGTAATTATTACCATATGGACCTCCCTTGATTAAGTCTTCTTTTTATACATTTTAGGATCCTAAAATTTATCAACCAAACAATAATAGCCCAAAAAAGGCGTTTCACACTCAATTATCTCATAATTGGGATCCCACTGCAAGCCTTTACAACGAATATTTGCTACTTTACGAGTTTATATTGACTTTGGGATCCCATTTAATAACAATGGCTTTATGAAATCAATCGATACTGAGCTTGCTCATAAAATCAGACACGATGTAGTGTTTGGCACCTACAAAGAAGGCGAGCGTCTCTCAGAGGCTCAGCTTTGCGATACGCACGGTGTTTCCCGTACCCCAGTTAGGCTAGCAATTAGATTGTTAGAGAAAGAGGGTATACTTCGACGAGGTGACGGCCGTGGCTACATTGTTCAAAGTCCAACAGTTGTTGATATCAAGCAAGCAGTACTAGTTCGAGGTCATTTAGAAAGTCTAGCCGCGCGACTTATGGCCCAGTCCCCTGGCCGCGACAATATACTCTCGACATTACAAACTGTTATTGATGAAATAGACCGGCTTATAAATATTGGCGCACTAGATAATGCGACCATCAACGCCATGCAGAAGCAGAATGCTATTTTTCATCAAACAATTCTTGAAGGTTGCGGCAATGAATTTGTTAGTTTCACCTGTAACCGTATTAGCCATCTTCCAATGCTTGAAGTTGGGTCAATGGCTTTTGACAGACAGGCCATTACCACTCAAAAAGGTGCAGACAGAAGTTTATTTAGGTTGAAACTTGGCAATTCTCAACACAAGGTGATTTACGAGGCAATTCGAAAAGGTGACGGAGTACGGGCCGAAGCAATGATGAGGGAACACTCAAATACAATGCTCGAATATATTGAGCTATTTGAGGAAAGATATAAAGAATTAACCTTAACTGATTTAATCAGTTATTCTGGCCTTGAATTGCCTAAGAAAACTTAGATTGAGAAATCTTATCGTCACAAAAGCAAAATAGTTTATACTTAGTTTTGAAAATTTTTTGGTGAATTCTTTTAATAAAGACATAATTTTATATCTTATCTTCAAACAAGCCGAGCCTAGTCTATTTAATCTTTAACCCCTTTTGCTCCCTTGCGTTTAGGGAACATTTTAGAATCTTTGCCCTTAGCTTTTGCATCTTCTTCGTCCCAATACCCTATTATTACTCCTAGCTTTTCCTCTATACCAGTCATATGAAGATTGTGCTCCTCCGACCAAGTTTGACGCTGTCTATATTGCAAAGACCACTCAGCAAGTTTTTCAAACATCATTCGTCGTACCTCATCATATTCTGGATTTATTCCAAGATCGTTTAATTCGTCCGGATCATTAACCAAATCAAATAATACTGGTGGATATCCTGGAGCATATACATATTTCCATTCATGTGTAGCAATCATGTACGAACGACAGTCAAGCGGTAGTCTCTCAGTTTTTGGACGAAAAACCTCGCAAGAATAATCAAATTCACTTATGGCGTACTCTCTCCAATCCACTTCATTATTATTGATTTTAGGCAGTAGTGAATGCCCATCAATAACGTTTTTTTCAACTTTCCCACCATGATAGTCTATAAACGTTGGCAATAAATCGATTAATTCTACTAAAGAGTGATCAGTTGTCCCTCTAGTACCATCTGCAGACCGGCTAGGATCAGCTATAATTAAGGGAACTTTTACTGATTGATCATGGAAATAATTTTTATCACCCATCCAATGATCGCCAAAATAATCTCCATGATCAGATGTAAATACTATCATAGTATTTTCTAGTAAATCTTTTCCCTTCATAAAATCAAATAGTAGGCCAAGTTGATCATCAATTTGAGTTATTAATCCCATGTAGACTGGAATCACTTTTTCTCTAGCCTCTTGAGTGCTAAAAGTTTTACCAGCAACTCTTTCCATTAAATGTTTCATTAACGGATTAGGATTATCGAGCTCTAAATCAGATCTTACTGGAGGAACTACATCATTCGCTGAATACATGTCATTGTATGGCGCGGGAGCAACGTAAGGCCAATGGGGCTTAATGTAAGACAGATGAAGCAACCACGGGGTTTCACCATCCTGTTCAGAGAGAAAATCCATAGCACGCCGAGTCATATAAGGCGTTTCAGAATGCTCCTCAGCAACTCTTGCAGGGAGCTCTACTCTATCATTAAAAAAGCCAGATCGAACACCCGACTCCGTTTCAATTGAATTAGCTGACCAATGCCAGGGATTATCATCTTCAGTGTATCCCTTTGATTTAAGATACTCATTGTAAGCCAAACCTGGACGAACCATAGAATCTGGATGCACACCATCGTCTCGTTCGTAAGCCTCAAAACCAGCCTGTGCGTGGTGGACCCCAATTACGCTATCCTCTTCCACTCCAAGCCTTTCCATACCCTCTTTATCTGCTACCATATGCGTTTTTCCAACCAATACGGTTCTTAACCCCAAAGGGTTTAGGTGATGTCCAATGTTTTTTTCACCAATACGAAGTGCAGCGTGATTTGAATGTGATCCATGTGAAGAGACATATCGACCGGTATAAGCACTCATTCTTGATGGTCCACAGTTAGGCGATTGACAATATGCATTGCTAAATCTGACCCCTCTTTTTGCAAGTGCATCAATATTTGGGGTTTTTATAGAAGGATGTCCTGCGCACCCTAAATAATCAAACCTCAGCTGATCACACATTATAAAAAGTATGTTTTTATGTCCCATATTTCATATGACTCCCAAAAAATAAAAATATAATTCGCTCAAATCGAAAAAAATCACTGGCAAACTCTTTAGGTTTATTACATCTTAAGTTTATTACATTATTGGGATCCCAAGGCAACACACATGTGCCTGTAAAACATCAAATTTGATTTAATGTTGCATTAGGGATCCCAAATGGTTAAAAATAATAAAATATTTAAAATTGACAAGATTTGATAGTAAAAAAATAGATACACGTTAACGACGATAAAGGAAAGATTCCGTCCGTTTAAAAATACATATGTTTTACCAGCTACTCTAAAGGAGAAAAGCAATGCACCCAGAACTGAAAGCTCATCCCGAATACTTTAAGAAAGAAATTGTTAAACTTTCTGATAATGTCTATCAGGCTTTTGGTTTCGCTGCGTCTAATGTATATATGATCGTAGGTAAAGATGGTATTATAATTATTGATACAACAGAAACAACCACAGCGGCACAAAACATCTTGTCTGAGTTTCGTAAGATTACAGATCTCCCAATCAAGACAATTATTCTAACTCACTCACATCGCGATCATGTCTCAGGTGCTAGCGTCTTCTGTGAAAACACCAGCCCGGAGATTTTAGCCAGTGACAAATCCTCTGAGGACTCTCTTACTGTGGCCACCGCTCACCCACGACCAGCGAAAGCGATGCTCGCAAGAACTAAACGTCAATTCGGTATCGGTCTGTCATATCCAGAAGAGATTATCGGCATTGGCGTTGGGCCCGGCGATCGGCCGCTAAAAGGAATGGGTGCTGGTGCTCTAACTCCAACACGAGAAATTGGGGAAGAGGGTGAGAAAATTAATATATGTGGTATCGAACTTGAATTAGTGATGGCCCCAGGTGAAACTCCTGATCATATGGTCATTTGGTATCCCGCTAAAAAGGTATTAATCAGCGGTGACAACTTCTATAGGTCTTTTCCAAACTTGTACGCAATACGTGGAACTGAATACAGAGATTTTGATACCTGGGCTGATACGATGGACTTACTAATGGAATTTGAACCAGAGGTTCTAGCGCCCGGTCATACAAAGGCACTTTTCGGTTCTGTTAAGATTAAGAACATACTTACTGACTATAGAAATGCTATTCGCCATATAGTCGACGAAACACGAAAAGGAATGGACGAAGGTCTTACAATAGATGACCTAGCTCATAGCGTAAAATTACCCCCAGAGTTAGCCCAAAAACCTTATCTTCGGGAATACTATGGACGTGTGGATTTTGCTGTAAGAGCTTATTTTGTGGGGACTATGGGATGGTTTGATGGAAACCCCACATCACTAGGACAACTCTCGGCACGCGACGAGGCCGAAAAATTTATTAAACTTGCTGGAGGACCAGAAAAAGTTAGTAATGATATACAAAAAGCAAAGTCAAATGGTGACTTTCAATGGGCATTACAACTCGTGGATAGGTTAATTTCATGTGGTCATGACACCATAGAATCAAAAAAAATCAAGGCAGCACTTTTGAGAGAGCATGCTGTCGACCAAATAAATTGCCCCACACGACACTATTACATTCAATGCGCAAAGGAATTAGATCAAGAAAGTAATAATCTAATCTGATTTGTAATTACTTTGTACTGTGAAGAAAGGTGTCCTAAAACCAATAATTAGTAAATTTTAAGAAAAATTATTTCGATAATACTGGGGTATTAAAATTATTTTTAAGCCTGTGCGGTTGGTAGCGGAACTCTATCGATAGCGCTAATTTCTAGGTCTACCAACTTTTCAATAAGATGGCTCTTTATGTCTTTATAAGCGTTATTATCCCATAGATTATACATTTCACCCGGGTCATCTCTTAGGTCAAACAATTCATTCTTACACATGCCGCGATATATTGAAAGCCTCCATCGATCATGAATAATTGTATGAACACGTGGTTCTACTCCAAAAGCCTCCTGCGTGCGTTGATTGTCATACTGAATTAAAGCTGATTCCCGCCCATCTCCACCTGCCACTGTCATTACTTGGCCCTGCATACCTTCAGGTGCCTCAATTTTAGCATGCTCAAGTATAGTTGAGCCTATGTCATGCGTCTGAGCTATTTGATCAACCCTTTGACCTTTTGATCCTTTTGGATCAGCCCAGATAAAAGGAACATGGGTAAGTGTATCATATTGCTCAGCTCCTTTGAATAATAGACGATGGTCCCCTAAATGGTCCCCATGGTCCGATGTATAAATTTGAACAGTGTTTTGCATGACATCAGCATCGACTACTGCCTGCCTAACTTTGCCGACCGCGTCATCAATCATGGAAATCATACCGCAAGTCAGCGCTCGAGCCTCCAGTGACTCTTGTTTTGAAACAGCCACCGAATATCCTGAAGCTTGCCCCAACGACTTATCGCGGTTCCTTTCTCGTTCAGCTATTTTTATATACTCTGGAGGATCCCAATCATTAATTTCATAGGCCAATGCTACCGGCATCTCAGCTGGATTATACATATCCCAATATTTACCAGGCGGCGTAAATGGATGATGTGGGTCAGGGAAAGAAACCATCAAAAAAAATGGTTTTGGATTATTTTTTCTTTCGCGTATCCAAGAGCTAGCCTGATTAGCGATATAGCTTGTAGAATAATACTCTTCGGGTAATTTTGTTCTAATGGCCTGAGGGCAAGTATATTTATGCGGAAATTGATTATCTCGACCTCGTAAAGTTAACATTTCTGGTGCAGTTTTTTTCAACCAAAACTCGAAATTACCACCACTATTGGCTCCGTGCCTTAAAACAGAGTCATAATGGTTAAATCCATAAAATGGTGTCTTTACTACGGGATTGACTTGGTCCCAAAAATGCTGTTGTTCATAATGGTAGCTTGAGTTGTCAAGGTCGTTTCGAATAGCCTGTTTCAGACCATCAGGAGGTACTGCGTACCCAGCTCTATATTCATGAGGTTCAACTTGTGTTGGCCAGTCTGTCACATTTTGGATATGACTTTTTCCAATCAGGGCAGTTTCATAACCGGCTGCCAGTAACATTTCAACAAAGGTTACATTTTCATGCGCAAGTGGAATACCAAGGGATCTAACGCCATGACTAGATGGCATTCGACAACTCATTAAACTAGCACGATTTGGCATACAGACTGGTGATGAAACATAAAAGCGATCGTAAGTTACACCCTCAGAAGCAATCGCGTCAATGTTTGGTGTTTTTAAAACTGGATGACCATAGCATCCCAAGTAATCAAATCTTTGCTGATCAGTAATAAAAAGTATGTAGTTCGGTTGTTTACTCATATCTTTACAAAACTTATCATTTTAGATTCCGATCTTAACCCTAAAAAAATTTTAAACCGATTCCATTTTCCAATATCGAAAATTATGGACTCCAATCAACAAAATACCAAAAATGATCGCAAAGGAGAATACTTCTAAAGGCTTGGCCATTATTAAAACAGCAATCAAAAGCCTGACGACAATTTCAAATCTGCTCAACTTATTTCGATCAAAAGCTGCCAAAGAGCTAGCTACTAGGTAGAGTGCTAAAGCCAATCGCACAATCAAAAACCCTAACCAACTCAAATTACTATTTCCATTATAGCCAGTAAAATAATTGCCTGTAGCTGGATCTAATATTGCAGGCTTGATTAAAAGAAGTTCCGGATAAACCGCAAATACAAACGGGATAGTAAACATCACAATACCTGATTTCACAGCTGAAAAACCAGTCATCAGGGGGTCTTCATGTGTTATACTTGCGGCAGCAAACGCTGCTAGAGCTACAGGCGGTGTAATCGCTGAAGCAACGGCAAAGTAGAATATGAACATATGAGCAGTAAAAGTTGCCAGACCTAATCCAATAAGCATTGGCCCCATTAGGAGTGCAACATTAATATAAGCTGGAGCCGCAGGCATTCCCATGCCAAGTAATACAGCTAAAAGCATTGTAAGAAATAACGCAAACAGCTGAAATAATGTCGACGCACTTGAAATGTCAAACGATTTCAGAAAACTGAGAACATCAACTGCCACAAATTTTGCTAGGCCAGTAAAGTTGAGACATACATCGATAACCGTTACAGCCAGGAACATAAGAAAAAGGGTAGAAATCGACACACCAGCTTTTGATAAGCCGTCAATCACTTTACTTGGCTTCGCTCGAAAATCTCGATCAATAAACATTAGAAGTAGTAGTAACGCTACTGCCAACCAACCTGCAGAACCAGCATCTCCTGCTATATTTTGAAAAAATTGAACTATCCACGGCATAGATGTAACCTCACAAACACCACTATTCATTGTAGCTACAGAGCCAAACAGAGTTGAAAACCAACTACAAGCAACTCCGTCTTTTGGTGTTAGGAGCAGAAATAGGACTAGAAGTACGGGCCCAAAAATTTGAAGTAAGTGAAGATAATCTTGACGGCTTAAGCGCATATCATCTGTTAATTCTCCAACCGGCTGAATATCCTGTTTGCGGGCCTGAAATATAACAGATAAAAATAAACAAAAGAAAAAGAAGAGTGCTGGTATCGTTGCGGCAATTATTATTTCTCGGTAAGGAACCCCTGTTAGCGAAGCCATAATAAAGGCTGCTACGCCCATTATCGGTGGCATGATTGCCCCACCTGAAGATGCTGCAGCTTCAACTCCACCCGCAAATACTTTAGAAAACCCTCTTTTGACCATCATCGGAATGGTCAGAACTCCGGTTGATAAAACATTAACAACGGGACCACCAGTTATAGTTCCAAACATTGCTGAAGACACAATAGCAGCATGAGCTGGTCCACCTCTTAAATTACGAGTCAAAAGGAAAGCCAGCTTAATTAATGCCTTTCCACCAGCACAACGCCCAAACAATGCACCTAGAATGATATAAGGGAAAACTAATAACATTAGTATGTTTATGAAGCGGCCTAATAACCCTGCATTCTGATTAGTAAGGGCATCCCAAACTAGTTCCCGACCTGACCCCAAGGTTCTAACCTCCTCACTGCTCAGAATTGTAATCAGATATTTATTTTGTTCATCACCAAAGAAATACCAATTCATTACGGTCAGGAACGTATAGGTTGCAACTAATAGGGAAACAAAAACTAAAGGGAAACCCCACACTTTAATATTATAACCCAAAAAGATAAAAATTGCTCCAAACATGATTAATAATAACCAGTTTCCCGTTGTGTTTTGACAAGCTGGATCATCTGCCGTTGTGGGTATTGGTAAACCATAAAGCGCAGCAAAATCTATTTCTGCTTCAAGTGCTTTTGCCATCAAACGTTCTCGGTCACCCGTATAAATATCGATGAGACAAATTGCTTCAATCTCTATGAGATACGTCAATGAAATCGCAGCCGCTGCAAGCACTAGAGCAATATCAAATACTAATCCTAGCTTTCTAGTGATAGGTTTTTTATTAACCCAACTTCTCCACATTGATTGCTTTAGCGCTACAATCAACATCATCCAAAAAAATACAAGAGGATAAAACCACTCAGTTGGGAATCGTCTAACCCTAAAGAAATCATTTCCTGTTAGATACTTCCAGAACTCATCCCATCCTGGAATAGCTGGTGTCACATTTATGAGGCCGATAACAACAAATAAAAGTCCAAGCCAATATACTAATCGATCTGTAAAAAACATACTCGATTCTTTTGATGCCATCTCAATTCTCTTTTTTTCAAACTATGGTATTGCTTTTTTGATCAAATCTTAAATCGATTAGGGGTAGCTAAAATTGCCACCCCTAAAATAACCAACCTTCAATTAAGGCTTTGCACATTCAGGAACTGAGTGTCCCGCTTCTTCCCAAGCACGTACTGCGCCAGGGTGGAATTTTACTGGGTTAGGACCACATAAACCATGAACTTCACGGCCCATGATACCATGATTCAAGTTTGCCATGAACGGTGCGAGCTTTTTGATTTTTTCAACATTTTCAATATGTGCCTTGGTAAGTTGATAAGCCAATTCGTCGTCCATATTCTTGTTAACCATATCACCACCTGGAACTGCTAATCCGCGAAATTTATCATCCTCAGAAACAATTGTCCAACCTGGTCCCATCGCAGCCTTTATGTCTTCAATTGGAACAACGTAGGGGGAAGAGCCGGGTTTGTTTAGGAACTTTTGCGATGACTCTGCCTCAAAGATATTTTTTGGCATAGACCACATCGTCATTTTTCCGGCCGAACCAGCTCGAGTAACCCTCGGTCCAGGGAACATAGCTGGGACAAGTACTGCATCTACCGAGCCTTCTATTATCGCTTGAGGCATCTGGTTCCAGTTTACCGTAACTGACTCATAATCTTCTTGTGCCTTTAAACCAGCCATAAGCTGTAAAATGCCTTTTGAGTTAAGAGCGGCAGTACCACGTGGTGGGCCATTTAGTATCTTAATATTTTTTAAGTCATTCCAACCATCTATTCCCTTCGCGTCGTACGCATATAATGTGAATATACTCAATGTGTAAGGGTAGAGTAACTGTATATTAGATGCTAACTCAGCTCCCTTTGCTTTATCCATTTTAGAGTAAGGTCCAGCGGCCTTATTTAAAAGAAATGGTAATATAAATGGAAGAGTTCCAATGTCCACTTTTCCTTCAGCTACTGCAACATTATATTTTGTCCCAGTTTGGCCATCTTTTATCTGAATATTAGCAATACCACGTTCAGCAGCAAACTCACCCAATGCTGATACGGTGATCTGAACAGCCGTCCCCGGTGCGGTCGTGTGCGCACTAAGGTTAACCTCAGCATTAGCAACCGCTCCAGTTATAGCCATAGTTGCGGAAAGTACCGCGATTTTGAGTGTCTTGAGCATTTTGTCCTCCCTATACTCTTAACCTAAGAAAACCATCATCTGGTCCAAATTCAATATCAGAGGAGTTTGAGAGTGAAATTTAACTTCAACTAAACTCAAGCCTATCGAGACCAAGCATAGATCGCAGTGCTCTTCATACCCTAAAGACATCGTCCCAAAGAATCCTCTATAGTATTTCAAACTTTTCCTCTAAATGGATCCCAAAGTCAAGCATTCTAGGATTTATAAAGCTTTTTTTTAAATAATATACCCTTTTGGGATCCTATTAAGTTTTAATATACTAAGAAAAGAGCTTCATTAAAGACACTATAATACTTAACAAAACGTAATGGATGCAATTACGAAGAATTTCTTCTTTAGTACCTATGCACACATAATCAAGATAGATTATAATTCGTTACCCCTTGGCTCCAATGTTGCAAATACAGTTGTTTGGTGTAAGTTTTCTACTGGTTACAGCCGCTCTAAACCGTGCCCCAAACTCAAAAAAAGCCCACAGCCTGTTAAGCCGAGAGCTATCTGATTTACTAATTTGTATCATCTTTTAAATGGTCAAATCGGCGGGATTCGAACCCACGATCCCTTCACTCCCAGTAAAGACGCATAGGGTTCTCAACCAAAAGTTTTTTTCTAAACTCCGAATTTGGAACAATTTTTTCTATAAATTCTACTAGAAAGCCATCATCTGGCATGTGTGATTTCATATTTGGATGCGGCCAATCGGTACCCCAAAGAACTCTGTCCGTAAATCGATCAACAATCTTTTTACAAAATGGGACAACATCATCATATGGCGGTCCTTGTAAAGTTAACCGTTCCGGGCACGTTACCTTGGACCAAATGTGTTCATTCTCTTCCATAAGCCTCACAAATCGTTGAAAATTAGGATGCATTATCCCCTTATCAACATCAGGTCTACCCATATGGTCAACAACGATAATCGTAGGTAACTTTTTCAAAAAAGGTTCTAGCTCTTCAAGATCTTGAGCCTCAAAATAAACCACAATGTGCCACCCAAAGCTCTTAATCTTATCAGCTATCAGATAAAATGTCTCTTTTGGTGTAGCGTCGACAAGGCGTTTAACAAAGTTAAAACGTACGCCACGCACACCTGCCTCATGCATCTCAGCTATCTCAGCCTCCGTAATGTCGGGTCCTACAGAAGCGATACCACGTGCAAAACCACCGCTGCTACGACACGCGTCGACCATGGCTCTATTATCTTTCCCGTGACACGTGGCCTGAACAACTACATTGCGCGAAAACCCTAAATAATCTCGTAAAGCGAATAGTTGTTTTTTTCCAGCATCACACGGTGTGTACTTCCGTTCGGGAGCAAATGGAAACTCTGCTGAGGGTCCAAAAACATGACAATGTGAATCGACCGCTCCCTCTGGTAATATAAAATTTGGTTTCCTTGGTGAAGGATGAAACTTTAACCAGTCTGCATCCATTTGTTGTTTTTCATTCATGGAAATACCTCTCCATCCATTAACTTACGAGCCGTCCGCAAAATTGCAGCCGTCTTCATCTCCCCAGATTCATTTAAATGACCAATTACAGTCATTTCTCCAGTAGGGTGCTCAATAGAAATGTGTCGCTCAACACCGTTACCTTTTTTGGCTGAATCATATGCTACCGTTCCCTCAATTAGACAAGCTGTAGCCACACTAACAGCTCCCAGTACGCCAATCGCCTTGTGGCATCGATGCGGTATAAAGGTTCTAGTTGAAACGGTTCCATCATTCATCGGAGAGGATACCAGCGTCATCTTAGGTATAGATTTTTTAGAAACATCCCCTAAGTTCATTAACGGACCGCAAGCCAATCGAATGGCCTCAATACGATCTTTCATGGAAACATTATCCTCTAATAATTCTGCTGCTTCATTACCCGAAATGTGCATATCCGAAGCTCGAAAAATTACACAAGGCATCCCATTATCAATCATGGTTACCTCAACTCCGTTAATAATATCCTGAACATTTCCAGTCGGTAAAAGAGCTCCACAACTCGACCCAGCTGTGTCTTTGAATTCAATCGAAACTGGTGCAGCTGTCCCCGGAACCCCATCTATACTTGCACTTCCACAGTAGTTCACCACTCCTCCTGGCGTGCATACTGAAGCAACTGCAATTTGACCTGTGTTCTCCATAAAAATTGTAACTGATGTGTTTTTTTCATCGGCTTCAACTAAATCTCTTTCAATAGCAAAAGGTGCAACTCCAGCCAAAATATTACCGCAATTTTGCGAGTCGGTCACAATTTCTTTATCAACAAAGACTTGAAGAAAAAGATAATCAATATCAACCCCGCTGCGATTAGACTTTCGAACAATCGCAACCTTAGAAGTCAGCGGGTCCGCACCCCCCATACCATCGATTTGCCGTAAATCGGGGGATCCCATAATTTTTAGAAGGAGAGCGTCACGTTCCACCTTATCTTCTGGCAGGTCCTGATATAAGAAATAACCTCCCTTTGATGTACCCCCACGCATCCACATAGCCGGGATGCCATTAGACATATTTTAGACCTTTTTTTGCCAGTTTTTCTCGCATTTTATAGATATCTAGGCTCAACTCACCTGCTTCTAATCGCTTACGTTTTTCAGTTTCACTAGCTTCCCGTTCTTTCGCCTTTTCCAATACCTCTGCAGCTTCCTCATTTCGTACTACGCAAACTCCATCATCATCAGCTACGATTATATCACCAGGGTTAATCAATTCTTCGGCACAAATTATTGGCACGTTGACCGAGCCCAACGTCTCTTTTATTGTTCCTTGAGCAAATACAGCCTTTGACCAAACTGGGAAGTTCATTTCTGTAAGGTCACGGACATCACGTACTCCAGCATTAATGATTAAACCTTTACAACCTCGTGCTTTAGCTGAAGCAGCTAGCAAATCACCAAAATAACCAGCATTACTGGGAGAAGTTGGCGAAAGAACTAGAATATCACCTTTTTTCAGCTGTTCGACTGCTACATGTAACATCAAGTTATCACATGGAGGCGCCAAAATTGTTACAGCGCTACCCGCGATCCTAGCTCCTGGATAAATAGGCCGCATATAATCACCAAGTAAGCCCTTACGGCCTTGAGCCTCATGAACGGTTGCAACACCACAGTTTGCAAGACCATTAATTATATGGTTCTCTGCGCGTTTAATTTCTTGAACTACAATTCCTTGTGTACCGACTGAATAACTCATACTAATTCATCCACTGTTTGAGGGAAAATCATTTCAAAACCTTCCGCATATTCTGCTTTGCGACCACCAGCCATACCACCAGAATTACGACGAAAATGGTTACCACGATTTTCCGCTACGTTAGTATAAAACTTCCAGAGGTGCTCTTGCCCCTGCATACATTCGATAGCGGCCTTTTTTTTATCCCAAACCGACGTGATGTCCAGAAATACATTTGGTTTCCATCCCATTTGTTCAGTCTGGTGAGGTTCAAACAGGTACATCTGAGGTGCACCTAAAACTTTTTGACCAGGGTTGTGGCCCCCACGCTTGAGAAATCATGCGGCATTCAAGTGCAAACTGGGTCGTATTCATATGATCGGTATTGTAAGGGTCCCCACTTTGAGTGGCTCATCATCCAATTTGGTTGAACCTCGCGGATAATATCTACCATTTTCTCTTGTGCATCTTGGTCTAACCGTAAGGGGTAATCTCCAAGATCAAGGAAACGAATATCACTCACTCCTAACGCATTTGCTGCAGCCTGAGCTTCATCTTTACGGGCTTCTTTAACCTTTTCCAGACTCATACCATCTTGTTTCCAGAGCTTCGCACTTTCTCCTTTTTCACCAAATGAAAGACACGCCACCGTCACCTCATAATTAAGTTCCTGGTGTAAGGCGATTGCACCACCACAACGCCAAACAAAGTCAGCAGCATGCGCAGAAATTACCAAAGCCGTTTTCCTGTCAGCCATTTTTGTTCCTTTCACGGGTTTCGAAAACTAGCAAAACATAAATTTTAACTATTGCCAAATTTAATCCAAATAAAATTTATGTTAGGTTTTTTTATATACTTGGGATCCTAAAATCAAGATAAACCATTGCGTCACATTCATAATGATGTATTAAGTTTGCGAAATTTGAAAGAATTTCCTACTCAAATAGATAATCGACTTTAAACTGACTAGGGTAACTACATGACTGACAAAGAGTATGACGACATTCCAGGAACTTTTGTCTTTGACGCTGACAGATCAAGAGAGGGGTATCATCTGAATCAATTTTGTATTTCCCTGAGGCTCCAAGTAAATCGCGACTCTTTTAATAAGGATGAACAAGCCTATCTAGACTCGTACCCAATGACATCGGAGCAACGAAATGCGGTACTCTCACGTAATTGGAACCTATTACTCGAATTGGGTGGTAACATATATTACACTTCCAAATTAGCCGCTAACGATGGAATCAACTTCCAGAATCTTGCTGGACGGATGACAGGCATGGGCGTTGAAGCTTACAGGGACATGATGCTTAAGGGCGGGCGCTCAATTGAAGGAAATCGAACAAAATCAGAATGGGAGAAGAGCTAATGGCAAGAGTAACCGCCGGGGTAGGGTGTTCGCATGTCCCCGCAATCGGGGTCGCCATGGACACTGGTATAACTAACGAACCTTACTGGAAACCAGTTTTTGAGGGTTTCAAAAAATCTCGTGAATGGATGAAAAAAGCAAAAACCTGATGTGATCTTTTTGGTTTATAACGACCATTGTACAGCGTTTAATCCTTCCTGCATTCCAACCTTCGCACTAGGTTGTGCCGCTGAATTTAAACCTGCAGATGAAGGTTGGGGGGCCCGACCAGTTCCAATTGTAAAAAACCATCAAAAACTTGCTAGTCATATTGCTCAATCACTTATCTTAGATGAATTTGATCTTACTATTATGAATGAAATGGAAGTTGATCACGGACTAACAGTTCCTTTATCAGTGATGTATGGCGATGTTGGGCCAGACCAGGAATGGCCGGCCCTTGTGATCCCTCTGTGTGTTAATGTCGTACAATATCCACCACCAACAGGAAATAGATGTTTCAACCTAGGGAAAGCCGTACGAAAAGCAATTAATAGCTATGATGAAGACTTAAATGTTATGATTTTTGGCACAGGTGGTATGAGCCATCAGCTGCAGTATAAACGCGCGGGACTAATCAACTCAGAATGGGATACAAAATTTCTAGACTTAATGACCGAAGATCCTGTCGCAGCAAGTCAAATCACACACTTAGAGTATCTTCGCGAAACAGGTAGTGAAGGAGTGGAAATGGTTATGTGGCACGTAATGCGCGGCGCTTTGGATCACGAAGTTTCTGAAGTTCATCGCCACTATCATGTACCTGCTTCAAACACAGCGGTAGGCCACATAATTCTTGAAAATAAAATCTAAGGAGATATCGATGAGAATCTGCGTTGCTGGAGCCTACGGGGCCTTTGGTCTGAAACATTTAGACGCCTTGTCCAATATCGAAGATATTGAAATTACGTCCATAATGGGGCCAACAAATGATAAAATTCAGTCGTTGGCTTCTGAGCGCAACATCAATCATGCAGCCACTACGCTCGAGGAGTGTATCAGTCGAAGTGATGTGGATGCGGTTATACTTTCTACACCAACAGAAATGCATGCGGATCAAGCAATTGCCTGCATGAACGCCGGGAAACATGTTCTCATCGAAATTCCCATGGCCCATAGCCTTGCAGCTAGCGAACGCGTCTTAGCCAAGCATAAAGAGACGGGTCTTACCTGCATGGCAGGTCAAGTACGGCGATTTAACCCCTCGCACCAATGGATCAAAAATAAAATCGAAGCCGGTGAGTTAAAAATCCAGCAACTGGATGTTCAAACCTATTTTTTTTCGTAGGACAAATACCAATGCTAAAGGTGAACCGCGATCGTGGACGGATCACCTTTTATGGCATCATGCCTGTCATACAGTAGACTTGTTTCAATACCAGACAGGGAGCAAAGCCGTGAAGGCCTTTGGACTGCAAGGTCCCGCTCACCCTGATCTTGGGATAGCAATGGATATGTCGATCGGAATGAAAGCAGAAGACGGCGCTATTTGCACTCTCTCACTCAGTTTTAACAATGAAGGACCATTTGGAACATTTTTTCGATATATCTGTGATAACGGAACATTTGTGGCGAACTACGATGACCTTTTTGACGGGAATAATAATAAGATTGATTTAAGTGACGTAGCTGTATCAAATAATGGAATCGAACTTATTGATAGAGAATTCATTCAATCCATTAGAGAAAGTCGAACTCCCAATGCATGTGTTACCGATGTCATATCAGCTATGGAAACACTCGATAAAATTGAACGTTCAATGGGATGAAGTAGTCCTATTTCAAAGTGCAAAAAATACCTACTTAAATAAGGTAAAGTAAATTTTTATTAGGCAAAAATCGACTAATTCTAAAAAAATAAGCTAAATATAAAAGGGAAATCCTTTTTAAATTTAGTCGTACTCATAAATTGAAAGAAAATTTTTGATGCTCGATCGGCAGACATGATAAAAGGCATCTTAAATTTATTTTTCTTAGTTAATCTTGTCTCGATAAAACCCGGATTAATTAGTTGTACCTTAATGTTTGTTTTTCGAAGGTCAGCATACATACCCTCAGCAAGGTGCATTATTCCTGCCTTACTAGCCCCGTAACCTATAGAGGAAGGCAATCCCCTATAACCAGCCAAACTACCCGTCAATACTACATGACCCTTGCCCATTTTTATCATGTTAGGTAAAACTTGGCCTATTACTCTTAAGGCACCTAAAAAGTTGACGTCACACATTTGCTCAACTTTATCAGAGTCCCATTCTTGACTATCCATAGGCCAGTAAACCCCCGCCAAAAAAACCACTCCATCGATGGTACCTATTTCCTTACTAACATTTTTTACTTCATCCCCGTTTTGAACATCCATTGTGTAGTAGCACGCTTTCCCGGGTAATGAATCACACAGTGCTTTTAATGGTCCTTCACTACGTGCACTCACTATAAGTTCAACACCATGTTCACTCATAGTTTTTGCCAACGCATGGCCTAATCCTTCTGAAGCACCAATGAGCCAATACCTTTTATTGCTCCAGTTGCTCATTTAACTTCTCTTCTTCGTATAGTTGCATTGAGCTCTGCTACTTTTATTCCATATTTAAAAAACTGGCTTCGATTCATAATGGTTCCATTATGCAATTTATACATCCAATCTGTTACATTTAATTTGTGCCCTCCGGCACTATCAGGTAATTTAATACAATAGTTCAAATTAACAGCGGATCCTTTTTGAGTACCTGTCGCATCTCCAATAAAATCAGTAGCCGTGGCCCTTATATCTCCAGAACTTGAGACGTGTAGCTCCCATTTTCGATCCTGCACGACGCCAGTGTCATAGGTAAACTGTTCATTGAGAACACCTTTCCCATTATTCCATTCAATTATCATATCCGCAACGAACCGAGAGTTCACCTTTCCCGTTGGACCAAAAATAACTCCTTCACAAACAAAGTCACCAGATAGGTCTTGTTCTAAGATAAAGTTGGGTTTTTGATCCGCGTAAACAAAAGGCTTTTGACTACGAAAAGATATTTGTGCTCGTACTAAAATTAAAACTATTAAGGCAATAATTATCCCTGCGATAAAATATATTAATGCTTCCAAACTATTTTTCTCCAAATGATGTTTTTATTAAGATTACCATAGCAATACACTTAAGCACCACCGGAACCATAGCATATAAAATTATTAGTTTTTCTAGAGACTCCGCTGAGTTAAGGTCACTTCCCGCTTTATAACCATAATAATCCAAAATTGGTAAAAGAATAATCGCAGCTAATGCTAAAGAAGACTTTGAAATAAATGACCAAATTCCGAATGCGTGCGTTGTATTTGCTGAAATCTTTGCAACTCTACCAGCAAAAATAGCTGGAACTAATGTAAGGTCTGCACCGACAGTTACTCCCGATATCGAGCATATTAATAAGAATGGGATGAAATCCCCAGCACTTAATAACAAAACAAAAGAGAAACACATAATAGAAACCAGCATCGCAACTATTAGAGTTAACTTATCTCCATAACGGTCTGCTAACTTTGCCCAGATTGGGGCAGCAATGGCGCCTGAAATAAAAAAGGTTAATAATAATAACCCAGAATATTGCGGAAGAACTAAAACACTATCGACATAAAATAGAAAAAGACTTGAAGTCACTGCCAAAGGAGCTGAATTACAAAGTCCAAAAATAATTAGTTTTTTTAATACAGGGTCTTTGAGTACATTATAAATTGGCAATTTATAATTTTCAGTAGTTTTGATCCACTCACCCCTCATTAAAAACCAGCCTACTACTGAAATGATAACAAACCACATAGAAAAAAAAGTGTAGGGACTATCAGTGAACCGTAAAGCTATAGTGGGAATTATAGCTGCCAAGCAAATACCAATTAAACTACCTGTCTCTCGCCATGCCGCTAACCTTTTATGACCACCGTTTAAGGCTTCAGCTTTTGAAACTCCAATGGCATAAAAATTAATTGATAAGAAGCTATAGGCAGTGAATAAACACAAACTTGTTACGAAAAACCAGTAAAGTGGAGAAAAAAATGGTGGTATGGCAAACATCATTACCATTGCTAGGCATAACAATAAAACTGAGCCCGTGACATACAAACTTCTCTTGGAAACCAAACGAGCACTTATGTAACCCAAAATCGGATCTTGAATAGAATCGACTAACCTTAAAGCAAACAGAGCTGCACCAAGTGAGGTTAAACTAACTCCATAAGTTTCAGCAAAAAAAATTGGGCCAAACATATAAATGGGTAGTCCTGCGCTTGCTAAAACAGCTCCAAACACTGAAAAAGGCAACAGATTATTTTTGGTCTTATCTAAAATGCTATCAGTCAACGCGATATGGATCTTTTTGGGGGTAATGGCTTTTCTCTATATTTAGCACCCTTAAGCCATAATTTTAACGCTTGATAATGTATGAGTAAAAGTACCCTCCAACCACCTAAGGGTCGAAGAAAAGCTATCTTAAGTATTGTCCAATTAGATAAAGGTCTTTTTTCACCAATTAAATTTGCGTAAACACCCTCACTCCCTGAACTATAATCAATAACAATATAAATTTTACTTTCACTAATTTTAAATTGGAATTTATATTCACCCTCTACAACTTGAAAAGGCGAGACATGAAATATTTTAGACGCATTCAAAACGTCAGTTGGTGCAATAGGACGTCGATCGGCGTGACTACAGATATAAGAGTGCTTTTCCCCAAATGTGTTACTCACCTCAATCAGGACCGCATTCAAGTTCTCATTAATGTCATAACAAAGCCAAAAACTTACTGGATTGAAGACGGGGCCGAGCACCCTGGGCTGAGCAAGTAAATAAATTTTTTTTGTTTCAGCCAAAAGATCAAGAGACTCTAACACCTTGTGAACCCATCTAACACCAGTTCCTAATTTTGGTGAGCCTCCATGGTCCTTATCAGAAATCGACATTATGTTTCGTTTATTAAACGAAAATAAAAGAGGTAAAGAAATTTTATGGCTTTCATAGTCTATTAGTAGGTAATCCACTTTGTAACTAAACTTATTGGTGATTGCACCTTTCCTGCTATGAAACGTCGTCCCTGAAATATATCGAATATCCGTCAAACA
>JBJLGD010000021.1:0-37477 GCA_045565015.1 Paracoccaceae bacterium
TAATCCTGAAGTATTTTCTCAACCCTTATAGAAGCCAAAGCTTGGGTGTCTCTTGAGCCCTCATCTGTCCAAGTTTCGTATGGTTTATAATCGAGAATATCAGACCGCCAAAACGCATCTTTAAAATTATTTTGTGTATGTTCACAACCTAAGTAATGCCCCCCCGGACCAACTTCTCTTATAGCATCCATAGCCTGAGCATTTTCATCAAACTCAATACCTTTTGCCATCCCGTGCAATATTCCTAATTGATCTGCATCCATTACAAACTTTTCAAATGATGACACTAGGCCACCTTCAAGCCACCCACATGAATGTAACATAAAGTTTACACCAGAAAGTAAACCCATATTCAACGAATTAGCACTTTCATATCCAGCTTGAGCGTCTGGTAATTTTGAACCACAAAACCCGCCAGCAGACCTGTAAGGCAAACCTAAACGCCGAGCTAGTTGGCCGGCGCCATAAGTAATTTGAGATGCCTCCGGTGTACCAAAAGTCGGCGCGCCAGAATTCATATCAATTGAGGTTACAAATGCTCCAAATATAACGGGTGAACCCTGGCGAACAAGTTGGCTATATGCGACACCTGCTAAAACTTCTGCCAAAACTTGGGTTAATGTACCAGCAACCGATACAGGTGCCATTGCACCACCGACTATAAATGGGGAGATAATGCAGGCCTGATTAGCTTTCGCATAGATTTCCAGAGCGCCCATCATTGTAGCGTCGAATGTCAAAGGAGAGTTGATGTTTATTAGTGATGTCATCACCGTTCTATCATTTAGCCCATTGAAAAGAATATCACTCATTGCAACCGAATCTTCTGCCCTTGAAGGTTCAGTAACTGAACCCATGAATGGCTTATCAGACAAAGTCATATGCGCGTAAAGCATATCTAGATGACGTTTATTAACAGGAATATCTGTTGGCTCACACAATGTTCCTCCAGAATGATGAAGCCATTTAGACATATATGATAACTTAACAAATTTTTGAAAATCATCTATTGTTGCATATCTACGACCCCCACTTGTATCGCGAACAAATGGTGGCCCATAAACTGGTGCAGTTACTAAAGAATTTCCACCAATTTCTACATTTCGCTCTGAATTTCGCGCATGTTGAATAATTTTGTTTGGTGCTGTTTCACACAATTTACGTGCCAATCCCTTTGGGATCCTTACTCTTTCGCCTTCAATTTCGGCACCAGCGTTTTTCCAAACTTTAATTGCTGACGGATTATCTGTAAAAGCTACACCTACCTCTTCAAGTACAATTTCAGCATTACGCTCTATAATCTCCAAGGCCTCTTCAGATAAGACTTCAAAATTCGGTATATTTCTTTCAATAAACTTAGCGCTTTCAATCTTCACGGCTGTTCTTTCTGCTCTACGCGCACTTCCACCACCGCTTCTAGATCTTCTGCGTTTTCCGTCTATCTCAGTCATAATAAATCCTAAAAATTATGATATAGGTTAACTCAGTTAATAAATTTGAAACAAACAAAATTCGCCACCTTAGGTTTATTACCGACAAAATAGGATAAGTTTATGTCGGTATAGATAAAAAATAAAAAATACCAACTTGCTTAACTTAAAAGCTAGATTTAGATACATCCTATGGGAAAACACAATAAAGATTGCTTACTAATTATTGATTTTGGGAGCCAAGTAACACAATTAATAGCACGAAGGTTAAGAGAACTTAACGTTTATTGCGAAATTCATCCTTATCAAAACACTTCATACTCGTTCTTAACAAAATTAGCTCCTAAAGCGATAATATTATCTGGCGGACCCGACAGTGTAACCCGGAAAGGAAGCCCCAGAGTTGACAAGGAAATATTTTCGTTGCGAATTCCTATTTTGGGTATTTGCTATGGTCAACAACTTATGATGCACCAACTAGGTGGCGCTGTTGAAAGTGGCCAAGGTACCTCAGAATTTGGGAGAGCTTTTTTAACCCAAAAAGGTGAGCTAGATATTTTAAATGGTTGGTTCCAAGACGGACCTGAACAAGTCTGGATGAGCCATGGTGACCATGTTAAAACAATAGCGCCAGGCTTTGCAATATATGGGAGTTCTCCGAACGCACCGTTCGCTGTTGTAGCAGATACCAGCCGTCACTTTTATGCTGTTCAATTCCACCCAGAAGTACATCATACACCTAACGGGAAGCTCTTGTACAAAAACTTTATTGAGCTAGCTGGGTTTTTGGGTGACTGGACGATGAATTCATACAAAGAGATTATGATTGAAAAAATACGTAATCAAGTTGGTGATCGAAAGGTCATTTGTGGATTGTCCGGGGGTGTTGACAGTTCAGTCGCAGCGGTTTTGCTTCACCAAGCAATTGGAGATCAACTAACTTGTGTCTTTGTCGATCACGGGCTTTTACGTCAGGGAGAATCTGAAGAAGTTATTTCATTGTTTGAGAACAACTTTAACATTCCTTTAATTCTTGCAGAAGAGTCCGAGTTGTTTTTAGGAAAATTAGATGGTGTATCAGATCCAGAAAAAAAACGTAAAATAATTGGTGGTCTGTTTATTGATGTTTTTCAAAAATATGCAAATCAAATTGAAGGTTCTGAGTTTCTGGCGCAAGGTACATTATACCCAGATGTAATTGAATCTGTTAGTTTTTCAGGAAGTCCTTCAGTAACCATTAAATCTCATCATAATGTTGGCGGGTTACCAGAAAAAATGGGGTTAAAACTTGTTGAGCCTCTTAGAGACCTATTTAAAGACGAAGTCCGTGAGTTAGGAAAAGAATTAGGTTTACCCAAGGAATTTATTTCTCGTCACCCATTCCCAGGGCCAGGTCTAGCAATTAGGTGCCTAGGTGAAATTACACTAGAAAAGATAGAGATACTTAGAAAGGCGGATGCAATTTACATAGATCAAATACGTAAACACGGCTTATATGATAAGATCTGGCAAGCTTTTGTAGCTATATTACCAGTTCGGACAGTTGGAGTTATGGGTGATGCGCGAACATACGATTATGCTTGCACCTTGAGAGCAGTGACTTCTGTAGACGGGATGACAGCAGATTATTACCAATTTGATCATAGTTTTCTTGGAGAGACCTCAACAAGGATTGTTAACGAAGTCGAAGGAATAAACAGGGTTACTTATGATATAACTTCTAAACCTCCTGGAACTATTGAGTGGGAATAAATGTTTTATTTCAATGTTTTATAAAGACTTTTTAAAGTAATTATATTGAAATTGCAAGGATAAAATATGATGGACATGTTGGATATCTCTTTAATCTTATCTATCCTATCTTGTAGTTTAGTCGGTGGGTTCATTTTTACATATGCAATTGTTGTTATGCCAGGCTTATCAAACCTTAATGATAAAGACTTTCTAAGAGCATTTCAGGTGACAGACGCAGTAATACAAAACAAACAGCCGCTTTTCATGTTTACTTGGATAGGTTCTATCGTTGCAATGTTAACGACAATTTTAGTTTCATTAGCGAGTGTTGGGCTAGCAGAAACTTGGTTAATCCTTTTAATTGGTGTTGCTTATTTGTTGGGAGTGCAAGGCATAACGGTAGCCATCCATATTCCCTTAAATAATCATATTCAAAAAGTTAAAATTGAAGAGTTAAATGATGAAAATTTAGCGAACGAACGTTTAAAATTTGAAACAAAATGGAATTTCTTTAATTATATTCGAACTAGTGTGGCCATTTCTGTTAGCGCGTTACTGCTCATACTTTTAACCATTCGATAAATTAAGATTTACAATAAAAAAACTTACAAAGTAGTTACAAAGTATTTTGAAATAACTGTATTTAAATGATAAAAAAAGGCTATCTACCATAGCAAAGACACTGTTTGTATTTGGGTTTTTGGTAGTAGAAAAGGTAGAAATAATTTTCTCTATGAAACCACAGAAATGTTGAAGGCAGGAAAGGGAAGCCATTATAAAAAGCACTATCATTTAAAAGTTACATACTCGTTACAAAGTTAAAGTTAAGCCATTAGTTTACTTAAATATTTTATCAGCAACTGCAAACTTTCTTACAAACTTACGCGACTATTGAATCTCAATAATATCAACGCATTAGCAGCAAGGCGATTGAAAGGCTTCTTACGCTTTTACCAACCACTCGTTACGCTTACGAATAATATTAGAGGCAAGCACATAAATTGCTCCCAACATTCCACCAAAAATTATTGACAAAGCAACGTATAACTTCGAATTCTTTTGTGATTTACTATCAGCATGTTTTAAATCAAACCGAACCCAATCACTCGGATTATCATTTTCAACAGACTTTAACGAATTTTTTAATTGACGTACGGATAAATCATTTTCAAGTGAAATGATTGAATTCATTACTTTAAGATACCCATCTGTCATCAAAAGTTGTTCTTTTTGGGTACGATTTCTTATAACCGCTAGTTCTTTATCTATCGCTTCGAACCCACGTAAATAAAATGGGACTTCATTGGTGTTAATATTCAACAAAACTTCACTTGACGGTTTTTGTGCCAAAGCGTTCGCATAAAGCGTATTTGCCTCTATACCCAATTCTTTAGCAATGGCAGATTGCTCAACTAAATACAAAATACGTTTGTTGTTAGATATCTTTTGTTTCTGCATAATTAAATTTAACTCACTTCGTAAAACTTCTAATTCGCGTTGGATCTTTTTTTCTACCGATGTAGCCAACTGTTCGATATCGTTAAACAAATTTGTTTTCACATTTATTAGGGTAAGTCTCAAAGCCTCGTTTAATAAACGTTTACCTTGCTCATCATTGTGCCACTCAAACGACAACATCCAATTTATTTCATTTTTCGAAGGTGGCGCTATCACAAACAATTTGGCGTAATTAATCAACGCCTTCTGTTTATCATCTTCATCTAAATCTTTGATTGACTGTCTTACAAATTCATCGTTGCTAACAACATTTTTCATAATTTCATAATCATTGAATTCATCAATAAACATACTGAAGATGGTGGGAGCGTTTATCACATAATCACTTAAATTTTTATTATTCAAAAAATCATTTATTGGAACGTGTTTGATAAACACAGAAGAATTACCATTTTTGATTGACGTGGAAACCTTATACAAATTTGGCGTAGAAAGACTAAAAGCAACCCCAACCAAAGCGGCAATAAAGGTGGTAATAATGATTTTCCATTTCCCACGCCAAAGCGTTTCTACCAACCCAAATAAGTCTATCTCATCATCGTTTAGTTTACTAACTTCAGGCATAAGATTGTCCTCATTATTTAGATACAAGAAAGTACGGGTACAGTATAGAGACACTTATGTAAATAACTTAGTGACCACAGTCACTCCACAAACCTTCATGTCCACTTTTTTTGCAATACTTATTTGAATGCATTAAACGAATGATTTTGCTTAACTTTTAGAAACAATAGAGCACTAAAAGTTCTATGTATTTGGACGACGTTATGGAATCCGTGATATCTCAATATGATTGTTACTGACAAACAGATAATCTGAAATTACAAAGTATGTAAGAAAGTTAAATAAAGCTTTGCAAAACAGCTGGTAAGGAGAACTTTAATTTCAGCAATAGTTACAAACTAGTTACAAAAAACTTTACCCATTGTTTTTAAATGATAAAATCTATTGCCACGATTAAGTAGGATTAAATATTAGAAATAACTATAAAAGAGGATTAATCACTCGTAGCCGACCTATGGTAATCTTATGTCAATTCTATACCGCTATCTATTAATATTTTTTTTGCCTTAATAATTGAACTATTTGACACTAAAATTCTTCGAGGAAGTATATTTATAGATCCTTCCAGAGAACTCATATGAGTATCCATTTCGAAGTATTTTATACGTTCATTTGTTAAAAGTAACTTTATATATGCTAAAGTAGCTAAATCGTTAGTTTGTATAAGTTCTTTCACAATTATAGTAAGTTATAAGCAAAACTATCCATATGCTCTGCTAATTTTATATCTAATTCTGATACACCGTTTAAATCATGAGTAGTCAGGACCACATCTACTCGCGAATAAACATTAAACCATTCAGGGTGATGATTAATTTTTTCTGCAAACATTGCTACACTTGTCATAAAAGAAAATGCTTCATTAAACGATTTAAACTTATAGCTTTTAGAAATAGCGTCTCTCTCACTAAGAATTTTCCAATTTTCTTTGACTAAACTCTCTAGATTATCTTTGTTTACTTTTTTATTCATAAGGTTTCTCCAATCAATTTCTTATCAATTCTATAATACGCTAATTATACCCATGTTTAAAACCCAATAAAGAAGATCTAAAATTTATCTATTATTTTTTAAAATATCACTCTATTAAAATAAAAGTTAGTAGTGGACAGACCCCAAAATACTTCTAATTACTATGCTAAACTAAATAATTAACCTAATTAATTTCAAGATTGAGTAAGTAGAAGAAAAAAGGATATTATCGCCGACATGATTGTTAAGGTAGAAATAGTTAATACCCAATAAAATGTGTGGTAGATTTGTAATATACTCTCCTAATATATTTGGCCTGGTTAACAAGACTTCTTATAATATTGCACCATCCCAATTGATTCCAGTGAAAACTAAGAATGGTGCAAGATTAATGAAGTGGTCATATTCTCCAACATGGAACAAAGATATGGACCTGATCAACTGCCGTTCTGAAACAATGTATGACAAACCTTCATTCAAAAATGCAGAACGATGTGTAATCTATCATGATGGGTGGTACGAATGGCAGCGAAATACTAAAGAAAAAATTCCTTACTACCACTATGCGCAATCACATTTTTTTGCAGGTCTTTATAATGAAATTGGTTGTCTTGTTCTTACTCGTAATGCCATTGATGCGATAAAACATATTCATCACAGGCAGCCAGTTTTATTGGAGACTGAAGAAGTAAATAGTTATCTGAAGGGAGAAGACATACTAGATAGCTATGCTAATAATAATATTAGATTCTATAGAGTTTGCAAATCAGTCAATAACCCGAAAAATAATAATTCAACGTTAATTCATAAAATAAAATCCTAGCCAAAAGTAAAAAATTTATACATTAGATTGTTTTACGTTTTATAATTGGCGAAAAAATTTGTAACACCTTATGAACTTTTAAGTATTCGCAGTATTTAAAATTACCTTGTATAAAAAACTTAGAATAATGAAACTAATTAAGGAAGTAAGATAAGAATAAAATCTAAAAGAGTATAAACTCTTATTTAGTAAGTCGATCCAGTCAAAATACTCAGAGGCGTTAATTATGAAAATCATTCAAATTAGTAAAACTCCTGAAAGTAATATTCTTAGGCAACTATATAAAATCAACCAACAACATGCTCACTATTTAACTGATCTATCTTCAGATGTTGAACTTTCAAAATTAATCAATCTCAGTGATGTTTGTATGTGTGTGCTAAATAATGGAAGTGTTGTAGGGTTTATGATCTGCTTTAGAGAAAAATCAGAACACCGCTCATTAAACTATAAGTACTTCAATGAGCGAGAGACTAGGTTCATATATGTGGATAGAATTGCTATAAATAATAGCTATCTTGGTCATGGGCATGGGTCGCAGTTATATAAAGAATTATATAAATACGCTGCCCCAAAAAATTTACCAATATGTTGCGAAGTATACACTCGTCCAAAAAATATAGTTTCATTAAATTTTCATTATAAAAACGGTTTTAAACCAATAGATTCATATGACTTCGACAATTATTCAGTCGAATATTTAAAACGAACGACTTAATAAATTATCGATCCTTTACACCTTTTACCACTTTTTTAACTTCATCAAACTCTATACGACGATCTTTTATTTCTTGATTTGTTAGTAGATTAATATTTGAGTAATCTTTTTTCCAATCAATTTTTCCAGACCAGTCAAAGGGTGACTTTTTAGTTGTCCTTGGCCGGGTTGCCTCAACTAATAAATCAAGAGACATCTTAGTTATTAAATCTTGCGAGGAGACATTATCTGGCAGTCCTGCTGAATTTCCCAAGGGAAAATCATTAAAGACAAATCTGGGAGCTCCAACATATTCAACAATATCTAAGGCACAACCCATTATTACGGTAGGAGTTCCAGTTCTCTCTAAGCTCGAGGCAGCCAGTGCGACTGATTGATGGCAAATGGGACAATTAGGAACAAATATTGCAGCATCTACTTTATCTCTTTTAAACAACCTAACTAATTCAACACTATCTTTTTCTATAGTTATTTTCTGGGAACGATTTGTTGGTAATCCATAAAAATTTGGAGCTAACCGACCTAAAAGGCCACTTTCTTGTAATCTAGAAAGTGCCTTTAATGGAAAATATGTATGAATATCACTAGCAGTTGTATGAGTTCGATCGATAGCTATATGAGATATCCTTAAATCAGGAAAGGGACTAATAGGTTCTCTATAAACGTTAAAAAATTTAGCCTTTCCATTATACGCAGCCCCAGGCCCCTGATTACCGTTTTTGGGATTAAATAGGGCCGCTGTTGTAACAATTCCAACTGTAGAATTTTTTAAAGGTTTTTTCAATTTAGCAAATGGTATTTCACGTTGTCTAGCCCATCTATATGGCTCACCATAGCCCAGACCAGTATAATACTTACTTATACGCTCCATATAGTTTAAAGGTTCAGATAAACGTTTGACCAAGGTAGTAGCCTCCTCGTAATTGGAGTAAAGGTAACAACCCCAGACATAATAAACAATTTATTTTCAAAATAATTAAATATTTATAAAGTTTCTATTTAAGTTAATAACCTAGAGGCTGAATTATCAAAAAGAGATTGAATGGAAATATAATTACTATTGTAATCTCTAAATTATAGGATTTAATGCCCATATCGTCAGGCAAAAGGTTACTAAAAATGGTCAATTCCGAAAGCGGTATAAAAAGGTTATTTATGCTCGCTTCAGTGAATAATGTTCGAAATCTCTGGTTTACTGGCGTGTTTACTGGTATCAATCGCTGGACAGAAATACTCGTCATAGGAATTTTTACCTACCAATTGACTGGTTCTCCTCTGATCGTCGCCATTATAGCTTTTACTAATACTGTGCCAGGGGCACTCTTTGGAGTATTCGTGGGGGTAATTGGAGAGCGATTTAATAAGCGTTTTGTATTATTACTTGGTTATAGCAGTATGGTAGTTGTAATGAGTGTGCTTTTTTACTTAGCTATTACAGAAAAGCTAACATTATGGCATTTAGCAATCGGCACTTTTTTAAGCGGGTCAATTGGAACGATGGAGTATCCAATTCGCCGAACGCTATTAGGTGAGTCAGGAGGATTAGATAACGCTTCGACCTGCCTTACATTTGATGTTGCTATAGGTAAAATTACAATGTTCATTGGGCCGCTACTCGGTGGAATTTTAATGCATAATGTTGGCATACAAGGTTTTTACCTTTTAGCAGGTATCTCACTAGCTTTTGCTCTAATATTTGCATCTAAAGTTAAAATAGTTCCGACTACTAAGACGCAAATTAAAAACTATTTTTTCCGTAGTGTCCAAGATGGAATTTTACAAGCTCACAATAATAAATCAGTCTTCGGAGTACTGCTTCTGACTATTATTCTAAACTTTTTTGGTTACTCTTTTATCTCTATGGTTCCTGTTATTGGTGCCAGTAAGTTGGGTCTCAGTTCAGTTTCAATTGGAGTATTATCGTCTATGCTTGGTGCTGGCGCATTAATTAACCTACTGATACTTGCAGTAAAAGCAAAGCCTAACCTCTTCATGAGATATTTTTTGGGCGGCACTTTAATGGTACTAATAACAATCTTCTTTTTTGCTATAACCCCTGTGTTTGGATTAGCGCTCGTAGTGCTGTTCGTTGGGGGGTTGGGAGAGGCTGGATTTAGCTCGATGCAGGCCACCATTGCATTCACAACAACCCCTCCCGAAGCTCGTAGTCGTATAATGGGTTTAATAGTAGTCTGCATTGGCTTTGGTCCTTTAGGTGTTTTACATACTGGTTTTATGGCTAATTGGTTAGGTGCAGATATTGCGATTGGTATTATTGCGATAGAGGGTATGATAGCAACATTGATATGTTTATGGCTAATACCGGCATTAAGACAGCCAGGAGTCAAAATATTCAATACCAAATAATTGCAACACCTAAAACCAGCACTGTCTAAAATAAATTTATCCTTGAGCTACGCCCCAGATCTCAACAGTTGAGTCGGAAGTCTGCATATGTGGGACTGGTACTAACGTGATTGGAGGTAAAACGCCACCACAACAATCTTGCAGCAGTCTTAACAGCTGTTGAGTAACGTTTTCGTCATTTGGTGCAGTATAGTAACATACCATAAGCTTCAGGTCTGAGGGACTTCGACCAAACGGACGTAGCAAATCACTTAAATAACTCATAGTAAAGCGGGTCTGAGGTAATAGCTGACCAGGTAAAACTCGCTTTCCGGTGTTAGAGAATGGTTCAGCAGGCACCTGTCCACCAAGCCAAATCATATTACGCATTTTCTGAGCTTGACGGTAAGGCAAATTTAATTGCCAATCCCAGACCCTTGCTGGCCATGCATCCTCTCGGGGGATATATTTATCAAAGCTATTACGACGTTCACGCATCGCAAGAACTTCAATTTTTGTGTGCGTATTTTCTGGCCATAGTGTATGACAAGGGACAACAGTAGCGGGAGGACCCGGTTCACTAAAGTATGAGGCACGAGCCTTAGCAAGAGGCGCCCAATCTTTACGCGTGGTCCCGAAATAATAACCCTCCATTTTAATACTATCTTGGAGTGAGGCCCCTACAGACTTCAATGAATTTTGAAGTGAGGGCATTATAATGTGAGATTGGCCTGGACCATCTAAAGACATCTCCAATTTTTTATTAAAATGAGCAGCGGTCCGGTTTGACACTGCTATGAATTCTCCTGCCCTTAATGAAGTTGTTACTAAGGGCCGCCTGGAGGAATCATCCCCAGGAACTTCAAGCGGTTGAGAAGCAAATTGAAAGTCACCCCGTTTGCGCCAACCACGAGCTGCAATTACTTGAATCTGGACTTCCTGACCTTGAAAAGGTTGCAGTGGTACAGGTAGAGTTGATATTACTGGAGACGGGTCCATTGGAAGAATATCCTGCAGTGCACTAATAAGGGTGATCTCGTCACTTATTTCACTTGGCGTGTAAAAGACTTTAAGTCTAACAGCATCAGCTAGTGTGCAATTTTCTTGATTAAGTGCGATAGCTATATTTTTAACTGTTCCAGGGATCTGAGCAATGATATTACCAACGTTTCTTATTTTACCCTTAGCATCAAAGTCGCCCGCCCCACCTACAAAAGAAAGAGTATCCGTAGACCCGCAAACATCGTGGGTCAATGTTGTGGGTAATGACCAAATAAGTTCGTTTAACATAACCTTATTACTCCTTTGCTATTTTTTAGTATAGTCCTCACACTTATGTAAATCTGCATGTGCAACAGCTAAATCTCTTAACCTCATATTTTCTTTTGATGATGGTGCGTCCATTAGCTGCATGAACGACTTATGGCTTGGATACCAAATTCCTAGTGCTTCATCTATTTTTTGGTTACCAACAACTTGGCTTTGTATATTTGTTCTCCATAAAATCTTACCACCAACCTCAAGAAGAAGTTTCTCCAAAATACTCATATATTTTTTGTAAAGAGTACCTTCTGGATATTCTGCCTCCTCAGAATAGCGGTTGAGGTTCAACATAAAAACTGATGTGTCTGCACTGCTCTCTGAGATTCTTTTAAAATTTTCGATTTCTGCAATATTCACACTTGGCAAATCAACCATATTAACCCCCTTAAATTTTTAAAGTATAGAAAGCCTATTTAATTGACGCGTTAAGTCAATCATTGGCATCATTATTTAAGCACTAAATCCCCAATTTAGGTAACTTTACTGATATGAATTAAATTTTATGGCCTAGTTTATTTTAGACAGAAAAAGAAACCTAAACGATCTCAGTCAAAAATTGATCTTGTATTTTATATCCTCAAAGTTTATCTGTTTTTGACGACTATAATATTCAAGGCATGATCCGGCGTAGCTCAGCGGTAGAGCAGTTGACTGTTAATCAATTGGTCGTAGGTTCGATCCCTACCGCCGGAGCCAATAACATCAATAGCTTAGTACATTCCATGCTGAGCTTTTTTTGTGTTTGGGCTATAAGTGGTTTACCAAACTCTCAGATTCATCTTCCTTCATCTATCTGAACAAATCGATTCATTATAAATCAGAACTACCAAATACTAAGACTGATCACCTAAGCGGTTTGCAAGAGTTTCGATAGATCATCCATACCAACAACATGACAATAAATCATATTTATGATCTCCAGCTCTTTCTCGTGCAAATCCATTGTTGCAGCCGCACAAGCGTCATGGACGACAACCACGCCAAAGCTTTCGTCAGCCAATGATCGAACAGTTGAACTGACACATTGGTCGGTGAAAATGCCAGAAACAATTACATCGGTAATGCCGATATTATGCAACATCAGCCGCAAATTAGTACCAGTCAATGCGCTATCAGTAGTTTTGGTCACTACAATTTCGTCGTCCTGAGGAGACAACTCAGGTACTATTTGACTGTCTTTACGGTCTTTGGGCAACAGCAAATAGTTAAACCCCGGTTTTTTCTGGCTGAGAGAGCGGTCACGGCCATCTTGTGTCTCACAAGCAATACGAGCAAACACCACTTCGAGCCCCTTATCTCGCGCCCAGGTTAGCAACTTGGCGTTATTCGGGATCACAATATTGTTCATTCGATCGTAAAACGGTTGCCAACGCGTAGCCTCGGCAGGGTCATCATCAGGCACGAGATAGGTGTTCTGGATATCAATTACTAAAAGCGCCGTACGCTTGCACTCCAACACAATATCATCCGGATCATCAGCGGTTTCATAGTAAAAACTGCGATAGGCTTTTTTCCAGTTATTCATCTGATGTCTCCAAAACGCTGTCGATACTGCACTACTAGGTCTACCTCATTCGGACGGTTATGACGACAAAGCAAGCCGACTTAGGTATATATAACTTAGCACATAAAATGTTACAAAACTTTTGGCCGACATACAAATAATAGCTCTACTTTTAGAAAACAATAGAGTATAAAATAATTAATGGTAATTTTTAATTTATATCAACATAAGTCCACGGTCTAAGTAGTATCTTGATTTCCGGGACCCAATACTTTGGTAAAAATAGAAGGCAAAAATGATAAAAGCAATTCTAGCCTGTGATGAGGATTGGGGTATCGGCAAAGACGGAAATTTGCCTTGGCCACATAATCCAGAAGATCTAAAATGGTTTAAAAAAAATACCGTAGGCGCTGTAGTGGTAATGGGTAAGTCAACATGGGGCAGTCTACCATTCAAACCTTTACCCGAAAGAGAAAATATAATCGTCACTAGCAGTAAACAAGAGTTTGGTACTAGTGATTATGAATTTGTAAAATTTACTAGTATAAAACCAAAACTTTTAAAAATTAAAGAAACCAAAGATGTCTGGATTATTGGTGGCGCCAAATTAATCGAAGGATTACTCGATATAATAACTGAATTTCACTTAAGTCAGATTAAAGGAGTTTATAATTGCGATACCTTTTTGCCAAAAAATTTAATAGAGAATTACTATTATAAAAGACAAAGTGGCGAACTTGGTAGTGTAAGTTTTGATATATGGTGTAAAAAATGAAACAATATTTAAACGCTTTACAACATATTATGGATAACGGCGAAGAAGTAAGCGATCGAACCGGAATAGGTACTTATAGTGTATTTGGCTACCAAATGCAGTTTAATCTCCAAAGTGGTTTTCCCGCTGTTACCACAAAAAAACTAGCCTGGAGAAGCGTTATAGGAGAGCTTCTATGGTTCTTAGAGGGTAGCACGGATGAAAGGCGTTTGGCAGAATTAACGTTTTCTAAAAATCGATCTGACCTAATTGGAACAAAAACTATTTGGACTGCAAATGCTGATGCACAAGGCGTTGAGCTTGGATATACCAATGATGATTTGGTGAAACAATTGGGTCCTGTTTATGGCCACCAATGGAGACATTTCGATAGAGCTGATGGGGAAAATGAAAATAAAACTGACCAGATAGCTTGGTTAATAAATGAAATTTTAATAAACCCTCATAGTAGACGATTGATCCTGTCCGCGTGGAATCCAAATCAAATAAATGAAATGGCCTTACCTCCTTGTCATACGTTAGCACAATTTAGAGTCATGAATGGTAAGCTAAGCTGTCAACTTTATCAAAGAAGTGCGGATATGTTCTTAGGTGTTCCATTTAATATTGCCAGTTATAGTTTACTAACACACATGATAGCTCAAATATGCAATTTAAAATTAGGGTCATTCGTTTGGGTCGGTGGAGATTGCCATATATACAAAAACCATAGGGAACAAGTCACTCAACAGCTCAAAAGAAAACCACAAAAGTTACCCAATTTAATAATGCCACTTTTTAAAAATTTAAATGAATTATTAAAAACAACTCCAAAAGACTACATACTGGAAAACTATAAACCATTAGAAAGTATAAAAGCTCCAATGGCTGTGTAAGATACGGTTATTAAAAGAGTTGGTTAATGATTAATCAATTACTCTTAGGTTTAAAAATGATTTCCCAAATAAACAGATTATTGCAATAACACGGGCAATTGGATTGGGCCTCTAAAACCAAATCCATGCCATTTTACATCAGAAAGATTAGGGATTTTCATATTGGGGAATTTTTCGAATAATAACGGCAACATAACATGGGCCACCGCTCTACGTGCCACATGTGTTCCCATACAGAAATGTGGACCGTTACCAAATGCCTGATGGTTATTTGTTGTGCGATAAACATTAAATAATTCTCCATTTTCAAAAAGATCCTCATCCCAATTCGCACTTGCCTGAATAGTCATCAGTGTATCACCTTTAGGAATAAAACAGTCTCGAATTTTGATATCTTGTGTTGCTACACGCGATGACAATTGAATGGGCGCCACCCATCTTATTCCCTCTTCAAATGCTTTAACCCAGTCATCTTGACGTTTAACTTCCTCAAGTTGATCGGGGTTTGTCAACAACCCGTAAAGAATTGTATTTAGGGCATCACGTGGTTCATTTATACCTCCACCAATTGCTATCTTAATATTGGCATACATCTGTTTTTCCGGAATGGGGTGATCTGCATTTACCATTACTGAAAACGCCGAATTATTTGGATTAGCTTTATAATAATCTTTTAATTTATTAAGTAATTTATGGATTGCTTCATTCGCACGATCTGCTCTCTCAAAGGGTTCTGGTCGCCAACCAAAATTGCCAGCACCGTTGATTAATGCCTGAGACCACTCAATCATTTCATCATCAGTTGCATCCTCTATACCAAGTAAAAACGCTAAACCACGCGCTGCATATGCTCCAGATAAAACTCCAAAAAAATCAACCACCTCATCTTTAGGCAATTGATCCACATATGCTCTTGCCGTCTCTTCGTATCTTGGCATCCAATCATTTTGAATAACTTTTGGTGCATAGGCTGGTGCCATCGCCATCCGGTCACGCATATGATCGCTACCATCTTTCCGCATTAAGGTATGTGCCCAAAAAGCACGTTTCATCGGTGTTCCGCGATCATCAGAGCTAAACAACTTAGGATTATCTTTTACATATTTTGTATCCTCGGCCTTGGTAATGAACGTCCGGCCCACCGACTTTACTCGCGCGACGGGCGCATTACAACGTAAGTGCTTATAAATGGGATAAGGATCACAATTGAGTTGGTCTAAAGAGATATCTTTAATAAGCGGTGCTAAGCTTTCCATTTTGCCAACCCAATTACTAGAAAATTAGTGCTAAACTAGTTGATAGATATATCAAGTAAGTTATTTAATGCTCCTTAGTAAATTAAAAAAATTACTTTATATTGGGCATTCCGAAAATTTTGATCCCACAGTTTTGCTTACCGCATCAATTTTTCCAACTTCGTTACAAATACTAGAGATAATAGGGTAATCTTTGAAGGGGTCACCACCTGACTCATCTCTTAAAATACCAAAACCTCCTGTTTCTTGCACTGTTCTTACACATGTAAACAAAAATATATCAGCATAGGAACAGTTTGAGCCTGTTAAAAACTGATCTGAATTACCCGTTTTCTCTAAATGGCTTTCAAGTAAATTTGCACGGTTTTTATGAAGCGTCGTCAGATTCTTTATCCCAGTCTCTTTTCCTCCCTCGGCTAGTGTGTCTGTCAACCGAAGATTCCTCCAAAAGGGCTCATTATGGCCTGTTATAATATCGTGAAATGGTGACAAAACAAAAGAATAGTAATCTTGACACCACGCCCAATACATCCCGGTAATTGCTGCCTCCTCTGGGGTTTGGGGGGTAAGAGGGCCTTCATATTTTGTAACTAAGTACTGAACTATGGCCATAGAGTCGTTTAATTCAATTCCGTTAGAATGATCTTTCATCCATGGTATAGTACCAAAAGGCGCTTGCGTATCTTTATCAAAATCTTCACCCATAGGATTCGACATCAAAGAGTTAACTTTAATGTCGTGCATCGCACATATAATATTTATTTGTTCTCCACGACCTATGACTGGTAGATAGGCTAAATCAATTTCTGGCATCTTGTGCTCCTTAAGTTTTCTACTTTTAAATATATATTTTTAGATTATCACAAGATTAAGAAAAATCCAAAACATTAAATCCTTAAGTCAATCGCATTAGTAACCCCGAAATCAGGCGAGCACGTTCAACAAGACTCTTAATTTCTATATGTTCATTCAGCGTATGCAACCCTGCCCCTTTGACCCCAAGGCCATCCAGTGTTGGTATACCTAAGAAACCTGTGAAATTTCCATCAGAGCCACCTCCTTGGCTTGCCCCAGTCAAATCAAATTTGAGATCTTTAGCAATATCCTTTGCTAGATCAAACATTTCCATAGTGCCGACTTGGTTTGGCTCCCAAACGGGTCGAGTAACACCACGAGTAACCTGAAATTCAACACCATTTTCAGTCGAAGCTAAATTCAGCATATCTTGGACACCTTTATCCAAATCCTCTTGTCGTTTGGCCATCGACAACGCTTGAGCAGAGCACTCCGAGGAAACACAATTAACCCAATGTCCTCCATTAATTATGCCCACACTAAATGTACAATCGTCGCTTGTCATTGCCTCTACTTCGCCAATTTTATTAGCCATTGTGGCTATAGCAGAACGACCATCTTTGAGATGTGCTCCTGCATGACTTGGCTTGCCAAAAGTTCGCAAATTATATCTCGCAATAGCGTAGCGGCCAATAACTGCGCCGCCGTCTTCGCGACAAGGCTCTGGTACTAGAACATACTTATTTCGTTTAGCTTCAGCTTCAATCAATTCTCTGGTGGAGGGTGTTCCCACCTCCTCATCTGGTGTAAAGAGTATCGTTATTGGTAGCGGTGTTTGATGTCCCGTCAGTATTAATTTTTTTATTGCTTCAACACTTACAAAGTTACCACCCTTCATATCTTGAATGCCCGGACCATAACAAATATCGCCCTCTTGCTTAAATGGTAAAACATCTAAAGTACCAATTGGGTGGACTGTATCCATGTGTCCAGCAATTAGTATACCAGGTTTGCCAAAATCAGGGTGTGGAAGGCGCGCACGTAGGCAGCCCCCGAACCCCATTCTGCCGGGAATTCGTTCAATCGTTGCAAGCCCCGCTAAGTCATAGGCCGCCAGATCCATCATACGATCCACTGCAGCAGAGTCGTGTGTTGGGCTCTCACATTCAATCCAAGGTCTAAGCCCCTTTAAGAGTTCAGCTGTATCAAAAGGTAATTTAGTCACATCCATGGGAAGCTCCAATGCTAACACAAGTTTTTTTTACTTATTAATTAAATATATTATAAATATATAGTTAGAAACCCACTATTGCAACGCCAAGATTCACTCAAAAGACGGTCTAATTTTTAAAATCACTGAAACCCAGATATCGTAATAATATTAACCCTTAGTAATCGTTTTTTTTGGGTCAAAAAATGGCTTCTCAACAACCTTGGCTCGCAAATTACTTTCTGGGGTAATGACTTCCAGCGCAGTACTCATTGTAGTATGTTCGAGGTCAACCATTGCAAGAGCAATATTCCTTTTAAGCCTTGGCGAATACACCGCAGAAGTGACTTTCCCAACAATTTTTCCATTTTTTTCGAGAGACCAGAAACGCGTGTTTGGTCCCTTTAAAGGCAGCCCTGATATTTCAATACCAACCTGCTTTCGTTTTATTCCATTGTGTTTAATATTCTTTAAAGCTACCTTTCCAATAAAGTGCAAATTAGTATCTAATTCCACTAATCGATCTAAACCCAATTCAAATGGGTTTGTATGAATATCCATATCTGCATGATAGGACAGCATGCCCCCTTCAATCCTTCGAATTGATGAAGTATGCCCAGGTTTGAGATCAAATGAAGCTCCTACACTCATAATTTTTTCCCATAACTCAGACCCTTTGGTATTGTCGCAAAGAAAAATTTCATAACCGAGCTCACTCGACCAACCGGTACGAGAAACGATTAAGGGGATCCCATCTAGATTAATCTTACGCAACCAATAGTACCTTAAGTCTGCTATACTAGCTCCAAATAATGCTTCCATTATTTTACTAGAATTGGGACCCTGCAACTGAAGTGGCGAGGCGTCAGGTTCAAAAATATTTACATTCAGCCCAGAGTTTACTGCAACTCCTTGGGCCCATAATAGAACATCACTATCTGCGAGAGAGATCCAGTATCGATTTTCTTCCAGACGAAGTAAAACAGGATCATTTATAATTCCACCCTCAGCGTTTGTAATTAGAATATACTTACATTGGCCTACAGAAAGTTTAGATAAATCTCTCGGGGTTAATAATTGGACAAAGTCTTGTGCATCTTTACCCGAAATTTCAACCTGACGCTCGACAGCAACATCGCAGAGAATGGCTTTTGTGACTAAATTCCAAAAATTCTCTTCCGGATCACCAAAATCTCTTGGAATATACATATGATTATAAACCGAAAAACCTTTTGCTCCCCACTTTACCGTGGAGTCAAAGAAAGGAGATTTTCTAATCTGTGTTCCAAAGCCAAAATCATCCGTGATACCCATTTAGACTACTTTCCTTGAAAATTTAAAAAGCATGTTGGACCTCTCAAAACGACACGCTTTATAAAAACTATACGTTAAAAAATTACATCGCTACTTATAGATCTCAACCAAACAGTCAACCATCAAATGATAGTTATAAGAAGTCCTTGTCTTCTCATTTAGTAGAAGTAGTAAGAGTTAATTCCTAAGAATTAAATGGCCATCTTCGATTTCATCATAAATCGGGTCATCAACTCTATGCCCAACAGGAAAGACTGGTGAGGGTATGGGTTTAAAACTCATATCTCCTAAAATATTTCTTTGTTTTGGATCGGCTATTGGAACCGCGGCCATTAGCGAGCGTGTGTAATCGTGCTGAGGGTTCTCAAAGATTTGAGCTCTGGTACCCAGTTCGACAAGCCTCCCGAGATACATGACCCCCACTTTATGTGATACTCTCTCGACCACTGCCATATCATGACTAATAAATAGGTATGATAAACCTAATTCATCCTGCAAAGACATCATTAAGTTCAAAACTTGTGCCTGAACCGAAACATCTAAAGCAGAAACAGCTTCATCAGTTATGACAAGACTAGGATTGACTACTATTGCACGTGCAATAGCCACGCGCTGCCGTTGACCACCAGAGAGCTCATGGGGAAACCGATTCAGAAAAGATAATGGTAACTCCACTTTTTCTAAAATATCAGCAACCAAATCGTTTCTTTCAGATTTTGAACCGAGGCCAAAGTTCTTTAATGGCTCAGCAATCTGTTCTTGAAGTCTCATATAAGGGTTTAATGACGCAAATGGATCTTGAAATACCATTTGCATTTCCCGTCTTGAGCTCCTCAATTCATGATCGTTTAAAGAGATAATATCCTTGCCGTTGAGATGTATTTGACCCGAAACTGGTTCAACCAATCGTAAGATAGACCGCCCACAACTTGATTTTCCACACCCCGACTCTCCAACTAAGGCCATTGTCTCCCCTTTATTTATAGAAAAAGAGACATCTTCAACGGCATGAACGTTCGCCACTTTGCGTCGTAGAATACCCCCGTAAACTGGGAACCTAGTGACAAGGTTTTTAACTTCCAGAAGAACCTCCTTACGAGTCTTTGCGTCGCTGTCGTCAAATGTACTAGGTATTATTGCGCTACCTGGTATGGCAAGAGGCCTCGGCTCCGAAGTTCCCGCCATCTCACCTAGTTGAGGAACTGCAGCCAATAGTGCGCGCGTATACTCTTCCTTAGGAAAAGAAAAAAGATCCCCAACAGCCCCTTGCTCAATTAAATTACCCTGATACATGACGACTACCCGGTCAGCCATTTGCGCCACAACAGCCATATCATGTGTAATAAAAAGAACAGCCATTCCAGTTTCACGTTTTAAACGATTTATTAGGCTAAGGATTTCAGCTTGGATTGTTACATCCAACGCAGTTGTTGGTTCGTCGGCTATTAGTAACCTTGGTCGACATGCCATAGCCATTGCAATAACTACCCGTTGTCGCATTCCACCAGAGAGTTCGTGTGGATATTGACGTAGTCTTTTCTCGGGATCAGGAATTCTGACTTCTTTTAATAACTCCAAGGCTTTTTCTCGTGTTTCAGCCGCTGATAAATTTGTGTGTAAACGCAATCCATCTGTCAACTGCCTTTCAATTGAAAATACTGGATTAAGCGATGTCATTGGCTCTTGGAAGATCATCCCGATTTCGTTACCGCGTATGGAACGCATTGTCTCAGGCTCAGCTTCAGCAAGGTCTATTGCTCCTTTTCCGTTCCTAGATAAAAGCATCTGACCATTCTTAATTTCACCGCCCCCGAACTCGACAAGCCGCATTAAAGAAAGGGAGGTGACAGATTTTCCAGACCCACTCTCTCCAACGAGGCAAACGGTCTCTCCTGGGTGAACTTTAAAAGTAGCGTCATTAACAGCGATTATCGTATCACCATCAGTTTCAAACTGCACTTGTAAATTTTCAATTGAAATTACAGGGTCATCATCTGTTGTTTTTGCTTTAGGAATACTCTGGCTACTAGTGCTCATGATTGTGACCTCGGGTCGAGTACATCTCTAAGAACGTCACCAAACATATTAAGTCCTAAAACAGTCAGCGCAACAGCCGTACCAGGTACTAAGGCTGTCCATGGAGCGCGGTCTAGGTAATCTCTTGATGCTTGGATCATAAGACCCCAAGAGGCCTCGGGTGGCTGCGTTCCCAAGCCCAGGAAAGATAATCCAGCCTCCGCTAAAATGGCAAATGCAAGACTTATAGTGGCCTGCACTATTACTACGGGCATAATATTTGGTAAAACATGACCCACAATTAAACGGGTATTCGTTGCACCTGATGACCTCGCAGCTTCAACGTAGGGCATCTGTGAAACCCTTAGGGCTTCGCCCCTGATAAGTCGTGCAAGGTAAGGGGTAAACGCAATACCGATGGCTAAAATCGTGTTTTGAAGATTTGGGCCAAGGACAGCACTGATTGTAAGAGCAAGCAGTAAAGCAGGGAAACTTAGTAAAGTATCGACAAGACGCATTAGAATATTATCTGTTCGTCCACCAAAATATCCCGAGATGAGGCCTAAAGGAAGACCTATTATTAAACTCATTAACACAGCAGACGCAGCTATATTAATTGAGGTCCGGGCACCGAGCATTACTCTATAGAAAAGATCGCGTCCCAACTGATCAGTACCGAACCAGTGGTTGAAATTTGGAGGGGCCAACCTAGCCCTCATATCCATTCTAGTCGCATATTCAGGCGGAATTAATAAGGGAGCAAAAATTGCTATCAAAACAACAAGAACAACTAGAACTATCCCTGTTAAACCCTTGAAATTCATAAATTTCTTTAAAATACTCACTTTAAACGTATCCTTGGGTCAAAGATTGGGTAAAGAAGATCAACGAACAAATTGACCAACATGACTACCGCTGCGATCACAAAAACTGTAGCTTGAATAAGGGGAATATCTCTGTTCAATAAGGCCTGATAAGTAAGCCAACCCATCCCAGTGTAATTGAACAAGCTTTCCATAACAATAATCGAACCAAATAGATATCCCATCTGAAGGCCAGCTACTGTCATGACCGGTCCAACAGCATTTGCTAATCCATACTGCCAGACAACAGTTTTCTCCGCCAACCCTTTTGCGCGAGCAACGCGGATAAATTCTTGGCTTAAAATTCCAGTCATTGTAGCACGGGTCATTCGCGTCAAATGAGCCATTAACCCAAGTCCCAATGCCAGAGAGGGCAAAAACGCATGTTTGAGCGCCATTAACAAATCTTCATTTGGGTGAACAAACCCGGATGAGGGAAACCAACCAAGAGCTCTGGCAAAAAGAAGTATAAGCATTATACCCCAGAAAAAATCTGGTAAGCTAACTCCAAGTATCGAGGCCGAACTACTCGCAGTATCTTGCCACCGATTTTTAAAAACAGCCGACCAAACTCCGAGAGGCACAGCAAGAGTAAGTGCAATGCTCATTGACAACAGTACAATCAGTCCACTAGCCGTCATCTTCTGTAATAGAATAGGACCAATTGGCATCTTAAAAAGTAGAGAGTTACCCCAATCACCAGTTAACATACCAAAAATCCACCGACCATATTGAGAAATCCATGGATCGTTTAAGCCTAGACTTTGTCTAAGGTTTTCTAAGGCCTCAGGATTTGATTGCGTCCCCATAATCATCATGGCAACATCACCAGGTAATATATTCGTGACTGTAAAAGTAATAATCGAAATTAAGAAAAGAGTTATTGCCATCGATAGTAATCGTTGGATGAGATATGCCATGTTAAACCTTGCGAAAACTTAGTAAGTGGAGCGCTTTACACGCTCCACCACGTACTTATTCTTTTAACCACACTCTGTGAAAGTGGTAAGTAGCGCCATCTGCATTCACTAATGTATCAAGCCCTCCTACATTTTTTTTGTGCTCCAAAAGAACTATTTCGGTGCCATACTACGATGTCATGAACTTTATCAAACACTCGCTGCTGTACTTCCCTGTAGATATCAGCTCTAGCCGCATCGTCTACCGTGACACGAGCCTTTTCTGTAAGCTCATCAATGACAGGATCATTAATTCCTCGATAATTAAATCCTCCTGTCGAATTATACAGACTGTAGTATAAGAAATCCTCTTCCCAAATTGAGTTGAAATTCATCATAGACATTTGGAAATCCTTATCCACCCAAACTTGGCTAAGCCAATCTGCCCAGGTTAGCTGTTCAATAGTCAGCTCAACACCAGCCTCCCGAAACCATTCTACAAGAATTTGAGCTGCCTCAACATGATAGGGGTAGTTAGTCGTCGCTTTAAAGACAACTTTCAAATCACCAGGTCCATAACCAGCTTCAGCCAAAAGTGACTTAGCTTTGGCTATATCTTGAGGCCTTTGAGTAAGGCTTTTATTATACGAGGCACTACTCGCAAATCCAGGAGATGCCGCTGTCTTACCCTGTCCCCAAAGGGCTCCTTGTAAAAGCGTTTCCTTGTCGATCATATAGTCAATTGCCAATCTTACCCGTTCGTCCTGAAATGGACCATGTTTATAATTTAAGTTCACAAAATCAAAAACACCGTGAGACCAACTTAATACTTCAAGATTTTTATCTGCCTTAATTTCATCGATCCTGTCCGTTGGAATGTCATTGATCAAATGCATTTCGCCTGTACGTAAACCAGTGAGTCTAACTGTTGGCTCGGTAACCTCTCTCGCAATCAAACGATCAATACATGCGGCTCCATTCCAGTAATCATCAAAACGTTCAAGCTCCACTTCATTACCAAATTCGCGTCGAACAAACTTTAATGGCCCAGCACCAACAGGGTTTTCTCCCTGTGTTTCAGCAGATCCTTTAGGAATCACAGCACCCGCACCTAGCGCTGCTAATCGACCTAAGAATGGTGCATTAACTGAATCCATTTTTATAACAACAGTATGATCATCAGGTGTTTCTATAGATCCAACACTATTGAAGACTGGTTTATTAACTGCTCCAGTTTCCGGGTCCATTATTTTTTCAAAACTGTATTTTACATCTGCAGATGTCATATCCGAACCATCATGGAACTTCACCCCATTGCGAAGTTTGAATGTATAACTCATTCCATCACTACTTACCTCATAGCTTTCAGCCAACTCAGGAATAATATTTAGATTCTTGTCAGTTGTTACAAGCCCATCGTGGATATTTTGCAATATTCTCATAGTCGATATAGTGCCAGTCTGGTGTGTATAAAGGTTCTGTGTTGTTTCAGAATGACCCCACACAAGCGTGCCGCCTTTTACTGGGCACTCGTCAGCTGCTGAAACGGGTGATATGAACCCAAGCATCAATGTCACACCCAACGCGGACACTGTTTTATGAATTATATTACTTTTCATTATTTTATCCTTTCGATTATATTCTTCACATAATTTTATTATTCAGTTAGGTTTAAAATTAATCCGGCCCCTTATTAGCGGACTCTTTTACTTAAGGCCCTATTTCTAAGCCCTAAAGTTTTTCTGCTCAAATAGAGTTGTGTTGAATGATTTAAAGACTTGGTCTCCTTCTGTTAACATTAAGTACTTTTTCCAGTGCCATTCCAAAATTAAGTATTGTTTCTTCTTCAAACAGTCGTCCCCATAGAGAAATTCCGTGAGGAACTGTAAACTCGCGCCCTGCTCCAGCCTCCCCAGTGTTTAATTTACCGTCTCCTAACGAAGCAGCACCACGAGAGGCCAGTTTAAGGAACCCTGCTCGAAGGTGTAGGCATGGGTGGCCTGTAAAATTACTAGCAACCAGCATAGGCCCCGTATCGAATGGCCCAATAAGAATATCTATCTTACTAAAGACCTCATCTAATGCTTTCATTACGAGGTATCGAAGGCGATCGAGTTGAACATGATCCACCGCTGAGAGAAACCTAGCCTTCCGGAATGTATTAGGCCAAGCACCATCATCCTGCCAAGTTAACGTATCATCTTTTCCAGAAAGAGTAAGATGCTCGAATGCAGCAGCTGCTTCTGCATAAAGAATGTTGATTAATGACATATACGGAAGATCTTCGATATCAACTTTTTTAATTTTCACCCCAAGACTACGCGCGGCTTTTAATGCCGCGTGGTCGACATTTGTGGCTCCACCTTTAAACGCATTAGGTAGATAGCCTACGACAAGATCTTTTATCCCTTTTGAAGTATCAAATTTGAAAGGTGCATGAATACTACACAAATCATTTTCATCATATCCATTCAGAATTGATAGAACAATTCCTGTATCCTCTGTATAACGACAAATTGGGCCTACCTTGTCCAAGGACCAACAAAGAGCCATGCCACCAGCTCTGCTAACGCGTCCGAAGGTAGGCCTCAATCCTGTTGTTCCACATCTCTGACTTGGTGATGTAATTGAACCAAGGGTTTCTGTTCCAATTGCAAAACTACACAAGCCTGCAGCAGTTGCTGAAGCCGAGCCAGCACTAGAGCCACTACTACCTTCATTTATATTCCATGGATTCTTGGTACGGCCTCCATACCAGATATCATTATAGGCTAACGCGCCCAGTGTAGTTTTACCTAACATTACGGCACCCGAAGCACGCAATTTTTTAACGATTGTTGCATCATTAGATGGAACCCTTTTTCGATATGGTTCAGCTCCCCACCCGGTCGTGATACCTTTCGTGTCAAACAAATCTTTTAAACCATAGGGGATACCGTGTAGAGGCCCCAGATTGACATTAGCTCTAGTTAAGGAGTCCATTGCGTCAGCTTCTGCTAATGCCTCATCCTTAGTCACAGTAGCAAAACACTCAAGTTTATCTTGAAATCTCTTAATTCGATCAAGATAGATTTCTGTTAATCGACGACTTGTGATTAGGCCGCGTTTTATCCAATTACCCTGATCTAATATGCTTGCAAAAGCGATATCTTCATCTGTTTTCGGTATCGGTCTTCGTTTCACTGTTGTCTTCACGTGAGATCCCGATGGCATCTGAAAACCGGGCAACCTTGGATCAAATTTAGAAGCCATTGGAGACTCATTGGTTAAAATAACTCCCCTACGAATCTTTGCTGAAAGAATCTGACCCTCAAGATTCTCAACCATCTGCTCTCGTTCCGCTTTAGAGTAGCTAATGCCTAGAAGTTTTTCGGCACTTAAAATATCTGAGGGTTTAATCTTGTTTTCTTTACTCATATTGCTCCAATCCAATGTATATTAAGGAAAAAATAAATATCTCTGGAGTCCTTTTTAAAAACCTCTGTCGTCTAAATCGGAATTACTAATTAAAAATAATCATTTTATAAGTATATTGTAAATATATATTATATTTTTTGTATAATATATATATTTCTGAAAGTTTTCCTTTAAATTCTTTTTGTTATAATCATCTCAAGAGCGTAAAAATATTGGAGCAAGCATATGTATGATACCTTAAAATTTCGCCAAGGAATAGAAAACGATTGTACGGAGCTCGCATTAATCTTTGATATGGCTGGTAGAAGATTACCGTCAGCTGTTTGGATGGAACAAACTTCGCAAGGGCAATCATCTTTCGAAGTAGGTCGTGAACAAATTCGTAGCCTTTCTGATCGCCCCTTCCATTACAAGAATTGGACTGTAGCTGAATCAAATAATAAGATTATTGGTGCATTTTTTGGTTTTCAGGTGGAAAGTCCCTACCCCAAGGTAGACTACTCTAAAATATCTGAATGTATTCACCCCTTGGTGGATCTACAAAAATGTGCAAGTGGGTCTTGGTTATTGCAAGCTATTTCAGTTTTACCCGAGGCACAAAATAAGGGGTTTTCAAAAAAATTACTTGAGGAGGCGGAAAATATCGTAAAAAAAATTGATACTTCCCAAATAACCTTACAAGTGCAAGAGGATAATAAGATTGCTGTTCATACCTATAAGAAAAATGGCTACGTTGAGTTGGATCGCAGGCCGTTCGTAAGTTTCCTAGGTTCTGATGATAGTGGAGATTATTTACTTATGGGTAAAAACCTTTAGACGTATAACTGAATTAATTTATAAAAGAACAAAAGAAATGATTTCAGCCAGCAAACTTCCACTAACTAGTACGCATTGGGGCACCTATAGAGCTCGTGTTTCTAATGGACGGGTTCAAGAATTATTACCATTTGAACATGACGAGGACCCTTCAAAGATTGGAACCGGTATATTAGATGTCCAGGATGGGCCCACTCGCATAAGTGCTCCCATGGTACGAAAAAGTTGGTTAGAGAATGGGCCAGGAAATCATGGACATCTTCGTGGCGTTGATCCCTTCATTGAAATTTCCTGGGACAAAGCAGAAGACCTAGTTTCTGAAGAGTTAAATCGGGTTATCAAGAATTTTGGCAACAGTTCTATTTACGCAGGATCCTATGGTTGGGCAAGTGCTGGTAGGTTTCATCATGCACAGAGCCAACTTCATAGATTTCTAAATTGTATCGGTGGTTATACGAGATCCAAATTTACATATAGTTTTGCTGCAGCGGAAGCTATTGTTCCCTATATATTAGGAAGTTACAGAAAATTCCTTGATGACTCCACTAGTTGGGAGTCTATAAAAAATAATACTGAGTTATTTGTTTGTTTTGGAGGTATTCCTCTAAAAAATGGTCAGATTTGTCAGGGCGGAACTGGAAATCATTATCAACGAAAAGGCATCATTGATGCTTCCTCCTCGGGAATTTCGTTCGTTAATATTAGTCCAATAAAATCTGATCTCTTAGATGAGGTGACTGGAACTTGGTTACCCGCTCGCCCTAATACTGATGCAGCCTTACTATTGGGAATTGCCCACACCCTTCACTCAAAACAATTAGTAGATATTAATTTTATCCAAAAATACACAGACGGTTATGAGAAATTTATTCCCTATCTCTTTGGGGAGTTTGATAATACTCCAAAATCTGCATCTTGGGCGTCTAAAATCTGTGAGATTGATGAAGAGGTCATCATATCACTCGCTGAAGAAATGGCAAAAAAACGTACAATGATTTCAGTTAGTTGGTCTTTGACCAGACAAGATCACGGGGAACAAGCTTTTTGGGCGGCGATTACTGTTGCGGCCATGTTGGGGCAAATTGGGCTTCCCGGCGGAGGTTTTGGCTTTGGGTATAGTGCTACAAATTACATTGGCGGCAAATTTACTCCTCCACGAGCTGCGGCTTTGCCTCAGGGTAAAAATCCAGTTTCCAACTTCATACCAGTAGCACGCATAACGGATTTACTCTTAAAACCAAATAAATCTTTTTCCTTTAATGGTGAGAACTACACCTACCCCGAAACAAAAATTATGTATTGGGCAGGTGGAAATCCTTTTCATCATCATCAAGATTTAAATCGACTAATGCGCGGTTGGGAGAAACCCGACACGATTATAACTCATGAGTGGTGTTGGAATTCCTTAGCAAAGCGATCTGATATCGTTTTACCCTGCACTACGCCACTAGAACGGCACGATATAGCGATTACCCCTAAAGATCCTTATGTGATCTCAATGGAAAAGTTAATCGAACCATTTGAAAACAGTCGAAACGACTTTGAGATCTTCTCTGGCATTGCATCAAAGATGGGTATTGGAGAAATTTTTACTGAAAATCTCACTGCTGCAGAGTGGACAAGATGGATTTACGAAGAAACTCAACGCAATGCCCAAAAAGAAAATATAGAAATACCAGAATATAATCAGTTTATAAAAGATGGTTGGTTTAAATTAGAAGATCCAGAAGAACCCAATATCATGTTACAAGATTTTCGCGCAGATCCTATTAAAAATCCACTAAAAACAGAAAGTGGAAAAATAACAATTTTTTCTAACAAAGTTGCTAGTTTTATGTACGAGGATTGTCCCGGTCATCCAGTATGGAAAGAACCATATGAATGGCTTGGAGATATTAATCGGACGTATCCGTTACATCTAATTTCGAACCAACCGGAAAATAAATTACATTCACAACTTGATCACGGGAAATACAGTCGTTCGAATAAAATCAAGGGACGTGAACCGATTCATATTAGTCCAAATGACGCAAAAACCCGAAATTTAAATAATAATGATATTGTAAGGGTGTTTAACAATAGAGGAACGTGTTTCGCAGGTGTAGTAATAGACGATAATTTGAGAGAGGGAGTAGTTCAAATCAGTACGGGAGCATGGTACGATCCTATTGACCCATCTATTAGAAATAGCCCATGCAAAAATGGAAATCCAAATGTTCTAACAAGAGACATAGGTACGTCTAAATTAGGACAAGGTCCAACTGCGCATTCATGTCTTGTTGAAGTAAAACTAGAAAAAAATACAATTCCAGAAGTAACTGCGTATAACCCTCCAGAAATTATAAAGAATAAGAAATGGTGAGCTAATCAAATTGAAATGCCTTGATCCAATTTTAAAGAGTAATACCTTACTATTCCAACAGCTTTCGTGATGAAACAAAATAGTTTCTTTGGTTTAGGTATAGCATTTCTCGGAGCGCTTATAATCAGCCCTGACACATTATTCATGCGTTGGGCGGAAATGACTGGTTTTCAAATGATGGCCTGGAGAGGCTTTCTAGCAAGCCTCGGGTTTTTCTTTATTTGGTTTGTAGCAAATAGAGGTAATTTAGGTGAACTCTGGGAACCTCAGATGCTAATCGAAGACCTAAAAGGGATTACAAACAAGTGGGCAATTATGATAATATTTTGCCAATTTTGTAGTACTAGTTTTTTCAGTCTCGGAGTTTCTGTAGGCCCAGTTTCTCTTGTTTTATTTGGAACTGCTACAATTCCTTTATTCTCTGCAGCGTTCGCAACCATATTACTAAAAGAAATTCTGCATAAATCTACGTTAATAACAATGATTACGGTTATGATTGGTATTTTAATTGCTATATTTGGAGCTAGTGAAAGTGGTATTATTCTAAACTTTTGGTCTCTAATGGGTGCTCTATGCGGTTTAGGGGTAGCACTTACTATAGCTATAAATTTTACAATCATTCGACACAAGACTGAATTGCCATTCGTCTTAGCAATAGCCATCGGAACATTTTTTACTGGATTGTTAGGGTTTCTGTTAACAGGCTCTGAGAATATGAATAATGGTTATTTAGTTCCAATATTTATTACAGGTATTTTTATTATTCCAGTTTCTTACTATCTTTTATCTTTGGCCTCCCGATATACTGCCACAGTAAACGTAAGCTTAATACTTCTATTAGAGGTTATTTTAGGACCAATATGGGTTTGGATGGGTGTTGGAGAACAACCAACAAGCATTACGATCTTTGGAGGATTTATTGTTGTTTTAAGTTTGGCAATCTATCTCTCTTACCTCAAGACTCAAAAAGATAGATAACTAACGTCTTATCCTCACATTTTTTAAGATAAAAAATAAAGCACCTAGCAGAAATTTTTAAATTACAATATGGTTTATTAAAGTAAATGGGGTTCTTTTGCTATGGAAACTGTTATCAACATTTTTTATATATTCTTAGGTCTGTCTTGTTTCGCTTTATACCGTTACTTGAAAAAGAAATGGTATAAAAGAAATGAGGATGAGTTTATCGAGAAATTAAATAAAAAAGAATCTCAGTAAAACTGTAATGGAGTATGATTATATTATCGTTGGAGCCGGTACTGCTGGGTGTGTTTTAGCTAACAGATTATCTGCAGATGGTAAAAATAAAGTACTACTTTTAGAGGCAGGTAAAAAAGATAACTATCACTGGATACATATACCGGTTGGTTATCTATATTGTATTGGAAACCCGAGAACTGACTGGGGATATAAAACATCCCCTGAACACGGCCTTAATGGAAGAAGCCTCCTATACCCGCGAGGAAAAGTTTTAGGTGGCTGCAGTTCAATAAATGGGATGATTTACATACGAGGACAAGCCGCTGATTATGATTTGTGGCGCCAAAAAGGAAATACAGGCTGGAGCTGGGATGACGTCTTACCATACTTTCTAAAATCCGAAGACTATGTAGACGGAGATTCAGAGTTTCATTCAACTGGGGGTGAGTGGCGAGTAGATAACCAACGCTTAAATTGGGAAATCTTAGATAAATTTAAAGAAGCCTGTACTCAAGCTGGTATTCCAGAGACAACAGACTTTAATACTGGAAATAACGAAGGCGTCGGGTATTTCAAAGTAAACCAAAAAAATGGCTTTAGATGGAATACCTCTAAAGCTTTTTTAAAACCTAAAAAGAAACTACTAAATTTAAAGATTGAAATAAATGCAAATGTTAAACGTGTCTTGTTTGAAGGTACTAAAGCCATTGGTATTGAATTCAATCAAAATGGGGTTGATAAAAAAGTCTTTGCAAAAAGGGAAACAATACTTTCTGCTGGAGCAATTGGGTCGCCTATGATTTTGCAATATTCTGGCATTGGACCGGCACAATTACTAAAAAACTATTCTATCGATATTATCCAAGACGCACCGCTAATTGGCCAAAATTTACAAGATCATTTGCAAATACGCTGCGCATATAAAGTTAAAGGGGTAACTACTTTAAACAGCCAATCCAGTACATTATGGGGTAAGTTTAAGATAGGATTAGAATATGCCTTAAAAAGATCTGGACCCCTATCAATGTCACCAAGTCAATTAGGTGCTTTTGTTAAATCAAGTGACAACCTAGAGCTTCCAGATCTTCAGTTCCACATACAACCATTAAGTTTAGATGCATTTGGGAAACCTTTACATAAATTTGATGCTTTAACGGCGAGTATTTGCAATTTGAATCCTGAGAGCCGTGGAACAGTTGAGATTTGTTCGACTAATTATAAAGATGCACCAAAGATTACCGCAAATTATCTTTCAACTAAAAAAGATCGAAGGATAGCTGCACAATCCATCAGGATAACAAGAAATATAATGTTACAAAAAGCATTGAAGCAATATCTACCAGAAGAGTTTTCGCCGGGATTAAGCAACCAAACGGAAGAAGATCTTATAAAATCAGCAGGTGAAATCGGTAGTACGATATTCCATCCTGTTGGAACGGTCCAAATGGGACCAAATGACGAGCCACTAGACTCCCGATTAAGAGTTAGAGGCATTCAAAACTTGCGGGTAGCAGATGCTTCAATAATGCCTAATATAACCAGTGGTAATACTAATTCACCAACTTTGATGATTGCCGAGAAAGCTGCCGATATGATAAAAGAGGATGCCAATTAACATCCCCTTATAATTCAGATCAAAACCTTTTAGCTCATGACTTGACTACCCAACAAGCTCCAATCCAGAAAAGAAATAGCTAATCTCTACGGCAGCTGTGTCTTGACCGTCAGAACCATGAACAGAGTTTTCACCAAGAGATAATGCAAACTCTTTTCTAATTGTCCCCTCAGCAGCCTCTGATGGGTTTGTTGCCCCCATGACCTCTCTATTAAGACTAATAGCATTCTCGCCCTCAAGAACCTGTACGACTATGGGTCCTGACGACATAAACTCACATAATTCATCGTAAAAAGGCCTCTCTTTGTGAACTTCGTAAAATACACCAGCCTGCTCTTTAGTTAAATGAATTTTCTTTTGAGCTATAATTCTTAAACCAGCCTTTTCTAATTTTGCTGCTATCGCGCCAGTTAAGTTTCTTTTTGTAGCATCAGGTTTGATTATGCTAAACGTACGTTGAATTGCCATTTTGTTACTCCATTTTTTATATCTCGCCGATTAACACGAGAATCTTGAAGTTAAAAGCTTAGAATTGACATCAACGGCTTGATAAGCCAAACGACAGCAATGATAAATTTGAGAGATTTAAGATATTCTATCGAAGGTAAGCTTCTATTTGACGGAGCGTCAGCGATTATTCCAACGGGTCATAAGGTAGGTTTCGTTGGACGAAATGGTACTGGAAAGACAACTTTATTCAAATTAATTTTAGAAGAGATCAACTTAGATTCTGGAACAATTACAATCCCCAGAAATTCTAGGATCGGCGGTGTTTCTCAAGAGGTGCCCTCTTCATCTCAGTCTCTATTGAAAACAGTCCTACAGGCTCATAAAGAGAGAGCCGAGCTTTTAGAAGAAGCTGAAAAATGTCAAGTACCTACTCGTATTGCTGATATTCAAAATAGATTAACCGATATAAATGCGTGGTCCGGTGAAGCGCGAGCGTCATCGATCCTAGCAGGGCTTGGTTTCGCTACAGAAGAACAACTCAGACCTTGCTCTGATTTTTCTGGTGGCTGGAGAATGAGAGTTGCTTTAGCCGGGATTTTATTTTCTGAACCGGATATTTTACTTTTGGATGAGCCAACTAACTATCTAGATCTTGAGGGTTCTTTATGGTTGGAACAATACTTATCAAATTATCCTCATACAGTGATCATTATTAGCCACGATAGAGAACTTTTAAACAAATCGGTAAATTCTATTTTACATCTCACGAACAAAAACCTCAAACTTTATTCCGGTACTTACGATAGTTTTTCAAAACAGGTTCTCGCTCAGCGAATGGTTTTGATTTCACAAGCTAAAAAACAAGAAACTCGTAAGGCTCATCTTCAGAGTTTTGTCGATAGATTTCGAGCTAAAGCTACTAAGGCCAAGCAAGCTCAATCAAGATTAAAAATGTTAGATAAAATGCAACCCATAACATTGCCTGATGAGGCTGCAAAAATCTCATTCAAATTTCCTGAGCCAGAAGAACTTGCGCCACCAATTATCAGAATTGAAGAAACTGCTGTCGGGTATGGCGAGAAACCGGTTCTTAAAAATTTAGATCTACGGATCGATCAAGACGATAGGATTGCTCTTTTAGGAAAAAATGGAGAAGGCAAATCTACATTAGCAAAATTACTTTCTGGTCGATTGCTTCAGCAATCAGGGTCATTTATAAAATCTAGTAAACTTCGTGTTGGCTTCTTTGCGCAACACCAGGTCGATGAATTAAGCTTGGAGCAGACACCCCTAGAACACATCAAACCACTAAGGCAAGATTTTGAGAACTCTAGATTAAGAGCGCTACTGGCTGGTTTTGGAATAGGTCCAGAGCAAGCAGATACTAAAGTTGGTAAATTATCTGGTGGGCAAAAAGCAAGGCTTTCTATTATGCTTGCTACGATTGACGCACCTCACCTCTTAATCTTGGATGAACCAACCAATCATTTGGATATTGAAAGCAGAGAAAGCCTGGTCGAGGCTTTAACGAGCTTCTCTGGCGCAATAATTTTAGTGAGCCATGATATGCACCTGTTATCATTGGTAGCAGATCGACTATGGTTAGTAAAAGACGGAAGGGTTAATACCTATACCGGAGATCTTCAATCTTATAGGAAATTATTATTAGAAGTTCCCAAAAAAGAACAAAGAAAAGTAAAAAAAACAAAAAATAACAATATGGATTTATTGGCTACAGAAATTAAAAAATGTGAAACTAGAATAGAAAAACTAACTGAGATGCAAAATACACTTAGTTCAAGACTTGCTGACCCAAAAGTTTACAAGGAAGAAATGACTGAGAAAAGATTAGTCTGGCAACGTAAATATTCTGAAGTAATGGACGCCATAGAAATTGCCGAAAAATTGTGGGTTCGAGCAACTGAGAAATTAGAACAGAACCTTAAGTAAAATAAACTAATTAACCTATGTAAATCGCTTCGCAATTATAGCCAGTAGTATTAATCAAATATACAAAATCTAATAGTAGTGTTCTTCAAACTTGAGTTAAATATAAATCAAGCTTTTTCCAAACCACTATGAAAGAATACTCGAATCGGTTAGGTTCAAACTCATTCTGAGAGGTTTAAGATTGAAACGATTCGATACCTATATTCTTTATCGGCTTATAAGTCATTTTTGTTTTTTTTCTGTAGTATTAACTTTTATATACTGGAGTAATAGATCGATAAGAATGCTTGATCTATTGCTTGGGGATGGTAAATCAATTGGACTTTTTGCTAATTTAACCTTTTTATCGTTACCAAACATTATTTTAGCTATATTACCGGTATCGGGTTTAATAGCTACTATTTATCTAACAATTAAGCTAAATGGCGATAGCGAATTAACCGCGTTAAAGTCGGCGGGAACAAGTGATTTTGAACTATCTAAACCATATTTGAAAATGGGATTAATAGTCTCATTATCGGTTGGATTATTATCACATCAAATTGTGCCAATGGTTAAAAGCTCTGCAAAGAGTATTGAGAACTCAGTTTCAAATGAAATAAGTGCGTTGATTTTAAAGAGTGGAGAGTTTTTCACTCCAACTAAAAACATAACAATGTACATAGGTAAATTGTCAGCCAATAAAGAGATGAATAATTTCTTTCTTGAAGACAGTCGTGACCTTACTAAAATCAAGACCTTTACATCAGAAACTGCCTTCTTGGCTGGAACCGCCGACTCCCCGCAAATTGTACTAAAAAATGGTAGTGCTCAAACATATCTAACACAAAATAAATCTCTCGACATACTATACTTCAAGGACTTTTTGTATGACTTCAAACTACTGTATGAAAAGAAAGTTAGTCAGAAAGATGAAAGCGCTCGGGAGATAACAACACCAAAACTTATTCAGCTCATAAATGAGTTAAATATTACAGCAAAAGAGCTTAAAGCTTACACATTCGAAATTCATAGTCGGATGTTGCAAACTCTATTACCAGCAGTTGTTATTATGTTAGGTTTTTCTTGTCTTATTAAAGTAAATTTTTCGAGACACATGAGGTGGACACCGACCATTATAACTATAACTTTTGTTATTTTATTAAAACTTTCCAGTGATTACTGTGAGGATCTAACTAGATCGGGGTTTTTTGGGGTTTGGGGATTATATTTAACACCTGTTATTAGTGGATTAATAGTTTTAATGATACTACTATATCCCAACGTAAAAATGAGAGAGCGAATAAAGAAGTGAAACTAGATTTATATTTAATACGCCGTTTTCTATCATCTTTCTTAATTGTTTTAAGCGTTATGGGCAGTATTTCAGTTCTACTCGAAATGACAGAACTGGTAAGGAAATACGATATAAATCAAATAAAGTTAACTGAATTATTTAAAATTTCTCTCTTGCACTTACCAGAGATGATGTACCGTATTCTCCCGTTAATAATTCTTTTATCCACGTTAGCAATGTACCTCAGCCTCTCTCGAACGTCCGAATTAGTTATAATTAGGGCATCTAGTCGCTCGGCTTTAAGATCGCTAGTCGGCCCAGTTAGTACTACTTTTTTAATAGGAATTACTTCGATCTTTTTTCTAAATCCTATAATAGCTACAACCTCTAAATATCATGCATCTATAATGAATAAAATTACAAATTCATCTAAAACAGTTACTGCTGTTTTGAATGAGGGTCTATGGATGAGGCAGGATACGATAAACGGTCAAATAATAATTCAAGCTCAAAAATCAGACCCAACAGCAACTTTTTTTAATAATTTGTCAATTTATGGATTTGATAAACAAGATAGACCTATATATCATTTGAAAGCAGACTCAGCCTCTTTAGATCCCGGTGTATGGAATTTAAAAAAAGTTAAATATTGGAATTTTAATTCATTATCAGATGCTGGGGTCGAAGGCATTAATTTTCCTGAATTTTCTATTTCAACTAATGTTACTCCCATTCAAATTATAAAAGGATTTTCTCCTCCGAATACAATAATTATATGGGAATTACCGAAGCTCATTAATCGTTTAGATCAAGCCGGGTTCCCATCAATCAAACATAAAATCTGGTTTCAAATGGAATTAGCTAATCCATTACTTCTTGTCAGTATGGTACTAATAGCATCAGCATTTGTAACTCGTCACGCAAGAATATCTAATCCCATTATTGCAATTATATTAACTTTAATCTTAGGTTTTAGTGTTTATTTCTTGAAAAACTTTGCAAATGTACTCGGCCAAAACCTACAGATACCAGTATACGTAGCAGCGTGGGTACCACCTCTGGCAGGAGTATTCTTATCTCTTGGGTATCTATTACATATAGAGGATGGGTAGTTGAGAAACTTAATATTTTGTTTAATATTATTTCTACCCTTTTCTGCTCGGGCAGAAGCTCCAACAAACCTATCGGCTGAGAGCATTGTGTTTCATGAACAATCTGGGGACATTGAAGCTTCCGGTAACGTTATTGTCGTGAAAGATCATTTGATACTTTATACAAATAAATTAATCTATGATGCGTCAACGGACTCTATAATTATACCTGGTAAATTACGACTTTACGATAATATAAAAAAAGAGAAAACTTATGGAAGCTATGGTGAACTATCCTCTGATCTTCGCAATGGAATATTAAAAAGTGCCAGAATTATTCAAAAACAGAAACTACAAATCACAGC
>JBJLGD010000022.1:0-36852 GCA_045565015.1 Paracoccaceae bacterium
ACGTTTAATTCGTTAGATGAGATAGTTCATGAGGATTTTTCCGACTTAGAAGTTGCTCATAGATCAAACGATAGTTGGTATTCAGAATTGTGTAGTACTTTAACTGAAGGAAAGCTAGCTAGTGATTTTTCATTCAAGGCAGTTGGTTTGGATGTGGAGGAATATTATGCTTTACCGCTCAAAACCTGTTTAACCAATTTATTCCAGCATCAGATTCATCATAGAGGACAGGTTCACCATATGATTAGCCATGCGAACTATGATCCACCACCGCTTGATTTTGTAAAATTTGGTAGTAATGACTCAGATAAGTGGACTAACTACTTAGGACAAACAGATTAGTGGCTGAGCATCATAATATTATTGTGATTGGTGCGGGCCAAGGTGGGTTAGGAGTAAGTTACTACCTAACTAAAGCTGGCGTGGAACATTTAGTACTAGAACGCGGTGATATTGCTAACTCATGGAAAGAGAATAGGTGGGATAGTTTTTGTTTAGTGACCCCTAATTGGACCCTTAATCTACCTGGGAAACCTTACAGCGGCTTAGATCCTGATGGGTTTATGAAGCGAGATGAATTTGTCCAATATTTTACTGAATGGGCTGAATCTTTCGACGCTCCAGTGCGAAAAAATATTAATGTTACCCGAGTAATTCCGAAAGAAAATGGTTTTTTACTGAAGACTAGTGCGGGAGATTTAACCTCGGACATAATTGTTGTAGCTACGGCTACATACCAAAACCCTAAAGTACCTAGTGTATCAAAAAAATTACCTTATGAAATTATGCAAATTCATGCAGAGCAGTATAAAAATGCATCACAAATAAGCGATGGAGCAATTTTGGTTGTTGGATCGGGCCAAACCGGTTGCCAAGTCACTGATGATTTGCTGCAGGAAGGAAAAGAGATTCACTTATGTGTGGGAAGAAGTGGACGCCTACCTAGAAGTTACCGTGGAAGAGACTGTATTTCGTGGCAAAAAGACCTCAAGCTTCTTGATCGAACTCCTGATATGCTGGATGATCCAGCGCATAGATTCAGAGGGGATCCACATTTGTCTGGTAGAGATGGAGGGAAAACCCTTAGTATTCATAAGTTTAATAGAGAGGGTGTCAAACTTTATGGCCGACTTATAGATGTTCAAGGAGATGAACTCATTTTTGGAGATAGGCTGAAAGCAGATATTAAGTTTTCCGATGAGTTTGCGGATGATTTTAGAAAGAGCATAGATAATCATATTATTAAAAATACGCTATCCGCTCCTGCTCCTAGTATTAAAGACTTAGATGGAGATTTAATCTCAGATGACCCGTTCATTCCGGAAATTCGTAAAATAAATTTAGTAGCTAAAAATATAAAGACTGTAATTTGGGCAACAGGTTTTGAATATGACTTCTCTTGGATTGAAGGCGATGTGACAGACAGTATGGGTTACCCCATAACAAGAATGGGCACTACATCTTTAGATGGGCTTTTCTTCAATGGTCTAAACTGGATGACGAAAAGAAAGTCAGGAATACTATATGGTTTTGATGAGGATTCGAAAAAAGTTTCAGAAGAAATTATGGCATTTTCGAAGAGAATTAATAAAACAATCGCGTTTGTAAACAGTTGAATAGGTAAAAAAAATGTATGTAGGTGTTGATGTAGGAGGTACGTTTACTGATATTGCTATTAATTTAGGGGATGGTAGTGAGTTGATACTCTATAAATTATCCTCAACTCCAGATAGCCCCGAAAAGGCAATCGTTGATGGTGTAGAAACAGTTTTACAAAACAAGAATCTTAAAGCGGAGGATATAAAGAGATTCGCACACGGTACCACGGTTGGTACAAATGCGTTAATAGAAAGAAAGTGTGGTAAAGTCGCATTAGTAACATCTGAAGGCTTCAGAGATTTGCTCGAGATAGGGCGTCAGACGCGACCTACAGTTTACGATATGCATTTGGATCACCCGAAGCCCTTGGTCGATCGCGAATTACGTTTTGAAGTTCCGCAGCGAAGATTAGCCGATGGAACCTCTTATGTTAAGCTAGATGAAGGAGCATTAGAACAAGTTGCTTTGGCTATTAAAGAGCAAGAAGTAGATTGTGTAGTAGTTTGTTTTCTACACTCATATGCTTTTCCCGAAGATGAAATCTCAGCTGAGAAAATTCTTAAAGCTTATCTTCCTAATAAACTGCGTGTGTTAACGTCTTCATCAGTTTTTCCTGAGTTTAGAGAGTACGAACGATTTTCAACAGCGGTTCTAAATGCGGCTTTGATTACTATAGTAGGGGAGTATTTAGACAGACTAACCAATCTTATTAGTGAACTTGGTATTAAATCTGAAGTTAAAATTAGTCAGAGTTCTGGCGGTTTAATGTCAGTTCGAATGGCTAAGGAGTTCCCCGTTAGAGCGTCTTTGTCGGGCCCTGCTGCAGGTGTGCAGGGTGCTTTAAGACGGTCGTCGGAAGCTGGATACAAAGATATTATAACACTAGATGTAGGTGGTACCAGTGCGGATGTAGCGTTATTACAGGGAGGCAAGCCTATTGAAGTGAATGGTCGAGATTTAGCCGGATTTCCTATCCGTATTCCATCTCTTGACGTCAATTCTGTCGGTGCTGGTGGAGGATCAATTGCGTGGATAGATCGGGATGGTTTATTAAAGGTTGGGCCCAAAAGTGCTGGAGCTGTACCTGGCCCTGCTTGCTATGACCTTGGTGGAATTGACCCAACTGTAACTGACGCAAATGTAATGTTAGGCCGACTTAATGGTGAGACATTATTGGCTGGTAGAATGCCAATAAAGAAAGTTCTGTCTGAAAAAAGCATTATTCAGCTAGCGCGTAAGCTGAGTGTTGATCCGGATGAAGCTGCTTTAGGAATAGTAAAGGTATCCTGCGCTACAATGGTTAAGGCCATTAGGTCCATTTCAGTGGAACGCGGATATAATCCAAGTGATTTCCAATTATTTGTGTATGGTGGAGCTGGAGCCTTACACGCTAATGAAGTTGCAAGAGATTTGGGAATGCAAAAAATTATTGTTCCTCCTAGCCCAGGCATTCTTTGCGCGGAAGGAGCTATGAACGCTTCACTATCTACTGAATATGTCTCAACGACTTTAGTTCCGCTTGACAGTAGCGGAATGGACGCGATTAGGGCTGCCTCTCAAAAGTTAAATAACCAAGTTAACAACTGGTATGAGCAGGAGATGGTTCTTCAAAATGAACAAGTGTCTTTGATGTCCATAGGTGCTCGGTATTTTGGACAAAATTATGAATTGTCGCTTCCGATTGATTTAGAAAGAAGTAATGAGGAATGTATTGAAGATATTAAGGCTAACTTCCACAAAGCGCATGAGGCAAATTATGGTTTCGCTTCACTGAGTGAACCTATCCAAGTTGTTAATCTTTCAGTAAAAGCTATTGGAAATTTGGGTGTCCCTCCCTTACCAAAATTAGAATCTGGCCCTGATGCTTCACCAATCACACATAGAGATACACTATTTAAGATCGGGAAAAGGCACACTACACCTATCTATGAAAGATCGAGTTTGAAGGCTGGTCAAAAAATTGAAGGACCTGCAATCGTGGAACAAATGGATACCACCGTTTTAATTTTTCCTGGGGATACCTGCGATGTTGATGAATGGGGAAATCTAATAATAAGTCTTGCGGAGTTTATAACATGAGCATGTCACCAATTGATGCAGAACTACTTAGAAATGCTATGGCGAGTATTGCAGACGAAATGTACATCGCCTTGATGAAGAGTGCGTACTCAACCAATATCAAAGAACGAAAAGACCACTCTACCGCTCTTTTTGATGCCGATGGAAGGGTCGTAGTACAGGGCGAAAGTATGCCGTTGCATCTGGCTTCAATGTTGGGATTGGTGGAGGTCGTATTAGAAAAATACGGAAAGACTGGTGTTAAGGACGGAGACATGTTCCTTTCCAATGACCCATATGTGGGAAGAGGTTCGCATTTGCCAGATGTGGCTATAGCGGCGCCGATCTTCAATGATGGTGAATTAGTCATGTTTGTTTGTAACATAGCACATCACGCCGATATGGGTGGGATGTCCCCAGGGTCTATGGCAGGTGGAATGACTGAGATATATCAAGAAGGGCTACGAATCCCACCAATCAGGCTCTTTGAAGACAATATTATTAAACAAGATGTCATGGATATGATTTTATTAAATGTGAGAGTGCCCGAGGAAAGACTTGGAGACTATAATGCACAAATTGCATCCAATCAGTTAGGGAAACGACGTTGCACTACACTTATTGAAAGATGGGGAAAAGAGAAAATCGCTCAAGGCTGTGATGCTATAATTTCTGCAGTAGCGAAGCGAACACGGGCGTCGATAAATGATTTGCCGGATGGTATTTATACGTTTGAAGATGTCGTCGATGACGACGGCTTAGAAAGAGAAAATATCAAAATATCCGTTGCAATCACGGTTTCTGGAGAAGAAATAAAGTTTGATTTTGATGGTACGGACCCCCAGGTAGAAGGTAATAATAATGTTACTATGGCGGGGCTGCAGGCTTCATGTCTATATTGTTTGAAAGTTTTGCTTGATCCAGATTGTCCTCAAAATCACGGAATGCTTGATCCGGTAACAATAGATGCTCCTTCCGGGACTGTGGTTAACGCTTCATTTCCAGCTGCTTCTGCCGCTCGTGCCCAAACAGGGCAGCGTATTGTAGATTGCATATTGGGCGCTCTTGCTCCTGCATGTCCAGAAAGAGTAGTGGCGGCTGGAAATGGGGCTAATACTTCTGCAGCTTTTTTTGGGAAGGGCGAAGACGGTAAGTATTATGTTTATCTAGAAACCTTAGGCGGTGGGGCTGGAGGTAGGTTCTACAAGGATGGTACGGATGGAGTACAAGTTCATATGACAAATACCTCAAATTTACCGATTGAGGCGTTAGAGACAGAATATCCTTTAATGATAGAACGTTATGAATTTTGTGAAAACACCGGAGGTGCTGGTAAATATCGTGGTGGTCTTGGTATTCTTCGTGAGTATAGGCCGATTGGACACAAAACTACATTTTCCGGTCAAGGTGAAAGGTTTGTAAATAAACCTTGGGGAATTTTTGGAGGACAACCAGGCGGTACTGGGTCCTTCTCTACGGTTTCGGATGAGGGGACGAATACTAGATTATCTAATAAGCCATCTACCTTGCGTGTTGGACCAGATCACGTTATTAGGGTAATTACAGCCGGAGCAGGGGGCTTTGGCGACCCAAAAGAAAGATCTGAATCTCAGTTAAAAGAAGACTTAGATAGTGGTAAATTTAGTAGGGACTTTCTAGCAAAGGAATATACGCAGTTTAATAGCTAGCAGGCTCCACAAAAAATAGGGCAAAATTGTGGAAAAAGTAGAAAATATATCAAAAAAACCGAATATAGAGATAGTCGCAAAGGAAACAACATCCCTAGCTGATTTGGCTACAACGGCTCTGAGAAACAAAATACTTGATTTATCATTAACTCCAAGTGAGCATTTGGAAGAAAAAATGCTACTTGAAAGGTTTCCTTTTGGTAGAACACCTTTAAGGGAAGCCCTTAATAGATTAATGGCAGAAGGATTAGTCGAAACAAAGAATGGCCGTGGAGCCTATGTGGCGTCGATGAGTATATGGCACACCCTACAATTATTAGAGGCATATGTTATATCGGAAAGAGTAGTAGCTTCGTTAATAAAATTTGATGATACTGACTTGATTCAAGACCTAAAAGAAATTCAGACTGAATATGAAGATGTTTCAAAGAATGCCGACATTCTCGGAATAACGGAAAAAAATAATAGATTTCACCGTAGATTAGCTAAAGCAACGGGTAATAGGTTTATAATCGCTCAGCATGCGGATTTGCATAACCTAGCCCGTCGATTATCATTTTTTGTATATAGTTCAGAGAATGTTTCAAACAAAGAATTTAAGTTACAGGTATCTCGTATTACCAGACAGCACTACGAAATAATTGGTTTTATTCAAGACAAGAACAGATCCGAGTTGGTTGCACTTCTTACTGAGCATGCTGTTTTGTTTCGTTCAAGGCTTAGCGCAGTTATCGGCGGTGGTGCAGATAAGGAACTCGATTTTTCTCAGATTACATCTGGTTAGGCTTATTAACTACTTATCAATGAGATTACATCTTCAGTGCTTCGGACATCGGCTACCAATTGCATTAGATTTACAAGAGTAGCGTTATGCTCAAAGTCTGATCTTGTTGCAGTCCCGTCACTAACGAATATTACATTATAACCCAAAGCGACAGCATCTCTAGTTGTTGACTCGCAACAAGCATTGGTTAGCGTTCCAGTTATTATGAGGGTTTCAATTCCTTTATTTCTGAGTTGATGATCTAAATCACTTGATCCTTGTATAAGCGCGCTTGGTCGTGTCTTTGCAGATATTATATCGTTATCCTTAACATCCATTCCACTCCATATTTCGAACCCGTAAGAACCCACTTTAGAGTCAGCCATCATTTGGGAAATTACTTTTTCATCGCAAAAACCTTTATACATGGCTTTTGTCCAAGGGTCATCAAATGTTGATTGGGTCCAAGCTACAAGCCCGCCAGCTTCTCTTATTGCGTTTCCAATTTTGTTGATATTTGGAACGATTGTCTTTGCTTCTGGAATGCCTAAGACTGAGAGTTCCGGAGCAACCCAGCTATTTTGCATATCTATTACAACCAGAGCGGTTTTTGAATGATTAATTTTGTCATATACGTGTGTTTTGCCCCGGCGTTCAATACAAGCGTTAATGATCTCTTTAGGAATATCAATTTTATGCATTTTTCCTCTTATTATATTAATTTATTTACCTTAATATTAAGTTTTCATTGTCGTTGACAACAAAACCATATTGTATATAAATATCATATATACAAGATATATATGTAACTTCAATTAATTAAGGCAGATAAAAATAAACTAAATCAAATACTTAAATTTATTTGCCTCAAAAAAATCTGAGGAGCCAACAATGAATAAACCAATAGATAAGAAAATGAAACTTAATAGAAGAACGGTACTGAAAACTGCTATTGGAGCGGGCGCAGCAATGTCCACACCATATTTCTTCGTCAAAGCGCACGCAGCGTCAGACCCAAAAGTACTAAATATGTATAATTTTGATGGCAGTTTAGGGGAGTTTTACACCAAGCATTGGTATGATCCTTTTATCGAAAAATTCGATATTAAAATGAATCATATAAAACTTAAAGGTAGTAGGGTTCCTCTCGAAAAAGTTCAGGCGCAAATTAATGCTGGTAAACCTGAAACTGATGTTATGCCAATGCACCAAGATCAAGTTATTTTTGCTCAGCGTAATAACCTCGCTATGGAAGTTGATGCATCGGCCATACCAGAGTTTTCGAACTACTATGATAAGGGTGTTACAAAGTATGGACCAAAAATGGTGCTTTGGTGCTATGGATTGGCTTATAATACAGAATTAGTTAAACCTGCACCTACTTCATGGAAGGCATTGTGGGATCCACAATATGCTGGGAAAGTCGCGGTCAATGAAGGGCTTAAAGATCAATGCCTTCAAATGGTAAATTTAGCTTTCAAAGGTAGCCCATACCCCGTTGATGCTGAAACATTCAAGCATTTAAGCGATTTACGTCCAAGCCTTGTTGCTCTTTGGAGTGGTGGCGCAGACGCAGAACAGCTTTTTAGAAATGGTGAAATTGTAATGACACCATTTTGGAATGGACGGGTAACTAAGCTTAGAGGAGAGGGTCTACCACTTAAATTTGCCACTCCTAAAGAAGGTTTCTTTGTTCGCTCTAGTGTTTACGGGATCCCACGAGGAGCTTCAAATCCAGAAATGGCTCACGAATGGTTGAACTGGGTGATCGGTGCTGGACCACAGAAGAAAATGGTAGAATATGGATATGGGACACATTTAATAAGTTGGTAGAACATACACCAGAAGAGGCAGCAAATGTTATCGTATCTGATCCAGAAGTTATGAAGTATGCGGTTTCAGAAGACTTCAACCAAATTCTTGATAATGGTAAAGAATGGACTGATATGTGGAATAAGTGGAAATCCTCATAAGATCAGGTCTGTAAAAAATAATTTGTACGCGAAATCTAAAATTTTAATTTAATTAGGTTTCGCGTACAAAGTTTTCACTTCAATTTTTTTTTAATAGAATGTAATTTGTCTTAATGTTACGTAACTCTGATCAAAACTATGGAGCGTTGTGGCTTTTGACACCCACGGTACTTTTGTACCTAGCAACTTTTTTATTCCCACTTATTATGTTGGGAGTGTTAAGTTTTGCTAAGTTTGAACTAAGTGTTACCACACTCGGATTTTATCTCGATAATTATAATAAAATATTTAATGATGGAATAACCTTAAAAATATTTTTCCAAACGGTAAGACTCTCTGTTTGGATAACATTCTGGTGTCTTATTCTGGGGTATCCTGTCGCTATGTTGATGCGGAGCTGTACCCCAAAAATGAAGATGATTCTTCTGTTTTGCGTTGTTTCACCTCTATTAACGAGTATTATTGTAAGGAATGTAGCTTGGCTTTTAATACTTGGCAGATCGGGGATAATAAATGATACCCTTATTCAATGGGAATTAATTTCTAAACCACTCCCGTTAATGTACAATGAGTTTGGTGTAATTTTAGCCGTAGTGCACGTGTATTTGTCTTTTATGGTTCTACCGCTTTTTGGAGCACTCAGCTCAATTAACTCGTCGATCGAGGAGGCCGCTAGCAGCTTGGGAGCTCCTGCTTGGCGCGTATTTCTATCCGTCACATTACCGCTAAGTTTACCAGGAATTATGGCTGGATGCACGCTCGTATTTATTCTCTCTATGGGAGTTTATCTTACTCCAGTTATAATGGGTGGAAACTTTGTTCTTACACTCCCAATGCTTATTACTGAATCTGTTAGAGAACAGTATGATTGGCCGTTCGCTTCAGCCATGGCTCTCATGCTACTTCTAGCTATTGGATTTATGGTTGTTTTGTCATCCGGAGTACAAAGATTGGTAGGTAGGCGATGAGCTCACCAGAATCGTATGGCTCTAGGTTACCCTATAGATTATTAGTGTTTATAGTTACGATTGTTATTCTCTTTTTAGAAGCACCATTAATAATTTTAATAATTCAATCTTTCACGGCTGAGTCCTATTTAGCTTTTCCTCCTCCTTCATATGGTATCAGATGGTATAAAGAGGTGCTGACATCTGAAGATTGGTTGAATTCAATCTCTCTAAGTCTGATAATAGCAACAGTTGTTACACCACTTTCGCTGATTTTTGGTACTATGGCGGCGTTTGCTCTGGATCGCGGACCAAAAAAAATTGAAAAATGGTCTCCAAGCCATAATGATTGCTCCTATGGTCTTACCACATATTGTATTAGGACTAGGGCTGTTTAAAATGGCTCTTCAATTAGATATTGATGATAGTATGCTCGCTTATATCCCGGCACACCTTACCATAACGATACCTTTTGTAATAATATCAGTTGGTGCAAGTTTGCAAACTTTTGAAGTATCTTTGGAGGAAGCTGCACGAAGTCTAGGCGCATCGCGTTTCTGGGCTGTATGGTACATAACCTTACCAATCATTAGCCCCGCTTTGGTGGCTGGTGCCATTTTTAGTTTTATAATTTCGTTTGATGAGTTTATAATAACTTTCTTTTTAACGACATTTGAAAGAACGTTACCTATAGAAATGTTTACTACTTTAATGTATCAAGTAAGGCCATCGATAGCTGCTGTGTCGACGTTAACGTTAGCAGTAACAGCATTTTTAACTGCGATGCTCATACTAAGAGGGCAGATAACGAGTGGAGATAAGGTAATCAAATGAGTTCTGTTGAATTAAAATCTATAGTAAAAAAATATGGAGCGGTAACGGCTGTAGCTTCTATCGACCTTTCTGTTGAGTCCGGTGAGTTTGTTACTTTACTTGGGCCTTCAGGGTGTGGGAAGACGACTACTCTTCGTATGGTTGCAGGTTTTATTCGACCAACATCAGGTACCTTATCAATTGGTGATGTGGATATGACAGGGGTGCCTCCGCATCAACGTACAGTGGGTTTAGTATTCCAGAATTATGCCTTGTTCCCGCATATGACCGTTCGTAAAAACGTTGAATTTGGTTTAAAAATGCAAAAGGTTGTAACCTCTGAGCGGGCTCCGCGTGTTCAGGAGGCACTAGAGTTAGTCCAGCTAGATGCCCTAGGGGATCGAATGCCTAGCGAGTTATCAGGTGGTCAGCAGCAGCGGGTTGCTCTTGCGCGAGCGTTAGTAATTAGACCAGATGTTTTACTTTTAGACGAACCCTTTGGGGCTTTAGATAAACAGTTACGTGATCATATGAGAGTTGAGTTACGGGAGTTACAGCAGAAGTTAAAAATTTCTACCCTATTTGTAACACATGATCAGGATGAAGCCTTATCAATGTCTGATAGGATCGTTGTGATGTCGGAGGGAAAAGTTAGTCAGGTTGGTAAGCCAACAGAGATTTACGAACAGCCAGAATCACGATTTGTTGCCGACTTTATAGGTAGATCCAATATTCTAACAGCAAAAGTGGAGAATGATGGTAAAACTATAAATGCTGAAGGATTAAAGTTACCTAACAACAAAGACGTTAATGCTGATAATAGATCTTTTTCAGTTATGATTAGACCAGAATGCGTGGAAATAAGTAAGACTAAATCAAAAAAAATCAAGCAAGTCTAATAGTGCCACAGGTAAAGTCACATCCTCTATTTATTTAGGTTCAATAATTCAATATAACGTTCAAATTGATGATGGCCCAAGCATTGTAATTACTAAAAATAATTCTGGTTCTGGGAATTTTGAAGATTTAGTCTTGGGCGATACTGTTGATGTATCATTTCCAGAGGCAGCTACTTATATTCTTCCAACTTGATTGATGGATTGTTTTAAAGTTAATTCATCGGAGCTTAACTGTTGTTCCTTAAGCTAATAAGTTTTTATGGAGATAGAAAATGATCGAAAGGCTGCTAGTATTCTCTGATACAGAATATGAAAGTAGATGGAAAAAAGTTGAACTAGAAATGATTTCAAGAGGGCTAGAGACTGCAGTAATCTGGGGTCGAACAGCTTCTACTTATGATCGAGCAGCGGATGTTATATTCTTAACAAATTATTTTTCAACAAAAGTTGGGCAAGGATTTGATTCTGGCAAGTTTAGTGCCCGTGCTTATTGTGCCGTTTTATTTCGTATCGGTTGTGAGCCTATTTTAATAGCTGATGATCCAGATGTACGAAGCGAGGTAGTTTCTGTATCGGATTTTCGTGTGGCCTCTGATCCGGTGGTAACATTAGTGGATACATTGGAAAACTTTAGAATTTCTGGAGATGTTGGTTTTGTTGGGAGTGATTTTTTTCCTATGAAATATTGGAATGAACTTGAAAATACCACTCCTAATATTACTTGGAAAGTTTGTGATGACTTAGTCAGATGTGGACGTATGATTAAATCAAGAGAAGAGCAGGAAGTTATTCGAATAGCTGGTCAAATCGCTAGTCCAGCAATGACGCGCATGATCAAAGCTTTAATTTCTGGGAAAACTGAAGCAGAGGCAGCTGGGTTGGCAGCGCATGATATTGTTTCAGCTGGTGGTATTATTGATAAGATTCAAGTTAGCCACGGTAAAACAATAGGGTTTACGTGTGGTGATCCCCTTTCTGGTTATAGGAAAGTTTCTCCAAAAAATGGCGATTTGTTTCGTGCTTTTTTAATTGGGCCTATGTATCAGGGATATTATTTGGATCCTGGGCGGACTGCTGTGTGTGGAAATAACCCCAACGCACAGCAGGCAAATCTTCTCGAGTCGTGTGTAAATATTATTAATACAATTGCTTCTTCGGTTAAACCAGGGGTAAGTTTTGAAGATGCCGCGAAAATTGGAGATAAAATGGTGGCAGATTTTGGACCTGATGCAGACCCAGCAGCAGAAAAATTTCCATTTTTTGGACACCCTCATGGCCTCTACTTTGAAGGGCCACCATATATTAGTACGGTTCTAGAGCATCAAAATGCAAAGTTTGAGGCTGGAATGTTAATTGGGTTAGAGGCTTTTCTTGCTCGTGATGGAGTTGGTAACGTTGGTTTTGAACAAAATTATCTTGTTAATGAAGATGGCCTTGAGTTAATTACGACAACTCCAATGCTCTGGCATTAGTAGGCCTTAAGTTTTTTAATATATGTACCTGGCGATAAGAAAAATCAGTTTTTTAAAGAGATGCCTTTAGTTTATAATCTCTGTGATAAGTCAGTAATACGTTCGTTATGACTTGCTTTCTATCAAATGTTGTCCGTTCTATTTGAAGAACCGCATCTCCAGAGTCTATATTTAGTAAAGATGACATTTCATTTGAACAATTTATTGCTGAAAAAATAATTTTCCCATGTGTGTAAGGTATGTTAGCAAGTAGCCACTCGTTAGGACTATTTTTTTCGAAGTTTTCTGTTTCAAGATTTGAAGAAATCTTTTGGTTAATGAAACGACTTTCCACAACGAAGGGTTGGCCGTCACTTGTATGAATAGCTTCTATATATGTTAACTTATCATTGTAGGAAAAGTGCTCTAATAACCTTTCTCCACTAGGCTTTTGATTAAGACTTTTTTTGATTAATTCGTAGTTATAAGCAGCCCCTAGATCTTCAATTTCTTTACGAATAAGTGGGATTTTTAGTGTTGCTTTACTTGTGGGGTATAAAGCGACGGTGGTGCCTACTTTGCGTTTTCTATCCAAAACACCCTTATCTGCAAGAGTTCTTAGAGCTCGGTTTACCGTTACTCTTGCACAACCAAACTCAGAGGCTAGATCTGTTTCCCTGGGAATTATGTCTCCAGGGCGCCATGTTCGATCATGTATACGCTTTAAAACTTCTGCTTGAACTCCAAGCCAGTTATTTATGGGCTTTTCTATCAATTAAAGCCCCGTAATTTATTCGTGGCCTTTCGATAGGCGTCTGTTATTTTATCATGTGAAATATGTTTACCATTTTTTACGACATGCCTTCCTGCTGACCAAACCTCAGATACCATACAGTCATCTCCAGAAAAGATATAGCTATCTAATAATGTATCATCAGTTCGCCCCGTTAGATCGATATGTGTAGTATCAATTGCTAACAAATCTGCATAGAAACCTTTTTCGATACGACCTGTCTTCCGTCCAGCTGCTCTCGCGCCACCTTTATAAATTTCCTCAAGCAATCTACGTCCTGTGGATTGTTCGTTTGTTGCTAGAGCTGCACGAGACTTATCTCTTAATCTTTGTGAGTATTCGAGCGTTCTTAGTTCTTCGACAAGAGATATCCTTACGTTACTATCTGATCCAATTGCGATAGAGCCATTATTTTGCAACCAGTTAATACCATCAAAAATTCCATCACCAAGACTGGATTCAGTAATTGGACAAAGTCCGGCTACCGCTCCAGATTTTGCCAAACTGACTACCTCATGATTTTCCATTTGAGTGCAGTGGATCATACACCACTGTTCATCTACATCAATATTATCTAAAACCCATTCAACTGGCCGTGCTCCCCAGAAACTTTTTACCTCTTCTATTTCTGCGACCTGCTCCGCTAGGTGCATATGAATAGGTTTTTTTCCTGCTAATTCTTTTATATCTTGAAAGCTATTGGGATCTACGGCTCTCAGGCTATGAGGTGCGAGACCCATTAATGTATCTTTTGAGTTTGATTTTAGGCCTGTTTTAACCTTTTGAAATAATTTAGAAAATTGATCAATATTATTTCCAAACCTTTTTTGCCCTTCTCCAAGAGGCCTACGATCACAACCACCGTATTGATATAATACAGGGAGTAACGTGAGCCCAATACCTGTTTGACTAGTTGCTTCCAATATTCGGTCAGACATTTCAGAAATATTATCATAGGGGTTTCCATTCTTATCGTGATGAAGGTAGTGAAACTCTACGTTAGTCCCATAACCAGCCTCCAACATTTCCATTTGTACAAACGCTGCGATTGGCCCAACAATTTCTGGAGTTAGTTGTTCCAAAAAATTAAACATTAACTTTCGCCATGTCCAAAAGCTGTCTCTTGGGTCTGGGCCTCTATATTCAGTTAACCCCGACATGGCCCTTTGAAACCCGTGCGAATGAACATTTACTGGTGCTGGTATTAAACATCCCACATGATGATCATAAGAATTTTTGCTACTTTTAACTTCTGTAATATATCCATCAGGGTTTACGTGTACTATTGAATTAGTCTGCCAACCGGATGGAGTTAAAATCTTATCAGCTAATATTTTGGTCATTAGTGTTCTCATCTTGACTTAGTAATATGTACATACATAATATCATGGCGAATGTTATAAAACAATATGTGAGTCGATCGATGCTACTTTCAAATGTGGTAATAGCCACTATGGAATCCCATAGTCCATATGGGTTAATCAAAAATGGAGCGATCGTAATCGATGGTAGTAATATTTCTTGGGTTGGTACTTTAGCTGAGTTGCCGACAAAATATAAAAAGCTGGAGGAAATTGATCTAAAAGGTCGAGTTGTAACACCAGCGTTAATTGACTGTCATACTCATATTGTTCATGGAGGAAACCGAGCTAACGAATTTGAGATGCGACTTAACGGTGCTAGTTACGAAGAAGTTTCAAAAGCAGGTGGTGGAATAATTTCAACCGTTAACCATACACGCGAGTCTTCTGAAAATGATTTACTGACAGGTGCTTTGAAGCGAGTTGATGCTTTGATTTCAGAAGGGGTAGGTACGATCGAGATAAAATCGGGTTATGGTTTGGATATAGGGTCAGAAATTAAAATGTTAAAGGTTGCGAGGCTGATTGAGTCAAAAAGGCCTATTAATATTAAAACTAGTTTTCTTGGTGCGCATGCTATTCCCTCTGAATTTAAGGAAACTCCAGACAAATATATTGATGATGTCTGTTTGCCAGCCCTAAGTAGAGCTGCCTTGGAAGGATTAGTCGATGCTGTTGATGGTTTTTGTGAGGGTATTGCGTTTGATACGAAACAAATCGAACGTGTTTTTAAGCATGCTAAGGAACTTGGTTTTCCTGTTAAGCTGCATGCCGAACAGCTTTCTAATATGGGTGGTACAAAATTAGCGTCGATGTTTAACGCGTTGTCTGCAGATCATTTAGAATATGCCAACGATGCTGATGTAAAAGCCATCGCAAATAGTGGAACTGTTGCAGTACTTTTGCCAGGTGCGTTTTATACCATACATGAAACCCAACTCCCACCTATTCAAAGTTTTAGAGATCATAATGTACCAATAGCAGTGGCGACAGATTGTAATCCTGGTTCTTCTCCCTTGGCCTCTATACTACTTGCAATGAATATGGGGTGTACCCTTTTTAGGTTAACGCCGGAAGAAGTCCTACTTGGAACAACTAAAAATGCTGCTCTTGCTCTGGGAATAAATACAAAAGGCATTATTCGGGCTGGTTATGCGGCTGATCTGGCTATATGGGATATTTCTCACCCTTGTGAACTTGCTTACCGGATAGGTTTTAACCCCATCTATAAAAGAGTTTTTGGAGGTAAAATATGATAGTATTAATTCCTGGTGGAACAAATCTGGAAAGTTTAGAAAAAATTTGGTTAGGAACTGAAGAGGTATGTCTCGATGAAAGTGTGAAGGATAAAATCAGTAAAGCTCATGCTATCGTAGCTGAGGCATCAAATGGGAGTGATGCTGTATATGGAGTTAATACGGGATTTGGAAAACTTGCTAGTGTAAAAATTGAAAAAGAAAACACAGCGTTATTACAAAAAAATCTTGTCCTTTCGCATTGTTGTGGTGTCGGTGAGGCACTTGATACTCAATCAACTCGTTTAATGCTCGCCCTTAAGCTGCTGTCGCTCGGTCGAGGCGCATCGGGTGTTTCCTGGAATACTGTTTCATTGATACAAGAATTTATCGGTAACGACATATATCCAGTCATCCCAGACCAAGGATCAGTAGGGGCTTCCGGTGATTTGGCGCCTTTAGCACATATGGCAGCCGCATTAATTGGAGAAGGTGAAGTATTTTTTAAGGGGGCACGAATGCCATCCAGGCAAGCGTTAAAAGATATAAATTTGGATCCAATTGAGTTGGGCGCAAAAGAGGGATTAGCACTTATAAATGGTACACAATTCTCGACAGCTTGTGCATTAGTTGGCTTGTTTCGAGCATGGAGGAACGCAAAATCAGCAATCGTTAGTTGCGCATTTTCCACTGATGCCATCATGGGCTCAACTCAGCCATTAGAGGATGAAATTCATACGTTACGTGGACATAAGGGTCAGATTTCAGTTGCTAGGGCTCAGAGAAATCTTATGGCAGGTTCCCAAATCAGGGAAAGCCATAGAGAAGATGACGCTCGGGTTCAGGATCCGTACTGCATAAGGTGTCAACCGCAGGTAACGGGAGCCGCCCTAGATCTTTTGTGGTTTGCTGGGCAAACATTAGAAATTGAATCAAATGCTGTTACTGATAACCCACTGGTTTTAGTTGATAAGAATATGATTGTGTCTGGAGGAAATTTCCATGCAGAGCCAGTCGGTTTTGCTGCGGATTTAATCGCATTAGCGATTTCTGAAATTGGTGCAATTTCTCAGCGAAGAGTAGCATTAATGGTAGATCCGAATCTTAGTTTTGACCTACCACCTTTTCTTACACCTAATCCTGGTATGAACTCTGGTTACATGATTGCTGAGGTGACAACAGCAGCCTTAATGAGTGAGAATAAACACCTCGCAAACCCGTGTACTACTGATAGTACTCCTACTTCTGCTAACCAGGAAGATCATGTCAGTATGGCCGCGCATGCAGCACGCAGATTAGAAAGAATGAATCAGAATTTGCACTCTATTATTGGTATTGAAATGATGTGTGCAGTTCAGGGTATAGAATTTAGAAGACCGCTTAAGACTAGTCCCAAACTGGAGCTTACATTGGCAAAATTTCGCTCTAATGTTCCAGCTATTGACCAGGATCGGTATTTAGCTAGTGATATAAGTAATGCATCAAAGATGATTAGGGATGGAATATTAGTTGAAGACCTGGATCTACCAGGTTACTCGGGAGATTGTTAACGTTGAATAACGTCAGTGTAAAACAAGGTAATTCTCCCCTTTTACTGGGGTTTCCCCATATCGGAACATTTATTCCAGAGGATATTAAAAATCATCTAAACGAGAGGGGTAAGACACTCTCTGATACAGATTGGCATATTGATAAGTTGTATGACGAGTTAGTTGAGAATGTAACTACGGTAAGTGCAAATTTCCATAGGTATGTCATTGATCCTAACCGCGACCCGTCTGGGCTAAGTTTATACCCCGGACAAAATACTACAGATTTAGTTCCTTTGACTGACTTTGATGGTACGGAAATCTGGGGTATTAAGCCATCCTCTGATCAAATTAAGGAGCGAGTCCAAAAATTTCATTCAACTTATCATCATGCCATAGAGTTGGAATTAGCGAGGTTAAAAAAAATACACGGTTTTGCTATTTTGTACGATTGTCACTCGATCCGATCAGTAATACCAAATCTGTTTGAGGGCATTTTACCAACTTTCAATATTGGTACGAATAAAGGAAAATCATGTCATCCAAACATTGAAAAAAAGGTTCATGATATATGTCTTAAGTGTAAAAATTTTAGTTCTATTTTGAATGGTCGATTCACTGGTGGGTGGACTACTAGGAACTATGGTAACCCGGCTAAAGGTATTCACACTATTCAAATGGAATTGGCTCAGTCATCATACTTAGTTAATGAAAATGCAAATTGGAAATATAGTAAAGATAAAGCTGATAAAATTCGGCCAGTACTAAAAGAAATTTTGACGTCTTTGGTTTTTAGTAAGCCATTATAAGGAGATAACATATGAATAATTCACGACATAATGTGAGAGATGTATACGCACCAACAGGGAACGAAATAACAGCTAAAAGCTGGCAAACAGAGGCTCCAATGAGGATGTTGATGAATAACTTACACCCTGACGTTGCGGAAAACCCTCATGAACTGGTCGTGTACGGTGGGATTGGGCGTGCTGCCCGAACGTGGAATGATTTTGATATGATAGTGGCGTCATTAAAAGAGCTAGAAGATGATCATACTTTACTAGTTCAATCTGGAAAACCAGTGGGTGTATTTAAAACACACAAGGATGCTCCCCGCGTTTTGATTGCAAACTCTAACCTTGTACCTAATTGGGCAACCTGGGATCACTTTAATGATTTAGATAAAAAGGGTTTGGCCATGTATGGTCAAATGACAGCCGGGTCTTGGATTTATATCGGTACACAAGGAATCGTTCAGGGTACTTATGAAACTTTTATGGAGGCTGGACGCCAGCATTATAACGGAGATCTATCGGGTCGTTGGATACTAACTGGTGGTCTAGGTGGAATGGGTGGTGCACAACCACTTGCCGCGGTTATGGCGGGAGCCTGTTGTCTTGCTGTTGAGTGCGACGAAACTCGAGTAGATTTTCGATTACGTACCGGTTACGTGGATGAAAAAGCGCATTCAACTAATGACGCTTTAGCTATGATTGAGAAGTGGACTAGTAAGGGAGAGGCTAAATCGGTTGGTTTAATTGGTAATGCAGCAGACATTTTTCAAGAATTAGTTGAAAGAGGTGTAAGACCAGATATCGTAACTGATCAGACTTCAGCGCATGATCCTCTGCATGGATATCTTCCTCAGGGTTGGTCAGTAGCAGAGTGGGTTTCTAAACAAGAAAGTGATCCTAAATCTGTTGAGAGAGCAGCCAGAGCCTCAATGAAGCAGCATGTTTCAGCAATGGTTGATTTTTGGAATATGGGTGTTCCAACATTGGATTATGGTAATAATATTCGCCAGGTGGCGCTTGAGGAAGGATTGAAAAATGCATTCTCTTTTCCAGGTTTTGTACCGGCGTATATTAGACCTCTATTCTGTAGGGGTATTGGTCCGTTTCGTTGGTGTGCGTTGTCAGGCGACCCAGAGGATATTTATAAAACAGATGCAAAAGTGAAGGAGCTCGTTGATGATCCTGGTTTGCATAATTGGTTAGATATGGCTAAAGACCGGATAGCTTTTCAAGGACTTCCAGCACGAATTTGTTGGGTTGGACTTGGAGTTAGAGACAAACTTGGTTTGGCTTTTAATGAAATGGTCAGAACTGGCGAGCTTTCTGCACCGGTGGTTATTGGTCGAGATCATTTAGATAGTGGTTCAGTAGCGTCTCCAAACCGAGAAACGGAGTCGATGAAAGATGGATCTGATGCTGTTTCAGATTGGCCATTACTCAACGCTCTTTTAAATACTGCTTCAGGAGCAACATGGGTTTCATTGCATCATGGGGGTGGTGTTGGTATGGGCTTTAGTCAACACTCGGGAATGGTTATATGTTGTGACGGTTCCATTGACGCTGATCGTCGGATTGCTAACGTGCTGTGGAATGACCCAGCTACTGGTGTGATGCGTCATGCTGATGCAGGATATGAAAGCGCACTTGAATGTGCAAAAGAAAATAATCTTAACCTTCCGAGTATTCTTTAGTAATAATTTAATTAATTCTTATTTATTTAAGTTGGATTCCCTATTGAGTAATTCTTAGGGTAAGTTTTTTGGATCCAGTCTATTACTCTAGGGTTCCTCCCGACTGCCCAGCAAATTTTCTGCACTCTGGGAAAGGTTGAAAGAATATCATTTGGTATATGTTCAGTTACCTCGGAAGTTAGTGATCCCATTAAACGCCAGATAGCTAAATCGGCTATTGTCATAGTCTCTCCTACAAACCAAGTGCTTTTTTGTGATACTAATAGGTCTTCGAGAAATCCTATTAGTCTTGGTAAAGAACTTTTACTGAGGTCTTCTCTCATAGCTTTTTTTAAAGCACTATTATTTTCCCGCATAGATGGTGTAAGCAGTGAAGTGATATCTGTTGCCATATCAATTACTTGATCAATCTGAGCTGCTTCTACATTCTGGTCCAAAGGATATAGACCTCCAAGCTTTCCACATAAGCGGGCAATTCCAGCAGTTTGCGAAATCGTTTGCTCGTCTATAACGAGTATAGGTAACTGTCTAAAAGGAACCTTTGTACCATCGTTGAGTTTTCCTGTTCTACGTGCTTGTAGAAATTCATCCCTTTTTACGCGAACGTCCTCAAAGTCAATGTTTCCAATATACAGTGAAAGCCGGCTGACTTCAGCCCGCCAGTAAGGTGTATCAAAATAAATAAAACGTATTTTCATAATTAATTCCTTTGTTTTGTCCAAAAATATTAGATTAATAATGCTAAGGCAACTCCAGGTAGAGATAAAAGGAACGAAATAACTACCAGTGGGGCCAGTGGTTTAGGATCGACATCATAAGCAGCTGCAAAAACTAAAACCATTGCTCCGCATGGTGCAGCCGCAACCATGAGAGCAGGTTTAAGATCTGACAAGCTAATCTGAAAAAAAACCAATGCAATTACCAAGATAAAAATAGGGTGGAGCAGAACTTTTATTAGTGAAATACTGATTATAAAATTTGGGTTCTTCATAAGTTCACTTTTAGCAAGTGTTACCCCCAACGCGAAGAGGGCCATTGGTGCGGCTGATGCATATGAAAAATCTAAGAAACTATTAATTACGTCGGGTAATTCAATATTTGATATAGCTAACGCTATTCCAATGATTACCCCAATAACTAATGGAATACTTAACATTCTTTTCATTAACTTCTGTAATGATATTTGTTTTGCCGAAGCGTACTCTAAAATTAGTGTAACAATAAAAGTGATAACGATTACATCAACCACAATTATAGCGCTTATTTGTTCTATAATGTAACCTGAATATATATTTTTAGCGATCGGTAGTATAAATAAAAGATGGTTTGCCAGTGCAGTAGACATGCCTACCAGAGCTGCTGATTTCAAATCAAACTTCCATATGTATAGTGCTAAAAAACCTCCTAAAATCCCAGTTAAAAATTGAGAAACTAAATAAGAAAATAAGAGTAAATTATTAAATTCTGAAAAGTCTGCCTTGGTTAACATACTTATACCCACCAAAGGCATTCCAAAGAAAAAAACCATGCGGTTTATTTCTTTGGCGGCGTCTAATGAAAAGAAGTTAAATTGAGCAAGTAGAAAGCCGCTTAAAAAGACCAATAGTATTGGTAGCATTCCATCTATTACCATTGGGCTTACCTTTTCTATGTAAAGGGATATTTAAAGAATTATCTCTAACAGTTATAGGCTAATTTATTATTACTACTCAACCTATTTTGGGTTTAATAAATTTTTAAATGGACTAATAAAATGAATCCCTGAAGAAAATAAGTTATAGATCAAATATTATTTATTTATACTGTCTATTATTTCCATTTGTAAAACTTTCTTAGTCAGTAGATCGTTATCTAACGTACTTTTGTATTTTATAATATTTGCTATTAGTGTTTTAGTAGTTATTGTGAACTATTACTGAATTTAAGGGGAGGATTAAAGATTATGAAAAAATTTATATATATTAAACTAGCAATGGTTGTTAGCTTACTTATCTCACCGGCTTTTGCCGCCGAAGAGTACTTGGCACGAATTTCAGGGCACTGGTCCCCCAAGCATCAAAGTGCAATACATTCTCAACTTTTTGCTGATGAAGTTACCAAGAGATCAAATGGTAGGTTGAAAGTAGAATTCTATCCGTCAAAGCAACTGTTTGACATTAGAACAGTAATGGGAGGTGTTACCTCTGGAGCTGTTGAGATGGGTGGTATTGTCGGAGTTGTAAGTTTCCCTAAAATAAATAAAAACTTTAGTGTTGCCTCATTCCCGGGACTTTTTGGATCTTATGATGAGCAAAGAAGGTTTTTCTTAGAGGACGAGACAGGTAGCCAAATTTGGAGTGATATCACAACAAAAAGTAATACTAAATTAATCATGTATAATCCGGTGGGCCCTATTATGACTTTCAGTGGCGCAAGAGAATTGACTGGTATAGATGTTATGAAAGGTCTGAAGGCAAGGGCACTTCTAAAAAGCGAAAGACCAATGTGGAAAGCTTTAGAAGCTTCAATTGTTTCTTTAAAAACTGGTGAAGTCTACACAGCACTTCAAACTGGGATGATTGATACAATTAATACACCCCCTGGCAGTGTTGAGGCGTACAGTTGGTGGGAACATCTAAAGTATGCGCAAAAACCATATCAGTATTATGCAGACGCCTACATCATGGCAAATGCAACTTGGTTTGATAGTCTACCTGCAGATCTACAAGAGTTGCTTATGACTGTAGGAGCCGAAATTGGTGCAAAGGCGACTAATACAATTTTTGATGCAGGTGAAAACTCTCTTAAGAAGTTCCAAGAAATGGGTGGAATCGTCACAACATTGAGCGGTGCTGAAAAAGCTAAGTTTGATAAGATGATGAACGAAAAAGTTCTACCAGGAATGGCAGATCAGTTTGATGCAAGTGCTTTGAAAGCAGCTCAAGCATTTGTCGCTAGTCAATAACTTTTAACTATTGGCCTCTCATTCTTGAGAGGCCAATTTCATTAACATGATTGATTTTTTTTTAAAGCCTTTAGAGTTAATAAACTTTGCTCTTATTAAGTGCGTTTACGCTCTGGCCACGACTCTGATAGGTTTAATTGTCTTAGCTCTGACAATGAGTGCAGTGACAAGATATGTTTCGGGTAATGGATATGATTGGTTTATTGAACTACCTCCAGCTATGGTAACCTGGTTGGTATTTCCTCTTCTAGGCCCACTGTTTAAGTCGGGGCAACACATATCGGTTGATTTTGTGACTGTTTTTTTAAACGAGAAGCAGGTTTTTTTTCTAAAATTTTTAACACATATTATCACATTGGTAGCAGCAATAATTTTTACTCAAGCAGGTATTGAAGCTACGCAATTGTATATACAATTAGGGGAATTAATGGAGTTGGAGATAGAAATCCCTGTTTGGTGGATTTATGTGGCTTTCCCAGTTGGCTTTATTATTTTAGGTTTAATTTCTTTAGAATTATTACTTTTGGATTTCAAAAGAATTTTTTCAAATAATTTTAGGAAATCTTAGCTTATGTATATTTTCTCTTTGGCTTTATCAACTTTTTTCCTAGCGATATCACTACCTATTTTTTTAGTCTTTGCTCTAGGCAGTTCTGTTGCGGCGATTTGGGGACTTAATCTACCCTGGTCAACTCTTATTCAAATATCATTTCAGGCCTTAGCAAAGCACGTATTGATAGCGGTCCCATTATTTATTTTTGCTGGGATGGCAATGTTACGTGGTGGTGCAGCCTCGAGGTTAGTGGCGTTTGCAACAGCTTTGGTTGGGCATTGGCCAGGCGGTCTAGGTATTGCAATGGTAATTGCCATGGGATTTTTTGCTGCATTCTGTGGATCTATTTTAGCGGCTATAACTGCAGTTGGTACTATTATGATGCCAAAAATGATTGAACAGGGATACCCCAAGCCGTTTGTTGTTGTTCTTGCAGCTTCTGCTGCATTATTGGAAGCATTAATTCCACCATCTAATGCGGCAATTTTATTCAGTGCGCTTACAAATGTACCTGTTTCACAAACTTTTGCCGCGGGTATTGTGCCAGGTGTAATTTTATTATTATTAATGATTGTTTTGGTATTGATTAAATGTCGGAATATAAAAAGCCCGGAAAGGGCATCAAATTATGAGAAGTTAGTCTCAGGCATAAAGGCATTTCCCGCTTTGTTTACACCTATTATAATCCTTGGAGGAATATACGCCGGACTTCTGACTCCGGCGGAGTCCGCCGCCGTAGCGGGTATGTGGGCAATTATCATGGGAGCGGTAATATATAGAGAATTAACAGTGAAATCTTTAATCCTTTGTTTGAGAGAGACTGCGTCTATTACAGCTGTTATTTTTTCTATAATTGCTACAGCAACCTTTCTGAGTGTAGTTTTGACATATACACAGGTACCACAAAAATTAATTTCATACTTCACTGAGATGGGTGCTGGAATATGGTTTTTTTGGTTATCTTTAGCTATTATTTGTCTCGTTTTGGGTACCTTCATAGAAATCGTACCAGTATTTTATTTGACTGTTCCTATTTTTGCAGCTCTCATTGTATCGCTTAACCAGAGTTTGTTACACTTGTATGTTGTTTTCGTTGCGTTTGCTGGTATAGGGATGATTACACCACCAGTTTGTGTTGGAATTTATACGTCTGCTGGTGTTATAAGAGAAAACCCAGGAAATGCTTTTAAAGAAGTCCCTTTATTTGTGTTCGTAGGAATAATTTACGGTATTTTAATGATTATCTTCCCAGCGGCCTCGACTTGGTTGCCAAATGTTTTAAGATAAGTTCAGTTAAAATTTCTCTTTTTGATTTTTAAAAATTATAAAGTTTTGACGTTCAATCAAAGTTTAAGTAATCTGAGTTTTGTAATGTTTTTCAACTCAAGAAGGGTTAGTTCATGACTGCGGAATTGGTAAATGATAATGATGCCAGCGCATTTCAAAAAGATGGCGTAGTGGTGGTTAGAGGGCTTTTCAAAGATTTTGTAGAGCTTATCAGAGAAGGAATAGAGTTTAATATGAAAAATCCTGGCCCTTATGCAGCTGAAAATTTAAAAGCTGGAGAGAGCGGCCGTTTCTTTGATGACTACTGTAATTGGAACAGAATTCCACAATTCAAACACGTGATAACAGAATCTCAAGTAGGAAAAGTAGCTTCGAGTCTAATGTCTTCGAAAAAAGTTCAAGTCTTCCATGATCACGTATTGGTAAAGGAACCGGGGACATCAAAACCGACTCCCTGGCATCAAGATGGCCCATATTATTTCGTAGATGGCATACAAAATGTCAGCTTTTGGTCGCCTGTTGACCCTGTAACTGAAGCTTCTTTGAGATGTGTAGCTGGATCTCACTTATGGTCTAAGCCTGTATTGCCAACACGCTGGTTGAGTGAAGAAAATTTTTATCCAGAAGCCGATAAATACATGGAAGTTCCAGACCCAGATGCCGAAGGTATGAAAATTAAGGAATGGAATTTGGAACCGGGAGATGCTGTAGCATTTAATTATGGAATTTTACACGGCGCTCGAGGAAATGACACGGGGTCTCGTCGGAGAGCATTCTCGTTAAGGTTACTTGGTGATGACTGTCGTTATATTGAGCGACCGGGTCCAACATCCCCGCCATTTCCAAATCATGGTATGAAACCAGGAGATCGATTGCGAGAGGATTGGTTTCCGACTATTTATGAGGAAGCTTAAACTATCCTAAATTCGTTACAATCAGTATTATTATTGCTTTTATAAAAAGAAAAATATGAGTAAAAAAGAGAAGTACGAAAAGAAAAAATATCAAGAGGTCTTAGGGAAAAAAATGGCCTATATCGAGGAGGGCCAAGGTCAACCTATAGTATTGCTGCACGGAAATCCAACTTCTTCCTACTTGTGGCGCAATGTCATTCCGGAACTGAAGGGCCTCGGCAGAGTAATAGCTCCAGATTTGATTGGGCATGGTAACTCTGATAAATTGTCTATGACGGATGACGACATAACATACTCATTTAAAACTCACTACAAATTTTTGGAGACATTTCTTGAGAGTGTTAATGCTACAAAAGAAGTAATTTTTGTTGTTCATGATTGGGGAAGTGCATTGGGCTTTCATTGGTCGTACAATCATCCTAATGATGTAAATGCTATTGCTTATATGGAGGGTATAGTCTGCCCGATAGAAAGCTGGGACGATTGGCCGGAGGCAGCTCGAGGGATATTCCAAGGTTTCAGATCTTCAAAGGGAGAGAATTTGATTTTGGATCGAAATCTTTTTGTTGAAGGTATTCTTCCAAACTCCATAATAAGAGAATTGAACTTAGATGAAATGAGTAGTTATAGAGCTCCTTTTCTTACTCGCGAAGATCGACAGCCAACCTTAGATTGGCCGAGACAAATACCAATTGCTGGAGAACCGATAGAAATGGTTGAGCTAGTGAACAAATACGCCAATTGGTTAAATAAAAATAATCTACCAAAACTATTTATTAACGCAGAACCTGGATCTATTCTGACTGGAAAACCAAGGGAATTCTGTCGGAGATGGTTGAACCAAAAAGAAATTACTGTGAAAGGTCTCCATTTTATTCAAGAAGACTCGCCGCAAGAGATTGGTAACGCGATCCGTAGTTGGATTATAAATCTGAGGCAGTCTGAGTTAAGATGAATAAATTACCTGGCGATTTCTATAATTTTATAGAGGAAAAATGAAATGTCTTGGATAAAAACGATACCGTATGAGAAGGCTCATGGCAAGCTTAGGAATTTATATGATCGCGTAAAGGGTCCCAATAATAACGTTGATAATATTATGATGGCGCACTCTTTGAGACCCCATTCTATGGAGGGCCACATGGCGATCTACAAATATGTTCTTCATCACACAAATAATAAGATCCCAAAATGGTTTTTAGAAACATTAGGTGTCTGGGTAAGCCACATGAATAACTGTAATTATTGTGTTGAGCATCATTTTGGTGGTTTAAAGAGGTTACTCGAAGATAATACTAAAGCTGAGGCTATTAGGGCAGCCATTGAACAGAATGATATTTCATTAGTACCGTTGAACGAAAAGCAGAAGTTGGCAATGCGTTATGCGCAGCTTTTAAATAACGCTCCGTCTGAATTGGCTGAAAAGGATATTATAGCTCTAAGAGACATTGGCTTTGACGATGGAGAAATATTAGAAATAAATCAAGTTTGCGCATATTTTGCCTATGCTAATCGTACTGTTCTTGGTCTGGGAGTTTCAACAGATGGCGATATCATTGGGCTATCACCAAATAATTCTGAAGATCCCGAGGATTGGTCACATAGTTAGTGAGATTTTATAGATGCATTATTTGTCTAAATAACTTTAAGTGGTTTATGCCTTACACCTGTAGTAGCATTAAACACTAATGAAACTAAGACTAAAAAACCACCCACTAAATTGCTTACTCCAATTAACTCGGCTAGTAATATCCAACCCCATATTGGTGCCAATATCACCTCTATCATTGCGAGTAAGGCTAAATCAGCAGCTGCTACAAAGCGACTTCCAATAGTATAAAAAATCATTCCGCACCCTAGCGTAAAAGCACCTACTGCCCCACTCAAAACTAAATCATTAGTAGGAACAACAAATCCACTATTTGAAACTAAAAGTATTCCACCTGTAATTAAAATTGCTAAAATACCAGCCAGAATTACCATTGATAAGACTTCACTTTCTTTGTCCCACCTCAGTGAGATCGTGAATCCTGCAAAACCAAGTGCAGAAAATAACGCTGCTATATTGCCGTTTAGAGCTCCGACGGATAATCCACCATGAACCATTACAGAAATTCCAATTAAAGCTAGAAAAATGCTTAACCATGTTGCTTTTCGCACAGGTTCTTTGAGAATTGGCCAAGCTAATACAGCAGTAAATAGCGGGGCTGCTGCAAATAAAAATGCGGCGTTCGCAATCGTGGTTTCTTGATAAGCATAAATTCCACCAAGATAAGCGGCTACCAGGGAAAATGCCCCTAAAATATTTGAAAGTCTATATTGAAAAAGTAATCTGAAAGAGTTTTTACTTTTTTTTATAACTAAATAAAATATTAGTATTGGTACCAGCCCAATGGATCTATAAAATAGAATTTGCCAAGTATTTGCGATTTCGACAAGACGAACTATCACACCAAGCCAAGACCAACAAATACCGGCCAAGAGAACAAATAAAATACCTTTTACATAAGGAGTCATCCTATTCCTATATCCTTTCAATGGATTAAATTTAAAGGTTTTTAATATGTTTTATAGTCTGTATCCGACTACGGTGAGAGTCGTTTTCTGATGCTTATTTGGACTGGGTAAAATAACTCAAATAGAACTCAAAAACTTATGCTAAATTATTTTGCGGGGAAATAAGAAATTGGGTCATTTCTCTTCCATTTTGGGTATTTAATTTGGATTTTATTGAAAGCCTCTGAAGTTATAAATTTGTTTAACCAAGTATTTAACTTTGGCCAAGGCTGGTCAGAAAACCAGGCATAATCAATGTTGGCAAATTGTCGTACGAAGGGTAAAAGTGCAAAATCTACCAATGTAGGTTGTTTACTGGAAATATATCCCTCGTTTAATAATCCCTCTAAGTTACGAAGAAAGCTAGCTGCTATTTTTTTGCTTTCTTCTGAATCTACATTGGGATAGCGAGAACTATATTTAGTTTTATCTAGTGCATCTTTGAATGGGCCATCAAACTCTTCAATTAATTCGTAGCCCTTTGATGGCATATCAAGCCAATTTTGTGGATCATGAGTTTTAAGAGCCCAAATCATGATATCTAAGCTTTCATCGATAGTACCTGATTTTGTTATAAGGCACGGTACGGTAGCACTGACAGATGCATTTAGAAACTCTAAAGGTTTTTCTCTTAAAACTACCTCTCTTATTTCTACCGTTATTTGAGATACCAATAGGGCCAGTCGTGCCCTCATCGCATAGGGACACCGTCTAAAACTATATAAAATAGGTAATTCGGATTTTCTAACTAGGGTACTTTCCATAAGGTATATAATCGTGAAAAACCATGAATTTACAAGTCGCGATTAGAATGGAATAGTGATTTTTGAACTTTAAGAGAAATAAGACTTTAATAAACCAAGGCTTTAATTATCAGTGATAAAGAATAAAAATGGAGATACCCATGATAGAGCAAGTAAAATTCTCTCAAATGAAGTATGGTGATAAAGATGATTATGAATTTCTAAATCGGCATGAAACTGAATACGCTAAAGGAACAGCTAGTAGATTATTAAAGGCGTTAGTTGAGCTTGATGAGGGGTTATCTGGGTACAAGATCACCAGATTAGGGCATTCACTTCAATCTGCAACAAGGGCATTCGAGGATGGTGCAGATATTGATTGGATTGTTTCTGCACTTTTACATGATATTGGAGATATATACGCACCTTATAATCACGATGAGTATGCGGCAACAATCATTAGACCGTTTGTCAGGGAACAATGTTCCTGGGTAGTAGAAAAACATGGTGATTTTCAACTTACCTACTATGGCCATCACATAGGAGCAAATCCAAATAAAAGGGAGGTCTACAACGGTCATCCATACTTTGAGGATTGTGCAGTTTTCTGTGAACGTTGGGACCAATCTAGCTTTGACCCTGATTTCAAAAATAGGTCTGTTGAGTTTTTCAAACCAATGGTTGAAAAGGTATTTTCTAGAAAACCATATGCTTCTGATGTAATTCGAGTGGGCGAACGTGAGCCATTATATGCTATATAGTGCTTAGGTTATTGTTTCTGGCTTTTAGTATAATTGATAGAGAAAGAGCCAAAAATATTAAGCAACCAAGGGTGATAAATGCACTTTGATAGGACCCTGTAACGTCAAAGACTCTCCCAACAACAATAGGGCCTATCGCGCCACCGATGGAACCAAAAAACAGGACAGTCCCAAAAATTTTACCATGAGCTTTTGTCCCAAACAGATTTGCGACCACCGGAGATGTGACCGTGAAGAAGCCACCATGTCCAAAGCCATAAATAGCTACCATAAAAAATAAATAAGAATGGCTTTCAACGAGTGCGAAACCGAATAAACTCAGTGCTAAAGGTAATAGGCATAATAAAAACGAACCGCGACCCCCAACTTTGTCAAAAAAGACCCCGATACTAATTCGACCTGCAATACTTGAAATTCCAATAATAGATAACAGACCTGATGCCCTTGTTGCCGACATACCTAGATCCATACCGTGTACGGCAATGTGAACTGGTATGGCTAACAAAGAAGTTATAACCATTAATTGAATCAAACATAGTGCCCAAAACTTTTTTGTTTTTTTTGCAACTTCAAATAGCATCCCATCATTAGTAGTTGCCTTGTGCGTACTTTTTTTTATGTTTGGATGGCTCGTATTCAAAGCAGCAATCGCCAAAAGAATGCCAGAAGATATCCCAATCATTAAAACGGCGTCGCGCCATCCAAACATTAATATTAATATTGCCATGAGGGGAGGTACGGCAGCCTGACCTAATGCTGTTCCAATTTTTACTACGGCCGTCATGATGCCGCGTCGTTTCTCGAACCACCTTGCTACTATGGAAAGAGTAACAACGTCATGAGTGCCCATACCAAGAGCTACAAATACCCCAAATATGACAAATAAATGCCAGGCTGCAGTCACCTGAGACATTAGAGCAAACCCAACGCCAATTGAAAGCCCAGTAAAGCAGAGAACTAATCGTGGGCCATACTTGTCACTCAAAGTACCACCTAAAATTGCAAAAACCCCCATTCCAAGGAATGCTACGGATGTACAACTGGATAGTAGAGTTCGTGACCAACCGAACTCTGTTTCTAACTCTTTAATAAGTAAACCATAAGCAAAAAGTAGTCCTATTACTGTACCTTGAGTCAAACAGGCGCCAAAAACTGCTTTATAGCGGGGCTCAATCATTTTTTTTCCTTACCAAGAAAAATAGATTGCTCGATTTTACAATTAATATTTTACAACAACTAAGAAGCATGGACATAATATTTTTCAAGAGTCTTAAGTCAGACTCCATTCCTATGAATTTATTCCTAGTAGTTTATTACATTAGAAATTATCATTGCGTAACTGTCTTATTAATTATAGGGGATTAATGGTATTTTTGGCTCCTTAGCTCAACTGGATAGAGCACCAGACTTCGAATCTGGGGGTTGCAGGTTCGAGTCCTGCAGGGGTCACCAAAATCTCTAAAACTCTTTGTTTTTATGGATACCCCTATATAGTTGGCTAAAACGTGCATCCAGTGTACTAAAAACTGTACTAGGTTGTGTACTAGGTAAAAAGGGTTTCCAGCAATCAAAATAAATTAGTATCGCCAAGAAAATTTCACTTTAACCTCATATATAAAAACTAAATTTATGAATAAACCTTCTTATTTGAAGGTTGCATTGTCAACTACAACCAAATTGTTTGGATAGGTTTAATTTGTTAGCTATTATTTATGATACGTTTAAATGAACTAGCTTTTGGGATTGTTAGCTTTTGATTAGGATAATTAAGTTTGTATTAGCTACATTGGCAAGTGTAACACTAGTGGTAGTAATTATAACTGTTGTTGTGATGCTGTTAGCAGTAGTTCTATCTGTTATCTTGTGGTTTGAACCAGACTTTTGGCTACATATTAAAGGCGGTGGTGGTTAACAAGTTATATTAATCTTCCTTGAGTGATTTATTGATTGAAAGAGCTTCAATCTCTTTTTCTACTCTGAGTCTTTCTTTGCGATTGTTTCTTCTGAAATTTGAGGCAACAAGGTAAATTCCCACGCCGAGAAAAAATGCAGTATTATTGTAGGGTACTTCAGTTTCTGCGTAATGTTCGTACAACCTTATTGCAACACCAGTTCCTATGAGGATCCAAGCGTATCTTTCATACTTAGACCAGCGCAAGCCTGAAAGCTTTATATCTTCTGCTTTAGCTTTTAGTGCTTCATCTTTAATGTTCATTAGTCTCTCCTATCACTGACCCAAAAACTACATATTATGATATACTATCATGTTAAAGGAGATATACAGGCAGTAAAAACACTCATTTTTTGACAATTGTATTTGTGAAGAAAATTCTTTCACGTTAGTATTATCTATTACTAGATTAGAATTGCTAAATAATTGAGGACTAAAATGCGCCTGATAGCACAAATTATAAACTTGGTAGTTTGTGCTATTATTATAATATTTGGTGTCTACGGTTTAATCTTTGAAGACTCTCAAGGTCGCAGCTTATTAGTTATGATACTGGGGGTTCTGATTTGCTTGTTTAACATTAAAAGAATCAATAGACGGTTCCCAAAAATGCCTAGTTAGTTGGGTCTAACTAAATGTTCGAAGGATGGACCTATTTGGCCATAGAAAAGGAAATATCAGTAAGAGCTTTATGGCATGCGATTATAGCTATGTGTAAGGTTTGTATTAGAGAATCGATCCAAATAAGGTTTGTATGAAGCTGCTGAATGCCATAGGTTACCTACTTTTTAAAGTTTCAACTTTTCTTAGTCAGATAACGTGGTACCTATCATTAATTTTTATAGTAATATCTGTTATTGTAATGGTGTTTTTGATTATTGGTATTACCTAGTAATCTCGAAGTTTGCGGGCAAATTTACGGATATCTGTCAACAACATTTGTGGTTCTTCCATGGCTGCAAAATGACCACCGCATGGCATTTCAGTCCATTGATGAATATTATAAATTCTTTCTACATAGGAACGAGGTGGCCATCTCAGCATTTCTGCTGGGAACACTGCACAGCCAGTCGGAACTTCCACTCTTTTACCCTCAGGTGAGAGAATGCGTCCTCCCTCTTCGCGTCGTCCATAGTAGATCCAAGACGCAGAATTAAATGTACGAGTAGTTATATAAATCATAATATTGGTTAGTAACTCGTCTTTTGAAAAGGCACTTTCAAAGCAATCATCCTCGATATCTGACCAGTCATGGAATTTTTCTATTAACCAGGCAGCAATGCCAACTGGACTATCCATCATGGCATAACTCAAAGTCTGTGGACGAGTTGCCTGTTGAGTGCGATATCCATCTTGCATTATCTGATCAGCATTGAACTGTTTTTCCCAGGCTTCTTCCTCAGCTGTTTGAGGGCCGTCTGGGTGACGCATTGTCAGTATATTGATGTGGATTCCTGAACATGCGGATGAATGGTCATAGCCAAGCCAAGAGCAAATTGCTCCACCCCAATCGCCACCTTGAGCAAGATAATGATCGAACCCCAAAGTATCTGTCATAAGCGAATTGAGGACTGACGCTATTTGGCGTGGTCCATAAGGACGTGGTGGCCTCCCTGAAAAACCAAAGCCGGGAAGAGAGGGTACTATCACTGTAAAGGCATCCTCTATATCTCCACCAAATCTTTCAGGATGAGCGAGTGGTTCTATGAGTTCAAAAAATTCGGATATAGACCCTGGCCACCCGTGACTAATCAACAAGGGTGTAGGATTCTTGCCACTTCCCTCCTCAAAAATAAAATGTAAATCAATTCCAGCAACTAATGCCTTATAATTTGAAAAAGAATTAATTTTTTCTTCTTGCTTGCGCCAGTCAAACTCTTCAACCCAATAGGTACATAGTTTTTTCAGATAATCTATATTAGTACCATAATCCCATCCGCCGTCATCAGGCATTTCATGCCACGGGTAGTTTGTAACACGGTAGAGTATATCACTTAATTTTTCTTCAGAGACTTTATATTGAAAAGTATTCAAATTTTTGGTGTTATTAATACGGTTTTTCGAGTAGTTCATGTTCTACGCCTTTTAATCTATTATAGGGTGTTACTAACAAATTAGGATAAAAAACCGAAGGAATAAACTGTTATGGATTTTTACTATTCACCAAAATCAGCAGCATATGCAGTTCATATTCTACTTGAAGAAGTAAATGCTACTTACAATCTTCACTTAATAGATCTCAAAAACTCTAACCAACAGAAAAAAAGCTATTTAAGAATAAATCCGAAAGCAAGGGTGCCTTCTTTGGGAACTAGGGATGGGGTGCTCACCGAAACACCAGCAATATTAACCTATATTGCTCAACTTTACTCTAGCAAACATTTTTTACCAGAAACCGTTTTCGGTTTTGCTAAAGTACAGGCATTTAATTCTTATCTCGCTTCTACTGTCCATGTGGCCCACGCTCATAAACATAGGGGGTATAGATGGACAGATGATGAAAAATCACAAAAATTGATGTCAAAAAAAGTTAAAGAAAATATGTCAGGTTGCGCAGAAATGATTGAAAATCATTTTTTCATTGGTCCCTGGGTTATGGGGAAACAATATACCATCTGTGATCCTTATCTCGCACTAGTTTATCGGTGGTTTGGAGATGATGGTGTAAATCTTGAAAGATTTCCAAAACTTAAAATACATAATACTAATATGAATCTTAGACCTGCAGTCAAACGCGTTGCTGCTTTTCATTAAGTAGATTGAAAATATTTAAAATTATGATCATAAAAAATAGATTTAAAACAGAGAGTATGTTTGTTAATTGAGGGACTGCAAATGATATATGACTTTTATTCGGATACAAAAACTAAACCATCTTTGGAAATGCGAAAAACAGTTTTAAATTGTGAAGTTGGTGATGAACAAAAAGCTGAAGATCCTACAACAATAGCTTTATGTAGAAAAACGGCAGAGCTACTTGGAAAAGAAGCTGCTGTTTTCTTGCCCTCTGGAACTATGTGTAACGAGATAGCTATAAAAGCTCATACACAACCTGGTGAAGAAATTATTTGTGATTACAGTTCTCACATTTTGAACTTTGAGACGGGAGGTCCCGCAGCTCTTAGTGGTGTGATGATACGAGCCTTACATGGAGAAAACGGTATGTTCGAAAGTGGGCAAGTAAATGAAGCTATTCGGCCCTCATCTCGATACGCCCCCAAAAGTTCTCTTTTATGCGTCGAACAGACCGCTAATATGGGTGGTGGAGTTGTTTGGCCGTTAGAAAAACTTGAAGCTGTTACTGAGGCGGCGCATCAGTCGGGCTTAAAAACCCATATGGACGGTGCGCGTCTTATGAACGCTGTTGTAAAAACTAATATATCTGCGTCGGAGTATAGCAAGTTTTTTGATTCAGTATGGATTGATTTTACAAAAGGATTAGGAGCACCCATCGGGGCTGTATTAGCAGGCTCTAAAGATTTCATTGATCGTGTATGGCGACTAAAGCAACAGTGGGGCGGAGCGATGAGACAATCAGGAGTCGCAGCTGCGATGTGTATGTATGCTTTAGAACATAATGTAGAGCGGCTCTCTCAAGATCATTGTCTCGCTAATTTTCTCAGCGAAAATATAAAAAGCTTTAAAAAAGTTAAAACTGTTCTTCCAGTAGAAACAAATATTATTATTTTTGATTTAAAGGCTAATGCTCCTACTGCTGCTAAGCTAGTAAAAACCTTAGGGCAAAAAGGAATTTTAATAGGTGCTTTTGGTGAGCGAAGGGTGCGGATAGTTACACATCTCGATGTTAATCCTAGGGCCGGTAGAATTCTTATTGATGAATTGGCAAAGCATTTAGATAAATAAAGTAATGCAAGTTTTGGCAGTTTAACTTTAGATATATTTGAATATAGTTCGGTATTAAGGCGAAATACTCCAATTTAAAAGTGGGGCTATATAAAAATTTTATTTATGTAAGAAATCTAAAATCTCTTCGAAATTCATATGATCAGTCGTATTTCGGCCATAATGCACTTTTTCAATGATTCCATTATCATTTACTAGGATATCGACTGGAACAGTAGTCAGTGACCCTCTGAATCTTAGAGGTATGTAACCTTTTAAAGTAGCATCAAAAATTTTATAAAAACGTATAATCGATCCCAGGAAGAACTTCCAAGCTGAGCGCTCTACTTCGTATTCTTCAAAATACTTAAAGCTGTCATCAGCTAGTATTTCAAAGGGTGCATTATGTCTTTTAGTACTCTTTATTAAATGATCTAACGGAGAATCAAATACAGCAACAATATTTAAGTTTCCTTGAAATTCATGATATCTTTTTACGAGCTCATTAATTCGTAAATTACAAAAAGGACATTGAGCAAATCTATAAAATGTTATCAAGGTCTTTTTTCCCTTGATATTATTAAGTTCGAACTGTCCACCTTTAGTATTTGGCAAATTAAGTTCAGGTATCTTTTGACCTTTCTTCAACTTCATTCTTCTATTCCTAAAATTTAAACAATGTATTCGGATATTTGTTAGTGAAGAGGAGCGCATTAGTAAATAGTTAAGTACCAATCAGTATAAATAAATTATCCTAAAATTTTAAACCTTAGTCTTGGTTTTATAAAATCTTTATGTAAGATGAGCTCATCACTTTATTTACTGCAAATGGGAGTAACATGATTTATGGACTAATAAGTGGTATTGCATTTGTAATTCTGATTTCTTTTATAAAGAATAGACGGGGCTATCGAAAAGGTTCTGATAACGGTATGGTTAAGCTCGAACTTAAAAAAAAGATGGAGAATAAATTTTCTGTAGGTATATTTATATTTGCCGCTTTATTATTACTGTATGGGGTTTTTGTCGATTGATGTAAAAAGCTAATTTGATAAAAATTGGATTAGGGCAAAAATACTTTTGGTGGAATGTGTGAAATGATTAAAAAAAATGCGACTGTGCGAGCCTCGTGTCATTGTGGAGAAATACAGCTAGACGTTTTTTTGTCTGACGGATTAAATGAAATAATAAGATGTAATTGTTCAATCTGTAGTCGAGCAAAAGGTTTTGCAATGGTCTGCGTCCCTTCAGATCATATGACAATCGTTGGAGGAAAAGAGTCTATAACTGAGTATATTTTTAATACGGCGTCTGCCCCACAGTGTTTTTGTATTGTCTGTGGAGTCCATACTCATCATAAAAGTAGATCACGACCAAATTTAATTTGCGTCAATGTTGCATGCATTAATGGATTGGATATACACGATTATACAAACATTACTGATTTTAATGGAATTCAGCACCCCAAAGACCAATACTCTTGAGATCACAATAGATAAGAGGATTCTATTAATAGGAACATAAAGTCAGAGAAGGCCTAACCAATACGAACCCTACCTTTAACTTCTAAATGAATTGGATTTTCACATGAAGACACCTGAAGAAAGATTAAATGAGCTTGGTATCAGATTGCCCGCACCAGTAACCGTACCAGCCGGACTACACCTCCCTTTTTCCTTTGTTAATGTAAAAGGAGAGCGAGTGTT
>JBJLGD010000023.1:0-36482 GCA_045565015.1 Paracoccaceae bacterium
AACCCTTTAAGGTTATTTGGTGCCAAGTTCTTTGGACGTAGCGAGTTCAAATTGCCAATGACAGCCATTGGAGCAAATGAACCGATTCCAGTTAGGTATTCAATGCCGGTTGCTTCAGCTCAGGTTAAGTCAGCAATTTTATTGGCTGGATTAAATTCTCCGGGAAAGACTATTATCTATGAAAAAGAACTTACTAGGGATCATACCGAGAGGATGTTAAAGAGTTTCGGTGCCAATATTAAAATTGAAGATAGCGATGAAGGTCGAAAAATAATCCTCGAAGGTTATCCTGAATTAAAGAGGCAATCTATCATTGTACCTAGAGATCCTAGCTCCGCTGCATTTCCTGTTTGCGCGGCTTTAATAGTTGAAGGATCAGATATCCTAGTTCCGAATATAGCACTTAATCCCACTCGCTCAGGACTTTTTAAAACATTGCATGAAATGGGAGGTGATATCGAGTACTCAAAAAAGGGTGTTGAAAGCGGGGAACCAATTGCGGATCTTAGAGTAAAGTTTTCTAAACTTAGGGGAGTTGATATACCTGCAAGTCGAGCAGCTTCAATGATAGATGAATACCCTATACTTTCAATAGTTGCATCATTCGCGAACGGAAAAACAGTAATGCGAGGAGTAGGAGAACTTAGATTTAAAGAAAGTGACAGAATCAACGCTATGGCCCGTGGTTTGTCTGCTTGTGGGATAAAAACTGAACAAAATGAAGATTCATTTGTTATACATGGAAATGGATCAAGAGGAGTGTACGGTGGGGTTGAGTGTTCGACCTTTTTTGATCACAGAGTTGCAATGTCCTTTCTATGTCTTGGGTTAGCGTCTCATAAGCCTATAACTATTGATGACTACTCCGCAGTAGCAACGTCTTTTCCAAACTTTAGAGGGTTGATGGAAAATTTAGGAGCTAGTTTTGAATCATAATAATATTTACAGCGTATTTAACGTTTTTCTTTTGGAAATACATTGTGAGAGTGGAAACCTTATTTATAAGGTGAGTGAATAATATGATTTTTACAGTTGCAGTCGATGGCCCTGCAGCCTCTGGTAAAGGTACAATATCAAGAAAAATTTCTGAACATTTTGGATTTTCCTATTTAGATACGGGATTAATATATAGGTATATAGGTTCAAAAATTTTAGATGGGGTCGATCCTTTCGAAGCTCTATCAAATATGAACTATGAAAATTTTAATAGTGATTCTTTAAGGACAGAGGCGGTATCTCAAGCCGCTTCAAAAGTTGCAGGTAATTCGATGATTAGAGAACGACTAATCACGTATCAAAGGTTATTTTCTCAAAAAAGTGGAGGTGCAGTTCTAGATGGTCGAGATATTGGTACAGTAATATGTCCAAATGCAGACGTAAAAATTTACGTTACAGCATCGGAGAAAGTAAGAGCAACTAGGAGGTTTAAGGAATTATCCCTAATTGATAAGAGTATAACTTATGAGGGTTTGTTGATTAAAATAAGGCAAAGAGACCGGGCTGATATGGATAGAAATGTTTCACCTTTAACACAGGCAAAAGATGCGGTCTTGCTAGATACTACAGAATTGTCTATAGACGCGTCTGTCGAGATAGCAATTGAAACTGTTTTAAAGACTTTATTATCTAAGTCCCAAAATTAGTTTTATGTTATCAACTAATACGAATCGACCAATTGAAATTTAAAGACCGGTGGAACCAACTGCTCGGCCAGAAAAAAACATTAATTATAAGGAATATGAGACCAAATGGCTCAATCAGCAACAATGGAGGAATTCGAAGCCCTCCTTAATGACAGCTTCGAAATAGATACACCTAAAGAAGGTTCAGTGGTTAAAGGTAAGGTTATAGCTATAGAAGCTGGCCAGGCGATAGTAGATATAGGTTACAAAATGGAGGGTAGGATCGATTTAAAGGAGTTTTCCAGCCCTGGAGAAACAGCTGAAATCGAAATCGGTCATGAGATAGAAGTATTCCTTGATAGAGTTGAAAATTCTCGAGGTGAGGCGTCAGTTAGTAGAGAAAAAGCTCGACGTGAGGAAGCTTGGGATAGATTAGAGAAAGCTCATGCTGATGAAACTAGAGTGGATGGAGCAATTTTTGGCCGGGTTAAAGGAGGCTTTACAGTTGACTTAGGCGGAGCAGTGGCTTTTTTACCTGGATCCCAAGTGGATGTAAGGCCAGTTCGGGATGCCGCACCTTTGATGGGAATAAAACAGCCATTTGTTGTACTAAAAATGGATCGTAGAAGAGGTAATATAGTTGTATCGCGTAGAGCAATTTTAGAAGAGTCCCGTGCCGAGCAGCGTGCAGAGGTTGTTGGAAATTTAGCGGAGGGTGATAGCGTAGAAGGCGTTGTTAAAAATATTACTGAATATGGGGCATTTATTGATTTAGGTGGGGTTGATGGCTTACTCCATGTTACAGATATGGCATGGCGTAGAGTTAATGACCCACGAGAGGTTTTGACAATAGGTGAAACCATAAAGGTTCAGGTAATAAAGATAAATAAGGACACTCACCGTATCAGCTTAGGGATGAAACAATTAGAAGAAGACCCTTGGAACATTGTAGAAAACAAATACACTTTAGAGTCCGTCCATACTGGAAAAGTGACCAATATCACAGATTATGGTGCATTCGTTGAACTTGAAGCTGGTGTGGAAGGGCTAGTTCACGTGTCTGAAATGAGTTGGACAAAAAAGAATGTCCATCCTGGTAAGATTGTTTCAACCTCGCAAGAAGTTGAGGTGATGGTTTTAGAAATTGATGGAGTAAAACGTCGGGTCAGTCTCGGATTGAAACAGACCATTCGAAATCCATGGGAAGTTTTTGCAGAAAGTTTCCCTGAAGGTACCGAGATTGAAGGAGAAGTAAAAAACATTACCGAGTTTGGTCTGTTTGTTGGTTTGGAGAACGATATAGACGGAATGGTACATTTATCGGATATTTCATGGGATGGTAATGGAGAAGACTCTCTTGGTGAATTTAAAAAGGGAGATAATGTTAAAGCCGTCGTTACCGAAATTGATATTGAAAAAGAACGTGTGTCTCTTTCGATTAAAGGCTTAGGTAGTGATCCTTTCAAAGGTGCTACAGAGGGCGTGAAGCGAGGTACGATTATAACAGTAGAAGTCACAGCAGTTGAGGACGGTGGAATAGAAGTTGAATATGAAGGGATGAAGTCTTTTATTCGACGATCAGATTTATCAAGAGATCGATCAGAACAAAGACCAGAACGTTTTGGTGTTGGTGATAAAATTGATGTTAGAGTTACGAATATTGATAATAAGACTCGAAAAATGGGACTATCTATCAAGGCACGTGAAATAGCGGAAGAAAAAGAAGCGGTACAGCAGTATGGATCTACAGATTCCGGGGCTTCTCTTGGAGATATTTTAGGAGCAGCTCTAAAAAATGATGAAAAATAACTAAAATTATTTTGTTGAAAGATCCGGCATTGTTGGGTCTTTTTTTTTGCGAATCGTTTATCGATTATAATTAAATTTTTAGATCTTTATTTAATTTATAAATAAAAACATGAAATTAAATAAGTTAATCAAAAAAATGATAGCATTTTTGTTATTTGGAGATCTATTTTTTACTCTTAACTCTTTTCTCAGAGATAGATGTGGGGCTATAGTTGTACTAGGGAAACTTAACCTAAACAATATACTTTGCGGGAGTCAATAAAATGATACGCTCTGAATTAATTCATAAAATAATGGAAGAAAACCCGATTTTAAATATCACAGACGCAGAAAGGATAGTTACTACTATTTTTGATGAAATTATAGAGACAATGGCCAAAGGAGATCGTGTCGAATTACGAGGGTTTGGTGCATTCTCGGTAAAGCAACGAAAAGCACGTATTGGAAGAAATCCAAGGACTGGAGAAAATGTTGACGTGGCAAGTAAACATATACCGTTTTTTAAAACGGGAAAGTTATTGAGAGACCGGCTAAATGGTGATGATAATAGTTAATGAGAGTATTCCGTAACTTATTTTTTTTATGTGCGGGGGCTTTGATCATAATTCTCTGCTTGTCTAATCAGGAAATGGTAACGATTAGAACTTTACCAGACGAGATTAGCATTTTTAATAAGGGTCGCTTTGTCGCTGAATTTCCTCTTTTTTTGATAATTCTATTTTTTTCCTTTTTTGGAATTTGTATAGGCGCTTGTGGAGAATGGGTGCGGGCCAATCAATATAGGCGGAAAGCAAGGTTAGATCGAAAAGAATACAAAAATTTGGAAAAGGAATTAATGGTTGCGCGGAAGAAATCTAAGGATAGCTCTGAGGATGTACTTGCGATGCTTGAAGATTAGAAAAGGTTAGGTGGATTAGCTTAATGAGCATAAAAGTCAAGATCTGTGGATTGACCAGCGTTAAGGATGTAAAAGCGTGCGTGTTATCTGAAGTGAACTATGTTGGTTTTGTGTTTTATGGACAATCTAGACGTAACCTAAAGTTGACCGAGGCCAATAACATAGCATCATATGTACCTTTGAGTATTATAAAGGTTGCTTTAACAGTCGATCCACAAGACTTTGAACTCGATAATTTATTCTCAAAATTCCCAGTGGATACACTTCAATTGCATGGGAATGAGAGCCCTAATCGAGTTAAAGAAATTAGGGAAAAGTACCAAGTTCCTATTATTAAGTCACTTAGTTTGACAACTAGAACTGATTTAGCCAAAATTACTGAATATTCTGGAGTTGCTGATCAACTACTAATTGATGCAGCTAAACCTGATAAGCAGAGTCCACCCGGTGGCAATGGGGTAGCATTTGATTGGAGTTTGATTTCTGGTTATAATTGGAGAATTCCTTGGTTATTAGCAGGCGGGTTAAACCGTACGAATGTTCGCGGCGCGATTAATATAAGTGGAGCTATACAAGTTGATGTGTCATCAGGTGTAGAGAGTGAACCAGGTATCAAAGATCAAAAAATGATTACAGAATTCGCGCATGTTGCAAGGAGTAAGAGTGACTATGGATGATATTTTGAACAGTTTTATGTTGGGACCTGATGAACAGGGCCGATTTGGAGATTTTGGTGGAAGGTTCGTTTCAGAAACGTTAATGCCTTTGATCCTAGATTTAGAAAAAGAGTACGAAAATGCGAAAACTGATGAGGATTTTTGGCGGGAGATGGATGATCTTTGGGAAAACTATGTTGGGCGGCCTTCCCCTTTGTATTATTGTGAAAGGTTAACTAAACATTTCTCAGGTGCAAAGATTTACATGAAAAGGGATGAATTAAATCACACGGGTGCTCATAAAATTAATAATGTTATAGGTCAGATATTATTAGCACGTAGGATGGGAAAAAGTCGTATTATAGCTGAAACTGGTGCTGGGCAGCATGGTGTTGCAACTGCAACTGTATGTGCCAAATTTGGTTTGGAGTGCATTGTTTATATGGGAGCACATGATGTGGAGCGGCAAGCTCCAAATGTTTTCAGAATGAAGCTTCTTGGCGCAGAGGTAGTGCCTGTGACTTCAGGGCGGGGCACTTTAAAAGATGCAATGAATGATGCACTCAGAGATTGGGTAACTAATGTTGAAAGTACCTTCTATTGTATAGGAACTGTGGCAGGACCACACCCATATCCTGCGATGGTACGAGATTTCCAATCGATTATCGGAAAAGAGACAAGAGATCAAATGCTAAAAAAAGAGGGTAGAGTACCTGACACTTTAATAGCTGCCATAGGGGGCGGTTCTAATGCGATGGGATTGTTCTTTCCATTTTTAGATGATGCAAATGTCTCAATTATAGGTGTCGAGGCTGGAGGTAAAGGGGTTAATTCTAAAATGGAGCATTGTGCTTCTCTAACTGGAGGTCGGCCTGGCGTCCTTCATGGTAACAGAACTTATCTATTACAGGATGATGATGGACAAATATTGGAGGGTTTCTCTATTTCTGCAGGGCTTGATTACCCAGGGATAGGTCCTGAACACGCTTGGTTACATGAAACGGGTAGAGTTAAATACGTTTCGATCACTGACGAAGAAGCACTCGAGTCTTTTGAACTTTGTTGCAAACTGGAAGGTATCATACCCGCTCTTGAGCCCAGTCATGCACTCGCGTACGTAAAAAAAATTGCTCCAACTTTACCCCCTGACCATATAATATGTATGAATATGTGTGGACGTGGCGATAAAGATATATTTACGGTAGCTAAGGCCCTACAGTTTGAGATTGGAGAAAACTAGGATCGGTATAACTCTAGAATCTCAATATTAACAATTTTTAAGGTTTCTTCATGTGTTGCCTCTAAATTAACTTTAGGTGCCGCACCTTCATGGTGAGCTTGAAGAAAGCGTTCCGCGCATAGACACCATTGGTCTCCAGCATTTAAACCGGGGAAATTAAATTCTAGCCTAGGAGTAGATAAATCATTTCCGAGATACTTGGACATTGCAAGGAACTCATCAGTCATAATTGCGCAAACTGTATGCATTCCTTTATCTGATTCCCCCGTTTCACAGCAGCCAGTTCGAAAATACCCTGTTAAGGGGTTAATAGAACATTTAGCTAATTTTTTACCATATACATTTAAAGACGGGAATTTATCCATTTTCTGATCCATTCTTAAATTTTTTAAAAAGCTTTTGTAATAAATTACCTTTGGTATTGATGTTTTTGATTATTTTTTCGTCCTCTATATTGCTCTTAGTTTTGATATATTTTTTTGTTGAATTTTGATAGCTATTCGATAAGCACCTAATAAATGCCGAATTCTGCTCTTCAATCAAATAAGTGGTAGCATTTGAAATTTCTTCAATTAATGTTTTTATAATTACATTTTCTGATTTAGAAAAATTATTAAGAACGTAATTTGCAACGGCATTTTTATCTGTTGGGCGATCGATACCTATTCTGACCCGTGTATATCCTGAACCAATATGTTGATCTATCGATCTTAAACCATTATGGCCAGCATGGCCTCCTCCAACTTTAACTTTGACCCTTGCTAAGGGCAGATCTATTTCATCATGGAAGATTATGACGTCTTTGGGAGCTATGTTATAGAACCTTATTAATTCTCCCACTGATTGACCACTAAGGTTCATATAAGTCATCGGCTTGAGAGCTATTATTTTTTTTGAGGCTAATATTCCTGTGCTCGAGCAGCCCTGGAATTTTTTTTTCCAGTTAGAAAAATTATTAACTTCAACAATTTTAGACACAGCTAGGAATCCGATATTATGTCGGTTCTTTGAGTATTTTTCTCCCGGATTTCCGAGTCCAACAATTAACTTCATACGATTACATCTAACCTAGAATAATGTTTTTTCAAAGATTAAGTTTTACCAGGCACATATAAGTTATGTGTGCCTGGTGTAGTCTAGGTTTTCTTAATCTTCTGTGTTTTCTTCTGTTTCTTCGTTAGTTTCTTCTTCGCCATCTGTCACTTCTTCACCGTCCTCATCCTCAGTATCTGAAGATTTAAGGCTTGATGGTGCTTGAACTGTAGCTATAACAAAATCCCGATCAATAATAGCTTTCGTTCCCGTTGGAAGCTCGACTGAAGAAATTGTCGCTGCATCACCTACATCTAGAGTTGAAACATCCACTTCTATACTTTCTGGTATGTCACTCGCAGTAACCATAAGTTCAACTTCCGGACGTACTACGGTTAACACGCCACCCTTTCGTAGACCTGGGCAATTTTCTTCGCCTACAAAATTTACCTGGATAAATAAGTTTATCCGAGTATCTCGCCGCAGTCTCAGAAAATCAACATGAGTAGGTAAGTCTTTTACGACATCTCGTTGGACATCTCTACATATTATCCGAACATCATCTTGACCTTCTACCTTTAAATTGAACAAGGTTGAAAGAAAACGTCCTGCTTTTAATCTTTTTAATAAAGTATTGTAGGGGATATTTATTGGTAATGGATCTAATCCACCACCATAAACTACACCGGGCACCAAACCATTACGGCGTGCTGATCGAGCGGCCCCCTTGCCTGTCCTCGAACGTACCTCGGCAACAAGATTTGGTATCTCATCTACCATTTTTACTCTCCAATTGTTATGCGGTCTCCTCCAAGGGTGTAGAGCCGCCTGAGCGCCTTCTATAGTGAAGTAAATTACCTTTGAAAAGATCTTTTTAATTAAAAGTTTTAATTACAATTATTCTCACTCCAAAAAACTCTTTTTAACTTGCGAACAGTTAATAGTAATTTGGGAATAGCGGTTATTCCGAATTTTTCAATGTCACCAACTGCCAACGCGTACCGACCGGTATTAGTTTCATTATAAACCCTAACATAGTATGTTCCTTTGTCATAAACTCTATTTGAGGTGAAATCCTTACCTATTTCTGGCCCTACCCAATACCAAGTTTTTCCATATTTTTCATACCAGGCCCACCACTTGAACTTTTCTCCATCTCTTTCATCTATTTTTTGAAAACTGTCATTTAAAATATCAAATGAAAAATAGTTTAATTGTCCACAGGTTTCTAATTTTGGTGTGGTTATCCCAACATAAAATTTGAACGGAACTGGGCTACTAATTTTATAATACTCATCAGAACCGCTAAGCTTAGAAAAAATTGCTTTAGAATGTTCTGGGTTTTTAATATAAAAGGGATCCTCCTTTGTCATCGCCTGTTTTTTTGAATTTATTATTGGTGAGTGGGCCATTGCTATGGCTGGAAGGAACATTACTAACCATAGTATAACTCTAAACAGCATTTCAGTTACCGATCTTTTCTGATTGTAAGAATAACAACTAGTATAACTTAGCTATAATTATTGAGAAAGCCCTTTGGGATTAGAAGATTTGAACGAGTTAGATCTGTTACTTTTTTTTCACCACATAGAGCCATTGTCGTATCTAACTCTCTTTGGAGAATTGAAAGAGCGGTTGAAACGCCTTCTTGTCCATATGCTCCTAGGCCATATATGTATGCCCGACCAATATATGTTCCAGTTGCGCCTAATGCTAGAGCCTTTAGTATGTCCTGACCAGACCTTATCCCACTATCAAGATGAACCTCTATTTTGTTTCCAACAGCTTCCATTATTTCCGGGAGCATCCGGATAGAACTCAAAGCTCCATCTAGTTGCCTTCCACCATGATTTGAAACAATGATAGCATCGGCACCAACTTCCAAGGCTTTTTTCGCATCCTCAGAATCGAGAATACCTTTTAATACGAGTTTCCCATCCCATTGTTTTCTATATTTTTTTACTGCTTCCCAGTTGAGTTTAGGATCAAATTGTTCCGAGGTCCAACTAGCGAGGCTGGAGATATCGTTAACATTCTTTGCGTGTCCAACTATGTTTCCGAAAGTTCGACGCTTTGTTCCTAGCATTTTAACTGCCCAACGCCATTTCGTAGCTAAATCAGCTAGAACTCCTAATGTTAATTTAGGAGGGGTAGACAAACCATTTTTAAGGTCTTTGTGTCTTTGCCCTAAAATTTGAAGATCTAAAGTTAAAAGTAGTGCTTCACAATTAGCTGACCTGGCTCTGTTTATAAGATTAGAAATGAAGTCCTCATCCCGCATTACATAAAGCTGAAACCAAAAAGGTTTAGTTGTATTTTCGGCAACATCCTCGATAGAGCAAATGGACATTGTTGATAAAGTGTATGGTATCCCGAAGTCTTCAGCTGCCTTCGCAGCTAGTATTTCCCCATTTGCATGTTGCATACCAGTAAGGCCCACTGGGGCTAAAGCGACTGGCATGGTTATGTCCCTCCCTAACATTTTCGCATTTGTTGATCTTCCGTCCATATTAATGGCGACGCGTTGCCTTAACCTTATTTTTTCAAAATCTGTTGAATTTTCTATAAAAGTTTGTTCAGTCCAACTACCAGTTTCACAGTAATCAAAAAACATTTTTGGAACTCGGTTTTTGTAAATCTGTTTAAGATCATTTATTTCAGTAATTTTCACCATTAATAAACCCTAACCGATAAAACCATGTTACCCATTGTGTACACCATCAGCCAGGGTTTTAACAAATGCCAATACTTGCTCGACAGATTCTCCTTTGGCAATTTTATCAACGATGGCAGACCCTACTACGGTACCATCTGCTACTTGGGAAATTTTAAATGCTGAATCTGGTGTTTTTACACCGAAACCTACTACTACGGGAAGTTTAGTTTCACTCTTAATTCGTTTCACTTCTGGAGCAACTACGTTAGCATTTGCTTGGGCTGCGCCTGTTATGCCGGTTATAGAAACATAATATACGAACCCAGAAGTGTTTTCCAAAACTGAAGGTAATCTTTGTGCATCAGTGGTTGGCGTCGCAAGACGTATAAAGTTTAATCCAGCGTGGTGAGCTGGAATACATAATTCGTTATCCTCTTCGGGAGGTAAGTCTACTACTATTAGTCCGTCTATACCAACGGACTTAGCCTCTTTCAAAAATATCTCTACGCCATAAGAATAGATTGGATTATAATATCCCATTAGCACTATTGGAGTAATGTTATTTTGCAGCCTAAATTCTTTAACCATTTCTAGAGTTTTTTTGAGGGTTTGCCCCGACGCTAATGCTCTTTGACCGGCCAATTGTATGGTTGGACCATCGGCCATTGGGTCAGTAAAAGGTAATCCAATCTCAATTATATCAGCTCCGGCATTGGGTAGTCCTTTTATTAATTTCCAGAGATTTATTATAGTCTGGATCACCTGCCATAACATATGTCACAAAGGCTTTACCTTTTGACTTTTTCAGCTCTAAGAAAGTGTCGTCAATACGGGTCATTTTTATTACCTTTTGGTCTCTTTGATGATAATTTTTTCGTATATTTTTCAGAAGAAATCAATGCTTAGCTTGACGTTATAGGCTTCATGATCGTAAATCCAACTTAATTATTCAAATAATAAGGAAAAAAAATGGGTTTCAAGATGGGTATTGTAGGCTTACCGAACGTTGGGAAGTCAACGCTCTTTAATGCATTGACTAAAACAGCTGCAGCCCAAGCAGCTAATTTTCCCTTTTGTACTATAGAGCCCAACATTGGAGAAGTAGGTGTTCCTGATAGTCGTCTGGATGAGTTAGCAAGTATAGCTAAATCAAAGGAAAAAATCCCAGCAAGGATGACGTTTGTGGATATCGCCGGGTTAGTCAAAGGTGCTTCTAAAGGAGAGGGGCTAGGTAACCAGTTTTTAGCCAATATAAGAGAAGTGGATGCTATAGCGCATGTTTTAAGGTGTTTTGAGGATAAAGATATTACTCATGTCAGTGACCATATAGACCCTGTTTCTGATGCAGAAACTATAGAAACTGAGCTAATGTTGTCTGATATTGATAATATTGAGAAACGTCTCTTAGGCTTAAGTCGAAAAGTACGAGGAGGAGACAAGGAAGCACTTCAGCAAGAGCGACTCTTAAAAGCTGCTCTAGAGCTTCTTGAACAGGGCGAGCCTGCTAGAATGTTAAAAGTTGATCCAGAGGATATAAAGGCTTGGAAGATGCTTCAATTATTAACAGCAAAACCAATTCTTTTTGTTTGTAATGTAGATGAAGGTAGTGCGTCGATTGGGAACTCTTTTACACAAGAAGTTCTAGAAGTTGCAAAAAGGCAAGAATCTGGAGTTGTAATAATTAGTGCACAAATTGAAGAGGAGATTACTCAGTTAGAGGAGGAGGAAGCAACTTTATTTTTAAACGAAATGGGTTTAACTGAAGCAGGCTTGAATAGATTAATAAGAGCAGGTTATGATTTACTTAACTTGGAGACGTACTTTACCGTTGGTCCAAAAGAGGCTCGAGCTTGGACTGTAAAACAAGGAACTTCAGCGCCTCAAGCAGCAGGTGTAATCCATGGTGATTTTGAAAGAGGTTTTATAAGAGCCGAAACGATTGCATATGCTGATTTTGTTTCTCTTGATGGAGAGCAGGGCGCTAAAGAAGCTGGAAAGATGAGAGTTGAGGGTAAAAAACTATATTGTAAAAGATGGTGATATCTTGCATTTTTTGTTTAATGCGTAAGACTTAACTTTCCCTACTATTGCTTTGGAGGCTGGAATGAAAAAGAAAATTAGTTTTAATTCGACATGGAGACGGCCCAAGCGATGATAGGGTAGTTAATTGGGCTAGTTTAAACGAAATAGAAATTGAGGTGTTTAAACCTTTTAAAGGGGAAGTCATTCCAGATTTACACGAAACGATGATTGGTACAGTAATTTATGGAGGGTAAATATGAAGCCTATGCGATTAAAGAGTTTCCATTTTTAAAAAAATGAATATAGCTGGATTGAAAAGTGCCTTGCTTCTAATACACCGATGTTAGGTATCTGCCAGGGTGCCCAACAAATAGCGCATCATTTGGGAGCTAAAGTAGGCCCAGTTGATAATTCCATAGGTGAGTTTGGTTATTATCAAATCAATCCAACAAAAGATGCCAATGATTTTTTAAAAAGCTCTCTACATGTAGCTCAAGCTCATTATCATACTTTTGATATTCCAAAAGATGCTGTTAAGCTTGCAGGGAGTGAGCTGTTCTCTAATCAAGCTTTTAAAGTTCAGCAGAATGTATATGGTTTACAATTCCATGCGGAGGTAACAATTGAGGGTTTTAGAAGGTGGCAGAATTCGGATTGGCCTTCACGGTTGGGCCATCAGACGATTGAGGAACAAACGCGTCTGATGCACAAGCATGATGCAGCCCAAGCAAGTTGGTTCTATGATTTTTTGAATAATTTATTTTTATAAATTTGCTGTATTGAGGATTTAATGATGAATAATGACCTAATTCTCCAAAACCGTCATAATAATATACTAACTGTAACTATAAATCGTCCCCAAAAAGCAAATTCTTTAACTAACGAGATGCTAAGGAATTTAACTGAGATATTTTTTAAAGCGTCACTTGATGAAAGGTTGGTTGGAATAATAGTAACGGGTTCAGGTGACCGTGTCTTTTGTGCTGGGGCGGATTTATCAGAAGTTGTTCGAGGTGGCGATGATACACCTGATGAGTGGAAGAAAATGGCTGATAGTTTAGGCAAAATTCCAGTTTTAACCGTGGCCTGTATCAACGGACACTGTATGGGGGGAGGACTAACATTAGCACTTAATTGCGATATTAGATTATCTGTTCCAGATACACGCTTTGCGTATCCCGTCTTGCGAAATGATATACTTCCTGGCCAGTATGACGTGGATATCCTAAATTCTTTAATTGGACGTGGCCGAACATCCATTATTTTGCTGTCCGGACAGACTATTGCACTGAACGAAGCTTTAGATTGGGGCCTAATCGATAGAAAGGTTCAAAGATCAAACTTAACGAAAGAATCTGAGGAACTTCTCGCTGCCGTACTGACATCGGATAGATATCATCACATGAATATCAAAAAAACGAATAAGAGGAGTTTAATTTTGAAAGGTATACGCGTTGTAGATATGACTTCTGCCCTGTCGGGGCCCTTCTGTACGTGGCTTTTAGCAAGCCTCGGTGCAGACGTGATAAAGGTTGAGAATCCAACTGGTGATATTGTTCGAAACACACCACCCTTTAAAGATGATATTAGCGTTTATTTTGCATCAGTAAATCGTAATAAAAGATCCATTAAGCTTGATCTAAAAAGTGAGAAAGGTAAATTAGTCCTACACAAACTTTTAGCCACAGCGGACGTATTCATTGAGAATATGCGTCCGGGAGTCCGTAACCGTCTTGGTTGCAGTGAGGCGATCTTAAAAAAGATAAACCCAAGGTTGATTACTGCTTCAATTACAGGGTTTGGACAAAAAGGTAGCCTGTCTGATCGTCCTGCGTACGACATAATTGTACAAGCAATGAGTGGAATGATGAGCATTAATGGAGAGCTAAACGGTAAACCAACTAGAGTGGGGTTTTCAATTGGAGATATTTCGGCTGCTATGTTTACTACAATTGGCGTTTTGCAACGATTGTATGAAAGAGATGCGCAGGGAGTAGAAGATTCTAGTCACTTGGACATATCAATGCTTGCATGTCAGTGGGCTTGTCTAGAAAATGCGTTTGCCCGATATTTAAATACGGGAGTAGTGCCAAGCCCTATAGGTTCAAGACACCCCTCATCCACACCTTTTGAGACGTACCCCACATCAGATGAAGATATCGTCATAGGCTTAGGTAACAATAAGGATTGGCAACCTTTCTGCGAGGCGATTGATTTCCCAGAATTAATAAATGATCCCCGTTTCCATGAAATTGAAGTCCGATTGAAAAATAGAGATGCTTTGGATGAAGTTTTAGGTACACACCTAAGTAAAAAAAGCTCGAGTTATTGGATTGAAACGCTTATAAAACACTCTATTCCTTGTTCTATAGTTGAAAACATAAAGAGCATTTCTAAAAATACGATTTCACAAGAATATCATGCGTTCTCTGAGATTGAGACGGGTAAGAATAAAATGAAGTTTGTGCGTAATCCTTTGGCCTCTAGTGAGCTAATTGAAAAACCCGCACCCTATCTTGGACAGCATACTAGGGAGATATTAAAAGAGTTAGGTTGTAAGAATTCATTAATTGAAGACTTAGCGGGTTAACTGTAGGTCAGTAAATAATAATTCGATCCCTAGCGGCAAGGTTCTATGCGCATTTCTTTTCTTGACTGTAAGGACTTCTGATGTACATGGTGTATAAGAAATTAGTAAGTGATGATACATTATGCTAAAAAATGTTACTCCCCGTACCTTTGGCATAATTGTTACCGTTCTAGGTACTTTAGCTCTAACTCCTGACGTAATATTGTATCGCCTAACCGATGTAGACGCATTTACTGTTGCTTTCTGGCGGGGTATTTTTGCTGGGTTTACCATTCTTTTTGGTTGTATACTTGTTTATAAAAGAAATACTTTAAATGTTTTTAAATCACTTGGTAAAAGGGGTTTTATCGTAGCGATCTTACAAAGTATTGGTATGATACTCTTTTACGTATCTCTAGACCATACAAGTGCGGCCAATGCTCTTATAATATACTCTACTGCACCAATATTGGCAGCTGTATTATCATGGTTTTTTTTAAAAGAAAAAGTATCAAAAAAAGTTCTTATAGCGTTGGCTTTTGTTTGCTTTGGAGTTTCTATAGTGGCCACGGGTTCAACTTTTAAAGGAAATATTACTGGTGATTTAATCGCTTTTTTAAATGCTCTTTCTATTGCAGCTTTTTATGTAGTTGTCAGGGGATCGAAAAAAATCAACATGATCCCTGCCTTATGTCTATCGTTTTTTATCGCCGCGGTTATTTCATATCCATTGGCTCTTTTGCCCGACCTATCTACCCCTCAATGGGTCTTCCTTTTCATCAGTGGTGTTTTTATGTTGCCAATTGCTATTTCGCTTCTGACAATTGGTCCACGATATTTACCGGCGCCCGAAGTTTCTATGATTAACCTATTAGAGGTCTGCATCGCGCCTCTATTATTATGGTGGATAATTGGAGAAAACCCAGGACTGATGTCAGTTATTGGTGGACTGATTGTTGTTTTAGCGTTGTCAGGTTATGCTTTGCTTAAAATCAGAGATAATACGTAATCCAGTTTTCGGGTGTGACCTCAAAAAATACCGCGTTTTCTAGGATAGAAAAAGAAATATGTTTAATAACGGTTATTAATTTAAAAAAATGCTTTTATCCTGTCCATTAGGCTAGTATAGCGGTCGGCGGAGACGTGGCCGAGCGGTCGAAGGCGCTCCCCTGCTAAGGGAGTAGGCGAGGAATCGTCTCGAGGGTTCGAATCCCTTCGTCTCTGCCATCTACTTTATTTACGACTTTTATCCCATAGGTATAAAGGTTATTGTTACTATAAAAATAGGGGAGAGGTTTTGGGTATGAGCCTAAAAAAGTGGTCTGGTAAAGTAATAGGTTTACACAAAACACCTCGTTCGTTTTTACCAATGAAAAATTTTGAAACTTTACAACTTATCCCGGCGGTGGGTGTTGAGGGAGATAGGCACGCAACCGGAGAAGCATTTCATTCAGATAGACCCGAAGAAGGACGTCAAATAACGCTGTTTGAAGAGGAAACCCTTGATGCACTTTCCCGAGACCATAATATTATTTTGAAACCTGAAGATCATCGAAGAAACGTTACTACGCGAGATGTGCCATTAAATCATTTGGTTGGTAGAAAATTTAAGATTGGAAACGCTATATTAGAAGGTACAAGGCTTTCAACGCCTTGTCGCCATATTGAACAAATAACGGGGTTGGAACTTTTTAACCAGCTCATGAATCGGGCGGGTCTAAATGCAAAGATTGTTGTTGGCGGAAAGATCTTCGTCGAAGACTCTATAAATTTGTGTTAATTATGAGAAAGAGTATTCACAGTGTAACGACAAAAATACTTTCTATTAATGAAGAAAATAATGTAAAAATTTTTACCCTTGTAGATCCAGATAATTGGGACCTACCGCGCTTTTCAGCTGGCGCTCATTTGGATGTATATCTTGCTAGCGGTAAAGTACGCCAATATTCCCTATGTGGTGATCCTGAAAATAGTGGTGAATATGTAATAGCAGTTCAGAAAGAGGAAAGTGGGAGGGGCGGTTCCAGGGAGATGCATGACTTAAAGGTGGGCATGATTTTACAAGTCTCACTTCCTCGTAACTATTTTCCTCTTGTAGATGCTACTCGTCACATACTTGTCGCAGGTGGAATTGGGATCACACCATTTTTATCAATGGTACCAACATTGATTAAGCAAGCAGTAGATTGGGAGCTACATGTTTGTGCCAAGTCTGGCTCGAGGGTTGCATGTAAAAATCTACTTAAAACGCACGAAAAGGACCCACGCATTCACATGCACTTAAGTGAAGGTGGAAATAGATTATCTGCTTCAAATATTATATCAAGTATTGGGAATAGTGATCATATCTATGTATGTGGTCCTAATTCAATGATAGCTGAGATGGTCGATTTGGGGAAAGAACTGGGTAACAGGCTACACTTTGAAAATTTTGGTGTAGATCGGAATATAACAAATCCCGCCTATAAAATAATTTTGAAAAAAAGTGGTTCCGTGGTTAAAGTTCGTGAAGGGCAGACAATGTTACAGGCACTACGTATCGCTGGTATCGAGGTTGCCTCTTCTTGTGAGGGTGGTATTTGTCTTGAATGTAAAACACGTTATTTGGAAGGGACGCCACTGCATCTGGATCTTGTCATGCAAAGTAGTGATAGAGAAGAATATATAACACCCTGCGTGTCTGGTTGTAACTCAGAAGAACTGATTCTTGATCTATAGGCTTGAGACTTAACAAATTAGTGGTAAGTCTTTATGTTTAGCCGCACTGACCCGAATCCATTTCTTGTGGATGGACACCCAATTATATCAAATTAGATTAAAAGAAATGAGCTTTATATGACTAAAACTTACCTATTTGAAGAAAATATAAACCCAAAAGACATATCTTTTGAACTTATTCTCAAGCTTGATGCTGAAGATTCGTTAGCTGATCAAAAAGAGAAATTTGATCTCCCGGAAGGGCTTATTTATTTGGATGGTAATTCCTTAGGAGCAATGCCAAAAGAAGTTTCGGCCTATTTTGAAAAAGAACTTCGAGAAGGTTGGGCAACTGGTCTAATAAGGAGTTGGAACCAAAAAGGGTGGCATGTCATGCCTGTTACGCTAGGTAACAGACTTGCTCCAATGATGGGTGCAGATAAAGGTGAAGTTTTAATCGTTGATTCTACCTCATTAAATTTATTCAAAACTTTAGTAGCTGCTCTTAAAATGAGACCTGATCGATCAGAGGTGGTGTCGGAAAAAGGGAATTTCCCTTCTGATATTCATGTTGTTCAAGGTGTTTTGAATAACTTTTTTCCAAATTCTAAATTAATCTTAACAGGCAATACAGATGATGAAATAATTTCAGCAATTAATGAGAAGACCGCAGTGGTGACACTAACACATGTTAATTACAAAACAGGTCAAATTCATGATATGAAACGTATTACAGAAAAAGCCCATGAAAATGGCGCACTAATAATATGGGATTTAGCTCATACGTTGGGGGCCCTCCCAGTGGATTTAAATATGTGCAATGCAGATTTCGCGATAGGATGTACATATAAGTATCTAAACTCTGGGCATGGCGGCCCAGCTTATCTATTTGTTGCTAAAAGACATTTAAAAGACGCAGAAAACACGTTAACAGGTTGGCAGGGTCACGCTAATCCATTTTCTTTTGATATCGATTATGAGCCCTCAGAAACGATAGAGAAATTTCGGTGTGGCTCACCTGCTATATTATCCTATCTGGCTTTAGAAAAAAGTCTTGATATTTTTGAAACCGTTAACTTCGTAGAGTTAAGAAGAAAATCACAAGACCTTACTCAATTATTTATTGAGCTAATAGAAATTAAGTGTTCGGGGTTTGGGCTTGAACTCTATAGTCCAAAAGATCCTGAGCAGCGTGGTAGCCAAGTGTCATTAACTCATAGTCATGGTTGGGAGATAATGCAGGCACTAATTGCGAATAATGTGATTGGTGACTTTAGGGCACCCAATATAATCAGATTTGGTTTCACCCCTTTATATACATCCTATGAGGATGTTTGGAATGCAGTCGAAACACTTTCTGAAATTCTTTACAAAGAGCTGTGGAAAGATCCGGCTTATGCTGTGAAGGCACTAGTGACTTAAGTACTTAACTATTTCCAAAAAATATTAATAAAAAAGAGAATTAGGAATATTGGAACTAAATTTTGCTTAATAAAATAAATTGGAGAGAACTAGAGAATAGTGAAATCGAGCGAGAATATTCGCCGAGCTCAACTATAGGTGGGGACTATTTACCATATATTAATGAGTATATCCGAGAGAGCAATTTGGTGAAGGAATCTTATGGTGTTATTCCATGTGCTTATGGGCCGCTTAAAACTAACACTCTGGATCTAATATTACCCAGAAACCTTACCGACGGGGCACCTGTACCATTAATAGTTTTTGTCCATGGGGGTTATTGGCAAGAGCTTTCAAAAAAAGAGTCGTTGTTTTTGGGTAAACAAATTTTGGAAGAAGGTTACGCATTCGCAGCAATTGATTATTCACTGTGCCCATCTGTAAAAATTGAACAAATTGTTGATGAGTGCCGCATGGCACTTTCTTGGTTAAAATCAGCAGGTTCCTCTTATGGTTTTGATTCTGAAAAGATTATTTTAACCGGTAGCTCTGCAGGTGCACATCTTTCTGCAATGTGCTCTTTAACCGACAATCACGAAGCTACAAGTGCCTCATATATACCTGCAGCTACAGTTTTGGTTTCCGGAATATATGAACTTGAGCCATTAATACATACTAGTATTAATGATGCCCTTAAAATGTCTAAAGATTCAGCTATCGTATTGAGCCCACTATTTAAGAACTTAAAATTCTTCCCACAGACTCTAATAACTTGGGGAGAAAATGAAACCGACGAATTCAAGCATCAGAGTCAAGCGTTTGCTCAAAATTTAATGGGTGATGGTATACTCGTTGAAACCTGTGAAGTAAGTGGTAAGAATCATTTCGATATTATTTTAGATCTAGCAAATAAAAATGGAACATTAGGTAAAAAGTTTTATAAATTAATAGAGGACGTATGTAGCTAAATGCCAAAGTACCCACCACATATTACTACTATAGTTCAACCTAAGGGTGTTGATACTTCAATTCTGCCGCGACCAATGGAAATGGGCTCTGATCAAAGTAGGGAGTCTGTTGTAGAAAAAACAAGTGGAGAGCCTCTAGTCGATTACGAAGGTACAACTAATCCGTATATCGATTATCAGAGCATAGATATTCTACTTTCATTACAGCATCCACGAAGTGAAGGATATGACGAGATGTGCTTTATTGTAATGGGGCAGATCAAGGAGATGCTCTTTAAAGGTCTTCATTTTGAGTTAAAAAATGCTCAAATACAAATTCGGGAAGGAAATATTGGTAATGCAATGGAAATTCTTGACAGAGCCATAGCTTATACAAAGTATATAGCCGATACATGGAACGTATTATCAACAATTTCTACTGAGGGATTTAGTCAATTTCGAGATAATCTTGGTACAGCATCAGGTCAGTTATCCTTCATGTATAGGCATGTAGAGTTTGTATTAGGTAATAAAAGTAAACGTTTAGCTACGGCTCATAAGAATGTTTCTCATGTCTGGCCCGAAATTGAGAAAGCCTTAAATAGTCCGAGTTTGTATGATGATGTTATTGCTTTACTGGAAAAAAATGGTGCGCCAATAGATAACTGTATGCTTGATCGGGATTGGAGTAGGCCTTACGAAGCAAATGCATCAGTGGAGTTGGCTTGGTTAAAAATATACCGTGATTCATCACTAAATAATGAACTCTATAGATTAGCAGAAAAGTTAACGTCTCTAGATGAGAATTTTTCTATTTACAGGTGGCGACATTTCTTAACAGTTCAAAAAATAATTGGTTTTAAACCTGGGACTGGAGGCTCGGCCGGGGTCGGGTGGTTGCAAGAAATTACTAATCACAGATTTTTTCCAGAGCTTTGGTCCATACGTACTAGCTTATAGTTAATGAGTATGGACTAGTTAATAAATTAGCTTTGTAATTCTATTCCATTTGGAATATAAATCTATTAATTGAACCGTTCTTCTTGATGGAAAGAAATTCGCGATGAAGAAAATTATTTTTGTTATTTTTTCCGCTGGGATCATCACATCAGTCGTTTTTGGAGGTCGTCAAACTATCCCACTGTCTATAGAGGGAATTAATACCAAAGATACTTTAAATTACTTAGAAATTAGTTTTGCCTTTGCCCTTGGGCAACTTATAAGTGGGGCTATAGGGCCTGTCGGTGGAGCTCTCTCTGATAAGTTTGGATCAGGAAAAACACTTTTAATTGGAGTACTTCTATCTTCTTTGGGTTTGTTTTTAATACCCATTTCTGATCATGCTTATAGTTTAGCATTTTCTGTTGGTATCCTTTCTGCAGGAGGTGCTGGCATTGCTGGATTACCTGTTGTCATGTCGGCAGTGAACAAGTTAGTTCCCCCCGAAAAGGCTGGGGTTGCGTTCGGCTTCATTAACGCGGGTACATCCGTGGGCCAGTTTGTTTTTGCGCCTCTGGCGGCATTAATTATAGTAAATTACGGTTGGCAGGCTAGTATAAATGCCCTTGCAGTTTTACTGATATTAATTTTACCATTCTGTTGGGTGTTACGTACTTTACCTGAAGATACTGGTTCAAAAGTATTATCTAGGGGTCATACTGCCTCATTGTCCCTTGGCGCCACCCTAAAACTGGCCTTTAAAACTCCTAGCTATATATACCTTGTTTTAGGTTTTTTCACCTGTGGGTTTCATGTTGCATTTATTATTACGCACATGCCGGGTATTATAGCGGTTTGTGGTCTTCCACCCACTGTTTCCGGTTGGTCATTAGCGATTATCGGTTTTTTTAATATACTTGGGAGCTTATTTGCAGGCTGGTATATTTCAAAACGTAGTATGAAAATTTTTCTAGCTTATACATATGCAGCGAGAGCGGTTATAGTAATTTTATTTTTGTTAAGCCCCAAAGATGGTATTTCAGTAATACTTTTTTCCGCCGCATTAGGTTTTACCTACCTTTCAACGGTTCCACCAACAGCAGCTCTTGTTGGAAGATTGTTTGGTCCAAAGTTTATGGCGACCCTATTCGGACTTGCATTATTTTCTCACCAAATTGGTGCTTTTATAGGTGCGTATTTGGGCGGATATTTCTTTGAATTATCAGGGGATTATACAATGGTGTGGATTATAGATGCTTTAATTGCTGTATTCGCTGCACTTATCCACCTGCCGATTAAGGAAGTCGCCGTCCAAAATAATTCTGAAGCTACAGCTTAAGTTTTAAATATCAATGTTTAAGCAAGTACTGATAAAGATATTTCCCTTGTTTTATTTATAAATATATTATTAATATATATATATGATTAATATTATAATCTACGAAAGCTATATAATCGAAAATTTTATAGTTTAATAGTATGCATATAATGGAAGTATGGAGGTTAAAATGAGAAAGAATTTATCAATTTTGGTAACATTATTCTTAGGCTTGATAATGGTGACTACATCTGCCTTTGCAGATGTTACGTGGAGAATGGCACACAAAATGCCACCAGACAGCCCTGAAGGTGTTGTATTCCAGAAATTTACTGATCTTGTCGATGAGTATTCAAATGGAGAAATGAAAATTAAGATGTTTCCTAATGAACAGTTAGGTAAAACAAACGCAGTTATGGAACAGTTGAAGATTGGCACAGTTCACATGTATGCTGAGGGATCAACATATATGAAGAAGTGGGTACCAGACATCACCTGGACAAGCCCAGCATTTCTATTCGATGACCGAGATCATTGGGTTAGGTTTATGAACACAGATATGGTAAAAGGATGGTATGCCGAGGCAGCTGAAGAAGCGGGTGTTATGCTTTTAGGAGATCCAACCGCTATCCTTAGAGGACCATACAGAGTGATGGTTACGACTCGAGATGTTAGAGAATTTTCTGATATGAAAGGTCTAAAATTGAGAATGCATCCTAATAAGGATGCTGTTGCTACTTGGACAACAATAGGAGCAGATGTTAAAACATTAGCCTGGACCGACGTTTACCAGTCTATTCAAAAAGGTATTGTTAGTGCGGTTAACAGCCCTATAGCTCTTGTAGAGTCAATGAGATTTTATGAAGTTGCACCTCATATAATTAAACATGATGAGTATTATCAGTCTATTGGGTTTATGGTACATAAAGCATCTTATGATGGGTTACCTGACAATTTAAAGGCAGCTGTTGATAAAGCGTATACAGATGCTGGAAAATACAGCTTTGAGGTCATGAATAAAGCTGCCGACGAGTCCATAGTTAGAATGAAAGCTACTGGTGTCACCATGGTTGATATAGATCGTGCTCCCTTCGTCAGTATTATGGCAGACTGGTATAAAGCGAAAGATGCTGCTGGAGAACTTCCAGAGGGTTTCTTAGCTACCGTAGCAGCAACAAGATAATTCATATTCAATGAGAAGTTGATTTTATGGATTTAAATACAAGGTCTGGACCACTAAAAATGGTGGTCCAGACGTTAGATCTACAATTAAAAAGGCTATCAGATTTTTTTCTGATAATTGCTAATGTCTGTTTGGGCTTAATGTTAGTGGGTACAGCAGCTACTATTATTTTGCGTTTATTTGATGTTTCCTTTTATTGGATATGGCCATGGACAATGCAATTTTTTGTATGGATGTCTTTCGTTGGTTTTTATGTCGTTTATCGTAGGGGAAAAGATATTTCTGTAGACTTTTTGGTTGTCAGGCTAGGCTCAACCGCTCTGCGTATTACCCAATTAGCAGTTCCCTTACTAATTATAATTTTAATGTTGATTATGTTGGCTCAAATGCCAACCATTCTTTCCAGTCAGGTTGGCGTAATAGATGGCGTGGTTACCCCATGGGGCGAACTAGAGCGCTACACACTCTCGATACCGTTAGGAGTTTCTTGTTTTTTAATTCTGATAAACTCGACAGTGACAATATTAAAAATATTTGTAGGTATAGATAATGAAGCGCATTCAAACTCAGAGGGATAAAATTAAGTAAATGTTTATAGTTCTTTTTATTGGTTTTATAGTTCTTATTCTACTTAATGTGCCTGTCTCTATGGCCATTGGCGCCGCGGTTCTTATGACCTTTATCACTAGTGATTTCTCGGATGCTCTTTATATTATTCCTCAACAAATATTAGAAGGAGTAAACAAGCCTTCACTGGCAGCAGTCCCATTTTTTATTATGGCAGGAAATTTAATGAATACGGTTGGAATGACTGATAGAATATTTCGGTTTGCCAACGCGTTAGTTGGTCATTTTCGAGCGGGTTTGGCACAGGTCAATGTACTGTCTTCGATGATTTTTGCAGGTGTTTCAGGAGCAGCGGTGGCTGATTGTGCAGGACTAGGAGCGATTGAAATAAAGGCAATGAAAGAACGTGGGTATAAAGCTGAATTTGCTGCAGCGGTTACCGTGTGTTCTGCTGTAGTCGGCCCTATAATTCCTCCCTCTATAGGTTTAGTGATATATGCTTTTTTAGCTCAGCAATCAGTAGAAAGGATGTTCCTGGCTGGTTTAGTCCCAGGGTTAATTGTTGGAGCTTCGTTAATGATCTTTAATCGTATTTTGGCGGTTAAGCATGATTTCCCAACGCAAGAAAAAGCAACTTGTGCTGAAGTTCACAGTGCGGGGATAGACGGTGTTCTAGCATTGGTTGCGCCTGGTATTATTCTTGGCTCTATTCTTGGAGGATTTGTTACTGCGACGGAAGCAGGCGTTTTAGCTTGTATCTACTCAATGATCTTAGGTCTTTTCTATAAGACTTTAAATTTCAAAAATTTTTGGGATGCTTTAACGGATACTATGCTTATGACTTCTGTGATAATGATTATTATAGGATTTTCGATAGCGATGGGTTGGCTATTGGCTATTGAGCAAATACCACAAAAAATTGGCGATGCTGTTTTTGCTATTACAGAGTCCCGTAGTATTTTCTTGTTAATGCTTTTAGTGTTTATAATTCTTGTTGGATGTGTAGTTGAGGGTGTTCCTGCGAAGCTCATGCTGGTGCCTATGTTACTACCAATAACGGATAGTTTTGGTATTGATAGGGTGCATTTTGGAATTATTATACAGTTAGGTTTGCTTATTGGCATAGCTACGCCACCGATGGGAATAGGTCTTTATATCATGGTTGAAGTGGGTAAGGTTCCTTTTGAAAAAGTTACTATGGCAGTAATTCCTTTTTTAATACCTCTGATGCTAACTTTGTTATTAATTACGTATTTACCCCAACTGAGTTTGTGGTTGCCAAACCTGGTATTAGGTCCGGATGTTGCAATATTCGGTAATTAGCTGCTTTTAATCCATGTAGGGCATCTCTGTAGTGGTTTTGGAAAGCTGCTGACAGGTAAGCTTAGGGGCTTTAAGGTCGCAATAGTTCCACCTCCAATTGTGGTATTGAACTCAAGGGGTATTTGCACTTCAGGTGCGAATGATAAATCTGCATGATTAATAGACCTCTTGAAAGTCTAATTTTTCGGAACGGAAAATGTTAAATTGGCCCATAAACTATGCCAAACAGGATCGCCTTCAAATTTAGGTTCAAGTGGAATCAAAGCGACATTGTCTAACATGTATTCATGACCCACTGTCACTGGAACTATAGCAATTCCTTGGTCATCTGTTTTATACAATTTGATCTGAGCGCCTTCGCGTGAGTTAATCGGACGTTCAAAAAGTTCAACTTGTACATTAGCTCGTGGCTGCCCCGCCATAAAAACTTGGACGTACATTCCATTTCTAAGGTCATCTGTATAAGGATTGGTTAAGGCAATTATTTCAATTTTAAGCCCAACTGAAACATCTTTACCTGCACCGTCTCCAATAGCGACCAGAGACTTTGCGTGACGGCTATAGCTTTCATTAAAATCAATCTTAGGAAGGCCACGTGAAATATGTTCTTGAGGAAGCCCTTGAAAGGATTTGTGATTAACAAAGTTTATGAACTTCTCAAAATCGGAATATTTTAGTACATTATTAGAAGTTTCATGCACTAATATTGCTAAGCCATTCGGTAACCCTGGGAGTTGAAATGCAGGTCGATCACCGTTACGAGCAGAGACTTTAATTATTTTGCCAGCCTGCATAACTTCATGCCGTTTAGTGTTTATTTCTATAAAACTATAGCTGCTACCGTTAAAATTTTGTCCTATACGAAAATGAGCCTCAAAGGGCTTATAAATGCCAATTTCGTAATTGACTGGTGAAATCCAAAATTCATGGGCATAAACTGAGTTGGTAAATAGTAAGCCAAAGATAATTATCAGGGATCGTTGTAACATGTCAAAATCTTTTTTTTCTAATATGATGTTTCGTTTGGTGCTGATGTCAAGCGCTGTTATGAGCTTTTTTACATTCGCAGGGGTTCAAGCTCATGAATTACGGCCAGCAGTTGCAGATGTGACTGTAACGGCGTCAGAAGTTAAAGTTGAGTTACTCCTTTCAGTTGAGCCATTACTGGCTGGCATTGATTTAACTGAAGTTATGAATACTGACGACTCTCCTCAGGCAATTATTTATGATCAATTACGTAGTCTGTCTGATGCAAATTTAGCAGATTTGGTAAGGCGAGAGTGGCCTTCGCTTTCGCAAGGGTTATTAATTGAAGGGGGCGGTGCTTTCAGGTTGAAAAATATTCAAGTTGTTCCTGAAACAAACTTGGATTTGCCACGCGATACTATGTTAACAATGTATGCAGACTTACCAATAGGTGATGATCCAGTTGCACTGGGTTGGATTGCCCAAAATGGTGGCTTGGTTGTGCGTCATGGTATTGGTGAAAATGCTTATGCAGCTTTCCTTAAAGGTGGAAAGCTGAGTGCGCCTATTCCTCGTAATGGGTTTGTCAATGAGTCTAAAGTAAAGGTTTTCTGGAGTTTTATAGTGGAGGGATTTGAACATATTATCCCGAAAGGCTTAGATCATATTTTATTTGTGTTTGGGTTATTTTTATTTTCACTAGCTTGGCGACCATTACTGTTACAAATCACTACATTCACTTTGGCGCATACCACAACATTGGGGCTATCTACACTAAGTATTATTACTATTCATGATTCGCAAATGTGGCTGGTCGAAGCGCTTATTGCTGCTTCGATTTCCTATGTTGCAATAGAAAATATTTTGCGCCCAAAGCTGGGATGGTGGCGCATTGTAATAGTCTTTTTATTCGGCTTACTACATGGATTGGGATTTGCGTCAGTCTTGGGAGATCTTGGGCTTACGCAGGGGCAATTCGTTTTATCGCTGGTTGCTTTTAATATAGGAGTCGAGTTTGGCCAATTAGCAGTAATTGCTTTGGCATTTACACTTCTAGCGTTGCCATTTGGACGCTTTGCTTTATACCAAACGGTTGTAGTTGTTCCGTGCTCTTTAGGCATAGCAATCGTGGGGGTTTGGTGGACTCTTGAAAGAGTTTTTTTATAAGTTATTTTTAGAATGGCAAAAGAGCTTCTAAGAAAGGCTAGAAGCTTTTGAACCTGATCGAGTATGAAGGCATTTTACGAAGCGTGAGCTCTAAAATCGTGCCTAAAGACCCTTTGGAACGGACCACTTGATAATATCAGATGCTTATTTAATTTAAATGGTACCCCCCACACGGACTCGAACCGCGGTCCTATCGATTACAAATCAGCTGGTTTTATCTTCAACCTTTTTTGAGGCACCGGATAACACACCTAATTTTTCACCAGCAAGCATTTTCTTATGTCCATCAAATTCCGTACTCATTTTTGCTAAAGCCCAGTCAACATCTTTTTCCGCACTTTGCGTATCCATAATTAGTACACCAGAGAAATCCGCAATCACAATATCCCCGGGATTTACTACGGCACCACCAACCGAAATAGGTACATTAAATGAACCACCATTGTCGTAGATACGTGTCGTTATTGGTGAGGTTCCTTTGCACCATACTGGTAAATTATATTCCTTTATTTCGGGAATATCGGTACAGGGTCCATCTAGCACGACTCCATTGCAGCCGGAGGCAACAATTGCAGCTGCGACGCCGCCGCCTAAGCATGCGTGCTTGTCATCTCCTAGTCTATCAATACATAATATATCCCCCGGTCTTAAAAATTGGATAATGTGGTGAAGAAGTGTAGAGTCTTGACCGGGAATTGCCAGAGTTACTGCGGTACCGGATATAGTTAAATTATCACCCAAAATATTTTGAATTCTGCGATCTGCAAAGCCCATATTACGAATATGACCTATTGTGGCTGTCTCTGTTCGCGAACATTTCTCTACAAGCTTTTGGTCAGCCTGGTTTGGCATTTCATTAATTATATAACTCATTTTAACACCCTCTAAATATTTTCCAGTTTTATTTTTATTTCCTTATAAGTCCGCATTCTATGATCGTCTAAAATTAAAGAGGCCGCATCAAAGTCTTTTTTTAAAACGGCGTCCATTAGTCTTTGATGTTCTTCTTGTACTTGGTTAAACGCAGGGTCAGTTAACGCTAAATTGATTCCTAAAACTCTGCGATACCTTTCGATATGATTTGTAAGATTATCTAAGACTTTTAATTCCCACCAGGATCCACAAGCAGAAAGTAGTGAGTAATGATATTTCCGATGCATCTCTTCTTTTCTTTCGTTAAAAGCCGTATCTGTGTCATCATGAAGTTTCTCCAATTTTGACATCCTGTGGTAAGCTGCAATTATTTGCGCTTCCCAGTTAACATCGCCTAACTTCATTGAAGCCCTCAGTGCATTTAATTCGAGATATTTACGAAGATCAATTAATTGTTGGTAATCTTTCTTTGAGATAGGAGAAACCTTGAATCCAGATTTTCCAATTGCCGTAACAAAACTTTCAGAAGCAAGCCTAGCGAGTGCCTCCCTCAAGGGACTAGTACCGGTCTCGTACCTACTTTTGAGCGTTTCAGTTTTTAGCGATTGTTCGGGTTTAAGTTCGCCACTTCTTATGTCTCTTTGTATTTCAGTATAAACTTTTATAGCTAGTGTGGTCGGTTGAGAAATCTCTAAAATATCTAATTCCTTTCTGAATCATAAAATAAGTACCCTTATTATATTTGTAATTTTTCTACGAATAAACTAAAATTTTCGTAAATATATGATTTAGATAATTGCATTAATTTTATATAATAGAAAGTAGTATTGATTGTTTATTCCCAAATTTAATAATTGATAGTTCAACTAAAAATTTAAAAAGGATTTATCAAATGAATAGAAATGTTGAGCAGTGGCAGATAATTAAAAATGCTATCAAGTCTGAACGTGGCGTAGTTGCAGCTCAGAATTGGAGAGCTGCGGCGTCTGGTGCCGACATATTAGCTAAGGGTGGGAATGCCGTTGATGCAGCGATCGCCTGTGCGCTTTCACTTAGTGTTGTGGAACCTTGGATGTGTGGTTTAGGCGGAAGTGGATACATTGTAATTTGGTTAGCAAAAGAAAAGCGAGCAGTCGCTATTGATTTCCAGGGTACATTACCCTCAAAGATTTCATTTGATGATTACCCTTTAGATCCTGGCGTACCAAACTCAATTATGGGATTTCCAGGTATATTTAATAATCAGAATGTTACGGGGTATAAGTCAATCACCGTACCAGGAGCCGTTGCAGGATTTTCACAGGCACTTCACAAGTTTGGAAAATTGGGGTTTGATACGGTTATTAACCCTACAATTGAATTAGCAGAAAGAGGACTTCCTGTTGATTGGTTTGCTAATCTTCAGATATCACTAGAGTCCTCTGAGCTATCGAAATTTCAACCATCCTCTAGTGTTTATTTGCCAGATGGCTTCCCACCACAGACAGAGCAATTTCTTAAACTAGGTAATCTTCAGAAAACTTTAAGGAAACTAGCAGATAATGGTCCTGAAGATTTTTATAATGGAGAATTAGCAGAGTATTTAGTTTCAGATTTAAAAGCAGGTGGAAGCCGTATCGATTTAGAGGACTTAAGTATTTATAGTGCAATTGAAACAGAACCCCTTGTTGGAATGCACCAAGGCCATCATTTATTTACTCCCGGCCCGACTAGTGGTGGGGAGCGCCTTAATGAAGCTTTAAAATTTGTGGAAGAGAACTTAGATTACAGCAAACCTTTAGGCGCAGAGACTTATTTAGTTTATGCTCAAGCATTAAATAAAGCCTTTATTAGTCATAGGAAAAAGCTTGGCCGGTTAATAAATCAGGGCTGCACCTCTCATATGAGTTCCGTTGATATGCAGATGGTAATATGGTTGCTTTGACATATACATTATTAAATAGGTTCGGTTCAAAAGTTGTTTTACCTAAAACTGGAGTAATAATGAATAATTCAGTTTCATATTTTGACCCACGACCTGGATATCCTACTTCTATGCAAGGAGGTAAAAGAATAAACTCTTCTAATATGTGCCCAACTGTTTGTGTAAAAGATGGGGAGGCAAAATTTTCGATAGGGGCTTCTGGTGCAAACCATATCGTACCGTGCACTATGCAATTGGCAGCGTTTTTGCTGGATTATAATCTTACTTTAGAGGAAGCATTTAATCTACCTAGAATAGATGTAAATGAAACTAGTCTGATCACGGTTGATCCCGATGTTGGTAACGAAACAATAAGTAAACTAAGTAAGAGTTTCGAAATAAATATTGCGCAAAATTTGGTATTTCCTAAACTATACTCCTGCCCAAGTGGAGTTTACAGGGATACAAAATCTGGTAATACGTTCGGTTTTGGGGATAGGAATAGTCCTGTCGCGGGAGCATGTTCTGAGGGCCTATACAAGTTAAGTAGTGAAGGTACTTTTAATGCCATTAAGGTGCGTGCATAAAGAAGCTATTAGTAATTTTTTCCTGGTGGGATTAGCTCTTTTATGGGATCTCCAGAAATAAATTTTCTAACATTTTCTGCAATAGCTTTTCCACCAGCGACTGGATCAATAAGACTTGCGATGTGGGGTGTGACGAGGATGTCTTTATGTTTCCAAAAAGGGTGTCCTTTAGTTAATGGCTCAACTTCAAACACATCTAAAGTTGCCGCTCTAATTTTTTTATTTTCAATAGCATTTAGTAGATCACTTTCATTAAGATGAGGACCTCTGGCAACATTTATTATACAAGAACCGTCCTTCATTTTATTAAAAAAAGAATTATTCATAATTCCAGTTGTCTCTGGGGTTAAAGGGAGCATACAAACAACAATTTCGGCCTTACTTAAAAATGCGTCTAAGCCTGCGTTTCCAGTATAGCTTTCGATACCTTCGATCGATTTCTCGCTTTTAGCCCAACCCAGAACATTAAAACCGATTTTTGAAAGAGTTTTTGCGCAATCTGCTCCAAGGTTTCCTAGTCCCATAATACCAACTGTTCGATAATTAGCAGGAGGTTCTATAACCTGATTCCATTCTTCTGCCTTTTGAGAAGCTTCCACTTCTGGAAGTTTTCTATGTAATCTGAGAACGTGCAATACTACATATTCACGCATTCTTGTACTCAAATCATCGCCGGTTAGTCGAACTATTGGGATATGAGTAGGAAGATATTTATCTTTCAAAATATGATCAATTCCAGAACCAATCGAGAAAATACATTTTAAGTTTGGAAAGGTCCTTAGCCAACCCTCTTCTGGCAACCACACTATTGCCAAATCAATCGAGTCTTCGTCTATTACTTCCTCTGATAAGAAAATTTCATGTTCTGGTAGCAAATCGACCATATGGTCTTTCCACCAAACAGCACGGCTTTGGCCAACTTTTAAAACAATTTTCAAATTACTTCCTCTAAAAATTTTATTTTATATTCGCATATATTAATATATTCGTAAATCAGAGAAATATCACATCTAAAAAGCCTTAAAAGTTAAAGTAGTAAGTGTTCTTTTTATTCCTTTGATATTTAGGATATTGTCATTAATAAACGTACTTATATCTTCTTCATCTGAAATATAGAGTTTTAAGAACAGGTCAAAGTCACCACTCGTGGAATAAAGTTCGGAGTGAATTTCTTTAAGAATGATATCTTTAGCTACCTTTAAGGTTTTTCCTGGTTTGCAACGAATTTGGACAAAGACGCAATTCATATTTTTCTCCGTTTTATAATTTATTATTTTTAGACTTTAATTATATTAACTTAAAGCTGTGAAAAAGCATATTTATTATTCATATTTTATGGAGGGATTACTTTACCGTCCCAAGCAAAACATTTTCCAGTATCATCGGCTTTGAGATTAAATAAGACAGACATTAGTCTAGTAGCTGCAAAATTTGGTGTAAATAATTTCCCCTCTGGAACCCCTCTTTGGAATGGTTTTGATAGATTACTATCTACCGTACCAGGGTGAAGACCAACAATAATAGATTTCTTATTTCGGCGGGTTAATTCAATTGCTGAATTTTTTATTATCATATTTAATGCAGCTTTAGATGCCCGGTAAGCATACCAGCCACCGAGTCTATTGTCACTTACACTTCCTACTCGCGCAGATAAAATCGCGGCGATTGAAACACTTTCTTTTGTTAATAAGGGAAAAAAATGTTTAGCAATTAATGCAGGGCCTATAGTATTAATCATGAAGGCTTTTTGAAATTTTTCACTTGAAATATCTCTAAGAGATTTTTCAGGTTTAATATCCGAGTCAGATAGCATACCAGTAGCTACAATTAAAAGGTCAATAGTTCCCTGTTTCGAGACATATTCTGAAGCTTTTATGATGCTTTTCTCACTCTGCAAATCGATAGGGTGGGGATAAACATTCTGCGACTCAGATTTAATACTTTTCCGTGAAAGAGCAAAAACATTATAATAGTTCTCTGAATTTGAAATACTTTCAACTAGCGCGTTGCCAATAGCTCCGCTTGAACCAATAATGACAGCATTCTTTTGTTTTAAATCTAACATTAATACCTTTGTCCAATATGCGTAATGTGATACTCTTATTTATAAATATTAATAACTGAAGATTAGTCGTTTATGAAGTTAAATAAATCCTTAATTATCATTACAGGTGGAGCTAACGGAATTGGTAGAGCTATTGCGGAGAGATTCGCAAAAGAAGGTGCAAAAGTTGTAGTTGCGGATACAGATTATGAAAGAGCGGCTGAGTTAGCGGAACTGATCGGAGGAGTTAGTTTTTTTTGCGATGTAAGTAAAGAACAGAGCATCATCGACCTGGTAACAAATGTAGAGAGTAAATATGGGACCATTGATCTTTTCTGTTCAAATGCTGGCGTCATTTTTGATCAACCTGATAACGCAACCTCAACAGAAAATATAGACTGGCAAATATCTTGGGATGTGAACGTAATGGCCCATGTTTATGCAGCTAGGGCCTGTCTTCCTGCTATGATTAAAAAAGGAGGTGGTTATTTTTTACAAATAATATCAGCCGCTGGGTTACTTAGTCAAATTGGAAATGCCGCATACTCAACGACCAAACACGCGTCTATTGGGTTTGCTGAGTCTTTATTTATTTCTCATGTTGATGACGGGATAAAAGTATCAGTTGTTTGCCCTCAGTATGTAGCAACATCAATGATAGATTTAGACTATTCAGAGGTTCATAAATATCCTGAGGATATTCTTTCGGTTTCAGAGGTTGCTGATGTTGTGGTTCAAGGTTTAAAAGATGAAGAGTTTTTAATTTTACCGCATCCAGAGGTTAAAAAGCACTTCCATAAAAAAGCTACTGACTATCAGCGATGGTTGAGTGGGATGAATAAAATCAAAAAAAAAGCACTGAGTACGCATGGTGATTTAAGTATTAAATCGATTATAAAATCGCTTTAACTCTTCCTATTCAGCCTTTAGGTATTTCAGAAACGAAATTTGGGATATGATAACCTTTTTGAACGGCATCCCTGCTCAAGATTTTTTGATACCATAATCTTATATTTGGGAATTCAGACAAATTTATTTCTTGCCATTCATATCTTGATATCCATGGCCAGATAGCTATGTCTGCGATAGAGTATTCTCCGACTACAAACTCTGATACTGAAAGTTGTTTTTCTAAAACGCCGTATAACCTCAGAGCTTCTTTTTTATATCTTTCTTCTGCGTATGGCGCTTTACCTTTGTTATAATGTAAAAAATGATGAGCTTGGCCTAACATAGGCCCAATCCCAGCTTTCTGCCACATTAACCACTCTATTACTTTAGTTTTTTTCTTAAAATCTTTTGGTAGTAATTTTCCTACTTTTTCTGCCAAGTACATCATGATTGCCCCAGATTCCATTAAGCCCATATGGGTATCATGATCGAAAATAGCAGGTATTTTATTGTTTGGACTTATTACTAGGAAGTTCTCATCGAACTGAGCACCGTTTCCTATGTTTATAGGTATAACTTTATATCGGATTTTTAATTCTTCCAATAATATAGATATTTTTCGGCCGTTAGGCGTTGCCCAGGTATAAAGGTCAATCATAAGAGTTCTCTACGATAACTTATTAGCAAACTTCATTACTATAAGTTGTGATAAAAAAAAGAGCCTGAAAGTTACAGACTCTTTTGTATTGCATAATTTTGTTTGTTCTAAAAGCCAAGGCCATCATATTTTGATTTGAACTTTGATACTCTTCCTCCGGTATCAAGTAGTTTTTGGTTTCCACCTGTCCAAGCTGGGTGAGCTGAAGGATCGATATCTAAAGCGAGCTGATCACCCTCTGCACCCCAAGTAGATTTCATCTCTACTATGTCTCCATTTGTCATTTTGACATTAATCATGTGGTAATCTGGATGTGTATCTTTTTTCATGACAGCCTTCCCTTAAGCGTTACTATTATTCTTTTCTTTATAATTGGTGTCTTCCGTAATTCTGGCCGATTTTCCTCTTCTAGAGCGTAAATAATAAAGCTTTGCTCTTCGGACACGGCCGCGACGAACTACAGTAAGACTATCAATATTCGTTGAATGAAGAGGAAATACCCTTTCGACACCTTCACCAAACGAAATTTTTCTAACTGTGAATGATCCTGCAATCCCTTTACCATTATTTCTAGCAATACACACGCCTTCATAATTTTGGATCCTGGATCTAGTTCCCTCAGTTACTTTATATCCGACCCTAACTGTATCACCAGCCTTGAAATCTGGTATCTTCTTTCCCAACTCAGCAATTTGGTCAGCTTCAATTTTTTGTATCAGGTCCATTGGACACTTTCCTTTTAAATCGCTCACGGTTTGTCCGTGAAGTTATAATGGGCCTTAGAGCTCTTGGTCTTCATCCGAGTCCCTATCGTTTTCTAAACAATAAGCCCGCCAGAGGTCAGGTCGCTTTTCTTTTGTCAGCTTTTCAGCCTGTTTCGTTCGCCAGCTTTTTATTTTTTCATGATCTCCAGATAGAAGAACTTCTGGGACACCATGACCAAGCCAGGTGGATGGTTTAGTATATTGGGAGTACTCTAGCAAGTTATTTTGAAAACTTTCTTCAAATATTGATTTTTGATTCCCAACGACGGAGGGTATAAGACGAACCGTGGCATCAATCAAGGCCTGAGCTGCTATCTCTCCACCAGTGAGAATAAAGTCTCCTATTGAAACCTCTTCAATATTAAAATGATCAAGCACTCTTTGATCTAAACCCTCAAATCTTCCGCAAACTAAGTTTACGCCAGACCCCTCAGCTAATGTTTGTGCTTTTTTTTGGGAAAATGGTTTTCCACGCGGTGAAAGATATATTAATGGTGAACTATCTACTCTTTTAATAGTTTTTTTTATTGCTTTTCCAACTATATCTGCTCTTAGAACCATGCCTGGGCCTCCGCCATAAGGCTTGTCATCAACATTGCGATGTTTGCCCTCGCCAAATTCTCGGAGATCAATCACCTCTAATTCCCATAAACCGTCTTTTAGAGCTTTACCCGTCAGTGATTTGTCCAAAATGCCGGGAAAACTTTCGGGTAATAAAGTGATTACCTTAGCTTTCCACACATCTTTCTTCATAAGTGTTTTACTAGACTTAATCATGGGGCTAAATACTTGTTCATCATGTAATCTCCTCGGGTGGATCAATAACAATTATTTTCTTTATGAGATCGATAGTAGGTACAATTTGTTTAGTAAAAGCTAACAATAATTTTTTTCCGTCGCAGGTTGAAATATCAATAATATCGCCGGCGCCATGATTAAAAATGGCTGTTACAAAACCAATTTCTAGACCGCTTGTGTTTACGGCTTTCATATTTATTAGATCGTAGTGATAATATTCTTCGTCGGACAGTGATGGCAACTGAGATCTTTGAGCGTACAATTTTACACCCTTTAGAGCCATGGCTTGTTCTTTATTTGTTACATTGGATAACTTTGCTACCAAAGTATCCTTAACTAATTTAACTATTTTTACTTCATATGTCTGCGAATTTTCAGCAGTTAGGGGGGAGTAAGTTTCTATATCTTTTGGATTAACACAAAAAGATTTTAGCCTAACTTCACCCTTCACCCCAAACGAGCCTGCAATAGCTCCTACAGCAATTAAACTATTACTCATTTACTTGTTATCCCAATACAAATGCGATTTTGTATTAGTCCGCCCGCTTCAGAACATCGGTTTTCATGCAAGATTTTTTCCATTTTTGATCCAGCGATAAAAGCCAAAGTACAGAAAATAAGAAATAATATACGCCTTACCATTTAGTTAAATGGCTTTAAGTATTGTTTTAATTGTATTGTTATCATCGAGGTAACGCCTCCTTAATCACTTCTAATAGAAAAAGCTCATAGAAACAATTTTTACCTCGATCCGTATGTTTATCTAGTTATTTTTTATCAGCCTCAGCGGGTGCTGCGTCTGTCTCAGCGGGTGCTGCTTCTGCCTCAGCCGGTGCTGCTTCTGCCTCAGCGGGCGCTGCTTCTGCCTCAGCGGGTGCTGTTTCTGCCTCAGCGGGTGCTGCGTCTGCCTCAGCGGGTGCTGTTTCTGCCTCAGCGGGTGCTGCGTCTGCCT
>JBJLGD010000024.1:0-35803 GCA_045565015.1 Paracoccaceae bacterium
CTATTTAGAGCTTCCATTCCTTCTTCAAGAGCCCTTCGAGTTTGCCTGTAAAGAGCTCTAATTAATACTGCTTTCCAATTATTCCAGATATTTTCGCCCACGCCACGTATATCACAAACCGTTGTAACAGTTAAAAGATCAAGCCTCCAGACAGATTTAACCGCCTTAGCAAAATCACGAACGGTTCTTGGATCAGCAATATCCCTTTTTTGCGCCATATCAGCCATTAGTAAGTGATTACGGACTAACCATTCTATAGTCTCACAATCTTGTAGACCGAAACCTAGCGAGGGGCTAATTTCCTTGGCTATTTTGGCTCCTGCAATAGAATGATCGTCTGTACGCCCTTTACCAATGTCGTGTAATAATAGCGATACATAAAGAACTTTACGATTAATTTTACCTTTCAAAATATTAGAAACGATCGGGAGCTCCTCAGTCAGTTCACCCCGTTCAATTTGTGATAAGATTGAAATAACCTGGATAGTGTGTTCGTCTACGGTATATGAATGGTACATATTGAATTGCATCATTGCTATTATATCTTGGAAATGAGGTATGAATGCTCCCAAAACACCTAACTCGTTCATTCTCCGAAGAGCCCTCTCTGGATTTCCATGTTTGAGCAGAGTATCTAAAAATATTTGAGCAGCTTCTTTATTTCCTCTCAAAGAGTACACAATATCGAGTTTAGAAGAGATTAATCTCATCGTATCAGGGTGTATTAGATAACCTGTTCTTAAGGCTTCTTGAAAAAGTAGTAATACATTTAGAGGATTCTTAACAAAAATTTCTTCTGAATCTACATCGATACGGTTCTGCTTTAAATGGAAGATTGGCTTGAGTTTTTTTCTCCTCGAAGAATTAAAGAAACCTTTTATTAAATAAGCAGATTTTACATGTTGAGTTTCAATGTCAGTCAGAATTATTCTTGTAAACTCTCCCACCTTCGTTGCATGAGTAAAATATGCCTGCATAAAGTACTCAACTGCCCTTCTACCTAAACTATCCGAAAAACCCATGCGCTCTGCTATTTCAACTTGAAGGTCAAAAGTTAATTGATCCATCGCTCTTTTTGAAATTAAATGTAAATGAATTCTAATAGTCCATAAAAATTGCTCCGCTCGCTGAAAATCATCTAACTCGGATTTGGTGAATACACCTAACTCCACCAGAGAGCTCACTGACTTAACTCCTCGGACATATTTAGCAATCCAAAATAATGACTGAAGATCTCGGAGACCACCTTTTCCTTCTTTTATATTTGGCTCGAGTACATACCTTTGCCCGCCATGCTTTTTTAGACGCTTAGTCCTTTCTAATAGCTTGGCCTCGACAAATTCTGATTTTGATTTTTTAAAAACTTTTCTCCATAGTTCATTTTCGAGTTTTTCTGCTAGAGCTCTATTTCCATGGATTAATCTACTCTCTAACAAAGCAGTTCTAATAGTAAAATCCTCTTTGGCTAATTTTATACATTCACTGATGTTTCTAGTTGCGTGTCCTACCTTCAATTTTAGATCCCAAAGAATGTATAAAGTGGTTTCAATTATTATGGTAATTTTTTTTGTTGTCCTCATGGGAACTAGAAACAAGATATCTACATCTGAATATGGAGCCATCTGCCCGCGACCATAACCCCCCACTGATAAAACAGAAAATTTGTCAGTTTTAATTTTTGAATTTGGTATTAATAAAACCTCTTCACAAGTATAAATTATACTTTCTATAACTCGATCAGTAAGTTCAGAGTAACTACCGGTAATTTTTTTGGAGTTTCTAGAGTTAGTATTAAAAGATTTCTCGATTACCTCGCTGTAGTACTTATAAAATGACTTTATTATTTCTACAGCTTCGGAGCGACTTTCGTTTAATTCATAGGATGTTTTTATCTTATGTTTAAGGGACTCAATTGTTCCATCATTTTTGATCTCATCAATTTCCCAGATCGCATTATAGCCATCGTTTTCAAAAGTGGTTTTTGTACTTTTAGAACTAGTTTGATTAGGGAGTGAATGATTTTGGCGCGGGGTCAATTACTATAACCTGACTTTTTTTGATTGTTGCTATTGATAAGGCACGTTCGTTCGTTCCTTTTTTGGTAAACCTAAATAACCCATTTACACCTAAAAACCCAGAAGAATAATTTAGACTTTTCGATGACATATTCTTACCTTCTTTTTGTAACGCACCAATCGCTGCAATCCCATCATACGCTAAACTAGCAAGTGGGTGCGGCGTTTGACTGAAAATTGTTTCATAACGAGTATTAAATTGTTTCGTTAATAGAGGATCGGGTAATACAAACCATCCACCTTGCAAACCAGGTAATTTTAACGTTTGCTTGGAAACGTCCCATCTTGATAAACCAGCATACTTAATTCGCTTTGGATCGACACCCTTTTCAGGTAACAACTGACCTAGCAGTGGTAATGCTCCGGCACTATTTGAAGTAAACATTATAGTGTTCACTTCAGAGGTTTCAGCCAAGCTTGCTATTTCAGGAATTGCTTCCACAACACCCTCTGTAGTTAATTCGAATGAAGTGGTTTCCACAATCGAAATGTTATTTTTTTTTGCTGCTGATATGACAGAGTCTCTTGCTATCTCACCTTCTTTAGTGTTTGGGTGTACTAAAAGCCATTCTCGTGAATTAACATCATTTGCATATTTAGTTAACCTGGTAGAGATTGTATCGAAGCTCGTGCCTAATAAAAATAAATTCCTTCCCGCGATTGCCGTATTGTTTGAAAAAGTCAGTACATTTATTTTTAGTGGGGCAACAGCTACAGCTGCTGAATTTGCCACATCAGATCTAAGTGGACCAAGGATAATTTCAGCGCCATCCTGTACAGCTTTTTTCGCAGCTTGAGCTGCAATTTTGGGGTTACCTTCAGTGGCATAGACGAGTAGTTGAATTTTTTTATAACCTAAGTCACTTACTGCTAGCCGAGCTGCATTTTCTAGCGACACTGCCAGCGCTTTGTCCCCTCTTATTTTTGATCCATATGGAAGTAACAGACCAACGTGTGTACCCTTACTTTTTGAATCTGGATTAACTAGGGATGGATTACACCCAACAAGAGAAAGTAAGGTAAAAATAATTATACCAAAAATTAAAATAATTTTTTTTAAATCGACCAATACTGTCATAGATAACCCTCAAATAAGTATATTCTTGGTTTTATATTGATAAGAATAGGGGTTATATTGGATCAAGTAAATAAATAGGGTTGAAACAATTGGTGATTTCTAAAGAAGTGAAGAAGTTGGATGCAGGTTTATATTTTGTAGCCACACCAATTGGGTCTGCCAGGGATATCACTTTACGTGCTCTGGATGTTTTATATTTTGCTGATTTATTAATCGCTGAAGATACCAGATCTTTAAAGAAGCTTATGAATATTCATCAAATTCCAATAAGAGGAAGAAAGGTAATTTCCTATAATGATCATAATGGAGAAAGGAAAAGACCACTAATTTTGGAGGAAATAAAGAAAGGAAAAGCAGTTTCATACTGTTCCGAAGCTGGTAGTCCATTGATAGCAGACCCTGGCTTTCAATTAGGAAGAGAAGCTATAAAAGCTGGGTATAAGGTATTATCTGTTCCAGGAGCTTGCGCATTAATAGCAGCTTTGACTGTAGCAGGCCTGCCTACTAATCAATTTTTTTATGCTGGTTTTCTACCAACAACAAAAAATATACGAATAAAATTCTTAGAAAATCTAAAAGAAATACCAGCTACAATAGTTTTTTACGAATCACCCAAACGACTAAATAAATCATTAAGTGACATGCTTGAGGTTATGGGCCCTGATAGATCTTTGGTAATAGCAAGGGAGCTCACCAAAAAATTCGAAGAAATAATTCGGACAAGTTTAGCAGAAGTTCAACAAGAATTAGGAAATAGGGTGATTAAGGGCGAAATTGTTATACTGCTAGGAAAAAAAAATAAGTCCAGTCTTAACACAGCAGATATCAAAGAGCTTTTATTACTTGAGTTTGAAAAATATTCTTTGAAAGAATCTGTTGCAAATATTTCGCTTACAACTGGTATTAATCGTTCAAAAGTTTATAAAGCTGCCTTAGAACTAATTAAAAAAGCCGAATTACCCTAGTTATCTAGTCAATCTTAAAACTTTTTATGATTTGGAGAAGGAGAAATAGTTATGAGCCTTAAAGTAGCTTTTCAGATGGATCCAATAGAGAATGTTGATATAAAAGCTGATAGTACATTTAGAATAATGGAAGAAGCTCAGAACAGAGGACACGAACTCTATTATTATTTACCAACTAGTTTATCCTATCAAGACCAACGGGTTAGAGCAAAAGTTAGGCCTATTAAAGTTCAAAGAGTTTTTAATGGCCACTTCGAGTTGTGGGATAGTAAAACTGTTGATCTAAGTGACTTTGATGTTATATGGCTTCGACAAGATCCTCCTTTTGATATGGGATATATTACCTCAACTCATTTACTTGATAGATTAAGTCAAAATACTTTAGTGGTTAATGACCCCACTTGGGTTAGAAACTGGCCGGAGAAGTTAAAGGTTTTAGATTACCCAGACCTTATGCCTGCAACTACAATAGCATGGGATATTGAAGTCCTTAAGAATTTTAAATCAAAATATAATGATATAATTCTTAAGCCTTTGTATGGTAATGGTGGAGCCGGTGTATTTAGGTTGAGACCTGAGGATAGTAATCTTAACTCGTTACATGAATTATTCATAAAATCTAATAATGAGCCGTTAATTGTGCAACAGTTTCTACCGGAAGTTGCAAAGGGTGATAAACGAATTATTCTAATAGATGGCGAGCCTGTGGGTGCCATTAATAGAGTTCCTTTGAAGGGTGAAACCCGTTCAAATATGCATGTTGGTGGTAAGCCTGAGAAAGCATCATTAAATGTTAGGGATTTAGAAATCTGTAACCTTATCGGTGAGGATCTAAAGAAACATGGTCAAGTTTTTGTTGGTATTGATGTAATAGGTGATTATCTAACAGAAATTAATGTTACATCTCCAACTGGAATCCAAGAGTTAGAACGCTTTGATAATGTCAATATAGCTGAAAAAATTTGGCAAAATATAGAGCAAAAGAGACTTCAATCTTATGGTGTATAATTTAATTTTGTTAGAGAGCTCCCCTTCTCATTAATTTGGATTTTCGTAACGGATAGATTATCTATTTTATTAGATAAAACTTCATACGGAGATTTACCCAAAGCAAGCTGGACTTGAGTTAATATCACCCCAAAATGGGCTACCGAGACGATATTTGATCCTTTATATATAGTGGTATATTTTTTCACCGCCTCAGAAACTCGGTTTTTGACCATATTCCAGCTTTCACCTTCGGGAGCAGAGATATCACCTGGATTCTCCCAGAAGTCTTTACTTTTTATAGGGTCGCGTTTGGCAACTTCATTAAAATCTAAGCCATCCCACAGACCGAAATTAAACTCTCGTAAGTCAGAATCAATTATAATCTTTTTCTCATCATTTATTACTTCTGCTGTAGCGACTGCTCGCTTCAGGTCTGAACAAATAAGAACAGCATTTTTAGGTAAAAAGTTCTTTAACCTTTTAATCTGATCTATATCCGATAGATCTGCAGGTACATCCCTCCAGCCTGTAAAAACTTTTGCATGTGTTGGTCCATGCCTAACCCACCACCAATTAGTTTTCATTTTCTGGCTTGGACAAGGAATCTTTAATGACTATCGGGAGTCCAGCCACAACTTGAATTACGCGGTGGACTTCAAGCGCTATTTGTTGATTTAACTTTCCTTGGATTTTTTGGAATTCACGGGCCATTTTATTTTCAGGTACTACGCTGTAACCAACTTCGTTGGTTACTAGCACCAGATTTATTTGGGCTCTTTGTATTGCACTCATAAGCTTTAGAGATTCCTGAAAAATATCATTATCTTTGAGATAATGATTTGTTAGCCACATTGTAAGGCAATCGACTAACACCGTATCAAATAAGTTTAAATTAAGGTTGTCGATTTCATGAGCTAAATCATAGTACGTTTCAATTGTTTCCCAATTATGAGATATCCGTGATTTCTGGTGTATCTTAATTTTTTCTTTCATTTCTTCATCGTGAGGTTGAGCCGTGGCAATATAAAGTGGTCTTGAGCCTTGTTCTAGGGTTGCTTCTTCTGCAAACTTGGTTTTACCAGAAGATGCTCCCCCAATAATCAATGTTGTTTTAGGAAATAAATGCATTCAAATGGCCTAGTTAATTTTTCAAAATAAGAATATACTTAATTTCAAGATGTAAAACTTACAATATACGATTTTTATTTAGAAGTAGACTTTTAATATACCTCAAAAGAATTGTCTAAAGTAACAAAAACTATTAGATTGCGTCGATTCTGGAGAAAACCAAAAGTTGCCAGTGTAAAAGTAGGGAGTTTTTAATGTTAAAGGGAAAAAAAATACTTCTTATCATAGGAGGAGGTATAGCAGCATTTAAATGTCATGATCTGATACGTAAGTTACGTGATAAAGGAGCACATGTTACACCGGTGCTTACGGAGGCTGGAAAAGAATTCGTGACGCCACTTAGTATTTCGGTTCTGTCCTCTTCTAAGGTATATATGGAACTTTTTGATTTTGATGATGAAATACAAATGGGACATATCGAACTGTCGAGGGCTTCTGATATTGTGTTAGTTGTTCCAGCAACGGCTAACTTATTAGCAAAAATGGCTGGTGGTATGGCGGATGATCTGGCAACTACACTTTTATTGGCAACTGATAAGAAAGTTTTTGTTGCTCCAGCAATGAACGTAAAAATGTGGGAGCATTCGGCGACCAAAAGAAATATTGGTATTTTACAACAAGACGATGTTCAAGTTATTGGTCCATCAGAAGGCGAAATGGCCTGTGGAGAGTATGGTTTTGGCAGGATGGCCGAACCAGAGCAGATAATGTTGAAACTAGAACAACAATTCAATTCTCAAAAACTTTCAGGTTGCCATTTTATTGTTACTTCAGGACCAACGTACGAGTCTATCGACCCTGTTCGGTTTATAGGAAATCATTCTTCTGGTAGGCAGGGTACGGCTATTTCTGAGGCTTTGATTGCTCAAGGAGCGAGGGTTACTCTCATTAATGGACCTATAAACATCCCACCACCTTCTGGGGTATTGGTAAAGAATATTGTGTCTGGAGCTGATATGTTTGAGGCGGTTAAGTCATCTTTACCTGCCGATGGTCTCATAATGGCAGCTGCGGTAGCGGATTGGAAGGCACAAAATATCAAGAAAGAAAAAATTAAAAAGCATAATGCCCAAACTCTGAACTTAGCTTTAATCAGAAACCCAGACATTTTACTGCATATTTCCAAATTAAAAAAAGGTCGTCCAAAGCTTATTATTGGATTTGCGGCTGAAACAAACGACTTGATGGAAAATGCCTCAAAAAAACTAGAAGAAAAGGGATGTGATTGGATTGTAGCCAATGATATACGGCCTGAGACAGAGATAATGGGTGGAACAGAAAACGCAGTTACTCTAATCTCTAGAAACAGTAGTGAGAATTGGCCTAGAATGAGTAAGAGTAAAGTAGCTCAAAGATTGGTAGATTTAATTGCTGAAGAATTAGGAACATGACAATACCTATTATTAAATTTGCTAGACAACCTGGCTCTGATACCGAAGTTCAACTGCCAGAGTATAAAACAGCGGGTGCGTCTGGAGCAGATATCAGGGCAAATTTACCCTTGAGTTCAAGGCTTCAGGGAGTAAATTTGTTTCCAAATAAGCCTGAATTAATACCAACCGGTCTCAGCGCTCAAATACCTCAGGGGTTAGAAATTCAAATCAGGCCAAGATCGGGTTTAGCATTGAGGAATGCTGTCTCGGTTATTAATTCACCTGGAACGATAGATAGTGATTATAGAGGTGAGATTGGTATTATAATGATAAATTTGGGTAAAGAAATCTTTCGTATAAGCCATGGAGACCGAATTGCACAAATGGTCGTGGTTCCAATTGTTCAGGCCTCTTTTGAAATGTTTGAAAGTTTGGAAAAATCTGATCGTGCCTCAAATGGTTTTGGTTCAACCGGAATAAGCTAATGACCCTTTTTATATTTATAGGGGGTACAATTTTTATTTTAGATCGGATTGTTAAAGTTAAAAGGTTCAATAACTTTATTATAATTAGTTTTATTTTTATCTTATTATTTTTAGTTCATCTAGTTTTCAATAGTGATAATATACTTATTCAACTAACGGGCGGGTCGTTAAATAAATTAATATTTATTGGTCTATTATATTCTACACTAGCTTTATATGCCTTTATCTTAAGTAAAATTAAAAACTCTAAACGTGTGAGGAGTTTAGAAAAGCGAAAAGGTGGTTCTTTTAAATCAGAAGAGCTTGATAGATACGCGAGGCATATTATTCTGAAAGAGATTGGTGGATCTGGTCAGAAAAAATTAAAAAATGCACGGGTCTTGGTTGTCGGAGCAGGTGGTCTAGGATCGCCTGTATTACAATACTTAGGGGCGTGTGGAGTTGGTGTAATTGGCATAATAGACAATGATTTGGTGGATAATTCTAATTTACATCGACAAGTTATTTATCCTGATAGTGCTATTGGAGAAAATAAAGTATTTGCAGCGGCAGAGGTGATCAAATCGCAAAATCCGTTCATTGAGGTTTTGACTTTTAATCGGTTATTTAATGAAACGATAGCGAAGGAATTAATATCTGATTTTGATGTCGTCGTCGATGGAACAGATAATTCAAGCAGTCGTTACTTGATAAATCAAATGTGTGTATTACTGAATAAGCCGTTAGTTTCGGGGGCAATTGCTCAGTGGGAAGGTCAGGTTATGGTATATGATAATATGCCAGAGAGTCCTTGTTATCAGTGTGTATTCCCGCCAACGCATATGGAAAGCCCTGATTTATCTTGCTCAACTTTAGGTGTTGTTGGAGCGTTACCGGGGGTAATAGGTTCTATAATGGCAGTTGAAACTATCAAATTAATTATCGACGCTGGCGAGTCGTTAAGAAGTAGATTATTGATCTATGACGGCCTTCACGCTGAAACAAGAACCATATCGACAAAGAAGAATGATGAGTGTCCGATTTGTTCTGATAATTAATATTACAATAAATAGTATGTTTTGCATAAAAGTTTAGCCAAATTGTTATTTTCAAAGATTTAGTACTTTACACTGGGTATTATTCACTCCACCATATATTGTGGTATAATAAACTAATTTAACAACTTATAGATTGTTCAACAATATACAGTATCAATATATGTTAAGAATTGAGTAAAAAAGAGTATGGCATGGCGATCTTAGATTATTTCTCTGAAACAGGAAGTGTGCATCCGATTGATTTGGCCGAAACGCTTGCGGAAATGTCGTGTTGGGATTTTGACCGTGTTGGCGAAGATCAGATTTCAATGATAATTGAGGGCCAGTGGCGTACCCATTCGGTTTCTCTCGCTTGGTCACAATATGAAGAGAAATTATGTTTGTTTTCGTCTTTTGCAATAGAACCCACAGAAGATAGATTAGGCGTTTTATATGAGGCGTTAAATTTAGCCAACGATCAATGTGGTATTGGGAGTTTTACATATTGGAAGAAAGAAAAGCTGCTTAATTATCGTTATGTTTTGCTTCTTGATGGGGAGTCAGAAGTCACTTCAGAGCAAATCAATAAGATGTTAGAAAATGCAATTAATCTTTCTGAACGTTTTTATCCTGCGTTTCAACTTGTTTGTTGGGGCGATCGTTCACCAAAATACGCTATACAAATAGCTATCGCAGAAGCTATTGGCCATGCCTAGTTGCTTCTTTAGTGAAACAGATGAAGGAAATTTTTTGGATTTAACTTATTTTAATAAAAAGGATATTGTAATAATTGGATGTGGGAAAATGGGTTCTGCGCTTCTCTCTGGCTGGATAGATAGTGGTATAGATTTAAAAAATATTACGGTTATTGAACCTAACCCGTCCCCTTGGTTGCGAAAAAAAAATGTGAGGCTAAATAAGGAGTTTCCAAAAAAACCAGTTTTAGTCCTAATTGCTATAAAACCGCAGATGATGTCGACTGTAATACCAAAATTAAAAGCTTTTGGAAGTAGTAATACTGTTTTTGTGTCTATCGCGGCAGGAACTTCAATTTCTTATTTTTCAAAAATTTTAGGTGATAAAACACCTATTGTTAGAGCTATGCCAAATACCCCATCATCGATTGGAAAAGGGATTACAGCGATAATTCCAAATAGCTATGTTAAAAAAAGTCAATTAAAAGCAGTGGAGGCGCTTTTATCGTCTGTTGGCAAAACAGTTTTATTAGATTTTGAACAAGATCTAGACGCTGTTACCGCTGTTTCTGGTTCAGGTCCCGCCTATGTATTTCATCTGATAGAGACGCTGGCTAGTGCTGGTGAAGCTCGTGGTTTGGGAGCAGAACTCTCTATGTCACTGGCTAAAGCGACTGTGTCAGGGGCAGGGGCACTAGCTGAAATTAGCGAATTGGAACCATCAGCATTACGCGTTAATGTTACCAGTCCAGGAGGGACTACTGAGGCTGCTTTAAAAATTTTAATGGATAAGAAAATAGGTCTAGAAAGTTTATTAGAGAAAGCAGTAAAAGCTGCAACTAAACGAAGTAGGGAGTTAAAAGAGTTGGACGATGAGTGACTTAATATTTTCTGACTTTCAAAAAGTAGATATTAGGGTAGGTCAGGTTGTTAGAGCGGAAAATTTTCCTGAAGCCAGAAAACCAGCAATAAAAGTTTGGGTAAATTTTGGTGATGACATTGGTATAAAAAAAAGTTCAGCCCAGATTAACAATAATTATAAGTCTGAAGAGTTGGTTGGAAAGAATGTTTTAGCAGTAGTAAACTTTCCTCCAAGACAAATAGGAAAATTTATGTCTGAGGTTCTTGTTCTAGGGGTACCAGATAAAAATAAAAATGTTAAACTTATTATTCCTGATGGTGATGTTCCGATAGGCGGACGTTTATATTAGTGAGTTTTTCTAGACTAATTTATGTAACATCAAGTTATTTCTTTTTCACTGCTTCTTTCCAGTGCCGTCTGCATAGTGAATAATACATTTCGTTTCCACCAACTTGTATTTGATCTCCAGTAGTCTGTACTTTACCATCGCTACTTTTACGGATAACCATTGTTGCTTTCCTCCCACAATGACAAATAGTGCGCACTTCTCGCATCTCATCTGCAATTGCCAAAAGCTTCGCGGAACCTGGGAAAAGCTCGCCTAAAAAGTCTACTCGTAAGCCATAACAGATAACGGGTATACTCAAATCATCAACGACGTCAGCTAATTGCCAAACTTGTTCAGGCGAAAGCCACTGTGCTTCGTCGACGAGAACACATGCTAATATTCTTTTTTTAAGTTTTTTAGATATTAAATTGTACAGATTGCTTTTTTGGTTATATAGCTCAGCTTTTTCAGAAATCCCTATCCTGGATGCAATTTTTCCTTGCCCCGCACGACTGTCAAAATCAGCAGTTAGTAAAACTGTGTCCATTCCCATTTCTTTATAGTTGTGCGCTGCTTGGAGTAATAAAGTGGATTTACCAGCATTCATAGTTGAGTAATGGAAATGAAGTTTTGCCATTTTGTAAGGTAACCAATTTCTCTTTGCTAGACTGATGTTATAGACTGGAGGGTTTTTATACTAAATTCACCATATTCTCTGGATTCCATTGCCAAAGCTGCAGCTACGCTTGCAGCTGCGGTAGTGAAGTATGGAATTTTATCAAATAATGCAACTGCTCTTATTTCCCGACTGTCCTCCACTGCTTGATTATCCACTGTGGTGTTAAAAACCACAGAAATTTTTTTATCCTTCATTTGGTCTATAATATTTGGCCGCCCCTCATAGACTTTGTTGACTGACTCTACAGTTAACCCATTCTTTTCAAGCCAGGATCGTGTACCACTTGTTGCGATTAGCGAATGACCTAGCCCTTTTAAAGTCGACGCAGCCTTGAGCATCTGATTGCTTTTGTCAGAATCTTTGACTGAAATAAATACTTTACCGAAGCCGTTTCTGGGAAGATCATTTGATGCTCCAATTTGCGCCTTTAAGAATGCCCTATGAAAACTTTGGTCAGACCCCATAACTTCCCCTGTTGACCTCATTTCAGGCCCTAGAAGAGTGTCTACACCAGGAAAACGGGAAAACGGCAATACAACTTCTTTAACTGCGAAACCATCAATAAGGGGGTCTATGAGATTAAAATCAGTAAGTTTTGCCCCAGCCATTATTTCAGCAGCTATTGACGCAATGGGCGACCCAACTGCTTTGGCAACAAAAGGGACAGTCCGTGACGCTCTTGGATTAACCTCAATCAGATATACCGTACCGTCTTTTACAGCAAACTGGATGTTCATGAGTCCTACTACATTCAGTGCTAATGCCAGTTTTTCGGTTTGAAGTTTTAATTGCTCTATAATTTCTTTTGAAAGAGAGTATGGCGGTAGAGAACACGCACTGTCACCTGAGTGTACTCCCGCTTCTTCGATATGTTCCATTATGCCAGCAACATGAACAGTTTCCCCGTCCGAGAGTGCATCCACATCAACCTCGATAGCACTCGATAGATAACTATCAAGTAAAACGGGGCTGTCACCTGAAACGATAACAGCTTCCGACATATACCGATTAAGTTCGTTTGGGTTATTTACTATTTCCATAGCCCGGCCACCTAGAACATAAGATGGTCTAATTACCAAAGGAAAACCAATTTTCTCGGAAATATTAATCGCTTCTCTTTTGGTAGTTGCGATCCCATTTAGTGGTTGAGTTAAGTTGAGTTCCATTATTAGTGATTGAAACCTTTTCCTATCCTCAGCCAAGTCAATGGCATCGGGACTCGTACCCAATATTGGTATCCCAGCATTAGAAATACCTTGTGCTAGATTTAAAGGGGTTTGTCCTCCAAATTGAACAATGACCCCTTTCAATAGCCCGTCTTTTTGTTCAATTCTTACAATTTCGAGAACACTTTCTAGGGTTAATGGTTCAAAATAAAGCCTATCTGACGTGTCATAATCGGTAGAAACAGTTTCTGGATTGCAATTTATCATTATTGTTTCATAACCTTTCGCGCTCAGCGCAAAACAAGCATGACAGCAACAGTAGTCAAATTCTATTCCTTGCCCAATCCTGTTTGGCCCTCCACCCAAGATAATTACCTTGTTCTTTTTTGAGGGCCGAGCCTCACAGTCTGGTTCGCCCATTACGGTATTTTCATAAGTGGAATACATGTAAGGAGTTTGAGCTTCAAATTCTGCTGCGCAAGTATCAATTCTTTTGAAAACAGCGTTTATATTCGAGCTTAATCGAAAATCCCGTATTTTTTTTTCTGGCTGCCCTGATAATATTGATAATCTCCTATCAGAGAAGCCTGCCATTTTTAGCGACAGTATTGAGCTTTTTTCAAACTTTAATCCATCTTTTTTGATATTCCGTTCAGTATCCACAATCTCTTTGATTTGCGATAAAAACCATGGATCATACATAGTAATATCATGTATCTCTGAGTTCGAAAGCCCTTCTCGCATTGCTTGTGCGATAAGCCTTAGTCTATCAGGTGTTTGCACTGAAAGAGCTCGTATAATAGCTGACTTTTCTTCCATGCCACCTATCTCAATTTCATCAAGACCGCAGAGGCCAGTTTCTAATGAGATAAGGGCTTTTTGTAATGACTCTTTAAAGCTCCGGCCGATAGCCATTGCTTCACCAACAGATTTCATTGCCGTAGTTAGTTCCGGTTTGGAGCCAGGAAACTTTTCAAAGGTAAACCGCGGAATTTTAGTGACGATATAATCAATCGATGGTTCGAACGAAGCCGGTGTAACCTGCGTTATATCATTATCTAATTCATCTAATGTGTATCCTACTGCTAATTTCGTAGCAATCTTAGCAATTGGGAAACCAGTTGCTTTAGAGGCAAGAGCAGAGGATCTAGAGACACGTGGATTCATTTCTATAACAATCATTCGACCATCAATTGGGTTTACAGCCCATTGAACATTTGAACCACCGGTTTCAACACCGATTTCGCGAAGAACGGCGATGGATCCATTTCGCATCATCTGATACTCTTTGTCTGTTAATGTTAATGCTGGAGCCACCGTTATTGAGTCCCCGGTATGAACCCCCATTGGGTCAATATTCTCTATAGAACACACGATAATCGCATTATCTGCTTTATCGCGAACAACCTCCATCTCAAACTCTTTCCATCCAAGAAGGCTTTCGTCTATTAATATTTGATTGACTGGGGAGGCCTCTAAGCCTGAGTTGCAAAAATATTCATAATCGCTTTTATTATAGGCAACACCTCCACCAGTACCACCCATGGTGAAAGCTGGACGTATTATTGCTGGAAGTCCAATTTCCTCGAGAGCATCCATACTTTCCTGCATATTAGTAGCAATAGAAGCCTTTGGATTCTCTAGGCCTATCCTATCCATAGCCTCTCTAAAAAGTTTTCTATCTTCCGCCATTTCGATTGAATGGCGTGTAGCGCCAATCATCTCAACACTGAACTCCTTAAGCACACCAATTTCTTCGAGTTTGAGAGAAACGTTAAGAGCTGTCTGTCCTCCCATTGTCGGTAAAAGCGCGTCTGGCCGTTCTTTTTCAATAATCTTTTTTACAAATTCTACTGTTATAGGTTCAATATAAGTGGCATCGGCCATATTAGGATCGGTCATTATCGTTGCAGGGTTAGAATTAATTAGTATAACTCTAAAGCCCTCTTCCTTTAAGGCTTTACAAGCCTGAGCTCCTGAATAATCAAATTCACAGGCTTGCCCAATAATTATTGGACCCGCTCCGATAATGAGAATTGATTTTAAATCTGTCCGTTTTGGCATAAATTTTTCTTTTCCTCGGCAGATAACAGTATAGTTTTATCTAAGATGATGATCGATTTGGTGCAAGACTATATTATTCTAATTTTAAAATAATAACAATTTAACTTACCGACGTAAAAATTTTATTTAATCAAGTCTTGCATTATAGATCTACATAGAAGGTTGAGCTGCGCTTTAGTAATTTTCTTCTATAATTGGTTTTATTTTGTTAAAATCTTTATCCCTAAGCCATCACTGACTTGACTTCTAGCCTCAACCAATGTGTATCAGTTTGGAAAAGTTTATCTTGAAAGGTATGATCATGAATTCGTTTAGGAGCCATTATTGCTCGGACTTGAACGCCGATAATGTAGGAGAATCTGTGAGGCTTTCAGGCTGGGTTCATAGAGTCCGTGATCATGGAGGGATATTATTTATAGATTTGCGAGATCATTATGGGATAACTCAAGTTTTGGCAGATCCTGATAGTCCCGTTTTCAATATAGTAGAAACCGTAAAAAGTGAGTGGTGTATTCGAATTGATGGTTTTGTGAAGTTAAGAGATGGAGCTCTAATAAATAAAAAACTAACCACAGGATACATAGAAGTTTTTATTTCAGATATTGAAGTGCTGGGAGAGTCTGAAGAGTTACCACTAATGGTTTTTGGTGATCAAGATTATCCTGAAGAAACTAGATTGAAATATCGTTTTCTAGACTTAAGAAGAGAGAAACTTCAAAAAAATATGAAATTACGATCTGACGTTGTGTCTAGTATTAGGAAGAGAATGTGGGATATGGATTTCAGAGAATTTCAAACTCCTATAATTACAGCGTCTTCTCCTGAGGGAGCACGTGATTTTCTTGTGCCGAGTAGACTTCACCCTGGGAAATTCTATGCTCTACCGCAAGCCCCTCAACAGTTTAAACAATTATTGATGGTTTCTGGTTTTGATAAATATTTTCAAATAGCGCCTTGTTTTAGGGATGAGGATCCTCGTGCAGATAGATCACCTACCGATTTTTATCAACTTGATGTGGAAATGTCCTTCGTGGATCAGGAGGATGTATTCAAAACCATTCAGCCCGTTATACAAGGTACTTTTGAAGAGTTTAGTAATCAAAAACAGGTTGATACTGTTTGGGAAAAAATCTCCTTTAAAAATGCGATGAAGTTCTATGGAACTGACAAACCAGATCTTAGAAACCCTCTTAAAATGGAAGATGTTTCAGAACATTTTCGAGATGGTGGCTTTGAAATTTTTTCAAAGATACTTAAACAAGAGGGAACAGAAATACGAGCGATTCCAGCCCCCACGGGAGGGTCTAGAAAATTCTGTGATAGGATGAATTCATTTGCGCAAAAAGAGGGGCTTCCAGGTATGGGGTACATTTTCTGGCGCGACATGGATGGTGTAATGGATGCCGCTGGTCCAATAGCAAAAAATATTGGAACTGAACGGGCTGAGGCTATCCGAAATCAATTAAAACTAAATATAGGCGATGCTGTATTTTTCATGGCTGGTAAACCTAAATCTTTCGAAGCAATCGCAGCAAGAGCGCGAGTAGCGATAGGTGAAGAACTTAGTTTAACTAACACTAACCGGTTTGCTTTCGCATGGATAGTGGACTTTCCTATGTACGAATTAGATGAAACTTCAGGAAAAATAGATTTCTCACATAATCCTTTTTCTATGCCACAAGGAGGTATTGAGAGTTTAAATGGTAATCCTTTAGAGGTTCTTGGTTATCAGTATGATCTAACTTGTAATGGTTATGAACTTTTATCTGGCGCAATTCGAAACCATAAATTGGATATTATGGTCAAAGCATTTGAACTCGCAGGCTATAATGAGACAGAGGTTAAAAAGCGGTTTGGCGGTATGGTTAACGCTTTTAGCTATGGTGCACCTCCGCATGGCGGATGCGCAGCTGGTATTGATAGAATAGTTATGCTTTTGGCAGAAGAGTCAAATATTCGGGAGGTTATTTTATTTCCCATGAATCAGCGAGCAGAGGATTTAATGATGTCAGCTCCTTCGGAGCCAACTAGCGACCAAATGATGGAATTAAATTTGCGAAGAATTGAAAAAAAATGATTGGTAGATTAAATCATGTTGCTATAGCTGTCCCAGATTTAGAAAAGGCCGCAAGTCAATATAGAGAAATTTTAGGGGCTAAGGTCAGCTCTCCCCAGGATGAAATTCCGCATGGCGTGAGAATAGTTTTTGTGGAATTACCCAATACAAAAATAGAACTACTCCATCCAATTGATGAGCAGAGTCCGATTACCAAATTTTTAGAAAAAAATACCAACGGAGGAATTCATCATATATGTTATGGGGTTAAAAACATTCTAAAAGCAAAAGATCTACTTCTAAAAAAAGGAGCTAAAGTTTTAGGAAGTGGTGAGCCTAAATTAGGTGCGCATGGTAAGCCTGTCCTTTTTTTAAATCCAAAAGATTTTAACGGTACCTTAATAGAGTTGGAGGAGGAATAATGGGTGTCACTTCAGCGATGGTGGTTTTCGCAATAGTTTGGTTTTTGGTCCTTTTTTGTGTTCTGCCACAGAGAATTTTAACTCAGAAAGAAACTGGTAAGATACTTGAAGGGACACCAAGCTCTGCTCCAGCAGACTTGGACATTAAAAAGAAGTTTCTGTTAACTACTCTTATATCATTTGTTTTATGGTTCTTAATATGTCTTTTAATAATTTTCGGTTATATCAGCTCTGACACTATGGACCTTTTTAAATATTTTGATCCTAATAACAAATAATGAAATATTACTCGTTAAGAAATGTCGTTATGGTTTCGTAGTTGGGTCGCGGTCGTTCTGGTGGTTGAAAACTTTTAGTACCGATATGAATGTAACCGGCTACAAACTCGTGGCTTTCCAAGTGTAATTCATTCTCCAAAAATAAGCGATCGCGAGAGGTCCATCCAGTCAACCAAGAAGCTCCCCATCCAGATGCAAGACATGCATTAACAAGCGCGAGACATACTGCTCCAGCGCTTAAAGTTTGTTCAATTTTTGGGATTTTTTGAGATGATTTTGGAGAAGAAATTACAGCTATGGAAAGAGGAATACTTGCAAAGAAGAAGTCAATTTTACTTTGTGCTTCCTCTGGAAGATTGAGGTCTATCGCACGTAATCTTGCCTTGTTTGCGAGACGTTTGAGGGCTTTTTTTTGTAAGACTATGAATCTCCATGGCTCTAATTTTCCATGATCTGGTGATCTCATAGCTGCGGTTAATAGTACCTTAATCTCGTTTTCATTTGGAGCAGGATCTTTCAATGTTTTTGCTGGATGTGACCTTCTATTTAAAAGGAAGTCTCTAATTATTTGTTCTTTTTCCATCGTTAAACCTCTTATACTTCTATTTTAAAAGACTTCAGAAAATGAAATTAGATTTTTGTTACGACTAATAACGTAATAACTATTAAAAATATTATAAATAGAACGAGTAAACCTTTTTTCATTTAGCCTTTTTTTCTATTTTTGTTTTTGGCTTTTTTCTGGCTTTTCTTTTAGTTTTTGGTTTTTTACTAATTTTTTCGTCAATTAGTTTTATGGCACTTTCTAAGGTAACGTCATTGGGTTCAATATCTTTTGGTATAGTTGCATTTATCTTCCCCCATTTAATATATGGTCCATAACGACCATTCATTACTAATACCGTTCCTTTGTGTTCTGGATGTTCACCTAAATCTTTGATAGGTTCTCTAGACGGATTTCTAGAAGCAATTTTTTTTGCTAGTTCTTCCATTGCGCGGTTCATACCGATATCAAACACATCCTCAATGTTAGGAATATTAGCGTAAACTTTATTATGTTTAATGTAAGCTCCATAGGGACCTATAGAAGCTTGAATGATTTCATTGTCATCAGGATGAAAACCAACTTCTCTAGGAAGAGATAAGAGTTTTAACGCCTTTTCAAGGTCTAATTCTGAAGCCTCCCATGATTTTGGTACTGAAAATCTTGGAGGCTTTTGTAAATCTTCTGAAGCCTCGCCGCGCTGGACATAGAAGCCATACCTACCTTTAAGTAAAACTATCTGACTTCCGGCGTCTTCACCCAATTTCTTTCCGTCTAGCCCAATGCTATTTTGCTCGAGATTAGGAGGTCCAAATACTCTCGTAAAACGACACTCTGGATAATTATCACAGCCTATAAAAGCATCGCCAGACCGTGCAGTTTTCATAGATAATCTTCCTTTTCCGCATTGCGGACAAATTCTGGGGTCGTCGCCGTTTAGAGTACTTGGAAATAGATGAGGCTCCAAAACATCATTTATTTTTTCAAAAACTTCCGTAATTGATAGGTCTAAGGCTTCTGTTATTGCATTTGAAAAGTTACCCCAAAAACTACTCAGAACTTCTCTGTAACTTCGAGAACCATTAGAGACATCGTCTAATTCTCCCTCAAGATCTGCTGTAAATTGGTAACCAACATATGTCCTGAAGAAGTTTTCTAGGAAAATAGTAACTAATCTACCTTTATCTTCAGGGAAGAGTCTATTCTTCTCTTTTCTAACATATTCTCTGTCTTGAATTGTAGTTATTACTGAAGCGTAAGTCGAAGGGCGACCTATACCGAGCTCTTCCATTTTTTTTACTAGTGTGGCTTCGGTATATCGTGGTTGTGGCTGTGTGAAGTGTTGCTGTGAGGATACAGTATTTTTGTATAAATTGTCTCCTTCGAAAATATTGGGAAGGCGGTGCTCATCATCCTGCTCTTTTGGTTCATCTATTCCCTCTTGGTAAATCTTTATGAAACCATCGAATACTATTACTTGACCATTTGCCCTTAAACCTACTTGATTGTCTTTAGAACTAATTTCTACGGTAGTTTGTTCAAATTTAGCTATTTCCATCTGAGAGGCGAGTGTTCGTTTATAAATAAGATCGTATAATTTTTTTTGATCTATATTAGAGATAGTCACTTCTGTGGGGCTTTTAAACATATCTGTGGGTCTAATGCATTCGTGGGCTTCTTGCGCATTCTTTACTTTATTTTTGTACATCCGAGGGCTTTTTGGTAAATATTTTTCACCAAACTTGGTCTTTATTGCATCTCGCGCTGCCATTACAGCCTCAGGAGCGATATCAATACCATCGGTTCGCATATAAGTTATTAGTCCTACTTCATAAAGTTTTTGAGCTGCTGACATAGTTTGACGGGCGCCAAAGCCAAGTTTCCTACTTGCTTCTTGCTGCAGTGTAGAGGTCATGAAGGGTGCAGACGGGTTTCTTTTTATTGGTTTAGAAGTAATAGAGTCTACAAATAAGTCTCGACTCTCAACAGCTTGGACAGCAATTTCAGCTGCAGCTTGATTCTCTGTACTAAATTTTTCTAATTTCTTTCCACCAAGGCTTACTAACTTAGCATCAAAACTTTTTTTTGACGGATTGGATAAGTTAGCGTGAATACTCCAATATTCCTTTGGTAAAAAACTTTCGATTTCCATTTCGCGTTCGACTATAAGCCTAAGGCAAACCGACTGTACTCTCCCAGCAGACTTAGAGCCGGGGAGTCTTCGCCATAACACTGGAGAAAGTTTGAAGCCGTAAAGGCGATCAAGAGCCCGTCTAGCTAAATATGCATCTACTAATGGTTGATCTATATTCCTCGGTATATTCATAGCGCTCGTAACACTTGCTTTAGTAATCGCGTTAAAAACAACTCTTTGGACTGGCGTTTTATCAGTGATAGCTTTACGCTTTTTTAATTCCTCGACCAGATGCCAAGAAATGGCCTCTCCCTCTCTGTCTGGATCAGTTGCTAAGATAAGTGAGTTATCAGTTTTTAGAGCATCGACAATCGCCTTTACATGTTTTTTACTATCATGGCCGATTTCCCATTCCATAGAAAATTTGTTTTCAGGATCAACTGCACCGTCCCCACGTGAAAGATCTCGAACATGCCCGTAAGACGCTAATACAGTAAAATCTTCTCCAAGGTATTGATTTATCGTTTTTGCTTTTGCGGGGGACTCTACGATAACGACTGGCATTAATACCTCTACTTACCTAACATACTTAACGGCGTTACATGCTATTTCCTGAGTGGGTATGTCAACAGTTACTCAAAAAAAACTTGAATTTTTTTTAATTATATGAACTCAAAGATTAGCTAGTAGGAGTAATTCTGGATAGATCGGCGAACTAATTTTTTCATATTGGAAATAATTTTTCAAAAAAAATTAACAAAGTCGCGACGGAAATTCGCCACTCATACGTTTAACAGAGGTGTAAAATAATAAATCAATAAAAAAATTACTTATAGTGGTAAGTGGGAATTCAGGTTTTTTCTGATAAGTGATTTGCATGGCCCATTTTTCTGTTTGGTCTAATTTCTTCTTTTCCGTATAAATGAATAGCTGTATTGGGTTCTTGCATTAATTTAGATATCGCTAAAATATCATCACCTATAAGATTTTTCATTGTGACATTTACAAACCTACTTCCGTCTCCTAACGACCAACCAGAAATCGCTCTAATGTGTTGTTCAAATTGATCAACGATACAACCGTCCTGAGTCCAGTGCCCTGAATTATGAACTCTTGGGGCTATCTCATTAACAATCAACTTATTTTTAACTACGAAGAGCTCGACTCCTAAAACCCCGACATAGTTTAGAGCTTCTAATATACTACTAGTTAATAATATAGCATCCGTTATAATCGGCCTAGGTAGTTTGCAGGGTACGACAGTAGTATCTAATATACCGTTAATGTGGATATTTTCACCTGGGTCAAAACAGGCTATTTGACCATTAGAATTTCTGGCAGCTATTACAGAAATTTCTTTTGAAAAGTTTACCACACCCTCTAATATAAAGTCTGACCCGGTGAAACTTTCTATTGCTCCAACAACGTCCTTTTTGCTTTCTATTTTGACTTGACCTTTACCGTCATACCCAAACTTTCTTGTCTTCAAAATGGACGGAGACTGGATGTTTTCTAATGCATTTGTTAATTCCACTCTATTGTCAACCTTGAAGTAGGGTGCGGTTTTCAAGCCTAAATCATTTAGAAACTCTTTTTCAATAAGCCTGTCTTGTGAGATTTGTAGTGCATGCCTACTTGGTGAAATCTTTACTATTGGCTCAATAAAATCTAAGGCTTCTACTGGTACATTCTCAAATTCAAATGTTACTATATCGACTGACTGTGCGAACTGTTTTAGTGCACCGGTATCTTCGTAAGAGGCTGTCGTAAGCATCGCACTTGTATCACCTGCAGGGGGGGATTCGCTGGGTTCATAAACATGACACTTAAACCCAAGACGCGACGCCGCTACGGACAACATTCTACCGAGTTGGCCGCCACCTAATATTCCAATTTTTGCGCCTACTGGTAGCATTTTAGGTTAATCTCTTGGATTTTCGTTTACTGATGCTGACATTTTTTTTCGCCAACTGTCGAGACTTAGACCAATTTTTTCATTTTCCAAAGCCAGAATGCTTGCGGCTAGGAGCGCTGCATTACTAGCGCCAGCACTTCCTATCGCCATTGTTGCTACTGGATAACCCTTTGGCATCTGCAGAATTGAGTACAGACTATCTATTCCTGATAAAGCTTTGGTTGGAATCGGAACGCCGATAACAGGGATGATCGTCTTTGAAGCCATCATGCCCGGAAGATGAGCAGCTCCACCTGCTCCAGCTATAATAATCGAAATCCCTCTATCGATCGCGGTACTACCATATTCCCATAAGCGATCGGGTGTTCGATGTGCCGATACAATCTTTGTTTCATAAGATACACCCAGTTCGTCGAGTAGGACTGACGATTCTTTCATTATTGACCAGTCTGATTGACTGCCCATAATAATACCGACTTTACAATTTACCATATTTACTCGCAATTTTATCTTACTAAGACTCTTATAAATACATATTGAAATTACGCAATAATATCTGGAGTTAGCTTATCTTTTAAACGTTTAATTTCGTCTTTTACCTTTAGTTTTTCTTTTTTAAGACGTCTAACTGAGAGTTGATCGGATGTGTTTATCTTATTCAACGCTTCTATTGCTAAGTCCAGATCCCCATGATTTTGCTTTAGACCGTTTAACCGGACGTGAAGCATTTCTTTTGGGCTCATTGTATCAGACAAAAAACATACCGCATAATAACCTATTCTACCTAAACAGCATATCATGTAATTCACATTTTTGATATCAAATTTTTACTAAATTTAACTTTTTTAACTTTAGGATTATTTTTTGGGCACAATTTTCCACACTAATATTTTCTGTTTCTATGCGAAGCTCAGGCTCTTTGGGGCATTCATACGGATCAGAAATTCCTGTGAATTCCTTTATTTTACCCTCTCGAGCAAGTTTATATAACCCTTTGCGATCACGTCTCTCACATTCCTCCAAGCTGGTTGCAATATGTACTTCTATAAAGGTGCCCCATTTTTCGATATCATCTCTTACGAGTTTACGCGTCCTAGAATATGGAGCTATTGGAGCACAAATAGCTATACCACCATTTTTAGTTATCTCTGAAGCTACATACCCAATTCTACGGATATTGATATCTCTATGTTCTTTCGAGAACCCTAGCTCAGAAGATAAGTTTTTTCTGACTATATCCCCGTCTAATAGTGTAACGGGTCTTCCACCTAACTCCATTAACTTCGTCATAATAACGTTTGCTATGGTAGACTTTCCAGAACCTGAAAGTCCTGTGAAGAAAATTGTGAATCCCTGTGAGGATTTAGGCGGCCTTGCTTTTTTGAGTTCAGTTACTACTTCTGGAAAACTGAACCAGGCAGGGATATTTAGGCCTTCGTCTAATCTCCTTCGCAATTCAGTGCCGGAGATATTAAGCGTGGTTAAACTTTTATTGGAAATTTCGTCTAATGGTTCGTATTTGTCTAGTTCTTTTACATAAACCATCTGTCTGAAATCAACCATTTCAATACCCATTTCTTCTTGATGCATCTTGAAAAGAGTTTGTGCGTCATAGGGCCCATAGAATGGTTCGTTTTTGCTATTTAGACCTGGCCATGCATGGTCTCGCCCTATAATAATATGCGAACACCCGTGGTTCTTTCGTATTAACCCATGCCACAAGGCTTCCCTCGGTCCAGCCATACGCATGGCTAAGTTTAGTAATGATAGTTCGGTTGTAGATTTTGGATAGTATTCTAGAATTGCTTTATAACAACGCACCCTGGTATAGTGATCTATATCTCCTGGTTTAGTCATCCCCACTACAGGATGAATTAGCAAATTTGCATCCACATTTTTTGCGGCTCTGAAAGTTAACTCTTGATGAGCTCGATGAAGGGGGTTTCTTGTTTGGAATGCGACAACTTTTTTCCAACCCATTCTTAAAAAATATTTTTTTAGTTCATTGGGTGAGTGTCTCAAGTTATTAAAATCGTAATGTATTGAAGGTTTTAAACCGCAAATAGGGCCTCCTAAGTAAAAATCTCCCGCGGTATTGAATAAATAATCAACACTGGGATGTTTTAAATCATCTGTCCCAAATACTTTTTTTGCCTCATTTTTTTTATTTGGTGCCCAGTTATCTGTTACAGTCAATATAGCTAATATATTACCTTCTTCATCACGAAGTGAAATTTGTTCATTTGGGTGTATCCCCTTTGAAAAGGTCTCATCGACATCTAGCGTTATGGGTATTGGCCACAATGAACCGTTACCAAGACGCATTTCTTCTAGGACTTTCTCATAATCTTGCTTAGATAAAAAACCTGTTAACGGGAAAAATCCACCATTCATTAAAAGTTCTAAATCACAGATCTGTCTTTTAGTTAAATCCCAACTTTTTAAATTGGTAGCTTGTAGTTTCAGTTCATTCTCAGTCGTAGTTGTGCTAAAAAGTTCCGGGACAGGTTTCAGATTGTCGGGAGTCAAAATAATATACCTTCTTAATTTTTTAATTTTAAATTAGAGACACGTAGTTTTTAAAATTTTCTTAATTCGATTGTTCAGCTAAAAATCGTTCCACTTCCAAGGCAGCCATACAACCCATTCCTGCGCTAGTAACTGCCTGTCTATAGATATGATCTGTAATATCCCCGGCCGCAAAAATTCCTGGTATGGATGTTTCTGTGCTATCGGGTTTTGTGACTATGTAACCACCCATGTGTGTTTCTAGCACGTCCTTAACTAGGTCATTAGCTGGGGCATGACCTATAGCTATAAATACTCCCTTGCAGTCAATTTTTGTAATAACGTCTGTTTTGACATTTTTAACTTTTATACCAGTTACTCCTAAAGGCTCATCTTCACCCAGTACTTCAACCAATTCATTAAACCACAAAGTCTCAATCTTTGGATTTTTAAATAGTCTATCTTGAAGAATCTTTTCACTTCTTAACTCATTGCGTCGATGGATCAAAGTTACCTTTGACGCAAATTTAGTTAAAAATAATGCCTCCTCAACGGCTGTATTTCCACCACCAACAACAACTATTTCTTGATTACGGTAGAAGAAACCGTCGCACGTTGCGCATGCAGATACCCCAAAACCCTTATATTTTTCTTCTGTGGTTAACCCTAACCATTTTGCTCGGGCACCAGTTGCCAATATTATGGCATCGCTGGTGTAAGTAGTCCCGCTATCTCCTTTCGCTAAAAAGGGCCGGACTGAAACATCTAAATCTGTGATAATATCTTGTATAACTTCGCAACCAACTGACTCTACGTGTTCTTCCATCCTGACCATTAGATCTGGCCCCTGTACCTCTTTATCCCCAGGCCAATTTTCCACTTCAGTTGTTGTTGTCAGCTGCCCACCTGGTTCAATCCCTTGAATTAATAAAGGTTCTAGCATAGCTCGACTGGCATATACACCGGCTGTGTAACCAGCAGGCCCAGATCCAACGATTAGAACCCTTGTATGCCTAATATTTCCCATGATTAAACTCCTAACAAGCCAGTAGAGCGCTTATAATCCGGGTTTCGAAAGAGTAAAAGGTTTTAGTTATAAAATTTAAAAATAAGGTAGAAAAAAAATAATTTATAGTTTTATTACCCAAAGCTGAAATATTATTGCGTAGTTTATGTTTTTTTTGTAAGATAAAAATTAGAGGGATATTGTATGCGAGTTTCCAAACTAGATAAGATAGATAGAAAAATTTTATCAGAGCTGCAAAGTGATGGTAGAATGACCAATGTTGATTTAGCGAAGAAGGTTGGAATCTCGGCACCACCATGTTTGAGGAGAGTAAGATCCCTCGAAGAAGGGGGATATATCAAAGGTTATCACGCAATTATAGAAAATAGTGCTTTAGGTTTTCAGGTTAAAGTATTTGCAATGGTTGGATTAGTTAGTCAGGCAGAATCAGATTTAAGTGCATTTGAAGAGAAATGTAATGAGTGGCCCCTCGTACGAGAATGTCATATGCTTAATGGGGAAGTTGATTTTATTTTAAAATGTGTTTCACCTGATCTGAGTACCTTCCAATCATTTTTGACAGAAGAATTAACCGCGGCAGAAAATGTTGCCAGTGTAAAGACTTCTCTTGTAATCCGAGGATCAAAAGAAGAAACCGGTGTGCCTTTCGAAGTTGTAGAGGAAAGAATTGAACGATTATTATAAGAGTTGATTTCGGAGTAATAATTACAGTTTTATTACACTCATAAATCTTCCGTAGTCGGGTTCTTTTTTATGTATAGACCGTCGGTATGAGTAAAATAATTCTGACTCTAAATACGTACATCTATTTAATCTTTCAGCGGTAACTCCTGCCCTTTTTAACTGTCCGAGTGCTAAGCCTGTTAGATCAAATAAGAATTTGTTGTTTGGAAGACTTTTAAAATATTGTTCATTTTTCGTGCTACTTTCGATGAATTTGTCAAAAAACTCGACTCCAACCTCGTAGGACTCTTGAGAAATTGAAGGACCAATAACCGCTCTTATATTATATCGTTTAGCCCCCAGTTTAACCATTGAGGAGATAGTACCCTCTAGTATCCCAGATAATGTTCCTTTCCAGCCTGCATGAGCAGCTCCAATGATACGAGCTTCTATATCTGCAAATAGAACTGGTTGGCAGTCTGCAGTAAGTATTGCGAGACTCATAAATGGCTTATCAGTGATCATTGCATCAGCAGCTACTATTTTCTGGGTTGGTTTCAGTAGAGTAACAACTTTATTTGAGTGCACTTGGTTTACAGACATGAGCATACCATTTTTAATTCCCATCTTTTCACATACAGCTAGTCTATTTTTTTTAACTGCATCTTTGAAATCTGATGATCCAAAACCACAATTTAGACCTTCATATAAACCTATTGAAACGCCACCTTTTCGAGTAAAAAAACCGTGGCTTATTGGTTCAAGAATGTTTGAGGTTAAGGGTTCTAATTCTAACATATTAAACCTGGAAGACTATTCTGTTCATGGGGGAAAAGAGCTATTACTTTAAACAACGTTCCCATTTCATCGGGATGTATTAATCGTCTATGAGCTGAGATATGGTTTATCTGTTTATTCTTATTGACTAGACTGTTTAGCTTGATTGCCCTCTCAGTTATACCAAGCCGTTCTAAAAAAATACCTTGATTTTCAAGTTTAGTATGCGAGCAATTTGAGATATTTTGTACTAGAGAGGCGAAGTCTACGTGCGCTGTCAGGTCAACTGTTCCAGGACTTTTCAGTGGATCGGAGAATTTATGATTTCTTACAGCTTGCAACGTGTTACCTGTAGTACCCCAGTTCCCATAATCTATTATCAGAGAGAGTCCTCCATGAAGAGAAATTATATCAGAAATTTTGCGTATGATGGGATCACTGGAAGGCCTAATCTCAATCAAGCTTCCTTCCTGTAGATCTAAAAATTTATTTGGAATGATATCGTTTACCAGATAGTTTGAAAGACCAAATATAAGTTTATTACTTTTAACTCCGACAAGTTTTTCATGCCAACCATCGAGGCCCCTAACATACTGATTTATTGGTAAAGAATCAAAAAACTCGTTAGAAATAATAATTAATGGACCTTCCGGTAGGTCATCTAAACTATTTATCCATTCCACGTCATAGTCGGTTAATACTTCTCGCTGTATTGCTTTTAGTTTTTTACTAATTTCTAATAAATATATTTTTTTGGGAAAGTTTTCAATTTTTTTAGTGACTCGCATAATATCACTAGCTAAAGTGCCTCTACCTGGACCCAATTCAACTAAATTTGGAATTTGGTTATTTTTTTGATTTATCCAAGCCTCCGATAAAAAAAGGCCAATTAGTTCTCCAAACATTTGACTAATCTCTGGTGCCGTTGTGAAATCTCCTGCTCGACCAATCGGTAAAGTGTTAGTGTAATAGCCATATTGAGGATGGATTAAGCATGCTTCCATAAACTGGGATATTGGCATGGGTCCACCATGAATAATTTGTTTTTTTATGATCTCTGCTAGTCTAGTCATACTGGGTGCGCCGCATTAGTAAAATTAGTCCAAATGCCACCATTGGTAATGACAAAGCTTGTCCCATTGTGATGTTAAAATATTCTGTGGAGTATAGATATCCCATCGGGTTTTCACTAGAAATAAGATACGCATCCGGCTGCCTAAATATCTCTAAAACAAATCTTGATATCCCGTAAAAGAGAAGAAAGAAACCAGTTAAATTACCTACTTTTTTAAACCACATCCTATTAATTGAGAGCCATAACATTATCGCTCCCAATAAAAGCCCTTCTAAACCAGCTTCGTAAAGTTGAGAGGGATGACGAGCACAGGGAGTTGAAAATCCTGGGCAATCTTGTGCACTGGGACCAGGGAATATTATACCAAAATACCATTCGGTTGGCCGTCCCCATAGTTCATTATTAATAAAGTTTGCGACTCTACCCAAAAATAAACCCGGTGGAGTAACAACAGCTAGTAAATCTGTTACACCATAAAATGGCAACAAATTACGCTTACAAAACCATAAAGTTGCTAAAGTTACCCCTATAAAGCCGCCGTGAAAGGACATGCCTCCTTTCCATACCATAAAAATTTCTAGAGTGTTACTTAGGTAGTAATCAGGTTGATAAAAAATGACAAATCCAAGCCGACCACCGATAATAATACCCATAACTATTAACGTGATCAGATCATCTGCTTGAGACTTGGTCATTGCAGGGTTATTCTCTGGCCAAATCTTGTTATAACTTAACAGCCGCTTCATTAAAAATAAAGCGATTAAGATACCTAAAATATATGACAAGGAATACCACTTTAGACTAAGATCAAACCCTCCTAAACTAATAGAAAAAAAATTAGGAGATATGTCTGGAAATTTAATAGCAGAAGTAACCATACTTCTAATACCTATTAGCCTGCGACGAAGTCAACCTTGTGGTTGATTGCGCTAAACACTTATAGTGTTCTGCGAGTGAGGTGACTATGCAAACAAGAAATAAAATATTAGACGACTTATCTAAGGTGCTAACGAGTGCTGTGGGAGTCGCGCAAGGTGCAAAAACTGAAGCTGATAATGCTATTAGGGGACTTTTAGATAAATGGCTCTCAGATAGAGAGTTCGTTACTAGAGAGGAGTTTGATGTATTTAAGGCCATTGCTATGAAGACCAGAGCAGAAAATGAAGCTTTAAGACTGGAAATCGAAAAATTGAAGGGTAAGAAAAATAAAAAAACCAAAGATACTAAACCCTAATCAAATATTACCGAATCTCGTCCTTTGTAAGGCCCCATAAGAATTCGCGATTGACCCAACCTTTCTCGTTATAAAACTTGAGAAAACACCAGTTTTTATTACACTCTCCAAGTTGGCCTATAGCGTTAACTTGTATATTTGCTTTAATCACAGAGTCGTAGCTCGGTTTTTTGTAAAGGGATTCCATATCTTTTAATACCATAGCTGTTCGGGCTCCTGATATAAGGGAGTAATGAATCCAGCCAGAGGCACCCTCATAATCTACAACGCGTCTCCAATGCTCGTATTCCTCTACTACCTTTAGAGGTATATTGGGAACGACCAGAACCCAATCGATTTTATGCGATAGACTAGGCCCTCTTCTGATATTTCCTTTTGAAGTTTTTAATGAAACAAATCGTGGAATAGGAAGGTTTGTTATTTGTCCTTTTTGACTTGCGGCATTCAGAGCAATTACTGATGTAATAATGGCAAGGTTAACTGAAATATAAAAAGTTATTAATTTGCGAATACCAAAAGTTAAATTACTAGCCATTGAGTGTAATCGAATCCATAATTTTTTACTTTCCATGAGCTGCTATAAATTATTCTTTTTTCTATTTGAATTTTCTTAACGTCGCAAACGGTTTTTGTTAGGTCGAGAGATGGTACTATAATATTATATAATTTGATATATAAAGTTTGAAGAGGTATTGATGATGCGAAAAACAGTTAAAGTATTGGTAGTAGGAGGAGGGGCTGTAGGTACATCTATAGCCTATCATTTGGGTAAGATAGGTTGGGATACCTTGTTACTCGAACGCGACGAATTAACATCAGGATCAACCTGGCATGCGGCTGGTTTATTACCTTACTTTAATATGAGTTATGCAACCACACACATTCATGATTATTCAATAAAATTTTATAAAGGTTTAGAACAAGAAACGGGTCTAAATGTTGGTTTTTCAGTTGTTGGGAATCTTAGAATGGCTCAGACAGATGAGCGTATGGATGAATACATGCTTTATGCGTCGACAGCTGAAACGTGTGATGTCCCATACGAGTGGCTTTCACCAAAGCAGATTAAGGACCGCTACCCTCTGGTCCGGACAGATGACCTCAAAGGAGCGATTTATCATCCAACAGATGGGTATATAAATCCTGCTGACGTCACTATGGCCATGGCTAAAGGGGCCAGGCAACATGGTGTAGTAATTGAACGCAAGTGGCAGGCTGACTCATATGAGTGGAATCAGGACCACTGGCGAGTTACCTGTTCAAAAATGATTGAAAAAGGTGGTAATCTAATAGCATCTGAAGAGAAAATTGTTGTTGAAGCTGAGCATGTGGTCACAGCAACAGGAAATCATGCTCAAAGAACAGCAAGGTTACTTGGGATTAAGAGTGCGGCTATACCTGTTGAGCATCAATTTATTGTTACGGAACCTGACCCCAAATTAGTAGAGTGGAGAAAGAATAACCCGGAACATCCCGTTTTAAGGGACGCTGATGGGAAATGGTATGTACGAGAAGAAAGGGGCGGTTGGATATTGGGCCCATATGAAAAAGGGGCTCCCGCACGTTTTAAATATAATGTACCTGATTCCTTTAGGGCAGATTTATTCCCGTTGGATTTAGATCGTATTGAAACAGAATATCTATCTATGATTAATAGGGTTCCGTCGACTGAAGAAGTTGGATTAAAAGATGATTTTAACGGTCCAATTTGCTATACACCAGATGGGAATCCGCTAGTCGGGCCAGCGCAAGGACTTCGTAATATGTGGTTAGCCGAGGGGTTCTCCTTTGGAATAACCGCTGCTGGAGGAATTGGTCATTACCTTAGCCAACTTATGGTAGAGGGAGAAGCAGAAATTGATATGGCTTCGTTAGATCCTAAAAGGTTTGGTAACTGGATAACCACAGATTATACGTCGCGTAAGAACGAAGAGTGTTATGAACATGTTTTTGTTTTACATCACCCAGATGAAGAAAGGGAGAATTGCAGACCGTTAAAAACAGCACCTGCTTACGATCGGCAAAAAGAAAGAGGTGCGCAGTTTGGTCAGGTCAATGGTTGGGAAAGACCAAACTATTTTGCATCTGTAGGATTTGATGACCCATCTTCCAGATCTTTCCGGCGAGGAGGTTGGTGGGAATTTGCAAAAGTTGAGGCTAAAGCTGTAAGAAAAACGGCCGGACTGATAGATGCAACAGCCTTTACTAAACATATCATTAAGGGGCCGGGTGCCACAAAGTTTTTAGATTGGTTTACGAGTAACAAACTACCGAGAATAGGTCGAATAAATTTAACATATGCGCTGACAGAAAAAGGTACAACGAGGTCAGAATATACTATTGTTAGATTGAAAGAAAATGAATATTATCTTGTTTCTGCTGGCGCATGGCAACTCTATGATGCAGACTTTTTGATGAAAGCTGCTGTTGATAAGGAGAAAGACTTTGGTAGAGTTGATGTTCAAGATGTAACATCTCAATTTGGCGTATTTGCAATAGCTGGTCCAAACTCCCGAGATATTCTTTCTGAAATAATTAAGGATGAAGATGTTGAAACAGCTTTGTCTAATAAGCGATTTCCGTGGCTCTCTGCTAAATCTATTGAATTGGGCATGTGCCCTGTCAACGCCATTCGGGTGGCTTATACTGGAGAGTTGGGTTGGGAATTGCATCATCCAATTGAAATGCAAAATTACCTTTTTGATCAACTAGTTAAAGTTGGCCAAAATTATGACTTGAAGCTAGTTGGCGCTCGTGCACAAAATTGGTTGAGACAAGAAAAATCATACCGGGCTTTTGGTACTGAATTAGGTAGAGATGCTACGCCATTAGAAGCGGGTTTAGATCGTTTTGTCGACCTTTCGAAGGACTTTTTTGGTAAAGAATCAATGGTTGAGCATGGAATTACTACTAAGTGTGTAACGCTTCTAATTGATGGCCCAAAAGATGCTGACCCTTGGGGAAGTGAGGCTATATATTTGGATGGGAAAAGAGTTGGTAGGTTGACATCAGGTGGTTATTCAGTTGCTTTTAGCCAATCTATTGGAATGGGGTATGTTAAACCAGATCTAGCTACCCTTGGTCAGAAATTGCAAGTTAAGATGTTTGATAAATTATGGGATGCAGTTATAACAAAGGATAGCCCTTACGATCCTTCAAATACAAATATTAGAATTTAATTAAGCTATATAAGTTTCTTCGAGTCTGTCAGTAGCGGGCGCCGGGGAAAGGCTTAGACGTGTAATTTCGGTGTATAATTCATCTGACATTTTATAATTTAGGACATCGAGAGATGGCTGTAATTGATCAATTGTTTTAGCGGATATTATTGGAGCGGTTATGTTCGGATTTTTAGAAACCCAAGCTACAGCCAAAGTGGCTGGAGAAATATTATAAGTTTTGGACAAAATTAATAGTTTTTCTGCAGTTTGGTGCATCCATTCTGGGGCATAGCGTTTATTATACCTACTATCATTCGTAAGTCTCCCTACAATACCTTCTTTGATGTATTTTCCGGTCAGTAAACCTCCGCCTAATGGGGAATAGGGACACACTACTATTTTTTCTTCTTCCGCCATAGGTAAAAGCTCGACCTCAGCTTGACGTTTAACTAAGCTGTACATTGGTTGAATAACGTCTATTGAGATACCAAGATCGATCGCATTTTTTTTTGCTTTCATTACCTGCCAGGCAGCATAATTGGAAACACCAATATATCTAACCAACCCTTTTTCTGTCAATTCTGCTAGACATTGAATTGTTTCTTGAACAGGTACATTTGGATCCCAACGATGCATATATAATATATCTATAAAATCAGTATTAAGGCGCTTGCGACTCTCATCGAATGATTTTAATATATTTTCTTTTGTTGCAGAGGTATCGTATGCGGCTTTTGTTCCTAGTAAGAGTTCATCTCGATTGGCTTGACTCAGTACGCCTAAAATCTCTTCGGATCGACCCTGATTATAAGTGTGGGCTGTATCAAAAAAGTTTATTCCTACCTCTCTACATTTGTTAAAGATTAATTCTGATTTTTTGAAATCTGAAGCTCCACCGAACTGCATTGTGCCGAAACATAGAGGAGATACAGGGGTAGATTTTACGGTTAACAACTCTGTCATAATACATAATTAACTTTAAATGGTTAGAAAAAAGCCTATTTTTTAAATAGGCTTTTTCTCCTTATCTCTTACTTTAGTTAGGTACATCGCCCTTTATGCCTTCGACATAAAATGTCATACCCGCTAAAGTCCCATCATCTGCAACCTCTCCTGCTGCTAGCCATGGGCTACCATCTTGTTTATTGACAGGTCCAGTGAATGGGTGATAATCGCCAGAGACAATGGCGTCTTTAAGTGCTATTGCTTCAGCTCGTACTTTTGCTGGAACTGCATCTGTAATCTCTCCAATTCCAACCATTCCAGTCGAGATTCCATGCCAAACCGCCTGACTTTCCCAGGTACCATTCATAACCGCTTTGGTTCTCTCGATGTAGTACGGAGCCCAATCATCGATTATAGAAGAAACTCTGGGAGAAGGGCTATATTCTCCCATATCTGATGCTTGCCCAAACCCGATTACACCGCCAGCGGCCTGCATAGCTGCTAAAGGAGCAGTTGAATCTGTATGCTGAAGAATTACATCTGCACCTTGTTCAATAAGGGTTTTTGCAGCATCTGATTCTTTTGCTGGATCCATCCAAGTAAAGAGCCAAATTATTTTAAACTCTACATTGGGGTTAACTTTTGAGGCATGAAGATAAGCAGAGTTAATTCCTCTTACTACTTCTGGAATTGGTACGGAGGCTATGTATCCAATAATATTGGACTTTGTCATACTTCCTGCGATGTGCCCTTGAATAGCTCTACCCTCATAAAAGCGTGCAGAATAATTACTCATATTCGCAGACGTTTTATAACCAGTGGCATGTTCAAATTTTACATTAGGGAATTTAGCGGCAACGTTTAGAGTTGGATCCATATAACCAAAAGAAGTAGTGAAAATGAGATCTGCTCCACTGAGGGCCATTTGAGTCATTACCCGTTCTGAGTCTGGGCCTTCTGCTACATTTTCTACGTAGACTGTTTCCACTTTATCACCAAGTGCGGCTTCTAGAGCGAGACGACCTTTATCATGTGCTTGAGTCCAGCCACCATCATTTGTGGGACCTACATAGACAAATCCAACTTTTGTTGGATCAGCTGCATTCGCAGTAAATGAGGCACTCATAAATAGAGCACCTCCGATTAAAATAGATTTTAAAAGTTTCATACAAGTTTCCTTTTTTCTTTTTACCTTACCTCATTGCGAGGCGTGAAAAATACGTCCCAAAGAACCAGGGGCATTCGCAGAAGAACGCAGATGATTCGATGAAATCATGACTAGTACTATAATTGTTACCAGATATGGCGCCATCGACAAATATGCAATTCCTATTTCTACACCTAGAGCTTGGAGATTTAGCTGCATAATTGTTACACCACCGAATAAATATGCTCCTAATAAAAGCCGATATGGCTTCCAGCTTGCAAAAACTACAATTGCGAGCGCAATCCACCCGGCTCCGGCAGTCATTCCTTCAGTCCATTGGGGGACCCTAACAAGTGAAATGTAAGCGCCTCCTAATCCTGCGCACATTCCACCAAAAATTATTGCTGAGACCCTAACCATTATAACTTTATATCCGAGCGCGTGGGCGGCATCATGATTTTCACCGATCGCTCTAAGAATTAGCCCTTTTTTGGTCTTATTTAAAAAATACCAAACAAGACATACTAATCCTAATCCTATATAAACAACTGGGTCATGACTTAAGATGGCCGGGCCAATAAATGGTAAATCACCCAGGAAAGGGATATCTATCGGTTTGAAGCTTGGTGGCTTGATTCCAGTATATCCGTTTCCGATCATCGCAGAAATTCCCAAACCAAAAAGCGTTAACGCCAGGCCCGAAGCTACTTGGTTTGCTAAAAGAATTTGAGTAAGAATGGCAAAAATTGATGAAATTACCACACCACCAATAATTGCTCCAGCCAAACCAAGCCACGCTGACCCGGTTTCAACAGCCACAATGAACCCGCATACGGCACCAACAATCATCATTCCTTCTACACCTAGATTTAAAACACCTGACTTTTCTACTACCAGTTCACCAATTGCCGCTAACAATATGGGGGTGGCTGCCACCATTAAACTGGCAAAAAGCGCAACAGGGTTAAGTACAGAAAAATCCATTATAGCCTCTTTTTGAAATTAATTCGAGG
>JBJLGD010000025.1:0-35141 GCA_045565015.1 Paracoccaceae bacterium
GGCGAACATAGAGTGAAGGCCTGTAATAATTGTTGTACTGCTATAGTTAGCTATTTCGGTTTAACTAATCATTTGGCTATAGTAAAAGTTGGTACCTTTGATAATCCAAATTCAACGCCTCCAAACGCTCATATTTTTGTTGAGTCTACTGTGGATTGGATAAAAATTCCTGAGGGCAGCACATGCTATAATAAGTTTTATGAGTTCAAAAAAGCCTGGCCTCCTTTGTCTTATGGGCGTTTGAAAAACGTTAGGAAACTGCAAAATGCATAATAATTTATTATAGACTAAAAAATTAATGAATGCTGGTATAAAAGTTTGAGAATTCTTGGTCACTTTAAAAAGGTAAACTGATGAGCAAAGATATTCATAATAAAGTTACTCCAACAGAAATGCTTAGTCAGCGAAGTAGAAAATTAGCCCCTAGCTTAATTAGAGAAATCTCTGAAGAAGCATACGGAATAAAAGATATAATACCCTTGTGGTTTGGTGAGGGTTGTTGGCCTACCTCGCACATAGCTGTCGAAGCGGTAAATAAAGCTCTTCGGGAGAACGATCACTTTTATCAACCTAATAGTGGAAAACCGCAACTGCGTGAAGACATATGTAAATATTACGAGAAAGTTTATAATTTAAACATTAGAGTCCCAAATGTTACAGTGACGGCATCAGGAATGAACGGACTTGCCTTAGTGGCACAGGCATTAGTTTCGCAAAATGATAAAGTAGTAGCTATAGAACCCTCATGGCCAAACATTGCAGAGACATTCCGAATTAGCGGTGCAGAAATTTCCACTATTACACTCGGTATAAAAAACAATCGTTGGACTCTAGATATGGATCAGCTCCTTAGTATGATAACAAATGTTACTAAAGCTGTTCTAATAAATTCACCCAATAATCCTACTGGTTGGACAATGTCAAAAGCTGATCAACATCGTCTTTTAGAGCACTGCAGAAAAACAAATACTTGGATAGTTGCAGATGATGTTTATTCAAGGCTCTCTTATAGTGGACCTTATGCCCCAAACTTCTTAAAAATTTGTGATTCTAATGATCTTGTAATTTCAGTTAATAGCTTCTCAAAAGCTTGGTCAATGACTGGTTGGAGGCTTGGCTGGATAGTTGCTCCAAAACAATTAGAATCGGTACTAGCTATGCTTACTGAATTCAATATAGCTGGACCATCTGGCTTTATTCAGGCAGCGGGGGCCAAAATAATTAGAGATGGAGAGAGTGAAGTTCAAAACTTGCAAAAACGGCTATCAGACGCGCTAATACTGACAGAAGAGAGATTGCGAAAAATTCCTAATGTTTCGTTCGTAAAACCTGAAGGAGCTTTCTATAGTTTATTTCGGGTAAAAGATGTCACCGACAGCCTAACACTTGCAAAGGATTTATGTCGTGAAGCCAAGGTAGGATTAGCTCCAGGAATTGCATTCGGCACTGATGGTGAGGGTTGTTTAAGGCTCTGTTATGCGCAGCCATTAGATATCTTAAACTTGGCTTTTGATCGACTTGAAAATTACTTTTTATCACGGTAGGAGAAAAACAGTTGTAATAAAGGCTTTATCGCTTTTTTTAATGCAGGATAAAGATGTTTAGATTTTTTGAAAATTTGGTGGATCCTTATACCAAATATCAAAATACTGATATGCCACCCAGAACACTTTTTTCATTTATGTGGCAATATTCTCAGCCATTCAAAAAAGTATTTGCTTGGGCTGCTATTACTTCAGTAATCGTTGCTTTTGTGGAAATAGGCCTAATATATTATATGGGTTGGATTATTGATATTTTATCTAGTGATCCAAAGAAAGTGTGGGCTCAGCATGGAACATTTTTAATTATTCTAGCCGTCTTCATATTGTTTGTGCGCCCGACTATTCATGTCATAAATGTAGCTTTAATGAACAATACAATCCTACCTAACTATGCTACACTCTATCGGTGGCGGGCACATCGACACGTATTGCGACAATCCGTAGGCTGGTTTGAAAATGACTTTGCAGGTCGAATAGCTAATAGAATTATGCAAACACCTCCTGCCGCTGGTGAAGCAGTTTTTCAAGTTTTTGATGCGATTACTTTTGCATTAGCTTACCTCATAGGGGCTTGGATAATGCTGGTTCAGGCGGATTGGAGACTTTCAATACCTTTAATAATTTGGTTTGTTTTATATTCCCTACTTACCCGATGGACAATCCAACGTGTTGGTCCGGCATCAAAAGCATCATCAGACGCGAGATCTACCGTAACTGGAAGGGTTGTTGACGCTTATACTAACATTCATTCAGTAAAAATGTTTGCGCAGGGTAATGCAGAATTAGATTATGCCAAGCAGGCAATAGAAAATACTAGGAAAACCTTTCAGACTGAAATGCGTATTTCGACCAAACAAGAAATTGGATTAGTTTTGTTGAACGGTTTATTGGTCGTAGGGGTGGTAGGTTGGGCTCTAATATTATGGGCCCAAGCTGAAGCCAGCGTAGGTATTGTTGCAGCTGCAACAGCCCTTACCTTGCGGTTAAATGGTATGACTGGTTGGATTATGTGGGCTCTATCTTCATTCTTTCGTCAATTAGGAGTAGTATCGGAAGGCCTGGAAACAATCTCTCATCCCATAGAAATGACTGACATAAAAAATGCAAAGCCCCTAAAAATTACTAATGGATTAATTGAATTTAAAGGTCTGTCACATCATTATGGCCGCAAAAGCGGAGGTCTTTCAAATGTATCGTTATCTATAATGCCAGGTGAAAAAATTGGCTTAGTTGGTAGATCTGGGGCAGGAAAGTCAACTCTCCTAAAACTTTTACTTAGATTTTATGAAGTTGAGTCTGGTAGTATTTTAATCGATGGTCAGAGTGTCTCGTTAGTCAGTCAAGATAGTTTGAGACAGCAAATTGGAATGGTTCAGCAAGAAGGCTCGTTACTCCATCGTTCAATTAAAGAAAATATACTATATGGGCGTGAAGAAGCGTCTCGAGAAGAAATGATTAATGCCACTAAGAAAGCAGAAGCACATAATTTTATTTTAAAATTAATAGATATGGAGGGTCGGCTTGGTTATGATGCTCATGTTGGTGAACGTGGCGTTAAGCTTTCAGGTGGAGAACGTCAGCGCATTACTTTGGCTCGCGCTATCTTAAAAAATGCACCAATCCTGTTATTAGATGAAGCAACCAGTGCTTTGGATAGTGAAGTTGAAGCGGAAATACAGAAAACTCTTTACGGTATGATGGAGGGGAAGACAGTTATAGCAATCGCACATCGACTATCCACTATTGCTCAAATGGATAAAATTTTTGTAATGGATAATGGGTCAATTGTTGAAAGTGGAACCCATACAGAACTGTTATCTAAAAACGGATTATATGGCAGCTTCTGGACACACCAATCGGGAGGTTTCATTAATATTGAGAAAAACTAAATTATACTTTTTTTAGCATGAAGCGGTTAAAAAAATTAGAGATATCTTCATAGGCATTGATCGGTAAGATATGAGAAATATATTGATCTGGCCGAATAATAACAATGCAACCCTTAAATCTATCAATTCCACGAAGATCAAAGATATTATTTTTCTCGTTAATATTGGAACAATAGACCTTCTCATAATCAATTAGATTATAATTCCCTTTTCGTGGCCTTAAGAGTGAGGGAACAGTTGAAATATCGAACTCGCGATGCATTTCTTGGAATACTGCTCTTACATCAATCAGAGCATCAATATCCGATTCCTCAGGAGTAAATTGAACTATTGGCGACGCCTTATCTTTTTCCAGAAAATCACATAAATTCTGTATACCAGACGACCCAGAGAATATAAAAAGACGCCAACGACCATCCGCTTTAATAGAGTGCCCAAGTTGACAGGGCTTAGCATCAGCTAGTCTTATTACTTTTGCTGAATGAAACCTCGTACCAATACGTAGGCCTTTGGCTAAGCACTGGAATGTTCGTTCCCCTTGAATAACTGAAGGAGGATAACAAGTTGCTGTTCCCGCAGTAAAATGGCCATGGCGAATAAAATATTTTTTAAATTCCTCGGGATCGACTCCATTTGGCTCTATTTCACTCTTGGGGGTTGCGCTAAACATTCCAGCAAATTCTCGATCAAAATCAATCAATTCTTGTGCAATTCGTTGTCTTTCTAACGAATATGTCTTTAGTAATTCCGGTTTTGACTGCCCTCGCAAAACAGCGGCAATTTTCCAACCTAGATTAAAGGTGTCAGCCATTGAAACATTCATACCCTGACCAGCTTTGGGACTATGCGTGTGACAAGCATCACCAGCTATAAATACTCTCGCATTATCGATCTCATCATTAATAGTGTCATCGAAGCTTTCAGACAAGCGTTGGCCTATTTCATAAACAGACCACCACGCTATTTCTTTTACGTCAAATTTATAAGGATAAAGAATATTCTGCGCTACTCTCACGAGCCTACTTGATGTTATTCTTTTATTAGACACACGCTCATTTTTATTCAATTTATCCATCTCAATATAAAGACGAACCATGTACCCACCTTCTCTAGGTATGATCAGTAAATTACCATCAGAGGCTGACTGAATTAAAGACTTCAGACGAATATCTGGAAAATCAGTTACAGCCAATACATCCATCACGCCCCAGGCTTTATTTGCGGAGTCCCCATATAGCTGTAAACCAAGAGTTTCCCTAACAACACTTCTTGCACCCTCACAACCGACTACAAACCTAGCTTTTATGTTGTCAATTTTACCACCAGCACTATCACCTAAGTGTTCTATCCTCGCACGAACAGGATACTCCGCAGATTTATTCAGATTTAAGTTAAGAAGTTTTCGACTATAGTGTGGGCTAAGTCCACTCACAGAATTCTTCATAATATCAAGATAAAAATCATGTACACGAGCTTGGTTAAGAATAACATGAGGAAATTCAGATAAGTCATCTTCTGTATCTTGAATTCTTCCACTCCGAATTATATGCTTTTTTGATTTTACATTTGGCTTCCAAAACGTAGTCTCATTTACCCAATACGCCTCTTTAAGAACTTTTTCTGAAAACCCAAATGCCTCAAACATCTCAACTGTTCGACAAGCAATACCGTCAGCTTGACCAATTTCTAATGGTCCTGGTTTCATATCAATAATGCAAACACTGATCTCAGGAAAACTCACTAATTGTGCTGCTAAAGTTAATCCGGCAGGACCACACCCTATTATAAGTACATCAACTTTTGAGGGAATTTTTTGAAGGTAATTAGCCTTTTTAGTTGCATTATAGACATTTGGGTCACCCGTCTGATATCCGTTAAGGTGGTATTGCATCAAGTTTATTCCTTCATTTATTTGAAAGGTTTAAATAATATTTTATAAGTTATAAGACGGTAAGAAAAGAGAAATATTAGGTATACGGTCCACGATAAAACGCCTTTAGAAATTTTAGGCATTTAAAATCTTTCCAGGAGGTTAATATTTATAATCATATCATTTCAGACCCAAATACTTCGATTACCCGGAGTGATCTAGAGGTAAGAGCTGCTAAAGGGGCTAGTCTACTAAAATATCATGGAGTTCGTAACGACGATAGAGTTGCTATCATTATGCGAAATGATGTTACTTGTTGCGAGGTGATGCGAGCAATCGCATTAGCTGGAGGAGTAACGGTACAGATAAATTGGCATGGAGAACCACAGGAAGTTTCTGATATATTAAACGATTGTAAAGCTAAGTTAGTTATTTCACATAGAGATTTTCTTAAAAAATTAGAAGCTACTCTCAAAAAAGTTATGGTTATAGGCGTAAAGCCTCCTGAAGCCATAAAATTAGCTTATAAGCTTATTGAATGTTCTAGTGACCTCGATTCAAGCGTTCCAGAGTGGTCAAGATTAATTGAAAAAGAGACACCTCTATCTCGAAAAGTACCGATGCGACCCATGATGCGATACACTTCCGGTTCTACTGGAAAACCTAAAGGTATTATTCGTGCTCAGAAGACTACAAAAAATGGGATAGTTGACTACTACCTAACATTACGCAAGCTTGCTAAAAAAATGTTTTCCTTCCATTTTGATGCGCATTTCATGACAGCTGCGCCATTATATCACTCGGGACCAAGCACACTAATTTCTATGGCATTGGCAATGGAAAATATGTCAGCAACAGTTCTCCCCCGTTTTGATCCAGAAAATTTTCTTAAGAGCATAGAAGAGAAAAAAATTACGCATATTTATTTAGTTCCAACGATGATGGCGCGTCTTCTCAAATTACCAAAAATGATAAAAAAACAATATGATTTATCGTCATTAGAGTTTTGCGTATCGACAGGCTCTCCATGGCCTCACGAAATAAAAAAAGCCATGATTGACTGGTGGGGGCCAGTATTTTGGGAAACCTATGGAGCTTCCGAACTGGGTTTCATAACACTTGTGTCATCTAAGGAAGCATTGGAACGACCCGGAACAGTGGGTAAAATTCAACACGGTGGATCAATAAAAATTTTTGATGCTAATCAAAACCCGTTACCTCAAGGGGAGGTTGGTGATATTTATGTAAAAACTGATGCATTCGGTCATTTTGTTTATTCCGCTTCAAACAAGGATGAAAAACGGCAAGAAATCGAAGAGCATGTTTCAGTCGGAGACATAGGTTGGATCGATCAAGACGGTTATCTTTTTGTTTCAGATCGAAAAAAAGATATGATAATATCAGGAGGTGTTAACATTTTTCCTACCGAAATTGAGAGTTATTTAATCGATGCACCTTTCATAGACGATGTTGCGGTTTTTGGAGCCCCAGATGATGAGTTTGGTGAAAAAATTATTGCAGCGATACAACCTGCTCAGGACTGGCAGGCAAACGAAATAGACGTCATAAAATGGTTAGATGGAAAGTTAGCAAGATTTAAGCACCCAAAAGAAATCGAATTTCATATAGCCTTACCCAGAGAAGATAGTGGAAAAATTTTTAAAGCAAAACTAAGAGAACCTTATTGGATAGGAGCTAATCGTAAAATCTAACTATTTTCTACTCCAAAACTTTTTTTGCTACCCTAAAGCACTCAAGCGCCTGAGGCACCCCACAATAAATAGCTATAACATGTATGATCGCACGAATTTCTTCTTTAGTTACACCATTTCTTACTGCTCCACGACAATGGAGCTCCCACTCCGTCATTTTCCCTAAAGCGCCAATCATTGAAAGATTCATCATACTTCGGGTTTTCGCATCTATGACCTCATCTCCCCATCCAAAGCCCCAACACCAAGCAGTCATCGCCTCTTGGAAAGGGCGCGTAAAATCATCAGCATTAGCAATATTATTCTCTACGTATTCGGCTCCCAGTGTTTGCTTACGTTTTTCAAGTCCTTTTAGGAACAGGTCTTCATCAAAGATACCCATTTTATATTCCTTTCTTTTTCATTTTTTGGCACGATAAAATAACTTGGATTAGTGTTCCATTTTTTCCCAAAGATGCTTTTGAAATGTTCCAACACGTGCTTCAATTGCACTCATGGCGTCTACGATTAAGTCTTCCCTCCAGCGTTGACCAATTAACTGAACATTGATTGGCTGAATTGTAGAACCAGAGCCAGAAATATAGGTAGGCATGCAACCCGCTGGTTGACCAATAAAATTCATTGAATATGACCATAAAGCTGAACCCAAAACTGCCTTTACTCCATTCAAACCTTCTGTATCCCGGCCAGGTGAAAAGAATGGCTGAGGTAAAAAGGGAGAAAGGATAATTGGATAATCATTTAAAAATAGAGACCATTTTCGGGCATAATATGTTCGTTTAGCCATCATTTCTATCAACTCATCAGCTTCAAAAGGTGGAAAATAATTAAAATAATCAGCAAAAATTTGTTGTATTGTTTCAGAACCATCTTGCTTGATATCTTTGCCCAACATAATGCTGACCTCACCCATCAGTGCACGAAAACCAACAGTACCTGTCTCTTCAAGAAAGGATATGTTTTTTTCTTCTACTTTGTACCCAGCATCAACCAAGGCATCCGCTGCGACCTGAAGTGCTTTTGTTACTTCCGGATGCATCTCAAATCCAGGAGTCTCCTGACAAAATGCTACTCGTACTGGCTCGTTTTTTAATGTAGAACGGTATTCCAAGGGAACATGGAATGGGTCATGAGCGTCAGTCTTAATTACGGCCGGCATAGCTAAATCTAAGTCTTTAACAGATCGGGTTAATAAACCTTGAACAGACATTGACTGTGCAAGCATACCTCTTTCAGTTTTCTGAGTTCCATTCCACGCAGGTATTCTACCTAAACCTGGTTTTACCGTTACAGCGCCATTTGCAGCTGCAGGAAAACGCAACGAACCACCAATATCATTTCCATGTGCTAAAGAACCTATCCCTGCCATTACAGCTGAACCTGCACCTCCAGAGGAACCACCCGCTGAAACATGTGAGCCCCATGGATTATGAGTACGTCCGTGTAATACATTATCAGTATCAGCTCTAAAGGAAAATTCTGGTGTGTTAGTGCGCCCGAGAATTATGGCACCAGAGTCTTGAAGGTTTTTTACCACGGGGGAGTCCGACTCCGCTATTATATCTCGGAGAGCGTAAACACCATTTGAGGTAGGACAACCTCTTTGGTCAACATTAATTTTAACAGTAACTGGAACACCGTGTAAGCTACCTATTCTGGCTCCTGAATTTCTCGTTTTATCTAATTCCTCAGCCCGATTTAGAGCCTGTTCCGAAAGGTCCATTACAACAGCATTTAAAACTGGATTTACTTCATGCATTCGATCAATATTCGATTGGATGACGGAAACCGCTGAAATAGACCCAGTTGAAGTTGCTTTTACAACTTCTGCTGCCCCAAGTTTCCATAAATCATTTTTTTTCATAATAGTTCACCTTTTTTGAATTTCTGACAATCAAGATTAATATAAATTAATTTATTAATATCAAGGTATCTATAAATTAATTTAAGTCTACTGGTAAGCGACGGCGATAAAAAACCAGCAGTAACAAACTTTAATAGAAGGTATAGCTTAAATTTAAAATTAATTAATTTTATTCTTGCTGGTAATAAATTTGTGAGTTAACACCCAAATCAAATTTAGTATGAAAGGATTCAAATATGGCTTTGTTAACAATGTGTATGCCAATTCTCCCAGGTAAAAAAGAAAAATGGCTTCAAAAAATGGATGAGTTAAATCAGGAACCAGCTAAAAGTGAATTTGATGCTTCAAGAGAAACTGCTGGAGTACATGAACGATCCTTTTTACAAGAAACGCCAGGTGGCGATTTTGTAATCTTAACATTTGAAGGTGATGACCCAGAAGCAAGTTTTGGAAAAATAATGCAAAATATGCCAGAGGATTTCGCTGAATTTGCGAAAGAAGTACATGGCTTGGATGTTAATGCGCCTCCACCACCATTACCAAAATTGGTTTACAACAGTAGAAGTTAAAAAAATTTTAATTTTATTTTTCTTCATTTTGTAAATTTTCCCATGCAATAATGGCTTGTTTGCGGTTAAGGCCCCACATATATCCTCCTAAGTGTCCATTAGATCGTATTACTCTGTGACACGGTATTAAGAACGCAACTGGGTTAGACCCAATTGCTGTGCCTACGGCACGGTATGATTTTGGTTCTCCTATTTGCTTGGCAATAGTTCCGTAAGTGCTCAGCGAACCACTTGGGATTTTTAGTAAGGCTTCCCATACTTTCAGCTGAAAGGGTGTACCAAAAAGATGTAATTTTATTTCATCAAGGCCTTTCCAATCCGACCGAAGAACGCTTAATGCCTTTGACTGAAAATCATCTGTCTTCTCCAGGAATTTTGCATTTGGAAATTTTTTCTTTAAAGTTTTTATTCCGGCCTCTTTCTCTCTCTCAAAGGCCATATGACAAATACCTATATCTGTTGAACCTATTAATAAGGTACCGAATAATGTTTCGCAAAATGTATAGTTAATTCCCAACCCTTCCCCGCGGTTTTTAAATTGACCTGGAGTCATCCCTTCAATATTAACAAACAAGTCATGCAACCGACTTGAACTCGAAAAACCAAGATCATAGGATACGTCAAGTAATGATAGTCCTTTTACAGCTAACTCCTTTTTGGCATAAACAAGTTTAACAAATTGTAAAAATTTTTTAGGACTTACTCCCACCCAGCGTGAAAATAGTCGCTGGAAATGATATGGACTGAGATTAATTGCGGAAGCGATATCCTCCAGTGATGGTTCCTCTTTAAAATTTCTTGTAATATAATCTATCGCATCCTCTACACGCTGATAATCTATCACTCCTTGACTTTTCAAAATATGGTCCTTTGGCATTCAACTGAAAAGGGTATTTTTAGATTCCTAAGTGTATCTCTAGACGAATATTAATTACTACCCACTTCTTGCTATATTTCATGAATAATAAGATTAGAATTTAAATATTAGCAAGAAATGGGTCGACTTACTATAAATACCATGAGAGTTGGAAATATGAAAAAGCTTAATACTAAAATTGACTTTGTCTCAGCTATCTTATTACTTGGTTTAGCAACAGCTTGGAGCGGGTCGTTTTTTTTTGCCGAAATAGCTATGAAAGAGCTACCTCCGTTAACGGTAACCCTTCACAGGGTCTTCTGGGCAGTTCCAATATTATTTATAATAATTAAATTTAAAGGAATTATTTTACCTAATTCTTTTCACGTTTGGAGTCGTTATTTAGTTATGGGTACTTTAAATAATGCGATCCCATTTTCGCTAATATTTTGGGCACAAACTAGTATTGGTAGCGGCCTTGCTGCTATCTTAAATAGTACCACAGCTGTATTTGGAGCTCTCATCGCTGGTGTTTTACTTGTCGATGAGCAGCTAACACTCGGAAAATTAGTTGGGACGCTTATTGCAGTTTTAGGCGTAGTTGTAATATTAGGGATAAACACTATTACTGATCTTAATATCAGGAATCTTTCTCAAATAGCCGTTCTTTGTGCTGCAGTTTCTTATTCGCTAGCCAGCGTTTGGGGCAAAAAATATCTATCTGAATATCCACCCTTGGTAAACGCTTTCGGAATGCTCTCAGGTGGGACTCTAATAATGGTTCCTATTGTACTGTATGTAGATGGTATACCAAGCCTGAGAATACCAGCTTATGTCGGGATGAGTCTATTTTCTCTTGTGATCATTTCTACGGTGATTGCGTATCTCCTCTTTTTTGAAATACTTCAACGGGCTGGTGCCGCTAATCTCATGCTAGTGACACTCTTAATACCGCCAATAGCAGTTGGCTTGTCATCGGTGTTTCTTAACGAGAAATTTGGAAACGAAGCATGGATAGGTTTTTTGGTAATAGCCATTGGTCTGATAATAACAGACGGAAGAGTTATTGATTGGTTAAGAAAATTGTACAATTAAATTCTTTGTTTTATAAAATAATCTAATAAAAAAACTTATTCAAAAATTTTAAAATTTCGTACTTAGTCTCCCATACACAAGTTTAAAAACTAAACACTAAGTGCATTTATAGTTTGTATAAGTTCTTCGTTAACTAATCGGGGGCCCTTGTCCAACCTATTCTTATATCGTCTAGCACCCGGTATTCTTACCCCTTTGAGCAACATTAAACGATCCATGAAACCCTCGACATGATCCTCCCAGCCATCACCAGCGATAAGGGATGGCGATAACGCAATGATCATCTCTCCTCCTCTCGGGGGTCCACCATCACCATTATCTTTTTCAGCCGCCTCATAGCTAAAACGTTCACTTGTTAAACCTGCCGCTAAAAGTTCTACCATTAGCGCTATAGCAGAACCTTTATAGCCACCGAATGGTAGTAAAACCCCATCGGCAATTTTTGCTGGATCAGTAGTCTGGTTACCATCTGTGTCAAGGCCTGTACCAATAGGAACACTTTTTCCATCACGGGCTGCTATCTGTACATCTCCTAACGCCATTGCTGACGTTGCCATATCATAACAGACTGGATTTTTTCCAGGCCGAGGCCAAGCGAAAGAAATTGGGTTTGTACCAAAAAACTTCTCACTTGAACCTGCTGGAGCAACGGTTGGCATATAGGCTGTACAAGCAATTCCAACCAAACCTCGGTCAGCTAAGTATTCAGTTTCAGGCCATAGAGCTGCAAAATGGTGAACTCCAGTTAAAGACATAGCAGCGACTCCCGTCGCCTTGGCCGCTTCTGTAAGCACTGGTAATCCAGTTGCTTGAGCTATGGGTGCAAAACATCCCCGCCCATCCACATGGATAATTGCTGAAGTTTTTTTTGAAACAATCGGATTTGCTTTACCATCAACTTTACCACTGCGTAAGGCTTTAACATATCCTGGTATACGAAATAAACCGTGAGAATGCGATCCATCTCGCTCTGCTCTCATAACAATATCAGCAATTGCAGAAGCATTCTCATCATTACATTGATTTGCCAACATAGTATCTTTGGTAAGATCATAAATTTCATCAAGGCTAAGCTTTATTTTAGTCATTTTTTATTAATCCTAAGCTATTATTCAAATAATTTAATTATCCCATTTTAATATACTAAATCGTTTCGAGTTATAATAAAAATACTTTTACTTTTTTTCTATCTTTCTAATAATAAAAAAATTGACGTAAAAGATATCACTAATCATCTTAATTATTGCGAAATATATAAATCGCATTATCATAATCACCTTATTAGATAAAAGGACCTTTCTAGTGACCGTAACATGCGTAAAGAATTGCGATTGGGGAATAGTTTGGAATAACGAAACAAACCGTCATCATTATTCAAGTTCTGTAGATCTCGTTTTTTCTGGAAATACGATTACATATATCGGCTCACACTATGACGGTAAAGTTGATAAAATTATAGATGGTAAAAACTTGATGATAATGCCTGGCCTCATCGACATTCACTCTCATACTTCTCTTGAACCGAGTTATAAGGGTATCCGAGAGGAGCATGGATTACCAGAAATGTATATGAGTGGTCTTTATGAACGATGCGCTATACTTATGCCAGACCAGGATGGACAAAAAGCCTGTACCGAAGTCGCATATTGCGAAATGTTACTCAGCGGCGTCACCTCGATAGCTGATCTTTCATTCAATTATCCAGGATGGAAGGAATTAGCTGAACAAAGTGGTATGCGAGTGTGGCTTGCTCCCTGGTTTTCATCTTCCAGTTGGTACGTAGAGAACCGTCACGAAGTAAAATATCACTGGGATGAGAAAGCAGGTATAGTGGCTTTTGAGACGGCTTTAAAGTTAATAGATTCACTAGATAATCAGCAAAATGGTCTTCTATCAGGAATGATCTATCCCGCTCAAATTGATACATGTAGCGAAGATCTTCTTCGAGCATCGATGTCTGCCGCTACTGAAAGAGGTATTACTTTTACGACGCACGCGGCTCAAAGTGTTATGGAATTCAATACTATGGTACAGCGTCATGGTAAAACTCCAATCCAATGGGCTGACGATATAGGTATTTTGCAATCTAATTCTATAATTGCTCATGCTATATTCTTGGATGAACATTCATGGCTCCATTGGCCAACCCGAAAGGATTTAGAAATACTTGCAAAAAGAGATACAGTAGTAGCACATTGTCCGACACCATTTGTAAGGTATGGCCAATTGCTTGAAGATTTTGGCCGTTATAAAAAAGCCAATGTTCGGTTAGGTATTGGAACGGATACGATACCTCATAATATGTTAGAGGAAATGCGTTGGGCGGCAATACTTGGTAGAGTAGCAGCTGAAGATATGTTTTCAATTACCACTGAAGACATCTTTGAAGCGGCAACTGTAAAAGGCGCGTCTGCTCTTTTAAGAAATGATATAGGAAAGTTGGCTGCAGGAATGAAAGCCGATTTTTTATTGATTGATCTCACAGTTCCGTCAATGCGTCCTGCCCGAGATCCTTTACGAAGTCTTTTGTATTCTTCTGCTGATCGAGCGATTAAAGACGTCTTTATAAATGGCGAACAAGTAGTAGAAAACCGGAAAGTTTTAACCATGGATCATGAGAATGCCATGAAACGAGTCGAAGAAGCACAAATTCGAATGATGGAGAGGGTTCCTTCACTTGATTATGCAAACCGAACTATAGACGAAGTCGCACCATTAAGCCTGTTGAAATCATGAGTTTAAGCACCATAGTTTCCTCCATAGACCTAGCATGTGACGGTAAAGCAATCGGTGATCTTAGAATAAAATGGTCTGACAATTCTATACCGCTAGGATACCATTTAGTTCCTATTATCAGTATAAGAAATGGGTCAGGTCCAACAGCATTGATGATTAGTGGAACCCACGGTGACGAATTTGAAGGACCGTCAGCGCTAATGCGCCTCGTCGACCAAATTGATATAAAAGATATTAACGGCCAGATTATAATTATCCCTGCGTTAAACGCTCCAGCTATCAGAGAATCATCTAGGGTATCTCCACTTGATAGAGGTAACCTAAATAGGGCGTTCCCAGGAAATCCAACAGGAGACGTCACTCAACAAATCGCGTATCATATTGAAACAGAGCTATTACCTATAGCAGACGTCGTAGTAGATTTGCATTCTGGAGGAAAGGCTTCATTTTTTTCTCCATGTACTCTTGCGACCCGAACAAAAGACAAGACTCTATATAAGAAAAATTTAACACTAGCAAAAGTATTTGGGTTACCTTTGATTTGGGTTCTTGGTGATTTTAATGACTCTCGTTCTTTAAATTCTGCAGCTGCTAGGGCTGGCATCCCTATGATTGCTACAGAACTCGGTGGTGGTGGTGGTGTTGATCCAGATATAACAAACACTACTGAAAAAGGTTTATATAATTTACTCAAACATATTGGCATCCTCCCCGAAGATCCCCACATGCTCGATAGCAATACAATGGTTGAATTAGTATCAAACAACCATAGCGTTATATCACCAGGTGAAGGAGTATTTGACCGAAAAGTTTCAGCCGGTGATATCATAAAAAAGGGACAATTAGCTGGGCAAATCCATTATACTTTGGAACCCAGAAGACGCTCGGAGAACATATTTTTCAATAGTAACGGTATTGTACTGGCTCATACCAATCGTGGTTACGTGAAACGGGGTGATATGTTATTATTGGTTGTTCAGGAGATTGACAACATAGGCATTGTGTAATCTCTAAAATGAAATTTTAGTTGGTTTGTCTTTGAACATACCGTTAAGCTGAATAAAACTATAATTAATAAAAAATAATAAAATAGGAGGACTTAATGAATTACCAAACTCTTAAGTATGAGTTTTCAGAGAATGTGGCTACCATTACTCTTAATAGACAGGATAATTCTGCCAATGCGCTCAATGCAAAAATGACAGAAGAGTTGCTGGACGTGGGTGTAAAATGTGGAGCGCCAGAGGTCCGCGCTGTAATTTTTACCGCAATCGGTAAGATGTTTTGTGGTGGCGGAGATTTAGTCGAAATGAATGCCGTAGAAGATAAGCACGCGCATTTAACAAAAATGGCTACCCTACTTCATGCTGGGTTATCAAGATTTGCACATATAGATGCTCCGATTATTATGGCAATTAATGGAGCTGCAGGGGGTGCTGGGTTTTCTCTCGCATTATCAGGTGATTTCGTTATTGCATCGGACAAGGCAAAATTTGTATCTGCCTACACCGCTTCTGGTTTAACACCAGACGGTTCATCAACCTATTATTTAGCAAAACATGTTGGTTTATTAAGGGCAAAAGAATTAATGCTAACTAATAGGGTTTTAACAGCCAGTGAAGCTCAGGATTGGGGAATTGTAAATAAAGTAGTAGCCCCAGAAAATGTAATGATGGAAGCAAAATCATTAGCAAAGCGTTTAGCTTCTGGTCCAACAAAAGCGTTTGGCGGGGTGAAACAGTTACTTAATACTGCTTTTTCTGATGGCATAGAAACACAACTTGATCATGAGACTAGGTCAATTGCTAATATGATGCGAACAGTTGATGGTCCATCGGGGATTTCAGCATTTCTAGCTAAGGAAGCTCCAAAATTCAAAGGTGAATAGAATATTTAAGGGTAAAATCTTTTAAGCTCATGAAAATAAAAGAGATCCATATATATCAGCACGATTTAAAGGTTGAGAATGGTCCATATACTATGGCCAACGCTAGCGTTTGGTCTCTAAAGAGTACTTTGGTAAAACTTATAACAAACACTGGTCTTGTTGGGTGGGGTGAAACTTGCCCCGTGGGGCCTACGTATGCGGAATCCCATGCCAAAGGTGCTAGGGCTGCGTTAGAAGAGATATCACCTAGCTTAATAGGGGAGGACATATTACCCTTAAATATTCAAAGAAAAATGGCTTCTGTTTTAAACGGTCATAATTATGCCAAAGCCGCTATTGATATTGCCTCTTTCGACGTCTTGGGTAAATCTTTGGATCAAAGTGTCAGTGATTTACTTGGCGGAGCAGTAATAGATAAAGTACCCTCATATTATGCAACAGGCGTGGGACTGCCAGAAGAGATTGCTACAATTGCGCATGAAAAGGTTTTAGAGGGATATCCAAGATTACAAATCAAAGTTGGAGGCAGACCAATTGAGATAGATATCGAAGCTATAAGTAAAGTATGGGAAAAGGTTGGAAGATATAACATTAGACTAGCTATTGACGCTAATAGAGGTTGGACAACTCGGGACACAATTCGTATCAGTAATGAATTAAGTGATATCCCCTTTGTTCTCGAGCAACCATGTGATACAGTCTATGACCTTAGAAAAATTCGATCTCAGATACATCACCCCATATTCATGGATGAAAACTCCGTTAATATACCAACCATCATTAACGCGGTTGGTACCGAATTAGTCGATGGCTTTGGGATGAAAATTACTCGTATCGGAGGCTTACAACCGATGCAATTATTTAGAGATATTTGTGAAGCCCGTAGTATACCGCACACGTGCGATGATAGTTGGGGTGGCGATATTATAGCGGCCGCTTGTACTCATATGGGAGCAACCGTTCAACCAGCATTAATGGAAGGAGTATGGATTGCTCAGCCCTATATAAAAGGACACTACGATGAAGCAAATTGTATTAAAGTTTCCAAAGGGCACATTTCAGTACCAAAAGGACCAGGCCTAGGAGTCCTTCCCAATGAAGAACTTTTTGGAAAAGCCGTATTCTCCTGCTGAGTTTACATGTCTATTTCAACGATGCCGTTTTCTTCTAAGGCTCTGCTTTTACAAAGTATAATTTGGCCATGCCGTTGCTGTTTTGACAGAACGAAGTCACGATGTTCTACATCACCAGAGATTAATCCACACTTACAGACACCGCAGATACCATCTGAACATTTAATATCAATACCAAAACCATTCTCCTTTAAAATATCAGTAGCGGTTTTATTAGCAGGAATTAAAAATTCTTTTCCAGATTTAGTTAACCTTAAAGTGAAATCATAATCGACGTACTCGGGTTCTTCCGGGACCGAAAAATATTCTAAATAGATATTTTCTTCAGGTATATTATTACGCTTAGCCGCGTTAACAACCGAGTCCATATAACGTTCGGAACCACAGACGTAGATCTGCGAATTAGCTTCACAACTTGAAAAAATTTGGCACATATCAGCCCGAGTACCCTTATCAGACAAATGTAAATTCAAATTGTCACGCCACTGTACGGTTTCAAGATCCTTGAGATATCCCGCGTCAGACGTTCGACTAGCTGAGTAGTGTAGTACAAAATTCTTTCCTAAATCATCAAGGCGATGTGCAAAGGCAATCATCGGGGTAACCCCTATACCCCCGCCCATTAAGTAAGTCTTTTCACATTTTTCATTTAACTCAAAATGGTTTATTGGCTTAGAAATGAAAACTTTACGGCCCTCTGTAAAAATACGGTGCATCATTTTGGATCCACCACGCCCTCCCTCTTCTCGCAAAACGCCAATTTGATATTTAGATAAGTCTTTTGGATTTCCAGACATCGAATATTGCCGCAAAAATTCAGGGACGACTACGATATCTATATGCGCACCCGCTGTCCAACTCGGTAGCGGTAATCCATCTGGCCGCTGAAACTCATACTTTGTAATTAAGCTTGTCATATGCTCAACCTTACTGACAACTACCTGAATAACCGGGGCATCATTTGGAACCGTGTAAGAATGTATATGATCGGTTTCTCCTTTCTCAAGTTTAACTTTGTATTCTTCAGCAGTGATCATAGCCTGATATGCTTCAATACCTGCTTCTCGGTCCATGGGATCTGGATATGGCCAAGGGTGAGGAGCAAGATTAGCGGGGTAAACAGCTAAAGTTTGATCTTCATATTTTAGGTCAAGGTCTCGCTGAAGCCCTCTACGATTGAGAGGATGTCTACTAGGGCGGTACCCACCATCTTCCTCCAGCTCGATATCCCACCACCACTTTTTAGTTTCATTCAAATCACCATTACCTACTATATCGTCTAATTTTGCCAAAGGTTTTGCAAGCTGAGGAATATTTGAAGCAGCCCATCTAAATGGAGCCTCAGAAAATAAACCTTCCAAGTTCCAAGGGCATGTTTTCATACAACGACCACACATTGCCCCACCCTCAGTGGTAATTCTATAGCTTGCACACTTTTGACTATCCGATTTCCATATCTCATATCCGTTAAACATCAACTTTGGTCCAGCTGTTATAGCTCCTGATGGGCATTCTCGTGCACATTTATTACAATTTTCACAAAAATTTTGTAAACCAAAGTCAATTGGCTTATCAAAAGCCAAGGGCATATCTGTAGTTACTACCCCTGATTTCAAACGTGGACCAAGATAAGGGTTTAAAATAACTTCTCCAATTCTACTTACCTCTCCCAACCCCGAAAGTAATAACAGGGGTGGTTGTAAAACTTCTCCATCCATCACAGTATGTGACTTTGCTTTAAACCCCAGATTACGAATTTGTTGCGCAATCACGCCGCCTAATAATGAAAACCTAAGATATGCCCTCATAGACTGTGCAACCGAAATCCAATCGTCTCCTGATGCTCCTTCCATAGTCTCGTACCCTTGATCAATTATCATTGAAATCGCTTTGTCATGCGGAGGCTCAATGGGTACCCCTGTTGCATCATGACTATACCAAGTCCAGTCTGGACAGCGTGAAATGCCTACGGCGTCGACTCCTAAAAAATAAGATGCAGCTTTGATATTCTCTGAGTTTCGCTTCGAATCTAATGGTCGAGATCCTGTAGAGTTTTCCTCTCCATCTTGAAGGAGTACAAATGCTCCTAATGCACGTCGTTGCGCAGACGAAGGCGCTGATTTCCGAACGTAGTAACCGCCTTTTGTCCCATTTTGATTAACTTTTCCCATATCACCAAATTGCGCCCTGGCAAAAAGGTCACCTCTCTTGGGAACTCGTGCAACTCTTGCCTCATCAATAAAAGTCGTTGGACTTTCAACTCTTTTCAGCCGCTCAAATGGGTGCGCTCCATCGACAAATCTTCTCTTTGCGTAGGGATCACGATTTATCACATTCTTTGTAAACCCTTTTCCCAACCACCATGCCGGGCCCTTGGTCTTAAACCAAGGTTGCTCTTTAGGTGGAGCGAGTGCTTTGTCAATTTTTAGATCAAAAGAACAAGTGACCGCAGAAAGACCAAAGCTATTCCCAATATATGGGGCCACTAATTCTCCCTTATGATCCCAGATTAATCCCGCTGCGATAGCCAATTGGTTCAGTTCCACATCGGAAGCGGACATTGAATGCGATTTGGCATCATAACCAAGCAACCGAATATAATTTGCAATTACTGTAGCTGTTTCGTTAGCACGTAGACCAGCGCGATGTTTAAGCGCATCTTTCAACCATTCGGTTCCAGGTTCACCAGGGTTTATTTCCCGAGGGTTTTCATACAGAAATACGACCGCATGCGTATGCCCATTAATCGTGGTGGGTGGCGCTTCCATAGACTCTTTTAAGTCTGCCATTATTACATCAATTCCTGCAGCCAGTGTTTTTGTTTGGCGCGTACGCAATGCCTCCGCTAAATGCTCTATATCAGGATTCGCTATTGGAGTTTTTAAAAGAGATGTTTCTGGTAATTTACAAATCCCGACAATCGAAGCATCTGAAAAATAACCGAAAGACTTTAAATGATCAGCTCTATCTTTGGGGTCATTAGGAATTTCTGCAACCGCTTTATTAACCATACCGTCACGAATAGCATCCAACATTGCTTGATATTCACGCATTGCGTTCACGATATTTTCTGGAGCTTCAGGTCTTCTAAAGGATAGTTTGCCAATTGGAGTTGTTCCAGAAATATCAGGCATATCTCCCCTAAGTAACCTTTCAACAGGATACGGCCCCATGGATACAGGTCTTTTTTTACTTGAAAAAAAACGCATTCTTTTACCTCAATCCATTTTCGTCCTGATTACAGTATGATAATTTTTCAATGTTAGCCCCATATTATTTTTTTTGTGATCACATTTTTTAACTATATTTTATTTGTGATCACAGTATAAGAAATTTATTGTTAATATATTAAGAATGTACCTTAACTAAAGGAATGAATGTTTCAACTCCTAATCAAAGAGGCTTTTGAAAAAGCGAAATAAGCGCTCCAAGTAATAATATAGCAGATGATAACAATAAACTTACTCCAATATTTCCATAATAATCACCAACAAGACCAGCACCGTAGGGTCCAATTGTCTGCGCAACTGCAAACACGACGGTAAACAAACTTAATACTCGTCCCCAATAAATCGGGGGTAGGTTTTGTCGTGTAAAATTGGCAATGGCCCCCGGAGCCATAAAAACAGAGCTCCCAAAAATTAACGCTGATAAAATTAAAGCCCAACCGCTCGTAAACACTACTGGAAGAGCAGTACCAATGGCTATACAAATAAGGATGAGCGCCAACGGTAATCCAGAAGTGTAACGTGTTAGAATTGGTTGCCAAATAAAAGGTGACAAACATATACAAAGTCCAAGAAGCATCCAAATCATTGACATAAAACCGGCTGTGGAAAGATTTTCTGTCATCCATGCAGAAAGGAAAGTGAGATAAACTATATAACCCAGCCCAAACCCTGCATATCCAATAAGCTCGAACAAAATTGGTCTTAAAGGTAGCGAAGTAATCTTTGATTTTGATTCATGTAAAAACCTCGCTTCAAATGCAGCCCAAACACCCAGGGGCAATATCAACGTACTTAAAATGCCTATTATTATCCATCCGACAGGCCAAGAACTTGGTCCATAGGTATCTAGCATTAATGGTAAAACTGCACCCGCAAGAACAATCCCAAGCCCTCCACCAGACCCAAATAATAGTGCTATAGCTAAGGCATTCTTTCGAGCGTCGTCACCAAAAAGGCTAGCGGTCAAAACTCCTGCAGTCGAAAACGACATTGCTCCAAAAATACCAACCAGAGTTCGCCACAATGTTTGCCACCAAAGTTCAGAATTTAAGCCAGTTGCTAAAAGACCTAGAGTCGTTGATAGCAGCCCAAATGCGAAGAGGTGGGAAGGAGATATTTTTCTAATAGAAATCATTGTAAAAACAGCGCCTCCAATGTAGCCAAAAGCATTTGCTGTGTTCAGCCAGCCAGCCTGAGCGTAATTCCAACCCATTTCTGACTGCATCGAAGGTAACAACAACCCATAGGCAAATCGTGCAAATCCATTTGTAACAGTTACACCCAAAGCTAACCCCAAAAGGACCAACCAAGGTCGAGCTACAATAGTATTCATTTAGATCTATCCTCCAACAGTAGCAAAAGTGCATATAAATTTTTCAAAGACAACCATGTAAAGTCAAATATAGTAGAGGACATTTCAAATTTTTCACTTTTTGTCAGACAAGCTTTCATTAAAATATGAAAATTTAGGATTTTAATACCTTGCACTGCGCTCACAGTTTAATAATGTAAATTCATTAATATGCTACTTAATCTGACAAACCAATTAAACTGGAGAAAACCTATGGACATAATTAGATCAGGATCACGGCCTACAAAGAAAGCGTCCTCAGACTGGTTTTCTGGAACAGTCTGGCAAGATCCTCTAATAGAAGCGCCTGAACCCGCCAGAGTGCGCGCTGTTGCTGTAACCTTTGAGCCTAGTTCACGAACTGCTTGGCATACTCACCCACTTGGTCAAACCTTATATGTTCGCTCAGGCAAAGGCCTTATTGGATTAAGGGGTCAAAAACCAAATATAATAAACGCGGGCGATACAATTTGGATTCCACCGGGTGAAGAACATTGGCATGGGGCAACTACTACTAACATTATGACACATATTGCAATCCAAGAAGCCTTGAATGGACAAGTCGCTGATTGGTTAGAAAAAGTCACCGATGACGATTACCTAATAACTCCAATGGTATAGATTAGTTGACTAATAAAAAAATAGCTGATGGATCAATATAAAAATAATTTAAGTATTCTATACCCACAACGAACTAATGGTAAAACTAACTGTCATTAAACTATTTTGCCTCACTACTTGGGGCAACAAACCCAAAAGGCTTTTTATTATCCGTTTAATACCATTTCTAAAAGAGCTTTAGCTGCAGCTTGCTCAGCATTTTGTTTTGAAGTAGATGACGCTATCGCAGTCTCACCGGACTCTATACGGACTTCAATTGTAAACAGAGGTCCATGATCAGGTCCACTTCTAGAAAGCTCCGTATAGATTGGAGTACCATATTTCAAAGATTGCGCCCATTCTTGAAGAGCTGTTTTTGTATCCCTTGTATCTTCCAACAACTCCAAAAGCATTTGAGTTTTTGTTTTTTTGAGTTTTTCATATGGACAGATTGCGACATAGGAATATTTCATCGGAAGGCTAACGTCGGAGGGAAGGATCAGACGTCCTTCGTTGATATCATCTCGCAACAAAACCTTAGGGGCTAAAGCAATCCCAAGCCCACGCCTCGCAGCTGCGATCACAAGGGACGTATCGTTGAAAGAAATCGTTGATTCATCTCCGAGGCCTTTGGGGCTTTTGGTTGACGTAAACCAATCATCCCAAGTTGGCTCAGATGCATAGGCCGGGCCCCACCGATTTTGCAAAAAGTACTTTGCCGGGACGGCGTCAAATGTCCCATCATCACTGCCATAGCGATCCCAAAATGCTGGGCTGCATGTTGGCGTGGCAACATCGGTAAAAATCTTGGTTTGATAGTATTCTTTATAGTGTCTCGCATCATAGGTCAGCCGTAGATCGACGGCGCCTTGTTCAAATTCAATCGGATCGCTTTCAACCCTAATATCAAGCGAAACACCCAGCGCCTCTGTCAACTGCTGTAATTTTGGCAGCAGCCACAACTCTGATAAACCTGGCATTACACTAATCACGAAATAACTGGGTTTACGGCTTTTATTTAACTTCTCAGCTGTACGAGACAATTCCTGCAAAGCCGCCGCAACATCAAGATAGATCGTCTCGCCTGCGTCGGTTAGAGAAATCTTATTGCCAAGCCTCAAGAAAAGTTTTTTGCCGTAATAGGATTCAAGGTTCTTCACTTGCAGGCTGACCGCCGCCGAACTCACCCCAAGCTCTTTGCCCGCTAAAACAAATCCACCACATCTTGCGGCACATTCAAAGGATCGCAATGCGTTCAGGGGTAAATGTTCAGGCATTCAGACTCCATTTTTTCTTATGATACCCCAATAATTATTCTAGTTGCTACATGTTTTTTATCGAATATTATCTTGGTATAATAAATAGGCATACAATAACCGGCTATGGCGAATCAAGCCACAAGCTTAAATTGCAACTATTAGCTTTTTAGAAAGCTAATTTTAAAAGGGGGATAAAATGAAAGCTCTAACTTTTCTTAAAGTAATATTAGTAACCGCAATAACTTTTGTAACATTTGGCGTAAACGCTGAGACAACACTTGAAAAAATAAAAAGGACTGGAAAAGTCACAGTCGGAACAGAAGCAGCATTTCCACCGTTTGAATTTGTTGAGAATGGAAAAATCGTTGGCTATGGAAAAGATATATTAGACTATATCATTGCCGATTTAGGTGTGGAGCTAGTTCAATTGGATCTACCATGGCAGGGAATTCTTCCTGGTGTTTTGGCTGGAAAGTTTGACTTTGTAGCTACAACAGTAAGTGTAAGACCGAAACGCGCAAAAACCTATGCTTTTACCGTCCCAATAGCTGAAGGCACAAGCTGGCTTATGAAACGAAAAGGCGATACTAGTATAACGACAGTCGACGATGTGGCTGGTAAAATAGTCAGTGCGCAACTGTCCTCAGGTGGACAAGCAGCAGCAGAAGATTTTGAAAAAGACATGCAGGCGCGAGGTGTTGGCTCTTTTGGTGAGTTGAAACTCTTTACAGCATATCCAGAATTATTTATGGCAGTTGCTAATGGCACAGCCGATGTTGTTGCTGGTCCTCTACCAACTCTTGCTGTAGCGTCAAAAAAATCTGAAGGAACCTTTGAGCTAGTAGGCCCTATCAGAGACCCAAGTTATATGGGTTGGGTAACCCGTCCAGAAGATACTGACTTAAGAGATTACATAAGTTCTATTATCCTTGAGATGCGGGACAATGGTAAGCTTTATGAGAGTCAAGACAAATGGTTTGGATTTAAGATGCCTATACCGAGCGAGGGATATTTACCCGAAGGCGCTCTCTAATAAAAAGATTAGAACAAATGTTATTGCCTGGGAATAGTTCCGGGCAATAACAAAACTGCGAAATAAGGAAAATTAGGTGAAGTTCGATCTAAGCTACACGATTGATGCGCTTCCAAGACTGCTGGAGGGCGCAACAGTAACCGTTCAAGTAGCGTTACTGGGTTTTGCATTTAGCATTACACTGGGAACCATTATAGTTTTGGCCCGTACTACCTTAAATTGGCGAATCCTTAATGGCATAATAGCCATATATATAAGTTTTATCCGTGGAACTCCCTTAATGATCCAAATTTTCCTAGTTTATTATGTACTTCCGGTTACCGGATTAAATCTAGGGGCTTTCACTTCAGGAATACTCGCAATAACACTAAATAGCGCAGCGTTTGTAAGCGAAATATTAAGAGGCGGCCTCACATCGGTTCCCAAAGGCCAATTCGAAGCTGCAAAATCCTTGGGAGTATCGGGTGTTGCATTATGGGGAAGAGTTATATTACCTCAAACATTCATAGCATCTATTCCACCACTAGTTAATGAGTTCACTCAGGTTCTGAAAGCAACTGCTCTACTCTCTATTATCACTGTTGTAGAGTTACTCCGAGTTTCACAGCAAATCTACAGCAGCAATTATCACCCGGTAGAAGTGCTATCAGGTGCTTTTGTTATTTATTTTTTACTTTGTTTTTTTGTTAGTCGTGGCTCTGTACTATTAGAAAACCACTGGCGAATAAGGCGAGCTTAGGGACACTAAATGACTATAGATTTCTCTATATTTATAGAATACGGGCCTCGTCTTTTGATGGGCTTTTGGCTAACAATAAAAATTGTTATTGCCGCTATCATTTTGGGAATGCCTTGGGGGTTGGTACTAGCCCTTGGACGCAGATCTCGATTCCTAGTACCTCGACTTGCAGCGACTAGCTTTGTTGAACTATTTCGAAATACTCCGTTCATTATTCAAGTATTCCTATTTTACTATGTACTACCTTTTTATGGTATTCGATTTCCTGCGGAATATGTCGGAACCTTAGCTTTAGCAGCGTTTGGTAGCGCATATTTTGCAGAAATAATTCGAGGTGGGATTGATGCGGTCTCAAAAGGTCAGCTTGAAAGTGCGCGAGCTATAGGAATGTCCGACTGGCAAGCTATGAAAAATATTGTCTTACCTCAAACCTTATCAATAATTCTTCCGCCCTTAACTAACCAAACACTCTCATTAATTAAAGAGTCTGCAATACTATCTACAATTACGGTTCATGAATTAACAATGAGTGGCATACGTGTTCAAGGTGAAATATTTAGACCCTTTGAAGTATTCATCATGGTTGCTTTACTATACTGGGGCTTAAATGAGACTATAGCAATTTTAATGCGCAAACTAGAACGAAGGTCAAAAAAAGGTCGTACAACGGCTCAGAGCAATACAGGAACTCTTGAAAAAGTGGACATAGTACGATGACCAGTCATAGCACAGAAACAGATGCTTTTCTCAATCTAAAGAATATCACTACTACTTTCGGTTCTATTACCGCTTTGGATGATATCAGTTTCAAGATAAAGAAAGGAGAGGTGGTATGTTTAATTGGACCTAGTGGCTGTGGTAAGAGCACACTTCTTAGAACCGCTAATTGGTTAACACCACCAGACAAGGGCTCAGTAACCTTAGATGGTTTTTCGGTTGGCTCACAAAAATCAAAAAATATGAGCCGCAAAGAAATGAGCGCCTTAAATGATGTGCGCGCCAGAATGGGTATGGTCTTTCAGCAGTTCAATGTTTGGCCTCACTTAAATGCTCTTGAGAATGTCGTAAGAGCACAACTAGTGGTAGCAAAAAGATCACGTAAAGAAGCTGAAGATAAAGCAATAAAAATGCTCCATGATGTTGGATTAGAAGAGAAAGTTCATGACTGGCCCGACAATCTATCTGGTGGGCAAAAGCAACGCCTTGCTATAGCTAGAGCTTTAGCGATGGACCCAGCTTTAATGCTATTTGACGAACCTACTTCCGCGCTAGACCCAGAATTAGTTTCTGAAGTTTTAAATGTATTAAAACGCCTAGCTGATGACGGTATGACAATGATTATAGTTACACATGAGCTGGGATTTGCTTCTCAAGTTGCGGATAGGGTGGCCTTTATGGAGAATGGAAAGATTATAGAAGAAGGCCCACCGAATGAGATACTTAGAACCCCCAAAACTCAAAGATTACGTCTTTTTCTAGATAAACTTAATATCACGGCGTTTGCCAGTGATTAAATCTCTCACTTAGATAAGGAAAATATTATGGACACTCGACTTACTACCAATCCTATGAGATCGGGCTTACACTATTATTTGGAACAGCAATTTAATAGTTTCCATAATTTCCCAATCGAAACTGATCTAGACAATTTAAACGCAGATGTTGCAATCCTAGGGATTCCGTTCGGTGACCCCTACTCTATGGGAGAAGCTAGTAATGATCAGGCGTTCGCTCCTACACACATCCGTCGACATTGTGGTAGAGCACTACGTGGACTTGATAGATATGATTTTGATATTGGCGGTACTCTTCTTGACGGAAGAGATATAAAAGTTGTCGATTGTGGAGATGTTATCGGAATAGCTAAAGATGTTGCGGGTAATCATGCTCGTTCAGAAGCGGCGGTAAAAAAAATATTGGCGGCAGGCGCATTACCGATTATTTTGGGCGGTGACCACGCCATTCCGATTCCTGTTTTTCGAGCTTATGAAGGCCGCGGACCAATCACCTTAGTTCAAGTTGATGCGCATATTGATTGGCGAGATATCTTTCACGGCGTTAGTGATGGCCTGTCCAGCGTAATTAGACGAGCATCTGAAATGGACCATATCAATGAGATATATCAAATTGGATTGAGAGCCGCTGGCAGTGCAAGACCCGAAGAAGTGGATGCGGCTTTAAAATATGGAGCACACCTTATTCCTGATATTGAACTTCAAGAGATCGGTATGAAATCTGTTTTGGACCGGATTCCAGATGGAGGTCAGTACTATCTTACGATCGATGCAGATGGTGTCGATCCCACTATTATGCCTGCTGTCGCTGGTCCAGCCCCCGGTGGCGTAAATTACCCTCAAATGCGAACCTTAATACAAGGACTTGTAAACAAAGGTAAGGTGGTAGGTATGGATGTAGTTGAAATAACTCCTAGTCGCGATCTAAATGGAATTACTGCTGTTACTGCTGGTCGATTTATTTGCAACCTAATCGGGACTGCTGTCAGAGCTGGATATTTTGAGAATAAATAAATACTTCTATATTGGAATATATTTAAAATAGGTAAATTGTTTCCTAACCAACATTATAAATACTAGCTTAATTAGGTTTACTTATGTCAAAAAATAACGTGATTAATCGTTTAACTGGTAGTTTACAAAAAATTAATGAAGATTCAATCCCTGACAATGTGATAGAAATTGGGAAAAATTGTATAATCGATACCGTGGGAGTAACAATAGCAGGTTCGGTGACATCCTCTGCAAGAAAAATCTATTTATCTGCCACTGAAACTTTTAAGGATGGTAATTGTACAATCTTGGGAAGCGATAAAACTCTTAATGCTGCAGGAGCCGCGTTAACAAACGGAGCAGCAGCTCATGCACTGGATTTTGATGATAATTGCTATGCGGGAATAGTTCATGGTTCAGCTGTAGTTTTACCTACTGTTTTAGCATTAGCACAGGAAAATTCATTAAATGGCCAAAAGTTGTTAATTAGTTTTATAGCAGGTCTTGAAATACAGTTTGGTATCGCAAAAGCATTTTCCAATAGCGTATATGATCGAGGTTGGTGGACGACTTCTATATTAGGGGTTCTCGGAAGTGCAGCAAGCGCCTCAAAATTATTGAATCTTGATACTGAAGCTACATCAAATGCGTTAGCATTAGCAGCCGTGGGAGCAGGTGCCACTCGTGCAGTTCGAGGAACACACGCAAAACATTTTTATTGTGGGCTAGCTGCTGAACGTGGGATTACAGCAGCAAAGTTAGCAAAAAATGGCGCTATTGGGCCTTTGAATGCATTTGAAGATGTCAACGGATTAACCAAGGCTCTTAACGATGGCAAATTTGATTCAACCAAAATCGATAAGATTGGAAAAGATTTTAACCTTATAGAACCCGGCGTTGATATCAAAAAGTATCCCGTCTGTTATGCCAGCCATGCAGCAATAGACGGAGTAAAAGGTATCATAGAGAGTAATAATCTAACTTCGACTATGATTAAAAAAGTAATCTGCACCGTACCCTCTGTTGTGGGGTCAAATTTAACTTTTTCTCATCCAAAAAATATTTCAGAAGCACAGTTCAGTCTGGAATTCGCTCTAGCGACTATAATAAAGTGTGGTTCACTCAATTTATCTAATTTAACAGACGAGTTTATTAATTCTGCTAGTTTGAAACTTATTCAGGACAAGATAGTTATGAATATTAATAATTTGTCAGTAGAACAGTCAAACAATAAGAATATTTGTCCAGAATGGGCAGATATCGAAATCATAATGAACGACGGGGTTATTTATAAAACTTTTGTAAGCTCCCCAATCGGCTCCTCAAAAAAACCCTTACCAGACCGGCTACTTTACAAAAAATTTCATGACTGCTTGACCTATGCTGCGACGGACAGCAGCGCGGAAGAACTTTATGAGAATTTGAAAAATATCGACTCTATTCCTAATTTAAAATCTATCTTTAGTTGAATTAAATCTATAACTCCCAAAAATTTTTAAGTTCTAGTTTTCCAATAATAGCTTCCATATTTTTTGCATGATTAAGCAGCAACTCGTCTTCACCGTACCTACCAATCAGTTGAATGCTGTAGGGTAAATTATCCTGATTCACCCCGGTAGGAAGGCATATTACCGGTAAACCAGTGTAGGTCCATATTGATGCCATTTTGAAGTCTCCTGTGTATTCTAGACCTCGGGGAGCTACCGTCGGCGCAGTTGGAGCTAACCAAAAATCAATATCGCTGTCTCTCATGAATTTATTAAGCCAGGAACTGTATGCATGCGCTTTTGATCTGAGTTGATCGAGTCTTTCAATTTTCACTTTTTTACCAGCCTCTATACTTTTACGAGATAACGGCTGATAATAATTCCTGTACTGTTTAAACCAATTTGCATGTACATCATAAAGTTCCGCATGAATTAACTCATCCAGTTCATCATTATAGGCAGAAATATCATCAACTAAGTGAAAATTCTCTACTGTATAGATGCTTGAATTTATTTTTTTTAAGAAATCGAAAAATTGTGATTTTATCTCAGAGTCTGCTAATTCCATATAGGATCCAGTAGGAACTGCTATCTTAAATCCACCTTTTTTGTGGAAACACTCCTGAAACCAGTCTTTCGTAATTACTTTTATCGTTTCCTCTAAAATATCAATCTCGGAAGCAAAAACTCCTAAATGGTCCATGGATTTAGAGAAGGGAATAATGCCGTCCGTAGGAATCCGATTGAAAGTGGGTTTATAACCGACAACACCACAAAACCCAGCAGGCCTTATAACTGAACCGCTCGTCTGCGTTCCAATAGCTATGTCGCAAAATCCTGCCGCTACAGCAGCAGCAGAACCGCTAGAGGAGCCTCCAGGGGTATGTGCCAAATTTCTCGGGTTTCGTGTCAATCCAGGATCAGATATTGCAAACTCTGTTGTTACAGTTTTCCCAACTAGAACAGTACCGGCATTTAATAATTTCGTTACACTGCTGGCTTGTGGCCCAGAAAATAAATCTGTTGGTAGACTTGATCCACACGCTGTTGGATAACCATCTATATTAATTATATCTTTGATTCCCAAAAACATTCCTGCCAATGGATAATGATCTTTATTTAGCTCTTGAGATATTTCAAAGTTATCTTTTAATACTTGCTTTGAAAAAGTGGTGGGCACAAAAGCTTTAACCAAAGATTCGTATTTTTCTATAAGCTCGAGTTTCTTATCCATTAATAATTCAATTCATTATTCTCGTTCATCTTCAAAATAGTTTGCTCTGACTATCGCGCCGATAAAATTACATAACAACCTTTCGGCATGAATAAATGTGGTGTTAGCTTTTTCATAGGAGGGTGATATTTCGACTAAATCGAGGCCTAAAACATGGCCTTTCCCCACGATTCCATGTATAAATTGCCGAATTTGCAACCAGTTTAATCCTCCTGGGGTTGGCGCATTTACAGCTGGCATTATTGTTGGGTCCATACCATCAGCGTCAATAGTTATGTAGTATCGTCCACCATTGGGAATCTTATTCAATACTTCCCGCATACCTATATGATGCATCTCATAAGCACTAATCAAATTGGCTCCATATTCTTTAGCGGCCTTCACCTCTTCCTCGCGCCCGCTTCCTACACCCCGTAACCCGATTTGGAATATATCTTGTATAAAAGGTAGTTCAGAAGCTCTCCTGATGGGACTTGAATAACCTTCTCGCTCTCCATTGACACTATCACGCCAGTCCATATGGGCATCAATCTGTATCAACGTAATTTCTTCACCAGTTGGCAGTGCTTTCATTATTGGGATTGGAATTCCATGATCTCCCCAATACTAACTAAAACTGCACCAGATTGAAAAATTTGTTTGGCTGCTAATTCTGCTCTACGATAGTGTTCTCTGGGATTTTGAAAATCAGCTGTTACATTACCACAATCAACCACGCGAACTGCTCGGTTATCCAGAAGAGGCCCGCCTAAATCCCAATCAAAATGCTTAGTTGTCCTCGGTTCCGACCAACCAGAATCTTGTGCATTCTCTCTGAGAAGGTCGGGGGACTTGCTTTGATCATTAGCAAGGTCATCGGGCGTATAAGGTAGACCATATGGGACACCCAGAATTGCAATATCAGCGTCCAAACTATTCAGATCTGTATTTACGGGAAACCCGAGGAACCCCCTACCTCCTTTAGGTTTTTCTGTTAACTTCTCCATTTTGGAATTTATACCTCTTTTTCTGCTATATTAATTTTTAAATACGTATCAAAGGTTGGTGGGCACACCTAAATGAGCCTCCAGCCATACAAGGTACCCTATAAGGAGTTCTTGGTACATCAAACCCTCGTGATTTTAATTCATACGCTACTCGATCAAGGGGCTCTTCTAGGGGAACTAGTACTGTTCTATCATTTATAACTAGGTTATTACATCCCATATGACTCTTTGCTAAAGCTTTGGGGAGATCTACAATATCCCAATCATTCATGAAGCTTGGGAGACCATCTGGCAAAGCGTCTAAACAAGCAAATGCTACCCCTTCACGAGGGGTCATCAAAACACAGTCAAGATGCGGGAACATTGAATCGACTGGGACGATTTCAACTACATAGGTCGATCCAAGGACATGCTGAAGCCAATACGCCCCCTGCGGATTAGAACAACCACCGGAATGGCCAACCAGAATACGTTTGCCTAGAACAAATATATCCCCTCCCTCAAGATAACCCCACCCGGGTGAGTCGACATAATCATCCGCTCCTGCGTCGGGTTGAGAGAAATAAAGCGCACCCCTTTTCATTGTTGAAGCGAGAATTTCTCGAACAGCGAACCGTTGTCGGCGATGGAATAAGCTACGAGGAGCCAATTCAATAACGTTATTTCCGATGGTTACAAATGGATCCCTCATCCAAGGAGTACTGACGCCATGATCTTCACCACGAGGGAATAAACGATTTTTTTCACTAACTACCTCTGCCGTATGGACTGTAACGCCATAAGTTTCTAAAATTTTTATTGTTACGCTAATTTGATTTGATAACTCTTGAAAAATCTCTGGAGCAACAACAGACACATCTTGGCCACCATTCACCTTCCAGAATTCTCCAAATTCTCCTTGAGCTCGCAATCGTGCGTCGTCTAAAAATTTTGGAAGAACCCACGCCGAAGGTGAACCATAAACACACTCTTTTAATTCTGCCCATTCAGATTCCACCCAAATGTTATTTTCTCCACCCATTAATGATCTCCAAAAAAATGTTTTTCACAAAATTACAGTAGTTTTGATTTATTAAGTGTCAATAACGACCTCCTTCAAACATTTTCCTACAAGTCGGTTTTTTAAAGTGAAGGAACTATAGTTTACGTGATTCAAATAGGTCTAGTTTAGATTAGATTATACTCTATAAATGAAAAACATAATTCTTATCGAAACAAATTCAGAAATATATTAAATCAAGCGTTTTATTTTTTATTCTAATTGGTATTTTATTCCTTTACTTTTAAAAAAGAGTTACATATCAGGCATTAGCAAACGATAAGAAATACAAAAGGATTGACCAATGCAAGAAACAAAAAATTTGTTTGGTAAATTTCTTCTAAACAATAGGCTGATATGCCTTATAGCAGTAATATTATTTACTATTATGGGTGCTTCGGGCGGTCAGTTTTTATATTTTGATAACGACTATCGAACTTTTTTTGGAAAAGACAATCCCCAGCTAAGTGCGTTTGAAGAACTTCAACAAACCTATACCCAAGTAGACAACGTAAATTTTGCCTTTGAACCACTTCAAGGTTTAAAAGCAACATCTCCAAAACTCCTAGCTGCGGTTGAAGAATTAACCGAGATGAGTTGGCAAATTCCCTACTCAATAAGGGTAGATAGCCTATCGAATTACCAGCATACAGAGGTTGATGAAGATGATTTGATAGTTCGAGATTTATTTTTTGACCCTTTGAATATGAGTCCTGCCGAAAAACAACTAGTCGAAACAGTAAGTACGACCGAATTATCCCTTGCAGGTAGAGTCCATGATCCCGATCATCGGAGTACATCGGTCAATGTTACCGTTCAAATTCCAGGTAAAGATCCCCAAGAGCTTGTTGACATAGCCTCTTCCGCAAAGGAAATGGCATCAAAAATTGAAGAAAAGTATCCTGTAAAAATCCGAATGGGTGGTGTCGTAATGCTAAATGCGGCGTTTTTAGAAGCTTCCATGACAGATATGTCAACATTAATACCTGCTGCATTTTTTGTAATTTTAATAATTTCATACATATTGTTAAGATCTATGGTGGGCGTCCTAAACGTTTTCTTAGTGTGCATTTTCAGTATTATTTTTGCGATGGGATGTGGAGGTTGGATTGGCGTTGGATTAACCCCCGTAGCAGCATCAGCACCCATAATCATTGTGACATTAGCTGTTGCAGACGCAATACATTTACTGGTGACAACGCTTAATCAGATGCAGTCAGGTAAAACCCAAAGAGAAAGCATCCTTTACAGTTTGCGAGTAAATTTCAAACCGGTTTTATTGACCAGTGTGACTACGGCGATTGGATTTTTATCACTTAACTTTTCTGACTCACCGCCATTTCATGACTTGGGCAATATAGCAGCAATTGGCGTGATGGCCGCCTGGCTTTACTCGATAACATTAATACCGATACTAGTAAGTTACTTACCGTTGGGAAAACCAAAAGGACAATCAAGATACTTGACGGCTTTATGGAACGCCTAGGGACACTTATCGCTGATAATTATAAGAAAATTTTAGTTTTTGGTATACCTTTATCAGTATTAATTGTGTCGCTAATTCCATTAAACGAAATAAACGATGATTTTGTAAAATATTTTGATGAGTCTACTGATTTCCGTAAAGATACCGACTGGATTGGTGAAAACTTGACGGGCACTAATATAATTCAGTTTAGTATCCCTTCAGGTGAGTCAAACGGGGTTAGCGATCCGAATTTCTTAAAAAGTGTTTCAAACTTTACTGACTGGGCACGTTCCCAAAAGGAAGTTACTAATGTACTTTCGATATCAGATGTATTTAAGCGCCTAAATAGAGATTTAAACCTCGGTAATCCTGATTACTACTCTATACCAGACAGTCGTGAACTTGCCGCTCAGTACTTACTTCTATACGAATTGTCTCTACCATTTGGGTTAGATCTTAATAATCAGCTCGATATTAATAAATCCTCAACCCAGATATTAGTTACCTTGGAAGACATGTCCACAAATGAATTACGAGCCTGGACCTCAAAAGCTGAAAATTATATTAATGATAAGATGAAAATTGAACTGACAGCTGTCGGTCCTACAGTCATGTTCGCCTATATTTCAGAACGAAATATTGAAGGTATGTTAACAGGAACCATCATTGCAGTATTTATAATCAGTGGATTAATATTGATTGCTTTACGAGACGTCCGGCTTGGCTTAATTAGTCTAATACCAAACCTTTTACCAGCGGCTTTAGCATTCGGAATTTGGGGGCTTATCGTTGGGCAAGTCAATTTGGCTGTTTCAGTTGTAACAGGGTTGGCATTAGGTATCGTTGTTGATGATAGCGTCCATTTTCTTACGAAATATCAACTCGCTCGAAGAGAACTCAAGCTCAGACCGAGAGAAGCTGTAATCTCGGCATTTACAAACGTTGGAACTGCTTTAGTTGTTACAACACTCATACTTGTCGCTGGCTTTTTTGTTTTGGCTCAGTCATCTTTTGGTGTAAACAGTATAACTGCTTTGTTAACAGCCATAGCA
>JBJLGD010000026.1:0-35109 GCA_045565015.1 Paracoccaceae bacterium
GGTAAAGCTTTTGTTTCGCTCAGTTAATGTGTTGGTTTCACCCATATATCTTAGGTCATGGATTAAATGATATATCGATTTATAAGAGACTTCGACTTTTATGCTATCCGCAACTGGAAGAGAAAACCCCGCTCTTTGCAAAATATTTCCTACCTCTCGAATCTCAGCCGCTGGTGAAAACCGATTTGATAGTCCACCACATACTTTAGCCTCTGCCATTGATAGGGAATCTCTAAGCTGGTATAGAGTGGTACCGCCCAACAGCGCACATAAGAATAAGCCGTCAGGTTTTAACGCTCTTTTGCATTGAATGAGTTGACCCACGGGATCATTGGCCCAATGCAAGCACAGCGTATGTAAAACTAAATCATATGCCAGCGGCCTTAAATTCAGTGTAGTGTCATCACTAATTATTTCCGCTTCTGGCATATTTTGATGCCAAAAGTTCGTACAACCAGTTATCACAGCTTTGTTAGTGTATTTTCTATTGGAGTCTAAAATCCTTTCATTAAGTTCCAAAAACACTTCCTGCAGCAAGAAGCTTTTGGATAAACTTAAACCCGCTCTCGCTCTTTTTCTTAAGAGATTTGTTCTATCGAATAAGATCTTAGGCGAGTTCATATTTGTTCCTGTGCTTTAGAAATCATCGTTAATATACTTAAATATGAATCTAAATATATTGTTTTTCTTCTCGTTAACTTAGTTATTAGCTCGAACTTTTTATTGCGAAAATATATGCTATTAATATATGATACATGCAAGTTAGAGATAAAATAAAATTTAAGGTGCTTAATTAACTGAATTAGAGAAAGTTAATTTTTAATGACCAAATCTAATAATTTTTTAGCGATAGCCTTTTTCAGTGAGCTTTTTATGGCAGAACAATTGGCCCGCAACCAACTAGCGAGAGCCTTACCCAAAGGAATGGAGCTATCACAATTTTCTGTTCTCAATCATCTTGCCGGAGTAAATGACCCAAGAACACCTGCCCAAATTGCTAGAACATTTAATTTAACCAAGGGTGCGATAACAAATACTCTTAGAAAGCTGGAGTGGGCTGGATACATCAATATAACACCAGATTGGAATGATGCCCGCAGAAAACTCGTTACAATCAGTTCATACGGAAAAACAGCTAGAAATTCTGCCTTTGAGACAATCGCACCTATTGTTGAGGATGTTTTGGCCAAGGTAGGCCCTGACGAATTACGAGAAGTAATACCGATTCTAAGAGATTTACGCGTCAAGTTAGGTGAAAACTCAGAAACTTAGTCAGTTTTTATACTGGTAGTTACATAGTTAACTGAAAGATCTTGCTCGGACAAAGACCAAGACCAGGATATCGGATTGAAAATAAACCCTTTTTCGTCCACCAGTTTAAAGCCTGATGTATCCAGCAGCTCACTTAATTCAGACGGTTTGATAAATTTGTTCCAATCATGGGTCCCTTTAGGAAGCCATCTAACAACGTACTCTGCGCCGACTATAGCCATAAAATAGCTTTTCAAGTTTCTATTAATGGTAGAGCAAACCATTAACCCTTTACGGCTTAAAAGAGCACTGCAAGCACTAATATATGTTTTTGTATCTAACACGTGCTCAATAACTTCCATATTTAAAATTACATCAAAGGTATGACCCTCACTCACTAAGTCTTCCACAGTGCTATTTAAATAGTTGATTTTAAGTCCCGTTTTATCCGCATGTGTCTTAGCAACTTTTATATTTTTTTTTGAAGCGTCTGCACCAGTTACAGTTGCCCCTAGCCGTGCCATCGGCTCACTCAAGAGGCCTCCACCACAGCCTATATCTAGTATATTTAGATGTTTAAATGGTAAGTTTTTTTTTAAATCTACATCAAACTCATGAGAAATTTGTGCGTTAATATAATCCAAGCGGCATGGGTTTAACATATGAAGGGGTCTAAATTTTCCTTTTGGGTCCCACCACTCAGAAGCCATCTTTTGAAACTTCTCAATTTCTAAATCATCAACTGTTGTAGTCATTTAAAATTCCTAAGGTTTATAGTTTTCGTTCCAGCTCTATCTGTTATACATAGCTGCATGGACAAATCGGCAGGACAAAACCGCGCGGCTTGTAACCTATATCCTCCAATACAACCTTTCAATAGGCAAATGGTGGATGTTGGGAAAGGTCACAATATCTATGTTGAACAATGTGGAAACCCAAAAGGTTTTCCTATATTAGTAATTCATGGCGGACCTGGTGGCGGAAGCAGCCCACATATGCGACGCTATTTTGATCCTATGCATTATCGTATAATTTTATTTGATCAACGGGGTTGTGGGAAATCTACTCCGTTTGCAGAGGTTTCTAATAATACTACTTGGGATTTAATCTCCGATATAGAAAAAATTAGAAATCTTTTAAAAATTAGGAAATGGGCTCTTTTTGGTGGAAGTTGGGGGTCTACTTTGTCTCTTTTATACGGAGAAGAATATCCTGAGCGAGTAGTACATATGATACTTCGTGGTGTTTTTTTAATGACACCACAGGAATTAGACTGGTTTTATGGAGGTGGTGCAGGAAAGTTTTTCCCTGAACATTGGGAAAAATTTAGAGATATTATTCCAGCTTATGAACAAAAAAACTTGATTTCGGCCTATAAAAAACGACTGTTTTCTGGTAATCTAAATCTAGAGCGGAAATTTGCTGCTGTATGGGCAGGTTGGGAAACAGCGTTAGCTGTTTTTGGGTCGGAAGAAGTTTTTTATGATAACCCGTCAGACTACGCTAGGGCTTTTTCCCGAATAGAGTGTCATTATTTTTTTTATAAAGGTTTTTTAAAATCTGACAATCAAATATTGGAAAATATTGGAAAAATTTCTCATCTTTCCGGGGACATAATTCAGGGTCGTTACGATTTAATATGCCCACCTGAGTCAGCATATAAATTGGCTAAATCCTGGGAGCGGGCTAAACTTAAGCTGGTTAATTATGCAGGACATGCCATTTCAGAAACAAGGATTTCAAATGAGTTAATTCTCGCCACAAACAAACTAATAAACAGCGTCAAGGGTATTTAGGCCTTTAAAAATTTTTCTTAAATTACAAATTTTTTTGACCTCTTGAAGTTTTTTTTTTTAAGGTTTATAAAGTAGTACAGCGGAGTTCTACTTCTTACACTCCACCGAAATATCATAACGGGCTGCTAGCCCGTTTTTTTTGTTGGGATACATTAATATGAATGATTTAATTTCTTCTTCAGAGATAGAGAAAAAAATATCGGCTATTATTTCACCCACAATAGAAACACTCGGTTATGAGTTGGTTAGGATTAGATTAGTACCAGGTGAAACTTCTACCCTCCAAATAATGGCTGATCGGAAGAGCGGTGAGATAGATGTGGAAGACTGTTCTATTATATCGCGTGATATATCAGTTTTACTTGACGTAGAAGATCCCATTAACGATGCCTATATTTTGGAAGTATCTTCACCGGGAATAGATAGGCCACTAACTCGCTTAAAAGATTTTAATAATTGGCAGGGTTATGAGGTAAAATTAGAGACTTATGAGCTTATAAATGGTCAACGCCGTTTTAAAGGTGAAATTTATAATATTGAAAAAGATAATATTACTTTAGCTAATAACGGTAAATTTACTGAACTAAGCTTTAAACTCATTTCAGAAGCTAAACTCATTTTAACTGATAATTTAATAAAAGACGTGTTAAGAAATAGGAAAAGTATAAAGGCTTTTGACTTAGAAAATTTTGATCAAATAGATAAAAACACCCATCACGAAGGAGACCACTGAAATGGCAATAACGTCAGCGAATCAACTTGAGCTATTACAAACGGCTGAAGCGGTAGCAAGAGAAAAAATGATTGATCCAAACCTTGTGATTGAAGCTATGGAAGAGAGTCTCGCTCGCGCAGCAAAATCTAGATATGGAGCAGAGCTAGATATTCGGGTTGAGATTGATCGCAAAACTGGAAGGGCGACATTTACCAGGGTTCGGACAATAGTTGAAGAGGGTATGGTGGAGAACACCTCCTCTGAAGTAACCGTATCTGAGGCAACTAGCTTAAAAGATAACCCAGAGGTTGGCGATGAGATTAGGGATGAAATTCCTCCTGTGGAGATGGGTAGAATAGCAGCTCAGTCAGCAAAGCAAGTGATACTTCAGAAGGTGCGTGAAGCGGAACGAGATATGCAATATGAAGAGTTTAAAGATCGTGCAGGTACAATTATGAACGGTGTTGTTAAACGAGAAGAATACGGGAATATTATTGTAGATGTTGGGCGAGGTGAAGCCATACTTCGTCGCAACGAAAAGATTGGTAGAGAAAGTTATAGACCGAATGATCGAATTAGAGTTTACATAAAAGAGGTTAAACGAGAAGTGCGGGGACCACAAATCTTTCTTAGTAGAACAGATAATCAATTCATGGCAGAGCTTTTTAAGATGGAAGTTCCTGAAATTTACGAAGGAATAATAGATATAAAATCTGTTGCTAGAGATCCTGGTTCAAGAGCTAAAATAGCAGTAATTTCTTATGATACTTCAATAGATCCTGTCGGTGCTTGCGTTGGAATGAGAGGGTCCAGGGTACAGGCTGTTGTAAACGAATTACAAGGAGAGAAAATAGACATAATTCCATGGAACGAAGATCAACCTACATTTTTAGTTAACGCCCTCCAGCCAGCGGAAGTAACAAAAGTAGTTTTAGACGAAGAAGCTGAAAGAATAGAGGTTGTTGTCCCAGATGAGCAATTATCCTTGGCAATAGGTAGGCGCGGTCAAAACGTGCGGTTGGCGTCTCAACTAACAGCGTTAGATATTGATATTATGACAGAAGAACAAGAAAGTGCTCGGCGTCAAAGTGAGTTTGAAGAGCAAACCAAACTATTTATAGAAACCCTAGATCTGGACGAGTTTTTTGCCCAACTTCTAGTTTCTGAAGGGTTCACGTCTCTTGAGGAGGTGGCTTATGTTGAAGTTAATGAGTTGATGGTTATCGATGGAGTAGATCAAGAAACAGCCGAAGAATTACAAGCTCGCGCAAAAGATTATTTGAACGCCCGGGATGTGAAATCTTTAGAGACAGCCCGTGCTAATGGTGTCGAGGAGAGCTTGGTTGAGTTTGAAGGATTAACCCCTCAAATGCTGGAAGCGCTCTCAAACGATGATGTGAAAACCTTGGAGGATTTTGCAACATGCGCTGACTGGGAATTAGCCGGAGGTTGGACGACAGTAGACGGCGAACGTGTAAAGGATACCGGAGTTCTAGAAAGATTTGATGTTTCTTTAGCTGAAGCACAAAGTCTTGTTATGACCGCTAGAATACAATTGGGATGGGTAGACCCTTCAGAATTAGAAACAGATGATAGCCCTCCCGAAAAAGAAGTGCCCGGGTCTAATATGTAAGTTTACAATAAGTTTTAGTGAGGTAGACGTTTGAATATAGCCACAAAGAAAAATATACAGAAACGCTGTATTTCCACCGGGACACTAATGAACACTAGATCAATGGTGCGGTTTGTGGTTGGACCTGATGGGAATGTAGTTCCAGACGTTTTTTATAAATTACCAGGTAAGGGAATATGGGTGGGCTCTAAGAAAAAAAGTTTGGAAACGGCGATTAAACAAAACTTATTCTCTTCCTCCATATGTAGACCGGTGGAAGTGGATCAGAATTTGACAGGAACTGTTGAGGTTTTTATTATTAGAAAGTTAACTAACTTAATTTCTATTGCAAGGAAAGCTAAGCAAGCAGTCTTCGGTTTTGAAAAGGTCAGAAGTCAGCTTGAACTGAAAAACGCTAGGCTATTAATACAAGCTAGCGACGGGTCATCGAGAGAAAAATCCCGCCTGAGGCCACCAGCCGGAAAAAACAGCTTAATAAATTGTTTAACCATGAATGAATTAGGTTTGGCTTTCGGTAGAGAAAATGTGATACATGCCACAATAATGAATGGTGGCTTATATAAAGAAATTTCGTTAGAAGCTTTGCGAATAGAGGGAATACGTGAGATGAATAGTTGTCAATCCATCCAGAAGGACGAACATACATATGAGTGATAATGATGAAAAAAAACCTCTAGGAATACGTGGGGGTGGCCCGAAAGCCGGTAATGTTAAGCAAAGTTTCAGTCATGGGAGAACAAAAAGTGTTGTTGTTGAAACAAAACGAAAACGCATCATTGTTCCAAAAAGTACATCTCAAATAACATCAAAAAGCCCTGTATCAAAAAGTGCACCCAGTCCATCAAAAAGACCCTCTGGAATTACTGATGCAGAAATGGAGCGCCGCTTAAACGCCTTAAAGGTGGCAAAAGAACATGAAAAAGAAGAGGCGGCAAGGCGTGAACAAAAAGAGAAAGATCATGCCAAAGAACGAGCTGCAAGACTGGCTGAAAACACCGAAAAAGAAAAGGCTGAAAAAGAGAGAGAGGAAAAAGCCAGAAAAAAGACAGAAGAGGACGCCAAAAAGCTGAAAGAATTAGAAATTGCAAGTTTAAATTCTACGCCTCCCCCAGTAGGAAAGCCAACTGATTCAACATCAAACTCATCACATCGTTCAAATAATAAATCTTCGGGTTCTCCATCTAAAAAACCGGAAGAAGAAGGCGAAAAGAATAAAGGTAAGGGTAAAACTCTTAGAGATGGTGATGGCCGGAGATCGGGTAGATTAACCTTAAACCAAGTTCTAGCTGGTGCTGATGGTGGTAGGCAGAGGTCTATGGCTGCTATGAAAAGAAAACAAGAGCGGGCGCGTCAAAAAATGTTGGGCAAAACCGTCGAACGGGAAAAAATAGTTCGGGATGTTCAGTTGCCCGAAGCAATTACAGTTCAAGAACTTTCTAACCGTATGGCAGAAAGAGTCTCAGATGTTGTAAAATCATTAATGAACAACGGGATAATGGCAACCCAGAACGAGACCCTTGATGCAGATACAGCGGAATTAATAATAGAAGAATTCGGACACAAAGTTGTCAGAGTTTCAGATTCTGATGTTGAAGATGTTATTGATCAAATAATAGATGACGAAAAAGATCTTGTAAAACGTCCTCCAGTCATCACTGTAATGGGTCATGTTGATCATGGTAAAACCTCGCTACTAGACGCCATTCGGAACTCAAAAGTAACATCTGGCGAGGCTGGCGGAATAACTCAACATATCGGGGCCTATCAGGTCATTCAAGATGGTTCACCACTAACTTTTTTAGATACACCGGGTCATGCTGCGTTCACATCAATGCGGGCTAGAGGAGCACAAGTAACAGATATAGTAATTCTGGTAGTTGCTGCTGATGATGCTGTCATGCCTCAAACGATAGAGGCTATAAATCACTCTAAAGCTGCTAAGGTGCCTGTTATTGTTGCAATTAATAAGGTGGATAAAGAAGAAGCTAACCCTGATAAGGTCAGAACCGGCTTATTACAACATGAGATCATTGTAGAAAAGATGTCCGGGGATGTTTTGGATGTTGAAGTTTCAGCTATTTCTGGCCAAGGGCTCGACAGCCTTCTAGAAAGTATCTCACTTCAATCTGAGCTGTTAGATCTAAAGGCAAATCCTAATAGGGCCGCATCAGGCGCTGTAATAGAAGCAAGTCTGGATGTTGGTCGGGGGGCTGTTGCAACCGTTTTGATAAAAAATGGTACTCTTAAACAGGGTGATATATTTGTTGTTGGAGAGCAATATGGAAAAGTTAGGGCTTTAATTAACGATAAAGGTGAGCGTATTAATAACGCTGGGCCATCAACTCCAGTAGAAGTTTTAGGGTTAAATGGAACACCGGAAGCGGGAGATGTTCTGAACGTTGTGGACACAGAGGCCCAAGCGAGAGAAATCTCTTCTTATCGTAATAGCGCCGCTAAAGATCGAAGAGCCGCAGCTGGAGCCTCTACAACTCTTGAACAGCTAATGGCAAAAGCGAAGGATGATAAAGAAGTTTCTGAACTACCCATAGTAGTTAAAGGAGATGTTCAAGGCTCTGTGGAAGCCATTGTGCAAGCCATGGAAAAAATAGGGAACTCCGAAGTTCGTGTCAGGGTCCTGCATTCTGGTGTTGGTGCAATCACAGAATCTGATATTGGATTAGCAGAAGCATCTGGTGCGCCTGTCATAGGCTTTAATGTCAGAGCAAACAGTACAGCCCGTAGTACTGCTAATCAAAAAGGTTTAGAAATACGATACTACTCTATAATCTATGATTTGGTCGATGATATAAAGAAAGCTGCGTCTGGCCTTCTTTCAGCCGAAATTAAAGAAACATTTATTGGATATGCGAAAATCAAAGAAGTTTTCAAAGTGACTGGTGTGGGACGGGTTGCTGGTTGCATTATAACGGAAGGTATAGCGCGAAGATCGGCTGGAGTTAGGTTGTTACGTGACAATGTTGTTATCCATGAGGGAACACTGAAAACTTTAAAACGATTTAAGGATGAGGTTTCTGAAGTCCAATCTGGACAAGAGTGTGGTATGGCTTTTGAGGCTTATGAAGATATAAGGCCAGAGGACATTATAGAAATTTTTGAACGCCAAGAAATTGAGCGGTCCTTAAGCTAAGGCTAAAGCTTTACAGTCTAAAGCGACAATGGAGGGATATATGTCTAATATTAATTCACCAAGCTGGCACGGTACAACTATATTAGCTGTTAAAAAAAATAAAGAAGTAGTTATTGCTAGTGATGGGCAGGTTAGTTTAGGTCAAACAGTAATAAAAGGTACGGCTAAAAAGGTGAGACGGCTTTCTCCCGGCGGAGAAGAGGTTTTGGTTGGGTTCGCCGGCTCTACAGCAGATGCCTTCACTTTATTAGAACGTTTAGAAGCAAAGCTTGAAGCAGCTCCTGGTCAACTAGCTCGGGCATCTGTCGAGCTTGCTAAGGATTGGAGGACTGACAAATACCTCAAAAACTTAGAAGCAATGCTGTTAGTGTCTGATGGGGATGACATTTTTGTAATAACTGGGTCTGGAGATGTACTAGAACCCGAACTTGATGTTGCAGCCATTGGATCCGGTGGAAACTATGCACTAGCAGCTGCTAGGGCTCTTATGCCTACTAATAAGACAGCAGAGGCCATTGTACGCTCTGCTATGTCTATAGCTGCAGATATATGTGTCTATACCAACGAAAACCTGACTTTAGAAAAAATTTTAGCAAGTAGTAAATAAGGAAACACGAATTTGACTGACCTAACCCCAAGAGAAATTGTTTCTGAACTAGATCGCTTTATTATAGGACAAAAAGATGCAAAAAGGGCTGTAGCAGTAGCTCTAAGAAATCGATGGCGTAGAAAAAAACTACCTGATAATCTCAAAGAAGAAGTATACCCAAAAAATATACTAATGATTGGTCCTACAGGCGTTGGGAAGACAGAAATATCACGGCGACTAGCTAAACTCGCTAACGCTCCTTTCATAAAAGTAGAGGCCACTAAGTTTACCGAAGTCGGTTACGTTGGGCGAGATGTTGAGCAGATAGTGCGGGACTTAGTGGATTCGGCTATATTGATCACAAAGGAACAGATGCGGGAGAATGTAAATTCTGCAGCACATGGCCAAGCTGAAGAGCGTGTATTGGACGCTTTAGTTGGAAAAGATTCAAGAGAGCAAACTCGTGAAATTTTTCGAAAAAAACTACGGGATGGGCTGTTGGATGAAAAAGAAATTGATATCGATGTAGCTGATAATTCAAACCCATTGTCGATGTTCGAAATTCCAGGTGCACCAGGTCCAGTCTCTGGTGGAGTAATGAATATTGGAGACATTTTTGGGAAAGCTCTTGGTTCTAGAACAATTAAGAAGAAAACTACCGTAAAAAAAAGCTACGATTTACTTATATCTGATGAAGCAGATAAGCTTTTGGATCCAGAAACAGTAAATATAGCTGCAATAAACTCTGTTGAGCAAAGTGGTATAGTATTCCTAGATGAAATTGATAAAGTATGTGTTCGCAGTGACTCTCGTAGTGCTGAAGTTAGTAGGGAGGGCGTACAAAGAGACCTTCTACCATTAATAGAGGGGACTACTGTGAGTACAAAATATGGCCCGGTTAAAACCGATCATATTCTTTTTATAGCCTCTGGAGCTTTCCATACTGCTAAACCTTCAGATCTACTTCCAGAGCTCCAAGGCCGGTTACCAATAAGGGTAGAATTGAGGGCTTTGACAGAAGCAGATTTTGTTAGAATATTGACCGAAACAGATAATGCATTAACCTTACAGTACAGCGCTCTTATGGAAACAGAAAGTTTAGAGGTCAGTTTTTCAAAAGATGGTATTCAAGCGTTGGCAAAGATAGCTGCCCAAGTAAACCAATCTGTTGAAAATATAGGTGCAAGAAGGTTATATACAGTGATTGAGAGGGTTTTCGAAGAATTGAGTTTTACAGCACCAGATCGGTCAGGGGAAACTATAATAATTGACGAGGATTTTGTTGAAAAAAATCTTGGCGGCCTGCAAAGCTCATCAGATTTAGCGCGGTATGTATTGTAAGAATACAAACATTAATACTAATAATTTTTAGGTATAAGCTAAAAATGGTCAAAAATGAAATTTATACTTGATAACTTTCGTTGGCTGTTGGCCAGCTTTTTGCTTTTCTTCATGTCTTCTTTTGGACAAACGATGTTTATTTCAATATTTGCTGGTGAAATTCAAAAGGAGTTCAATCTTTCTAATGGCGCTTGGGGTGGGCTTTATATGGCGGGAACCTTAAGTTCGGCGATCATTATGCTTTGGGTGGGGGGTCTTACTGATATATTTAAGGTCAGACTTTTAGGAAGTCTAACCTTGGCACTATTAGCGTTGTCATGTTTAGCAATGTGTTTTTTGAATTATTTATTTTTATTACCATTTGTTATATTTGCTCTTAGATTAACTGGGCAAGGAATGACAACTCATATAGCCTCTGTATCAATAGGTCGTTGGTTTGTCGCAACTAGAGGACGTGCTATTTCTATATCTCACCTAGGTTACTCTCTAGGTGAAGCAACTTTACCAGTTTTATTTGTAATAATAATTTCTTTCTATGGTTGGCGCTATTCTTGGTTTTTATCTGCTATTATTTTAATAGCTGCCATTCCTTTACTTCTTTCCTTGTTATCTAAAGAGCGTTCTCCCAAAAACATTATAAAAGAACAAAATTCCACCGGCTTAGATAACCGTCACTGGACAAGGGCAGAAGCTATACGTCATCCACTTTTTTGGTTTTTACTTCCTGCATTAATTGGGCCTGCCGCATTTAGCACAGCATTCTTTTTTCTTCATGTTCATTATGCAGAAATCAAAAGCTGGTCACATTTACAAGTCGTATCACTTTTCCCCATTTTTACAATCTCATCAATAATTGCAATGTTAATTTCTGGTGTAATAATAGATCGATTCAACACCTCTAAACTTATGTATTTATGTCTAATACCAGCATCAGTAGGGTTTTCAGTTTTATCCTTTTCTGAAACGCTATTATTAGCAGCTATAGGTATTTCTATGATAGGGATTACTTCTGGTATTCAGAGTACGTTATCATCTGCGTTTTGGGCTGAGTTTTATGGAACTAAACACTTAGGTTCAATAAAAGCTTTAGCTACATCAACTATGGTTTTAGGTTCTGCTTTAGGGCCTGGAATAACTGGATATGTGATAGATTTAGGTTTTAACTTTACTACTCAAATGCCCTGGATATCTGCTTATTATATTTTCGCTACCTTCCTCGCTCTATTTGGAGTCAAAAAGACCTTAAAGAGTCATCTTATTTCTTTTTAAATATACGTATATTGCGCCCGCACCTCCATGTCTTTGGTTGGCTTCTGATACACTTAATATTATTTCCGTTAGGCCTGGCTCCGTCAACCAAACTGGCACTTCTTTTCTCAAAACACCCTTATACTCTAAGTTTATCTCTAGACCAGATTTAGTTTTACCTTTGCCAGTAATTATCAATACTAAGCGCCTTCTATTAGAATATGCTTGAACCAAAAATTTTGATAATAGTTTTTTAGCGCTTATCAGTGTGTGTCCATGAAGGTCTAGTGTGTCTTCGGGCGCTAACTTTCCAGACTTTATTTTTGATAAAACTCTTTTATCTATTTTACTATTTTTTGAACTCCCTTTTTCTGAGATACTTCTTTCTAAACCAGCGTTACGTGTTCTAGGGATTTTATTTATCCGTGTTGGTTTAATCTTTCTTTGGTTTGACTTTGATTTAGACTGAACTTGCGTATTAAATGTACTCAGTGCTTTTTTTTCGATCTTGCTAATGACCTTCTTCCATATTTTTATGTCATCATCAGTAAGCTTTTTGTCACTCATTTTGTATCCACCTAAGATCCCATGATGTTTTTAAATACCGCAGCCCGGCCATAGTCTTTAATCTGGCCTGCCATCTTTTCAGCGTCATCCCCCCTACCAAAAAATATGTCTACTCGGGACGGCCCTTTAATTGCTGACCCTGTATCTTGAGCTACCATAAGTCTGTTTAGCGGATAACTCCCTTTAATCTCAATCCAAACGGGTGAGCCCAAAGGAATATATTGAGGGTCTACGGCGATTGACCTCTGCTCTTCCAAAGAAGAATTAGAAGTACCTATTGGACCACTTTCCTCTCCCAAATCAGACATAACTTTAAAAAAAATGTACGACGGGTTTTGATATAGAAGCTCATTAGCTATCTGAGGGTTTGACGTGAGCCAGTGTTTTATAGCATGACCAGAAATATTTTTTGCCGAAAAAACTCCCCTTTTAATAAGTATTTGTCCTATAGATATATACTCGTGTCCATTTCTTCCATCATAGCCGACCCTAATTACAGATCCATCTGTTAATGTAACTCTCCCAGACCCTTGAACCTGTAATAAAAAAACTTCTACTTGACTTCTTAAATAGACTATTTCCAAACTTTTATTTTGCAATATATTACTTTCTTCCAGCTCTCGTCTTGAAAGCCATTTTGTTCCTTTCTTCAAATCAGGAGGTCTTTTATAGATTGGAAACTGGAATTCTTTGTCCAGTACTGCTGAGCCCAAAATTTCCGCTTCATAATACCCTGTAAAAAAACTTCTATTAGGGAAATCAATCAATGTAGGGACAAAGCTGTGCTCAAAAAACTCTTGAGATGAGGAAAAGCTTTTGTTTTTAACTTTGGCTCTAGGGCTCAGGTTGCGAAGAAATTGGCTTTGGGTTTTTGAAAATACATCCAAAGCCTTATCATGATCATCTTGATTCCAACCATTTAGATCACCAAAGCTTAACTTTTTGAAGGATTGCACATTTTTTCCTCAAGTTTTTAAAGCTCTTTTCTTTTAAGCCTCTGTTGCAACCAAAGTCCAATTAGGGCTTTTTGATGAAAGTGCCCGGCTAAAGGTCCAAATGTCTTTTTGTAATTTAATATCGGTTTCGCTGCCCTCTACTATCTCATTGTCTTGGTTTTTTACAACTATGGTTAAGTCACTTAAAAATCTAATTGTGATTTCTGCTTCTAAAGATTTTTCATCAATATCAGCGTCCAATATAGTAAGTTCCCTTATTCCCCCAAAAGTAGCTTCGGTCATCAACTGCTCAGATTTTCTACGGTCTATATCGCTAGAAAAAGCTTTTTCAACGTCGCTAGATATGAATTTTTCCACTTCGGTTATGTCACCCCTTTTAAAGGCCAATAATATCATTTCATAAGCATCTCGGGCCCCAGTTAAAAAATCAGTCAAAATAAAGTCTTTATCAATTTTTTTCATATTAAGAAGTTCTTTTGACGCTTTAGATCCTGCTTTAACATGGTCAGAAACGTCGTGGTCTTTTTCATCATGCTCTAAACCACCATCTATGATTTCTAAGTTTGGGCTAGTAGATTTGTGCTTTTCCGCTTCAGTCACATCAGTTTTTTGCTCTCGTTCGAACCCCTCTCTTGTACCTAATAGGTTTTTTAGTCTTAAAATTAAAAAAATAGCTATAAATGCTAAAACTAACAGTTGGATTATTGAATTGCCCATTGCGACCTCAGTTATAGAAATATTGAATATATTTTATTTCCTCCTATTTAAGTGTAAGTGTTACACAAGTCCACCTTAACAATTAAAATCTTAGGTATGAGTATTATGTGGTTATTTTTATTATTTATAGCGGTGCCAATTGTCGAAATAGCACTTTTTATAAAAGTGGGTGGATTTCTTGGGGTGTGGCCTACTATTTGTATAATTATTTTGACAGCAGTCCTCGGAACAACCCTAGTAAAACAACAAGGGTTAGCAGTCATTCAACAAATTAAAAACAAAGTCTTTAAACTTAATGATCCAACAGAGGCTATTGCCCACGGTGCCTTAATACTTGTTTCTGGTGTTTTACTTCTCACGCCAGGGTTTTTTACTGACTTTATAGGTTTCATCTTAATGATACCTAAAGTTAGAACTGTTATTTACTTTCGGATAAGGTCTAGATTTGAATTGAAGGGTTTTTCACATAAAACTGGTAAAAACAAATATGGTGAAGCTGACGATTTCGATGTGATCGATGCTGATTATTATGATAAAGACAATTAAAAGTATATTTTGAGCGTCTATTGCTAGAAAGGGTCTAAAATGTCAGATAAAAAAGAAGAATACCAGGCTTCAGTTCCACCTAAGATGGTAATTTTAAACCAATTCATTAAAGACCTCTCTTTTGAAAATATTGCTGCTCAAAATGGACTCAAATCAGAAAACCTTACTCCAGACATAAAAGTAAACGTAACTCTAGAGGCAAAAAAGAGACCTATCGAAAATCAATATGACGTAATAATAAAAACGACTATTTCTTCAGAAACAAAAAATACTAAAGAAATGCTCTTTATGCTCGAAATAGATTATGGTGGCATTTTTGAAATCACTAATATCCCTGAAGATCAGCTCCACCCGTACTTACTGATTGAGTGCCCACGTATACTTTTTCCTTACTTAAGAAGGATCATTAGTGATATTACTAGAGACGGCGGTTACCCAGCATTAAACCTGGATCAAATAGACTTTTTGTCTATATACAACGCTGAACTAAATAAAAAGACTTCTACGAATTCTAAAATTATTTAGAACCTTCATTCCACAAACAGTTTTTCCCAAGTGACTTAACGAATTTATCATGAGCTTCTTTTTCAGTGGTTGTTAAAAAAGATGGTAGCGGTAAACCTCTTTTAAAAACCCCATCATTTAGAGCGTTACTAGAATTCCGTTCTTGCGCTGATATTAATTCCAAATCAGGTTGCCTTCCGCCAATTAGCTCCAAATATATCTCAGCTAAAATGTGGCTATCTAGAAGCGCTCCATGTTTCTCGCGCATTGAAATATCTACTTTAAATCGCCGTGACAAAGCGTCTAACGACGCGGGCGACCCTGGAAATTTTTTTCTGGCTAGCTTTAGTGTATCTAAAACTCTGTCAGTGTGAATTTCTTCAACACCTATACAACCTAGCTCGAAATTCAAAAACCTTACATCAAAATTAGCGTTATGAATTATTAATGTTGATGACCCAATAAAGTCTAAGAAGCTTGCTGCTATATCTTTAAAAGCTGGGTATGCTTTCAGGAAATCAATGCTTAACCCATGAATATCAAAGGCTTCCTTAGGCATAGATCGTTTCGGGTTGATATATTGATGAAACGTTTTACCCGTTGGCAAATGATTGAAGAGTTCAACCGCACCTATTTCGACAACTTTATGGCCTTCACTTGGGTCTAGGCCAGTTGTTTCTGTATCCATAACTATTTCACGCATTTTTCAAGCCCCACGCTTAAAAGAAACTGATCCACCTGATATTCAGCGTTATCAATAGTGTTAGTTTGTATAATAAAATCAGATCTTTGTCTTTTTTCTTTATCGGATATTTGTTTTAATTTTATAACGTTAAATAACTTTTCGTCCATAGTCTTACGACTAAGAACACGGGATTTCTGCTTTTCTTCAGATGCACTCACCGTGATTATAAAATCAAACTCCCCCTCAAGGTTGTTTTCAAAAAGGAGAGGTATATCGAAAATTATAACGTCCTCTTTACTATTGGAGTTCAAGAACATCTGTCTATCTTTTTTTATCAGCGGATTAACTAAACGTTCTATTTTTGTTAAAATGTGTGGTCGGGCTTGTACATCTACCCTCAAATTTTCTTTTGAAACGCAGTTATTTATCACGCTTTGTGGAGAGATTTTTTTAATGTGCTCAACAGCTGCTCCATTATAAGAGTATAGTCTAGTTATAGCTTCATCAGCACACCAAGTCAGAATTTTCCTTTTTTTAAACATTTTCAGGGTGGTGCTTTTCCCCATCCCAATAGAACCTGTCAAACCTATTTTTAATTGTTTAGTCATTCGATTTCACTCTTTTTCTCAAGAAACGTTTAACATTTGATTTGATCATCACTTATAAGAAAATTAACCAATTCCAGTAAAGGTATGCCGCGAACTGTAAAATAATCTCCTTTAATGGAGCTGAACAGTCTTATTCCTTGCCCTTCTATATGATAACCACCAATGCTGTTTTTAATATCACTCCAGTTATCCTTCACATATCGTTCAATATCATCTAACGACAGGTGTCTCATTGTCATTACCGCACTTGAAGTGTGAGACCACAATAATTTACCGCCCTTAAGGACGCACGAAGACGAATATAGGGTGTGTTTCAGTCCTTCAAACATGGAAATTTGTTTAATTAGGTCCCCTGAAGACTTCGGTTTTGAAACAATTGTCTCATTAAAAGTAAGAATTTGATCAGATCCTATTATTAGTGCATTTTCAAATTTATGCATAACTGAAAATGCTTTTTTAATTGCAAGTCCCTTTGCAATTTCAGATGGTTCTTCGGCCCCTTTCAACGAATGTTCTTTTTCTTTAGCTTCATCGATCAGGTGATTACAAGATTTAAAAGCGATGCCTGCATTTTTTAAAAGCTCTTTTCTTGACTTTGATCTGGATGCTAAAACTATTGTCGACTTCATGTTGAAAACCCTTGTTAAACTATGGGGTAGAATGTGTATAAGTGTTCACATTATACTACTAACTTTAATAAGAAAAAAACCACTACGTTTATTCTAAATATATAAAACAATTATACCTTGTTAATATAAGTTATTACAAAGTATGTTCTTATTTTAGTCAACAGCTTCTTATATAGTTGTTAAAAGTATTATCAACAGGGTAAACTAACTAACTTATTGTAATTGCTAGTTTTTTTTCGTTTATGATAAATTCTATAGCTAGTTGATAAGCTAGAGGATAACTTTTTAATCCTCGCTTTCCACTGTTTAAACAACTACATCAATCTATATATATTACTTTTATAATTATTAAAAAATAAAGAAAATAAATTTAGTATCGTTTTATGTAACTAATAGTTAACGATTAAAATTTGACAATTTTAATCAAACAACCTATTAGAATTATACCGTCCGGTAATTGAAAAAATCACCTAAAATATATTAAGTTTTTAAAAGGTAGTACCTATGACTGAAAACCGTCTTAATCTTGCTAACTTAAAAAAGCATAGCCCAGCAGAATTAGTCGCGATGGCAAAAGATCTAGAAATAGACAATGCTTCTACTATGCGTAAAGGAGATTTAATGTTCTCCATTTTAAAAGAAAGAGCTGAAGAAGGCTGGGAAATCTCAGGGGATGGCGTTCTCGAGGTATTGCAAGATGGGTTTGGTTTTTTAAGGTCTCCAGAGGCTAATTATTTACCAGGCCCCGATGACATTTATATTTCACCACATATGATAAAAAAATTCTCATTAAGGACTGGGGATACAGTAGAAGGTGTCATGAGCTCACCAGTAGAAAACGAGAAATATTTTACTGTAACAGAAGTAACAAGGATAAATTTTGAGGAATCAGAAAAATCTAGACATAAAGTAAGTTTTGATAATTTGACCCCTTTATATCCAGACCAGCGGTTAATTATGGAAGTGCAGGATCCTACAATAAAAGATAGGTCAGCTAGAATTATTGATTTAGTAGCACCAATTGGAAAAGGCCAAAGATGTTTAATTGTTGCCCCACCCCGAACAGGGAAAACGGTTCTATTGCAAAATATAGCGAATTCAATTGAAAAAAACCATCCAGAATGTTTTCTTATTGTTTTGTTAATTGATGAACGACCTGAGGAAGTTACCGACATGCAAAGGTCTGTTAAAGGGGAAGTTATAAGTTCTACTTTTGACGAACCGGCGACAAGGCATGTTGGGGTATCAGAAATGGTTATCGAAAAAGCCAAGAGGCTCGTGGAACATAAGAGAGACGTAGTTATTTTGTTAGATTCAATAACACGCTTAGGGCGAGCATTTAATACAGTTGTTCCATCTTCAGGTAAAGTTTTAACAGGTGGTGTCGATGCTAATGCTCTTCAAAGGCCCAAAAGGTTCTTTGGGGCTGCCAGGAATATTGAGGAAGGCGGTTCGCTGACAATCATAGCTACCGCACTTATTGATACAGGTTCCAGAATGGACGAAGTTATTTTTGAGGAGTTTAAAGGAACCGGAAACTCAGAAATTGTTCTAGATAGGAAAGTTGCAGACAAACGAGTATTTCCATCCATGGATATCCTCAAATCAGGTACTCGAAAAGAGGAGCTTTTAGTTGAAAAACACGATTTACAGAAAACGTTTGTGTTACGGCGGATCTTAAACCCTATGGGCACGACGGACGCTATCGAGTTTTTACTGGGTAAACTAAAACAAACCAAGTCAAATTCAGACTTCTTTGATTCTATGAATACGTAAACAATAAGAAAAAAGTTATGGTAGAATGGATACAATTTTTTCTTTATCCTCAGCGCATGGAAAAGCCGGTGTAGCCATAATTCGCGTTTCAGGAAGTAAGGCACGAGATTCCTGTGAACAAATTGCAGGGTTTATCCCACAGGTTGGCCGACCTATTTTGACTAATTTAAAAGACAAGAGTGGCGAACAAATAGATAAAGGCTTAGTTCTCTATTTTCCGGAAGGCTCAAGCTTTACTGGCGAAAGCACAGTAGAATACCACACACATGGCAGTGTGGCGGTTATCAAAAAAGTTTTGCAGGAACTGGGTTTTTATGAAGGGCACCGAGAGGCGTTACCAGGAGAGTTTACACGGCGTGCATTAGATAACGGGAAACTGGACGTATCCCAAATAGAAGGCCTATCTGATCTTATTAACGCAGAGACAGAAGCTCAAAGAAAACAAGCCTTCAGAGTTTTTGATGGCGCCATAGGTAAGAAGGTTAGCGGGTGGAGAACATCGTTAATTAAAGCCGGTTCATTATTAGAGGCAGGAATAGACTTTTCTGACGAAGAAATACCACCAAATTTATACCTAAGTGCAAAAGCTCTCTTAAAAGGAATTATTACAGATTTAGAAAAAGAAATTAAAGGGAGTAAAGTTTCGGAGAGAATTAGAACTGGGTTTGAGATTGCAATTCTAGGTGCCCCGAATGTGGGCAAATCCACACTCATTAACGCTATTGCGGGTAGAGAGGCAGCAATCACGTCTGAATATGCAGGCACCACAAGAGATGTTATAGAGGTCCGTATGGATTTAAACGGTTTGCCGGTGACATTTTTAGATACAGCAGGCATTAGAGAAACGAAGGACAAAGTTGAACTAATTGGCATTGAGCGGGCATTATCTAGAGCACAAAATGCTGATATAAAAGTACTTTTGGTGGATCCAAACGATGACCCAAAAATCATTAAAAATGAAGAAATAGATATAGAACTAAACGCCAAATCAGATTTGACAGGTACCGGAATATCAGGAAAAACTGGAAAGGGAATACCAGAGCTACTTGATTTAATTACAACAAAAATAAAAAAAATGAGCCTTGGTGCTGGCGTTTCAACACATGAAAGACACAGACTTATTATGATAAAAGCTGAAAACGCTTTAAAAAAGTGTTTACGTGAGTTAAGCCGTGGAGAACCTCGTTTAGAAATAGCAGCGGATGAACTGAGGGCTGCGCTTATAGTTTTAGAGGGTATGATTGGCAGTGTAGGTGTGGAAGATTTCCTAGATAAAATATTTGCAGATTTTTGTATAGGTAAATGAAAAGGTTTAATATGCAACAAGAAGTGTTCGATGTAGTAATAGTTGGTGGGGGGCATGCTGGTGCAGAAGCTGCCCACGCGGCAGCACGCATTAATGCTAAAGTATTACTTATTACTCATAAAATTCAAACTATAGGAGTTATGTCCTGTAATCCAGCTATTGGTGGCTTGGGGAAGGGGCACCTCGTCAGAGAAATTGATGCTATGGGTGGAATAATGGGTTTGGCCGCTGATAGAGCCGGAATACAATTTAGACTTTTGAATAGGGGAAAGGGCCCAGCCGTCCAGGGCCCCAGAGCGCAAGCAGACAGAAAAGTTTATCGCTCAAGTGTACAAACAATTTTGGGAGAAAGGGAGTGTCTGTCTATACTTGAGGCAGAGGTTTCAGACCTAGTTATTGATAATAATACAGCAAGGGGCGTCGTTCTGTCGGATGGGTCCACTATTAGGAGCAATGCAGTAGTCTTAACCACAGGAACTTTCTTAAGAGGTGTAATACATGTTGGAGGCGTTAAAACGGCAGGAGGTAGAGTTGGTGATCGCCCCTCTATTAAGTTGGCAGAAAGGATTGACTCGTTCGGTTTGCCTCTAGGAAGGTTGAAAACTGGTACACCACCTAGACTAGATGGGCGAACTATCAATTGGTCTGCTTTAGAGAAGCAGCCTGGCGACACACAGCCGAGTTTGTTTTCATTTATGTCTGATTCAATATCTTTAACCCAAGTAGAATGTGGACTTACAGAAACCAATGAAAAAACACATAAAATTATTTTAGATAATATAGCTAAATCAGCTATTTACGGAGGAAAGATAGACAGCGTCGGCCCTCGTTATTGCCCGTCTATTGAAGATAAGGTTGTTCGGTTTGCTGAGAAAAATAGTCACCAAGTTTTCCTTGAGCCTGAAGGCCTAAATGATAACACTGTATACCCAAACGGCATATCCACCTCGTTACCAGCTGACGTTCAAGAAAAATATGTAAGATCGATTCGTGGATTAGAGGGCGCATTGATAAAACAACCAGGATATGCAATTGAGTATGATTTTGTTGACCCAAGGGGGTTAAAGCACAGCCTTGAGCTAAAAAATATTAACGGTCTGTATTTTGCTGGACAGATAAATGGAACTACTGGATACGAAGAGGCTGCAGCTCAAGGGTTGGTCGCAGGCCTTAATGCGGGTCGTCAATCCTACAATTTGGATCCCGTTAGTTTTAGTCGCTCAAACTCCTACATTGGCGTAATGATTGATGACTTGGTTACCCGAGGTGTAGAGGAGCCATATAGAATGTTTACGTCAAGAGCTGAGTTTAGGTTATCTTTAAGAGCCGATAACGCAGACCAAAGACTTACCCCACTAGCGATTGAACTGGGTTGTATTAGCAAAGATCGCGAAAAAATGTTTTTAAAAAAACTAGATGATCTAACAAAAACTAAGTCACTATTAACCCAAATAAAAATTTCACCACAAGAAGCAAAAGAATACCAGGTTAGTGTAAAAAAAGATGGAAAAAAACGAACAGCTTTAGAGTTATTATCATTTCCTGGAGTACGGGTGGATAATTTTTTGTCTGCTTCCCCGGAGCTATCATGCGTTAGCGATGAAAGCAAAAGGCAGGTCGAAAGAGACGCACTATACGCGAACTATGTTGAAAGGCAGGCTAGAGACGCTGAAACATTAAAGCGCGATGAGGTTCTCCTTATACCGGCTAATTTGGATTATAGCAAAATAACAGGGCTCTCTAATGAGGCAAAAGCAAAGCTCTCTAAGGTCAGGCCAGAAAACATCGGGCAAGCTTCGAGAATTGATGGTATTACACCAGCAGCACTAACTTTGGTTATTGCTAATTTGCGATTAAGACACGCATCATAAGTGGCCGTGGGGGTTAACATTGAGCTATTGGAAGACACTGAATGTTTCACGTGAAACACTAGAGGAGCTAGAGGAATATAAAGAAAGCCTCCTTTTGTGGAATAGAAAGATAAACCTTATATCTGAAAAAAGCTCAAAAGACATATGGGGGAGGCATTTCCTAGATAGCGCTCAAATTTTCAAACATTTAAAAGCCTCAGACCGCAATATACTTGATATGGGCTCTGGTGGTGGGTTGCCGGGTTTAGTGTTGGGTTTGGTTGCTAAAAAAAAGTACCCCAATCTGAAAGTAACACTGGTTGAATCCGATAGGCGCAAGTGTGTTTTTTTAAAAGAGGTAGTAAGGGCGCATAAGCTTAATTCAGTTGTTTTATCTGAAAGAGTTGAGCTTCTATCGGCTCAGACCTCAGATGTGGTTACGGCGAGAGCGATGGCACCCCTTAAAACACTGTTAGATTATGCGAGCCCCCATCTTTCCGATAGCGGGATATGCGTTTTCTTAAAGGGAGTTAATTATAAGAAAGAAATTGACGAAGCACTTGCTTTTTGGCGTTTTAATATTAGTGTTGATACAAGTATAACAAACGTAGGCTCCGCAGTGCTGAAGATTACAGATTTGGAACAAAAAAATGGTGTCTAAGGGGCCAAAGGTTATTTCGGTCACAAATCAAAAGGGTGGCGTTGGAAAAACAACCACAACCGTAAATTTGGCGGCTGCGTTAGCCGTTCAAGGCAAAAAGGTTTTGATTGTAGACCTAGACCCCCAGGGCAACGCTTCTACATCTCTAGGGGTTGATAACCAAGAGAGAAAAAGAAGTAGTTACCATCTTCTAGTCGGCGAGGACACCTTAAATTCTGTAATTGTAGAGCTCAAAACTGAAGGTCTCTTTTTAGTACCTAGCACTGTAGAGTTGAGCTCTGTGGACTTTGCTCTTTCTAATAAAGATAACGCAATTAGGTACTTAAGTAGCAAAATAGAAAAAAACACTCTTGGAAGTTATAAGCTAGACTACATATTAATTGACTGTCCACCATCACTCAACCTGCTAACATTAAATGCGCTGGTGGCATCGAATACTGTGCTAGTGCCTTTGCAGGCAGAGTTTTTGCCTTTGGAGGGTCTTTCCCAACTCATGCTGTCTGTAAAACACATACGCGAAACGGAAAATAGTAAGTTACGGTTTGAAGGAATTGTGCTGACAATGTTTGACAGGAGAAATAATCTTTGCTGGCAAGTAGAAGAGGATGTTCGAGAAACATTAAAGGGTCTTGTATACAGTGCTGTTATACCGAGGAGTGTAAAGCTAAGCGAGGCACCCTCATATGGGCAGTCTATCTTTGATTACTCACCGCGATCAAGAGGGGCTTTAGCCTATAAGGCGTTAGCATCGGAGTTAATCGAACAAAATTCGATCTAAGGAGGCTACAATGAAAAGCAAAGATAAAACAAAAAGAGTTTTGGGCCGAGGTTTGTCGGAACTGATATCAGCGTCAGCTCTTGCTGTTGATATTCCTGGTCAGAAAAAAAGTGATTCGGAGCAGAGCAAAAAGATCCCCATAGAGTTAATTAAGCCCAACAAAAACCAACCAAGAAAACAGTTTTCAAAAACAGCCTTGGAAGAGCTTTCAAGATCAATCTCAGCAAAAGGAGTTATCCAACCCCTACTGGTACGAAAAACTGATGAACCCATTGAATTATATGAGATAGTTGCAGGAGAAAGAAGATGGAGGGCTGCTCAAATGGCAAAACTTCACGAGATTCCAGTAATAGTGGGAAGTTTCTCTGATTTAGAAGTTCTAGAGATAGCTATCATTGAGAATATCCAAAGAGAAGACTTAAACCCTATAGAAGAGGCCTTAGGGTTTAAGCAATTGCAGGAGGCCTTTTCTCAAACTCAAGAACAATTGTCGGAAGCTTTAGGGAAAAGTAGAAGTTATATAGCGAATGCATTGAGGTTACTAGCTTTGCCAAAAATAGTTTTAGATTGGATTCAAGATGGATCCTTGTCGGTGGGTCATGCTAGAGCAATTATTACACTTAAAAACCCGAGCCAGTTAGCTAGGAAAATAGTGGTTGGCGGTTTAACCGTACGCGAAACTGAAAGGCTGGTTAGGAATTTTAGTAAAAAACCGCAAATTAAAAAACCAGCCAATGTAAAAAGGAAACCTGCAGACACTTTAGCCATTGAAAAACAGCTATCCTTGAGTACGGGTTTTAATATTACCGTTAACCATAAAGATTTAACCGAATCTGGTGAAGTAATCATCTCATATGATAACTTATCAGACTTTGACAAGTTATGTGAGCTTCTATCTTAGTTTTTAAAACCAGGTTTATAATTATATTTTTAAGAAATGATGTCTGATAATATAGTGTTTAGGACAGTCCGACCGCTAGGCGTTACAAACATCCTATCCTTAGATGTGAAAATGTAACCACTTTCAATTAGGTTTTTTAGCTTGTCTTGATTTATAATATGTAAATCGAGTGATTTTATAAAATTTAGATCTACACCCTCAGATAAACGGGCTGACATTAATAAATATTCTAACGCTTGGTCTGATTTAGTTAAGACAGAACTCGATTCTTCACCGTTTCCTAGCCTTTTCACTTTTGTAAGCCAACTATTCGGCTCTTTTGTTTTAACGGTGGCCAATCTTTGTTTATTTGTATGATATCTACCATGCGCGCCAGGCCCGATACCAATATAGTCTCCACTACGCCAATATATTAAATTATGTTGGGCCTCTTCTCCTAAACTGGCGTGGTTCGATATCTCGTATTGAGGCAAGCCGTGGTCGGCCATTATGTCTTGTGTGATATTATACATATCTGCTGATTTGTCGTCCGATGGTAGGCCAGGCAACTTCCCTATTTTTAATCTATCACCAAAAGCGGTTCCATCCTCAATGGTAAGTTGATACAAAGATATATGGGTAACACCAAGTGATAATGCGCTCAGAAGCTCGGCCTCCCAGCTACTAATTGATTGATGTTGTCTCGAATAAATAAGATCGAAGCTCACTCGGTCAAAAGTTGATTTACCGACCTCAATTGCGCTAATGGCTTCTTGAGATGTGTGTAGTCTCCCAAGGCACTTCAAAGAATTATTATCAAGCGATTGAACCCCAATTGAAACTCTATTAATTCCAGCAGATTTGTATTCGGTAAATTTCGAAGTCTCCACGGATGAAGGGTTTGCTTCTAGTGTCACTTCCAAGTTTTCGGAAACTTTCCACAATGACTTGATGTGAGAAATAATCTTATGAACCGTTTCTGCGTACATTAAGCTAGGTGTTCCACCACCAAAAAAAATAGTACTGAGGACCATATTGGAAGTATATTGATAAGAGTTGGTAATTTCTCTTAAGTATGCGTTGGTCCAAGCCTTTTGATCAATTTTTTTGGAAACATGGCTGTTGAAATCACAGTAAGGACATTTAGCTTCACAAAAAGGCCAATGGATATAAATGCCAAACCCAGCTCTTTCCCAGTTTTCACGCATTTAAATACCTAATAAATTTTCCCAACGCGCGTCCTCTATGACTAATTTTATTTTTTTCCCATCGATCCATTTCACCAAAGGTTAAAGAATAACCGTTCGGTTTAAAAATTGGATCGTAGCCATGCCCATTTTTACCACGCATAGGCCAAACTATTTCACCGGGTAAAATACCAGAAAAAACTATATCTTTACCGTCAGGGAAAGCTAAAACAAGAGTACAACAAAACCGAGCAAGGATAGGAGCTTGAGCTTCAATCCTTTTTAACGCAGTATTCACTTTTTCCATCGCTACCTTGAAGTCTCTACCGTGATCTGTTTCAGCCCAATCGGCAGTATATACACCTGGAAGATTGTTGAGAGCATTAATCTCTAAACCACTATCATCTGAAAGTGCTGGTAGGCCTGTTTTTTTTGATGCGTGATGGGCTTTGAGTCTTGCATTGCCGACAAAAGTATTTTCTGTTTCTTCGGGCTCTACTAAGTTATGATTGGATGCTGAAGATAACTTAATATTACAACCTTTTAACAGCTCAAAAAGCTCTTCCAATTTACCGGTATTATGTGTTGCTATTAAAAGCTCATTATATTTCGACTTAAACAACTGTTTTTACTGCTTTTTTTTGTTTTTCGATAAGTAAATTTGTACCGGTATTTGCTAATCCAATCAGTAAGTCTAATTCATTTTTACTAAACGTTGATCCCTCAGCGGATGCTTGTACTTCAACAAGAGTCTCATCACTTGTAATCACAAAGTTAGCATCGGTACCTGCATCGCTGTCTTCAAGATAATCTAGATCCAACACAGGCTGACCGGCATATATACCGCAACTGACAGCAGCAACATGGTTAATTATAGGGTCTTCGGAAATTACACCCTTGCTTATAAGTGTATTTATTGCCAATCGAAACGCAACCCAACCCCCAGTTATACTTGCGCAACGAGTACCACCATCAGCTTGTATTACATCACAGTCGATCACAATCTGTCGTTCCCCGAGTAAAACGCGATCAACACTGGCCCGTAAAGACCTACCTATTAGCCTTTGTATTTCTTGTGTTCTTCCAGACTGCCCATTTTTTGCTTCTCTTCTCATTCTTGTATTAGTGGCTCTCGGTAACATCCCATATTCTGCTGTTACCCAACCTAAACCAGAGTTTCTCAGAAAAGGCGGAACTTTTTCATCAACTGTAGCTGTGCATATTATATGAGTATCTCCACACTTTATTAAACAAGACCCTTCAGCATGCTTTGTAATATTTGTTTCTATAGACACAGACCGTAGCTCGTCTAATCTTCTACCAGATGGGCGCATAAACGTTCCTCCATATAAGTTAATACCAAATACCCTCGGTTTAGATATATTTGCAAGTACGATTGACTAATCATAAAAAAAACCTGTAAACAAATGTGCTGATATAGGATTATTTATGACAATAGCAAAAAATATTTCAAAAATAATGAACGAGCGGAGTCGAGAAGTTTTCCAGCAAATAGTAGAAAACTATTTAAGTACTGGCGAGCCGATGGGCTCCCAAGCACTGACAGAAACTTTAACAAAAAAAGTAAGTGCGGCGACTGTTAGAAATGTAATGCAAGATTTAGAAGTCTTAGGATTGCTTGATAGCCCACATATTTCAGCAGGAAGAATACCAACCCAACTTGGCTTAAGGATGTTTGTAGATGGGATATTGGAGGTTGGAGAGGCGAGAGATGAAGATAAATTGCGAATCGATGACACAGTAGGCGAAGACTCCAGTAATGTTACATCATTATTAGATAGCATAGGCTCTGCCCTATCTGGTTTAACAAAAAGCGCAAGCTTGGTTTTATGCCCAAAACAAGAGGCACCTATTAAACACATAGAGTTTGTAAATTTAGCAGACGACCGAACTCTGGTCGTTCTAGTTTTTGGCGATGGAAGTGTTGAGAACCGTGTATTTGTTCCCCCAAGGGGTCAAACACCAGCATCGATGAGAGAAGCTGCTAACTTTCTAAACAATATAGGTATTGGGCACACCCTTTCTGAGATAAGTTTAAAAATTCAAAGTGAAATCAAAAAAAACCGAAGAGAGTTAGATGTTCTTGCTGCAGAACTTGTGAAATCGGGTTTGGCTGTTTGGGAAAAAGAAAATATTTCTAATGAGAGACTTATAGTTCGAGGTAGGTCTAACTTACTGGGAGAAACACAACATGAGCAAGAGTTAGACAGAGTGAAAGACCTTTTTGATGACCTAGAGCGGAAGCGTGATATAGCAGAGTTTCTCCAATTAACAGATGAAGGAGAAGGCGTTCGAATATTTATTGGTTCTGAGAACAAACTTTTTTCTCTTTCGGGTTCATCTTTAATTATTTCTCCCTATATGAATAATGAGAAGAAAATTATCGGGGCTGTGGGAGTGATTGGTCCAACACGACTTAATTATGGCAGAATTGTGCCAATTGTTGATTATACGTCCCAAGTAATTGGCAATTTAATATCCAAAGTAGATAAAGGAATAAAATGAGTAAAGTAAAAGACGAAGACGATTTTCAAAAAGACCATTTAGAAGAAATGGCTGAAGAAGAAGTTGAGTTCACAGAAACAGTTGAAGTAGATGAGCTAGAGGCTCTAAGAGAAGAAAAAAACGATCTTCAGGATAGGTTATTGCGCTCATTTGCCGATTTAGAAAACACTAGAAAACGAGGAGAAAGAGACCGGCGCGAAGCAGAGGAGTATGGCGGCTCTAGGCTGGCTAAAGATATGCTCCCAGTTTATGATAACCTAAGGCGAGCTATCGACGCTGTGACGGATGAACAGCGAGAGTCGTCTAAGGCTGTAATAGAGGGGGTCGAACTTACTTTAAAAGAGCTCATACATGTTTTTGGTAAGCATGGAATTGAGCCAATTTTACCTGAAACTGGAGATAAATTTGACCCACAAGAGCATCAAGCAATGTTTGAAGCACCATCACCAGAAGTTAAAGCAGGACATATAATTCAAGTTATGTCAGAAGGCTTTATCTTGAAGGACAGACTCCTTAGACCAGCTCAAGTTGGGGTTTCATCTTCGTCATAAAATTCTTTAAGCTTGTAAAGTAGTTGTAGTGCTTCTTTTGGAGTAAGGTTGTCTGGGTTTAAGTCACTTAGTTGTAATCCGAGACGATCCTTTTTTTCAGCATTTTTTGAGTTACTAGGTGTTTGGGAAAACAAAGGTAAGTCGTCGGATTCACTTCTATTTTTGGAAGTTCCCTCTAGTGACGTTAAAATATTTTGTGCTCGTTTAATTACGGATTTAGGTAACCCAGCCAGCTTTGCTACCTGAACACCGTAGGAGCGATCAGCGGAGCCTTTTACAACTGTATGAAGAAAAACAATTTCACCGTTCCATTCTTTAACGGACACAGTAGCATTTTGAACACCGTCTAGTTGGCTAGATGTAGCGGTTAATTCATGATAGTGAGTAGCAAATAGAGCCCTACACTTATTTTTATTATGTAGGTGCTCTAGGGTTGCCCACGCAATTGATAAGCCATCATAAGTTGCAGTACCACGCCCAATTTCGTCGAGTATTACTAATGCACGTTCATCGGCTTGATTAAGTATTGCTGCTGTTTCTACCATTTCAACCATGAAGGTTGAGCGACCTCTGGCTAGATCGTCAGATGCCCCCACCCTACTGAAAACTTGAGATAATAAACCTATTTTTGCCTCCTTTGCAGGTACATAAGACCCGATTTGTGCAAGTATGGCTATTAACGCATTTTGTCTTAAGAATGTTGATTTCCCTGACATATTTGGTCCTGTTAACACCCAAATCTGGGAGGTATTTTTATCAGCGGTCAAGTTGCAAGAATTAGCAATAAACTGGCTTTCACCCAAAGTTGAAATAGAGCTTTCTACTACTGGATGTCTTCCATCAATGATTTCAAAATCTCTCGACATATCTATAGTTGGTCTAGTCCAGTTACTCCCTCTAGCCAAAGCTGCTAAACTACTTAAAACATCGGCGGTCGCCAACATGGTTGCTAAGTTCTTAAGATCAACTATCTTTGATAAAACTAGCGTCCGTATCTCCTTAAAAAGATCCCTTTCAAAAGTACTAATTTCGTTACCGGCATTTAAAATACTAGTTTCGAGATTGGATAACTCCACTGTTGTGAATCTGACGGAGTTAGCGGTTGTCTGGCGGTGAATAAAGAGCTCCGAAAATTCAGAAGAAAACATTTTTTCAGCGTGGTTAGAGGTGGTTTCGATAAAGTAACCTAAAACTTTATTATATTTTATTTTTAGAGAAGAGATACTGGTTGTTTTAATATAATTTAACTGGAGATTAGCGATTATTTTTCTACTATTGTCCCGCAGCACCCTACTTTGGTCTAGACCTTTAGAGTAGCCTTCTTTAATAAACCCACCGTCTCTAATAAGGTGTGGTGGTTCTTCTATTAGGCTGGCAGACAGCGTTGTCATTATGTCGGAAAACGTACTCATAGTATTGAAGGCGTTCTTGAGTAATTTAGGCAACTCAACACCAGAAAAAAAGTTATTTAAAAGCTCGCTATTAATTAGTGAGTCACGTATCGCGCTTAAGTCTCTTGGTCCGCTACGATCTAGGGATAGACGAGATAGCACCCTTTCTAGGTCTGGAGTTGTTTTGAGTATATTTCTAACTATTTCAAGCAGTTCTACGTTATTATGAAAAAGGCTGACGCTATCTGAACGATCAGCTATTACTTTTAGATCTGTTGACGGGCTAGAAACCCAGCTCTCTAGCAGACGGGCACCAGCTGCTGTTTTTGTTTTATTTATGACGGACAGTAGTGTACCGGTTTTTTCACCCTGTAGGTTTTTAAGTAATTCCAAGTTTTTTCTAGTCGCAGGGTCAATCTGTAAAATTTTATTATATTTTTCGCTGAAAGGTATCTTTAGGAATGGAAGCTGCCCTTTTTGAGTTATATCTAGATAGTCAATTAATGCACCCATCGCAGATACTTCGCTTCGAGAAAAAGACCCAAAGGCATCAAGAGTGGTTACACCATATAGGGCCTTTAGACGCCTTTCAGCGGATGTACTCTCAAAACTACTCCTTCCTAATGACGTGATAGACACCTGTGTTTCCTTTAGAAGTTCAAAAATGTCGTTATAACTATTATCTATTATTAAAAGCTCACTGGGCGATAGACGCGATATTTCTGATATTAATTTTGATCTCGGGCACTGAGTTGTAGCGACCGCACCAGTTGACATGTCAACCCAAGCAATTGATCCCTCAGAACGTATCTCTGAAAACGCTAATAAAAAGTTATTACTTGAAGAGTCTAAAAGACTCTCCTCAGTTAGAGTTCCAGGTGTAATGAGACGAACAACCTCTCGTTTTACGACAGATTTCGGCCCTCGCTTCTTAGCATCTAAAGGGCTTTCCATTTGTTCGCAGACGGCCACTTTGAATCCTTTTCTGATAAGTTCAAGAAGATAGCTTTCGGATGCGTGTGCAGGAACACCACACATCGGAATGTCTTCACCAGCATGTTGGCCTCGTTTAGTAAGTGTTATCCCAAGTGCACTAGATGCCTGAATAGCATCATCAAAAAACAGCTCGTAAAAATCACCCATCCTGTAGAACAGTAAAGAGTCTGGGTATTGACCCTTTACTTCTAAAAATTGAGCCATCATTGGCGTTAATTTTTTCACAGCTTGTATCAATATATATCCTATGTATTATTTATTAACTCTACAAACCAAACACACTAGAAGGAACCTTAATTTTTTAACGATATTAAATAAATCATCATGATTAGTTGCATTTTTATAAAGATTAATATTGAAAGGTTAAAGTATCTAAAGGATAGATGATAATATTTTTTCGGTTAGTGGAAACACAAAACAAGATAAACTAGCTTTTGTAATATCAACGGACCAGAAGCTACGGGAGCAAGTTAATGACGCTAACAGCGGTTCAGGCATCTATTTACCTTCATCATTTAGCGTTCGAAAGCGCTAACCCTGAAAAATTAGCAATGTTTTATTCATCCACAATGCAAATGGGGTGTAGTAAGATCTCTGAAGTAGAGTGGCGCTGTGAAGGTCCTAGACGGCGGATGGTCTTTGTGCCGGGTGAAAATAAAAAAATGGCTTATGCTGGAATGGCTTGTAGAGATAATGATGGGTTAGAATCTTTGCGGGCTAGAGCAATTTATGAAAATATTAAAGTTTCACAAAGTGTATCCCCTTACTTTGAACCAGGAGCGTTTTCCATTAGTGACCCTGATGGGAATGTCATATTATTTGGGGTAGCAATACCAGAGGTAGAACAAAGCAATAGTATAAAAGGGCCATTACAACATTTAACCTTTGCATCTTATGATGTGGAGAGGTTTAGAGATTTTTATCATGGAAAGTTAGGCTTTAGGTTAACAGATAGAGTCCTCCACAAGGACGGATCTTTAGCAACATGCTTTACGACTTCTAACCATGAACACCATACGATCGCCTGTTTTAAGTCCAACCGACAAGGAGTCGACCATCACTCATATGAAGCTGGAGATTGGAACTATATACGCGACTGGTGTGACCACTTCTCAAGTAAAAATATAAAACTAATGTGGGGACCAGGAAGACATGGTCCAGGCAACAACCTATTTATATTTATTGAAGATCCAGATGGAAACTGGATAGAAGTTTCTGCCGAATTAGAAACTGTTTATGATCGTCCTGTTAAAGACTGGCCACAGGCTGAACGGACACTCAATCTATGGGGAAATGCAATTTTACGTTCTTGAAAGGAAAAACTATGAAACTTATTAGCTTTACTCGATTAGGAGAGGTGGGGTTTGGAGCTCTGATTGATGACGGTGTCGTGGATCTTACAAACCAACTAGACTATGGTGTAGATAGTATAAAAGAGGCAATAGAGTCGGATCTTTTATACACAGCAGAAGAATACTTAGAAGGCCGATCACCAAACTTTGCTATGTCTGATGTAACACTTTTACCTGTTATACCAAACCCATCAAAAATAATATGTATTGGGCTTAACTATGAAAATCACAGAAAAGAAACAAAACGTCCTGATGTAGAGCACCCAACGATATTTGTAAGATATGCAGATTCACAAGTTGCTCATGGGCAGGCACTTATAAAACCTAAATCAACAGAGCGGTTTGATTATGAGGGCGAGATGGCGGTTATTATCGGAGATGGTGGTAGAAACATACCTGAAGAGTCTGCATTAGAGCATGTCGCTGGTTTTGCGTGCTATAATGATGGCAGTGTTAGAAATTGGCAAAGGCACACCTCTCAATTTACTCCAGGAAAAACATTTCCAGGAACAGGTGCTTTCGGCCCTTACATGGTTACGCCTGATGAAGTTGGGGATTATACAAAGTTGCCCATTCAAACACGCCTTAATGGGGAGATAATGCAAGATGCTAAACTTTCAGATCTGATTTTCCCAGTCCCACGCCTAATCAACTATGTTTCTCAGTTCACACCATTAGCAGCAGGAGATGTAATTGTGTCAGGTACACCTGGGGGTGTCGGAGACAAAAGAGAACCACCGGTATATATGGTGCCTGGCGATCTTGTAGAGGTTGAAATTGGAATCTTAGGAACCTTAGCAAACCCTGTAGTTGGAGAATAGTTAAGGTTTAACTTTTTAATGTGATGAGTGACCCAAGCGTTAACGAAACGGATGTTCTAATTGTTGGAGCTGGCCCTACTGGGTTACTCCTAGCAAACCTTTTGGGTACAATGGGTATTAAAACTGTAATTGTTGATCGTAATGAGGGTACGGTTACAGAACCTAGAGCCGTTTCAATTGATGATGAGTCTATGCGAGCCCTACAGTCTGCCGGCCTTTCCAATGAGGTTCTAAAGATTGTTACACGCGGATATGGTTCCATTTATAAAGGCCCAGATGGGAAAACTTTTTCAAAGGTTAAGCCCACCTCAAAAGAATTTGGTTTTGATAAAAGAAATGCGTTTGAACAACCCAAACTGGAAGCGCTTTTACGGCGGGGGGTTGGACCGTTTTAGCTCAGTGACCCCTTACTTTAAAACAACGCTAATTAGTTTTAAGCAAAAATCTGAAAATGTATCCGTATTTTTGAAACCAGAAGAAGGTAAAGAATATTTTATAGATGCAAAGTATATGATTGGTTGTGATGGCGGTCAGTCAAAAGTGCGAAAAGATCTAGAAATTAAGATGCTAGGGTCAACCTTCAAAGAGCCATGGTTAATTGTTGACTTAGAAACAACTAGAAACAAAGGATTTCATACAGAGGTATTATGTGATCCTAAAAGGTCTTGTATTTCTTTACCAGGCCCGGACGGAATACGTCGTTACGAATTTAAACTTCATAAACACGAAAGAGAAGAGGACGTAATTAAAGAACATTATGTGAGAAAGCTTTTAGCATCTGCAGGTCCTGATAAAAATGAAAAGTTCAGACGGGTCAAAGTTTATACGTTTCATGCTCGAATGGCAGAATTCTGGAGAAAGGGAAGAGTTTTTCTGGCTGGTGATGCTGCGCATTTAACGCCACCATTTGCTGGCCAGGGCATGAATAGTGGTTTGCGAGATTCTCATAATTTAGCATGGAAAATCTTTGAGGCAGTCCACCAAAAAAACATACCTAACAAGTTTCTCGATAGTTATGAGGATGAACGAAAACCTCATGCACAGGCAATGATTGACTTAGCGCTGCGTATGGGAAAGGTTATGATGCCAACTTCTAAACTAAATGGAGTGCTGGTTCGACAAGCTTTTAAGGCTTTGAGTATATATCCACCCGCCAGAGATTATATTGTGCAAATGCGGTACAAACCTAAACCACGCTTTCGTAAAGGTCTGGTTTGGTCTGACCTTTGCAAACCAAGCATTGTAGGACAAATGTTTCCACAGCCGATTATCGAAACCGTAAGTCGGGAGCGAACTCTATTAGATGATTTATTAGATAATAAACTTGCGGTTTTAATTTTCTCAGAAAAACCTGGACAGGCAATTTCTGAACATGACTATCAGAAGTTACGGGATTGTAATCTACTCGTTGTGGGGTTAACTCCTGAATGGATAAACCCTGAAAAGCGGTGTTGGCCAATAGTACGAGATGTTAATGGCACACTTTCAAATAAGCCTTTTAGCCGTTACTTAGAACGGGCACTGTTGCTAAGAAGAGATAGGTATGTTGGAGCTTCAACGGAAATTGGCAATATTCGTGATTTACTCCCAATGGCGTTATCTTTGCAAGCCTTCTCGGATTGATATCAATCTACTGTGGGGTAAGTAGAATGAATACAGAAAGTCTGGAGTTTGACTATATAATTGTCGGGGCAGGTTCTGCAGGTTGTGTTCTGGCTAATGGTCTTAGTGCTGACCCAAGCTGTAGAGTTTTGCTTTTAGAGGCAGGAATACCAGATAAAAACGTATTTCTCAAAATACCTGCTGGCGTGTACCGCGTTTTTAGAGATCCAAAATTTAATTGGAATTACTATACGGAACCAGAAAAGTCATTAAATAATAGGACGATATTTACACCCAGAGGAAAAGTTTTAGGAGGGAGTTCATCAATTAATTCTATGGTCTACATGCGAGGGCATCCTTTGGATTATGATAGGTGGGCTAGTGAATGTGGTTTAAGTGACTGGAGTTTTTCTAAATGTCTCCCATATTTTATCGATGGTGAAAATTTTTCTGGGGGGAAAAGCAAATGGCGGGGTTCCGATGGGCTACTTTCTGTAAC
>JBJLGD010000027.1:0-34211 GCA_045565015.1 Paracoccaceae bacterium
AAAGCCTCTACTTCAGGAATAGTATCTGTTACGAAGTAGTGATGCGACAGTGGTGAGACCGGCAAATCCAAACCAGCCATTCGGCCTACTTGTTTTGCCCAAAGGCCCCCAGCATTAACGATATGTTCGGCATGGATTTTACCCTTTTCTGTTATAACATCCCAAGTTCCATCTTTCCTTTGGCTTAAATCTTCCACCTTGTTATGTTCTACTATTTCTGCTCCTAACTTCCGTGCAGCTCCAGCATATGCATGAACAGTCCCAGTTGTATCGATATATCCTTCTCTATCGGCCCATAACCCACCAAGCACTCCTTTAATATCCATTATTGGGCATTTTTCTTTAATCTGTGAGGGTGTCATAAGGTTACAATCTTCGATACCAATAGTTTGGAAAATACGATAAGCAGATTGCAACCATTGCCACCTCTCAGGAGTGGAGGCTAGTGTAATTCCACCTGTCATATGCAGTCCGATATTTTGTCCACTTTCTTTTTCAATTTCTGATAACAGATCGATAGTATATGCCTGAAGGGACGCCATTGTAGGGTCGGCATTTAGTGCATGAATTCCACCTGCAGCGTGCCAACTAGAACCAGCAGTCAAAATAGATCTTTCAACTAGTACAACATCTTTCCAGCCAAATTTAGCAAGATGATAAAGAACAGATGCACCGACCACGCCACCACCAATTACGACTACTCTGTACTTATCCTTCATATATTAACTCCTGAGATGTTTTAAAAATATTAATTAGCAAAAACTTGTTTAATTGCTGTACTTAAGCTTTCTACTGTTTGATCAATATTCTTTAATTTATCCAAACCGAATAAACCAATGCGAAAAGTACTAAAATCTACAGGTTCATCACATTCTAGTGGTACTCCAGCAGCAATTTGAAAACCCAAATTTTTAAAACTTAACCCACTTTGAACATCCGAAGAGCCAGTGTAACTAACAACAACACCAGGAGCTTCAAATCCTTTTCCTGCAACTGATTTTATTCCCATATCTCTAAAGATTTTTCGTACGGTGTTTCCCAATTCCCATTGAGCATTGTATGCATTTTCAAAACCAAAATCACGCGTTTCAAAAAGAGCATCTCTAAAAACTTTTATAGCGTCAGTAGGCATAGTAGCATGATAGGCATGCTTCCCATCTTCGTATATCTCCATAATCGATAACCACTTTTTTAAATCAATGGCAAAACTATCAGATACCGTTAACTCGATTTTTTTACGCGCCCGCTCTGACATCATCACAAGACCAGCGCAGGGCTGCGAGGACCAGCCCTTTTGAGGCGCTGAAATTAAAATATCTACTCCTGTACTTTTCATATCCACCCAAACACAACCGCTTGCGATACTATCTAGTACCATCAAAGCATTTACAGAATGGGCAGCTTCGGAGAGCTTTCTAATGTAGTCATCAGGAAGAATAATACCTGCAGAAGTTTCTACATGTGGAGCAAATACAAAATCTGGTTTTTCAAGCTCAATTTTTGCTACCACCTCATCTATGGGTGCAGGTTCAAAACTTGACTGGGATAAATTTCCGTTCTGTCGAGCTTTCATAACCATAGCGGGTTCACAAAAATTACCACTCTCAAAGATCTGGCTCCATCTATATGAAAACCACCCATTCCTTACCACCAAAGCCTTTTTTTTCGACATAAACTGTCTAGCTACCGCTTCCATTGCGTAAGTTCCACCACCTGGGATCAATGCCACACTGTCTGCACTATATACCTCTTTCAAAGTTAACGAGATATCATTCATAATAGTCCCAAACTGATCAGACATATGGTTCAAAGATCTATCAGTAAATACTACAGAAAATTCTTTTAAACCGTGTGGATCAACATTCTTTAATAAACCGGGCATGAGTTCAGTCCTTTCTAAAAATGATAAGTAGAATAGCTATATACTTGTAGTATATGTTATAAGTTATTTTCTAATATACAACTATACTTTTATTTGGATTTCAAATCTCTAATGGACCAACTCGGCGCTCTTCACTAAGTAGGACATTTGCCTCAACATTACCAACTCCAGGTAAATTCATAATTCTGCGTCTGAGTACTCGTTCGAAATCTGATAAATCTTTTGAAACTACTTTTAGTCTGTAATCATAAAGACCTAAAACATGTTGGACCGACTGTACCTCTGGTATTGATGTTACCGCTCGCTCAAAATCGACTAAGGATACGCGACCTTTTGTGGCAAGTTTTATACCTAAAAAAACGGTTACTCCAAAACCTAACTGTTCTTTACTAAGATTAATACGATAACCTTTAATTACATTTTTTTCTAATTTTTTTACTCGACGCCAGGTTGCAGGCTGACTTAAACCAAGTTTTCGAGCTAATTTCCCCGCATTTTGATCTGCATCTCTGGATAATTCTAATAAAATCTTTCGATCTATATCGTCAAAGGAAGTCATATTGGTAATACCTCATCAGATTTGATTGAAGCTATATGCATAAGCGCTTCAATATCAGAGATGTTTGGTAAGGTTAAAATTTTTTTCAAATAGATTTCCTGATAGTCAGCCATATCTCTCGCCAAAACACTTAGTCTAACGTCAACACTCCCCAGAAAAGTTTGTATCTCTATAACTTGCGGTATTTGTCTTGCACCTTCGATAAATGTCTCAAAAGCACGTGTTTGAGTTTTATCAAGAGTCACTCTCAAAGATACTTCAACTTCGTAACCTAAGACGCGCCAATCAATTTCTGCACAAGTAGAACATATGACATTTGTAGATTTTAACTTTTCTACCCTTCGCCAACATGTAGTCGCAGTTACCCCACTCAATTCCGCAAGATCACTGATACTCAAGGTTGGATTAAGCTGTAAATGTTTTAAAATCACCTTATCTATTTTTTTTAGAATAATATTTCCTTTTTAACATTAAATACGAATAAAAAATTCATTAGAATGGTTCAAAAATCAAAAACTTATATCTATAGTAGTTTTTAATAATATATCTATAAGCGAATATCAAATAGTGAAAAGGAACAAAAAATGCGCGTTTATTATGATCGAGACTGTGATATTAACCTAATTAAAGATAAAAAAGTAGCAATCTTGGGATATGGCTCTCAAGGACATGCACATGCCCTAAATTTAAGGGATAGTGGGGCACAAAACCTTGTCGTTGCTCTGCGTGAAGGATCACCCTCTAAAAAGAAAGCAGAAGGCGAGGGGCTTAAGGTAATGGAAATTGAAGAAGCCGCTTCTTGGTGTGACTTGATGATGTTTACTATGCCAGACGAACTGCAAGCAGAAACTTATAAGAAGCATGTTCATGAAAACATCAAACCGGGCGCTGCCATTGCTTTTGCGCATGGGTTGAATGTCCATTTTGGGTTAATACAACCTAAGGAAGGACTAGATGTTATTATGATGGCACCTAAAGGTCCTGGTCACACAGTTCGAGGTGAATTCGTGAAGGGTGGTGGGGTGCCATGCCTTGTGGCAGTTGACAAAAATGCTTCAGGAAAGGCCCTTGAAATTGGACTCAGCTACTGTTCAGCGATTGGCGGTGGTAGATCTGGAATTATAGAAACAAACTTCAGAGAAGAGTGTGAAACAGATCTATTTGGCGAACAAGCGGTCCTTTGTGGTGGAATAGTAGAACTTATTCGAATGGGATTCGAAACATTAGTTGAGGCAGGTTATGCCCCGGAGATGGCATATTTTGAATGCCTACATGAAGTTAAACTAATTGTAGATTTAATATATGAAGGCGGGATCGCAAATATGAACTACTCGATTTCTAATACTGCAGAATATGGCGAATACGTCAGTGGTCCGAGAGTTCTTCCTTATGAGGAAACAAAAGCTAGAATGAAAGATATTCTTAATGATATACAGACAGGTAAATTTGTGAGGGACTTCATGCAAGAGAATGCTGTCGGTCAACCCTTTTTCAGAGGCACTAGAAGGCGAAATGATGCTCATCAAATCGAAGCAACGGGAGAAGTATTACGAGGTATGATGCCATGGATCTCTGCCGGGAAATTGGTCGATCAAGAGCGGAATTAATCTGATCGATTGAGGGTCAAAACTGTAGGCCCTCAATCGATTTAGAAATAGGTAACGTTCTTGAATAAAACGGCAATCATTTCACCAACAAATCCTGGTTTTTTAAACTGGTTTATAATTCTTCTTCTAGGAATGATATGGGGTGGATCATTTCTATTCATAAAGATTTCCCTTGAAACAGTCGGTCCGCTAACATCTGCTGCTATCAGGACTTTAATTGGTGGAATGATTTTAATAGCCGTCGTCCTTGTAAAGGGGCAAAATTTACGAAAAATAAATACACCTCGTGCGTGGTCATTTTCTGTTCTAATAGGACTAATTTCAATAGCACTACCTCTTTATCTACTAAGTTGGGGTCAACAGCATGTCACATCTGCTTATGCAGGCGTTTCAATGAGTGCAATTCCACTTCTCATACTTCCATTGGTTTATTTCTTTTCACCTGATGAAGGTATCGGACCTAGACGTGTAATTGGGCTAATTTTAGGTTTCGCTGGACTAGTTATATTGTTCGATATTAACTCAATACAATTAAGCTCGGAAAAATCACAACTTCTTGGCCAGTTAGCATGTTTTATGGCAACCGTATGCTATGCGGTGGGCTCTATTTTAACAAGAAATGCTCCACATCTGCCCCAGATTGAGTTTGCAGCAGTTACGTTAATTAGTGCAACGCTTATACTGACACCTTTGGCATTATATTATGAAGGTCCTCCATATCAGCTATCATTCAAATCAGCTCTTGCGCTACTTTACCTTGCGTTTTTTGCTTCAGCACTCGGTGCTGTTCTAAGGATACGCGTAACAAAATCAGCTGGATCAATTTTTATGAGCCTAACAACCTATCAAGTTCCAATTTGGGCGTTGCTATATAGTGCCTTATTTTTAGATGAACCCTTGCCAAAGACACTTTTTATAGCTCTATTTTTATTAATTATTGGGATTATAATAAGCCAATCAAGATCGTTGATACTTTTTTTCAAGACATAAGTTCTATAGACTACGACTTCTTAATACTTAACTCTATTTCATCAGTTACACTATTTATTACTTTATCCAAAAAATGCTCATCTTCACATTCGACCATCACGCGGATCAATGGCTCCGTCCCAGACTTACGAATAAGTATTCGTCCCTTACCTTCTAATTCCTGCTCAAACCGTTTAATTGAATGTTTAATCATGGTATCTTTCAGGGGATTAGCATCTACAGGACAAACAACATTTTTTATCTTTTGCGGATAAGGTGTGAATTGTGCAATCAAAGAACTTGCTGATTTATCTTCTTGCTTCATTATAGAAAGGAACTGTAAAGCAGCAACTATACCATCGCCAGTTGTTGAAAAGTCCGTCATAACAATGTGACCAGATTGTTCGCCACCTAGATTAAACTCTTGCTTTCGCATTTGTTCCACAACGTAGCGATCTCCAACTGATGTCCGTATAACATTTATCGACGATTTTTTCAAAAAAATTTCTAAACCCAAATTTGACATAACCGTAGTAACGAGAGTATTCTTGTTTAGCTTACCATTCAACGCCCATCGACTTGCTAATAGCCCCAATATTTGGTCTCCGTCCGCTTTATTCCCAAATTCGTCAAGTAAAATGACTCTATCTGCATCTCCATCCAAACATATGGCTAAGTCTGCATTATTTGAGATTACAGCTTGCTTTGCTAATTCCGTATTTGTTGAACCGCAGCCTTCATTTATATTAAAGCCGTTTGGCCTAACCCCAATAGGGATCACATCAGCCCCTAGCTCCCAAAGTACTTCAGGCGCGGTTTTATAGGAAGCTCCATGGGCACAATCTACTACAATTTTTATGCCATCAAGTCTTAAACCAGTTGGAAACGTACTCTTTACTCTTTCTATATATCTTCCCAGACCATCATCGATGCGTTTTGCTTTACCAATTCCATCTGCACCTTCCGGTTTATATTCCTGATCAAGAAGTTCCTCTATTTCCAGTTCTACCTCATCACTAAGCTTATAACCGTCCGGACCAAAAAGCTTTATACCATTATCATAATATGGGTTATGTGAAGCTGAAATCATAATTCCGAGATCTGCCCTCATTGATCTAGTCAATAGACCTACAGCTGGCGTTGGTGTAGGGCCTAACAAAAATACGTTCATCCCAGTCGCTGTTAATCCTGCCGTAAGTGCATTTTCAAGCATATATCCTGACCTTCTCGTATCCTTCCCAATTACTACACGATGCTCATCACCATCTTTCCTAAAATAACGACCAGCTGCTGCACCAAGCTTTAGTGTCATTTCTGCATTTATTGGATATTCATTAGCCCTACCCCGAACACCATCTGTTCCAAAGAATTTTCGCATCATTCCATTTTCCTAAAACCTAAAACAACATCTTTTTAATTTCTGCAATCAAGTGCAACCGCTTTCCACATTGACAAAGCTTGATAATGCTCCGCTATATCATGTACTCTCAAAACTTGCACTCCCTGCTTAATAGCCTCTAAACCTACCACCAGAGAACCAGCCATTCTCCTATTTGGCCGGCTTTCACCAGTGATGGTACCAATAAAACCTTTTCTAGAAGCGCCTATAAGTAATCTACAGCCTAAGGTATGAAATAAGCTGAGGCCGTTCAGCAGGATTAAATTTTGCGCTAAGTTTTTATTGAAACCCACACCTGGATCAATAATTATTTTGGACTTTGGGATACCATACTCAACAGCTGTTGTGATTTTTTGAGCCAAATAGTCATAAATATCTAGAAGAATGTTCTCATATTGATATGGTTTCGTATCTTTTTCTTTACCAATCTGTGAGTGCACTAAACATATTTGAGCTCCACTATTTTTTATAACACTCACCATATCTTTGTCAAAGTCCATACCAGAAACATCATTTATCATATTAGCACCTTTACGAAGTGCTTGTTCTGCAACCGTAGCCTTCATAGTATCAACAGATATTGGAATTGATAGCCCGGCATCTCGGATAGCTTCAATAACAGGAATAACTCGAGACAATTCATCTTCTACAGGGACTTTTTCGAAACCTGGTCTAGTCGACTCACCACCAATATCAATTATATTTGCACCATCTTGTACCATCTTTTGCACTTTTTTTACTACAGTTTTAGTTGATAAATCCTCCTGACCATCTGAAAAACTGTCTGGTGTTATATTAATAATCCCCATTATGGCAGGGTCTAAGTATGATAATCCTAGGATGCTTGGTCGTGGCCTTATCATATCATTTTTTATAGTACGAGGAATTTTAAAAGCTGGAATAATATAACTTTTAAAACCTCTCTTCAAAACCTCGACTTCATCAAAAAATATATCCCCTCCTGCTAATAGCATTGAGTTAGACCCTTTGGTCAGGTCTAGCTTTGGTATTGGTCTGTAGTAGAGAGACATATTTATTACCTTTTGGTAAAAGATGCAGAGTTCGATTTTAATATTTCCGAAAGAATTAAAGGTGTTCCAATCTCCTCAACATCTTTACCAAATGAAAAGATATCCTTAACGTTTAGCTGCCTACTTAACCAGAAAGTTAACTTAGAAGTACACTTTTTTTCAAGATCAGAACCAGAATTATCATTTAAAAATAGTCTGGACGGGCTCCAAACACCAATTTTTTTATTTCTTACAATCCAGTCTAGTTCTGTTCTCGTCTCTACAACCTGACACTTCTGGTTTCTGGAAGCCAACAACCAAGCGTTTTGATCAATAGAAAGTAGCGATATTCTTGTTCTGGCTGTTTTATCAGTAATTACCGATTTATTTAAAACAGCTTTTGGAACCAGTAAAATAGTTGAGAGATCCGCTAGCGACAGAATATCAATTAACTTTGCAACATCCTCGTTTTGAAAAACCTTTTCACCTAGGACTATGAGACAGCACTCCGGCAATGATTCGACAGTTGAAACTTTTTTATCTGAGTTAGACCTGACAATCTCGATACCCAATGCGCCTGGGCCTCGATCAAGCTTTTCAATTCTAACAAATATTTTCTTTGCTCTTTTATCTGTTAAGATATTTCCGGCTATTTTTTCTGCCAAGGTTTCCAATAAATTTATTCTTTCATGTGAAAGCTCTTTATTTATTGCAGATATTATGGCGTCATAAGAGAATATAAGATCAACGTCATCGTCTGGATTTTCTGGAATTATCACCTCAACCACAATATTAAATTTTATACGCTGATTAGATCCTCTTTCGGATTGAAATGCCCCGATCTCAACTTCGTGTATGTAGTCTCGAAGAGAGATCCTATCTAAGGAATGGCCTTCAGAAAGGCTCTTTGCCCTTTCAGCAGGATGTTCAAATGCATTTTTTAATTCAGTAACCATAATTCATTTTCGAAAAATTTATTTGAAAATTTACATTCTACGCAAAATGATAATATTTCAAACATAAATCTACTTTCCTTCAGAAAAAATTAAAAAAGCTTTATGATTTAAAACGATAGAATATGTGCGATCCTATATTTGTGGTTCGTGCAAAAGATGACCTCCAACTGGGCTTTACTTTCCTACTATGATAAAATGTAGCCCCATTAGTCAGATCTCTTGATGATCCATCCAACATTAAACGAGCAATTTTACTTACCCTTTCATATGCTTTCTTATCCGGGAAAACCTCTAAAAGGCCATCACAATTATAACTGAACTGACATTTATGCCGCTTACCAGTGGTCTGATCAATAACTCGACAGACAGATTTTGGAAATCTTTTTGAGTCGACTCTATTTAATATCACTTCCGCAACAGCAATTTGACCTTCAATTGGTTCTCCCCGAGCTTCAAAATATAAGGCCTCGGAAAGGCACCGCCACTCTGCACCCCCACTAGCAGTCGGCAATGAGTCTAGGATCTTTAAATTGTTTAAATTACCGGTACGTTTCTTTTTACCATTAATATCCGTTGTTAGATAAATTGGCTTAATTGGTCTCTTGTGTGGAAGTAAGCTAAAACCATAATATATTTTATCAAACCTTAGCATAGATAACAAATCAAACGTGCTATTACTAGAACTGCAGCCAGTAGATAGCGTCAAAATGATTAAAAATATATATTTTTGAATAGAACGCATAACTTTAAATAAAGAAGACTAACAATATCCCTCTAAAACCTTACCAATAAAAACTCATTTTAGCTTTGGCCGGCGTTATCTAATAGTTTTTCAAAAAGATAAAGGCAAAATTCTTATTAGGTTAAATTTTTACTTATTACGCATCTAGCTTGCCACATCTAATATAGCAAGATGAGCTGCTGCTAGCCTTGCCACGGGAACTCGATATGGGGAACACGAAACATAGTCCATTCCTAATTTTCTACAAAACTCAATACTCTCTGGATTTCCACCGTGCTCTCCACATACAGACAAAATAAGATTTTCGTTTGTTCCTCTACCTCTGGCACACGCCAACTTTAATAATTCACCTACTCCTTCTTTATCAAGGATATGAAACGGATCCTCGTCGAATACACCCTGGCTAACATACTGAGACATAAATCTTCCCGCATCATCTCTAGAGAGCCCATAAGTCATTTGTGTCATATCATTAGTTCCAAAACTTAAAAAAGTTACATTTTTTGAAATATCTCCAGCCTGTAGCGCCGCTCTCGGAGTTTCAACCATAACACCAAGCTGATAATTGATTGTCTCACCAGTTTCTATAGCCACATACTTTGCTACTTGGTCTATAGACGATTTCACTAACTCTACCTCTTTTTTTGCTGAAACAAGTGGAATCATTATTTCTGGAACAACTGCTTGGCCAGTGACTGCTCTTGTTTCTATAACAGCTTCAAAAATCGCTCTTGCCTGCATTTGGTATATTTCTGGTACCGTAATACCCAATCTAACGCCGCGCATTCCTAACATAGGGTTAAATTCCGAAAGTCCTACTATCCGCTCTTGAACTTCGTTAAAGGTCAAATTCATAGCCTCTGCCAGTTGTTGAACCCCAGCACGACTATTCGGGAGGAATTCGTGTAAGGGTGGATCGAACAGCCTTAAACAAACCGGTAAAGGCGCCATAATCTGGAACAAGCTAGAGAAGTCATTTCTCTGCATTGGCAAAAGTCGTTTTAACGCTGCTGTGCGATCCATTGGGCTATCAGCGAATATTACTTCTCTTAGAACAGTAAGCCGCTCTTCAGCAAAGAACATATGCTCAGTTCTACATAGACCAATACCTTCAGCTCCAAAACTTCCAGCCACTTTTGCATCTTGGGAAGTGTCCGCATTAGCCCTAATTTTTATATCTCTAAATTGGTCAGCCCAATTCATTAAAGTACTAAAACTTTTGCCTCGATATGCTGGCATTAATGGAACTGCACCTTCCAATACTTCCCCCGCTGTACCATCAATAGTCACCACATCACCCTCTAAAAAAAAGCGCCCATCAGATGTTCTAAATTTCTTATTTTTTGAATCCACTTCAATACCATTAACTCCTGAGACGCACGGTAACCCTAAACCACGCGCTATTACCGCCGCATGGCTTGTGTTGCCACCTCGCTCAGTTAATATGCCATTTGCTGAATACATGCCCCTAATATCCTCTGGAGAAGTTTCACGGCGTACTAATATGCATTTTTCATTCTTTGCTGATAAAGCTTGAGCTGACATCGAGCTAAATACGAGCCTTCCACTGGATGCACCGGGACTGGCAGCAATACCTCTGCAAATTACCTCACTATTTGACCCTTTGATGACTTGGTTATGAAGAAGATCACTCAATGATTTTGGATCTATGCGTAATATAGCCTCTTTTTTACTAATGATACCTCTTTTAACTAAAGAAGTGACAATCTGAACTGAAGCGCTAACATTCCTTGGAGCAGGTACTGCATCCAAGATAAAAAGTTTTCCGTTTTGCAAAGTGAATTCTATTTGCATCTCTTCCTTTAAACCGATGCAACATTTTAGCCCTGCCTGGATCAGCTGTTCAAATATATTTGGATACATATCTTCTAAAGATGGGCCTCGTTTATCCTTTGTTAAAAATAATGCTTCTTTTTTATCTTCTAATGCGTCTCTACCCTGCGATTGGCTTAGATATCGACCAATTTCTTTTTTTTGTCCGTTCTCAGGGTCAAAAAATTGTATTACGCCTGCCCCACTTTTAGCTTTGCCCAGACCAAAAACCATCTTCTGTACCACAAGGCCTAAACCAACATTTTCAGGAGCCCCTTTGGATACTCGTAATAACCGCGCTGATGTCCCTTGCCACGCTCTAGACATAGATTTCAAAACCTCTGAAAGTTGAGTTTCGATACTTTGCGGAAAGCACTCATCCATTTCCTGTTCATAGGCACTTATCGCAGTTTCAGGCGTAAGATTGTCGAAATCAAACAACTTGTCATCTAATCTCAAAACCTCCATAGTGTAAGATTTAATAAATTTTAGATGTAATTCCTTAGCGGCTTTTTCCCCGAGGACCTTCGCATAGAATTGTTCCATTTTACGATTCATACCAATGTTTAAAATTGTAGTTGGACCACCCCATTCCCCACTTAACGGCGAGGATCGAACTGAAATAATGGGGTTAATATCAAAATTTGACACGATACCATTCAAATCAATATGTTCGCCTGAAGCAATAGCATTAACAAACGGGATAGATAAGGCTACTGATTTAGGTATAGGAAGCCCTAATCTTATAAGCCGTTGCAAACATTTTGCTCTAGCTCCGTGAAGATTCCCGCTGATGTTGGCCTCGGAAGAAATTAATTCAAAATTTGGTGTCTTTATCATAATATAATTATAGACCTTTGAGCTGAGTTTTAATCCTACGCGTTATTTTCTTATCCTTCTAAAAGACTAAAATCTGCAACTTCGTTGCAAATAAATCTTATTTTTTGCAATAAACACAAACGGTTACGTCTAACTATAGAATTATCAGAGTTTACTTTAACTGCAGTAAAAAAATTATCTATTGAATTACTCAATTCAACCAAACTTTCAAGTGCGTCTAAAAAGTTATTTTGTGATAATTTGACAATCACTATCTCGTTAATTTTATTCAAGTCTGTAAATAATTTATGTTCTTCTGGAACCTCAAAGAATTTTATATCAGGTTCAAGTTCGTACACTACACCGTCAATATTTTCAGCTTTTTTTAATATATTGTTTACTCTCTTGAAGCCTTGGATAAGATTTTCAGTCTCTTTTAGCTCTATCCGATCTGAAAGTGCTTTCACTCGAAGAAAAAGATTAAAAATATTACTTTTGTCTTTGGACGATAGGCATGCATCTATAATATCATATCTGATGTTCTTTTCCTTTAAAAAAACTTTCAATCTTTCATGAAAGAAGGAAACAAGGTTTTCAAGCTTATCATCTTCTAAATCGAATATATAGTGGTCTATATCTATTGAGATGTTATTCTCTAATATCAATCTAATTACTCCCAAAGCCGCTCTTCTAAGAGCAAATGGATCTGATGACCCAGTTGGCTTTTGATCAATTCTCCAAAAACTTTCAAGAGTATCTAATTTATCTGATAATGCCACTACTATTGAGATCAAAGATTTAGGACAATCATCATTGGGTCCTAAGGGTGAATAATGATCCTTAATAGCTAAAGCAACTTCGGGGGAAAAGTCGCATGCCTGCGCATAGTAGCTCCCCATTAAGCCCTGCAATTCAGGGAACTCATTAACCATTTCAGATGACAAGTCAGCCTTTGAGTATAAAGATGCCTGATCAGCTAAATTTTCGTCAACAGTTAAATTCTGAGCTAATTTCAAAGACTTTCTTCTTATTCGTTCTACTCTTTCAAACTGACTTCCTAATTTGTTATGATATGTAACATTTCTTAGTCGATTAACCCAAGACTCCATACCCGAGCTAATGGTCCGCAAATCATTTTCCCAAAAGAATTTAGCGTCAGAAAGACGTGCGAAAAGAACTCTCTGGTTTCCATCGAGAATTAATTTCCCATTATCTTCTGCCTGATTATTAGAAACTGTTATAAACCCTTCTATGAGGTTAGTTTTTTTATTTTTTAAACTGAAAAATTTTTGATGCTTTCTCATGGAAACCTGTAGAACTTCACTGGGCAACGTCAAGAATTCACTAGAGATTTTTCCAACGAGAGCATGAGGCCACTCAACTAAATTTGTTACCTCATCTAACAATAAAGGATCATCAACAAGATCCAGCCCTAGAGCAAATGCTAAATTACATGAAGCATTATAAATCTCTCGTTTTCTTTCTTCGTGATCTAAAATTACATGAGACTTCTTAAGATATTTTTTTAAGTCATCAAAATTTCTTACAGAGAATTCTTTATTGTTGACTAATCTATGACCAAACGACTTGTTGTTTGAGCTAATAAACCCCAAATCACAATTGACCATTTTTGATTGATTTTCATCAGAAAGTAGACAAAGTATATTGTTTAATGGCCTTACCCATCTCAACATATTCGTACCCCAGCGCATTGATTTAGGCCAAGGAAAGCTTTTAATACTGGAACTCAAGACCTCGGAAACTATATTAGCAGCATCGCGGCCAGGTTGTTTTATATTTGCAAAATAAAAGTCAGTGCCTTTCACCGAACGTACCTCTAAATCCCTCTTATTTAACCCTGTTGATTTTAAAAACCCATTTATAGCTTGATCTGGTGCTGTAACACGAGGTCCCTTACGTTCGATAGTAAAAGGCGTAGATTTATCTGACAATCCTGAGACAACTAATACCAACCTTCTTGGTGTAGAATATGGGGTAGCACTTTCATACGTTAAGCCCGCATCCATTAACCCTTTCGTAACTATGTTTCTAAGATTTACTCTAGCAGCTTCTTGCATCCTAGAAGGTATTTCTTCTGATAATAATTCTATTAGAAGTTCTTTCATCTGTTTACTCTCTCACTTGTTCGTCTGCTAGCTGATGCCACGAAAACGCTCTACCGTCGTTATAAAAAGCTAAAACTCTATCAATACCAGAGAAAATATTTTTTTCCGATATAACAGCAAATGCCTCGCCTGATTCTAAGGACTTTCCTAAACTTTTAGCGTTAAAACAAGTAAACCAAGCAGGAGCGGTTAATGGAACCGGCTTAGTAACTTTTACTGAAATACTCTTTATTTTTTCTACCTCTGTTAGATTGAAACAACTTTTAAAGTTTAATGGTGAATTATCACCATTAATACCCTCAAAGTGGTTGAACTTCACAGTTTCATACAATCCACTGTTTTTAGATAAAACTTTTATTCTAAAATCTTCACTAGTTTCATCAATATACGAATAGTAGTAATAAACCTGTAAGTAATATAAAGATATCCCTCCAAAAACTGCTGAGATTATAAGTATAAGACTAACCAACTTTCCACTCATGGAGTGAAACCTCCGGCCTCAGTTTTTAAAAATCCATCAGCGCAAGCTTTTGCTAAACTTCTAACTTTGCTGATGAACGCCTGTCGTTCAGTCACCGAGATAACACCCCGAGCATCTAAAAGATTGAATATGTGACTGGCTTTTATACATTGGTCATAGGCAGGATGAGCCATCACAATAAATTTTCCAGTTTTTGGATCTAACGGCTCAGCCTCCAATATTTCCTTGCATTGACTAGTAGCATCTTCAAAATGTTGTAATAATATTTTTGGGTTTAGAGCATCAAAGTTCCATCTCGAGTATTGAGCCTCAGACTCTTTAAAAATATCTCCATATTTAAGATGTAAAGAGGAATTTGGATTATTAAAAGGTAAATCCATAACATGATTTACATCTAAAACATACATGGCCAAGCGCTCCAAACCGTAGGTCAACTCTCCTGATACTGGATTACAATCATGGCCACCAATTTGCTGAAAATATGTGAATTGAGAAACTTCCATTCCATCGCACCACACTTCCCAACCGAGTCCCCAAGCTCCCAAAGTGGGACTTTCCCAGTCATCTTCGACAAATCGTATGTCATGACACGCTGGATCAATTCCTATCGACTGTAGCGAATTCAAATATAAGTCTTGAAAGTCTGGTGGAGAAGGCTTGATTAAGACCTGAAACTGATAATAATGCTGTAACCGATTAGGATTTTCTCCATATCGTCCATCTGTTGGCCTCCTCGAAGGTTGAACATACGCGACAGACCAAGGTTTTGGACCTAAAGCTCTCAATGTAGTCGCCGGATGAAAAGTACCTGCACCAACCTCCATATCGTAAGGCTGGATTATTGCGCACCCGATTTCGGCCCAGTAATCCTGTAATCTTAGGATTATCTCTTGAAAACTTTTTGGTTTTTTGATCAATTGTTTCATATTTCTGCCCTTAATGTGTTAATTTTCCAATAGGGAAGACATTGATAGCAGTCAATTGATGAAATTATTAGTTTTTGGGGTGCATCATCCGTGCAACCATATTATTAGAGTTTTAAAACCAATTAACTTTTACTTTTATATGGGAATAAATGATGAATCGTATTTTAATATTAAGTATTTTTTATATATTTTTATTAATTTTATCACCAGCATCTTCTCAATCCTACTGGGTAGAAATCGATTCATTCTCTAAAAAAGAAACCGCTGAGGACAAAGCAGATAGCTATGCGTACTTATCCGAGGAAGTAAAAGGGTTTGAAACCGAAAATGGCTGGTATTTATTAGTTTTAGGCCCATACGAGATTAATCGGGCAAAGGAAAAAATTCAAAAGCTACAAAGTAATAAAATTCTACCCCTACAAGCAAATGTGATTGGTGGCTCAAAATTTACATCACAATTTTGGCCAAATAAAAGTTTAAGAACTCAGAAAAGTATAACACTGTCTGGTTTAAAACCTGCGAGTATTACTAAGGAGTCTCTGAGTAAATCAACTGTGAATGAGGATCTATTAAAACAAACTGAAAAAAACTACATACAATTAGCTTTAAAAGATTTGAAATTTTATTCTATGAGCATAGATGGTACATTTGGCAAAGGTACCCGAAAAGCAATTGGTTTATGGCAAAAAGAAAATAACTTTCCGGTTACAAATATTTTAACAACGCAGCAATTAGGGATTTTGCTAACAACCTATCAAAACACATTACAAAATAAAGGGTATGAGCTCGTAGTTGACCCTAATTCACAAATACAATTATTACTACCAACTAACTATGTGAAATTTGATAAGTATCTGTTCCCGTTCTCACATTACTCAAGTAATGGTTCGCCTGTTGAAGCAAGTGTTCATTTAATTTCCCAACCAGGAACTAGCGAAACCTTAAAAGATTTTTATAATCTCTTTAAAAAATTCGAAATGATTCCTCCTAAAGCAAGAAAACGAGTTAATAACTCGTATTTTTCAATTAAGGGAGACTATAACGGCAGGAGCATTTACGCCTATGTCACATTAGAAGAAAATTATCTAAAAGGTTTTATATTTGACTACCCAGAAGCTCAAAAAGAAGAACTTGAGACAGCAATATATTTAGCTAGAAAAACAATCCATATAATCAATGGAGGCATTGACCACTCAGACACACCTAATAGCGAAGGCAAACGTCATTTTTATTCTGGTATTAAATTCAGATTGCCAAAAATATCTAAAACTGGTTTTTTTATCAATCAATCTGGAACAGTAATAACCACTAGTTCAGTACTAAATGACTGTTATAAATTGACGCTCGATAAAGATATTGAGCTTGAAGTTAAAAGTGTTGAATCCGAAATAGTTATTTTACAACCAAAAGAAACTATAGCCCCCATAAACTACCTAAAATTTTCTACAAAGCTTCCACGGATTGAATCGCTAACGTATACATCAGGTTTCTCTGGCCAAGGAGCATTTGGCTCTCCTTCTTTCAGTATTGGTAGGGTAATTGATGTAAAAGGGCTGAATGATGAAACTTATATTAAACAGCTATTTTTAAATGTTGATGAGAGCCAGCAAGGCGCTGCGATAGTTAATAATTCTGGAGCGGTGATAGGAGCTTTAATAAACTATGATAAGTCACAGTTTAACTTACCCTCAAATATTAAGTTTGCAATAAAAAATTCAGTCATTAAAAAAGCGTTGAGGAAACACGGTATAAAGTTTTATTTAGAAAAGGAGCAGAAAGAAAAAACTAAAGAAGCTCTGAATAATTTAGGTAAAGAAAGTTCTGTGTTAATTAGCTGCTGGTAGTATCAGCCTTAAGAAATAAAGAAATAACTGATTTTTATAAGCGAAAAATCGATGGAGTTTTAAAAACTTATATGTTCTTAGCTGAAAAATCAGTTGATAGATAAATTAACGTTGGAAGCTCTCTAGAGAAGGCTTTCACCACCTCAACCTTAAATTCTGAAATATCTTTGGGTGCAGCCGACAATGCGCCATATGCGGTAGCTAGCTGACAAAAATCAGGATTAAAGGCTTTCACAGCATTTGGAGCAATTTGGGCACTTACCATGCTATCTTCGATTTCTTTTAACTTATGGTTATCCCATAGGACTATTGGTATACTTAATCTCAACTCTACTGCTGTTGCTAATTCCTGAAGCGTGTATTGGAATCCATAATCTCCTGCTATCACTATAACAGGAATATTCGGTTGACCAACCGCTCCTCCTATCGCAGCAGGTAGTGCGTAGCCTAAGGTACCAAAACCGTAAGGATGATGCCACAGGTTTGGGCGATCCATTGGTATTACTTCTTTGGCAACATACGCAAATTGAGTCATGTCTGAGAAAAACATTGTATTTTCATCAGTACAATCCCTAAGGGCATGGCAAATAGGAACTATACCCGGTCGAAGACTATCAACTTCAATTTCACACTTTTTCTTGAAATTTGCAATATCTGCAATATCCCATTTATTGGGGTAATTAATCGGAATTCTATCACAAAAAGCTTCCAAAAAATCTTCACTTTTACAAATTACTTTTTGATGAGGACCAACGGTTGACGAAAACGCTTCCGGGTCTGAGTTAACCCAAATAAATTTTCCGTTTACGCCTAGAGACTCTCGCCAAATGTCACACTCAGAGAGGGACGTCCCGACTGCTATTACAATATCCGCCTCTGAAATAGGCGCGATACTGCTTTGGTGGGATAAGTAACTACCAAAATTCAATTTATTATCTGACTTAATTATCCCTCGACCAGCAAAAGTACTAAAGGAAGCGGCGTTACATTTCTCCATAACCTCCCTTGCTAAGTCCGAGCACTGACAGGCGCCGCCACCAAAAATAAATAATATTTTTGGGAATTCATTAAATAATTCATTAATAAACTGTAAAGATTGAGATATCTCAATCTCATTGGGAGACATTTTGTCTTTGACCTCTATGCAATCCACTTCTGATAGGCTTTCTAACAAACTAATGGGCAATTGAATGTGTTTTGGTCTTTTTCGTTGAGTTTGAAATTCGTGAAAAGCACGATCTATTAACTGATAAGTTTCAGTTTCAGTTTTAGCTATAATAGACCAATCACAAACTGTTTCAGCCGCTAATCTCTGGTCTTTCATCTCGTGTAATCTTCCTCTGCCCGATTCTAGAGTTATTTCTTCCAAAGAAGATGAAATTATAAGCATTGGAATACTATCAGAATAGGCTTGGCCCATTGGTGTCATAATATTGCATACGCCAGGTCCAGTTATGACATAAGCCACCCCAGGCAAACCTGTTGCACGAGCGTATCCATCAGCCATGAATCCAGCACCCTGCTCATGACGCGCTAAAATATGCTTTATATTTGCTTCCTCTATTCCTCTATATAATTCCTGATTATGCACTCCAGGAATCCCAAAAATAACTTCGACTCCTTTATTTTTCAAGAAATTTGAAACCTGAGCGCCAATAGTTTTCCTCATAATTAATTTCTCCAAAAATTTACTGTTAAAATAGCGTATATAACTAATAACTCCAATCGTCCTATTAACATTGCGGCTGTTAACAGATACTTGGCTACGTCATTGAGGTTGGAGAAATTTCCAGTCGGACCTATTTGAGCCCCCAAACCCGGGCCAACATTTGCAAATGCTGTAGCTGCCCCTGAAACAGCAGTTATAAAATCTAAACCCGTTAGGCTTAACAATACCGAGAAGAAACCAATTGATACAATAAATAAAACAAAAAATAAGATAACTGAACTTAATACATCCTCTTGAACAACTCTGCCTTCGTAGCGAGGCGAAAATATCCCATTAGGAGAGTGAACTCTTTGAATCTGAGTTTTTATTGAGGCAAATAAAAGTTGGAATCTAAAAATTTTTATTGAGCAAGAAGTCGATCCAGCACATCCACCAATTAGCCCTAAAAAAAAGAAAAATGAAACTGCAAAGGGACCCCAAGACCCATAATCTACGCTAACATATCCAGTACCTGTAATGATAGAAATTATGCTAAAAAAAGACTTCCGTACCGTACTTTCGGTAAGATCTCCAAATTCCTTAGCATACCATATTGTCAATATTAATGCTAAAACCAGAATCACCAACATAAATGTTATCTGATTTGACTATCGCGAAAAAAAGGTTTCGTATTCCCAGAAACTAACTGAACATATCGTACAAATGGTAAAGCAGCTAGGATCATAAATAAACAGCTGACATATTCTGCGCTAGCCCCATAATTAAAAAAAGAGGTATCAGAATTTGAAAAACCCCCTGTAGCGATAGTTGTAAAGGCATGCACTACTGCATCAATAGCGGGCATCCCAGAGGCTAGATATGAGATGAAACAAAGAATTGTCAAAGAAACATATATTAAAGATATTGATTGAGCAATTTGACCAGCTCGAGGCAATATTTTGCCAAAAGTATCAAATCCCTCTGAGCGAAAGAGTTGCATTCCCCCGATTTTTAATGCTGGTAGAAAAACCATAGCCATTACAATAACACCAATTCCGCCAAACCATTGCAATATTCCCCTCCATAGTTTTATACCGTCTGCCAGAGCTTCAATATTAACCAATACGGTAGAGCCAGTTGTAGTCAGTCCTGACATCGACTCAAAAAAAGAATCGACAAAACTCATATCACTGTTTCCTAAGTAAAAAGGTAACGCTCCAAAAAATGGTAGTGTTACCCATACAAGTGTAGTTAAAATGAAAGTTTGCTGAATACTAAGCCGCTCAGCGACACCATTAACTGATGCTAATGCAGTCAAACCCCCTACCGTGCAGGTTAGTAAGGCACTCTCCAAAAAAACAAACCAATTACTATTTCCTTGGTACCAATCCCAAGCCATAGGGAAAAGCATTGAAACCCCTAAACCGAATACAAGTATGCCCACAACGTAACCAATTGGACGAAAGTCAAGCATCTAAAAATCTACTTTTTAAATATATCACGAAACACCTTAGTATATTATCTTTATTAATTTCTATTATTTTAAATCTAACAATCATTCTTTGTATTAGCACCAGTAAATTAGTTAACCCCAGTTTTATAGTGATTAATTGTTAAAAGATTGCAACTAACTATCTAAATTAACAAAACTTCTGAGGCAATTTCTTTAAAAACGACTATTTTTCCACCCGAGATAAAAAGCCGCATTTATCATCTTTTATTATTCTGACATGTGTTAGATAGGAGATACTTAGAGCTATTCAAAAAGGGTTGCAGAAATGACTGTTTATACGAAAAAAATAGAACCTGTACCAAGTATTAGCGAGACTAAAGAGGCGTTGAAGACTTTAAAAACTATTTTAAAATCTTCGGCTTTTGGAAAAACTGTTTCCCTAGATCCTGGATTAATAGCACTGTTAAGTGATATGAAAAACATAGGCGAAAAAAATTTAAACAGTGTATACCCTGACGAATTTACTCCAAATGATGAGTATCTCAAAACTATGCCGGATATTCAAAATGGCTCTTCAGCATTAATCAAAGGCTCAAAAAAAAGAATCCAACATGTTGGTATTTCAAACTTTAGGCTTCCAGTGAAATTCAGAACTAAAAGCTCCTCACCAATAACGCTGGAGACATCTGTAACTGGTTCCGTCAGTTTAGAAGCTGACAAAAAAGGCGTCAACATGTCTAGGATAATGAGAAGTTTTTACAAAACAAATGAAGAGCAATTTAGTTTTGACGTAATTACCAAAACAATTGGCCTCTACAAAAAAGATTTAGATAGCTTTGATGCCAGGATTCAAATGAAATTTTCATTTCCGATGAAAACAACCAGTCTTCGTTCTGGGCTAGAAGGCTATCAGTATTATGATATTTGCTTAGAAGTGATAGAGTTTGATAATGTAACGAAAAAAATCATGCACCTTGATTATGTTTATTCTTCAACCTGCCCCTGTTCTTTGGAGCTATCCGAACATGCCAGATCAGTACGTAATCAGATGGCTACCCCTCACTCTCAAAGGTCAGTAGCAAGAATATCTATAGAATTAAATCCAAAGTTCTCAACTTTCTGGTTTGAAGATCTTGTAGAATTATGTCGGCAAGCCGTACCTACTGAAACACAAGTTATGGTAAAACGAGAGGATGAACAAGCTTTCGCAGAGCTAAATGGAGCAAACCCTATATTTGTAGAAGACGCCGTGCGTTCTTTTGCTAAAAAGCTCAGTGAAGAAAAGAAAATAAGGGATTATAGGATCTTGGCGAGTCATCAGGAAAGCTTACACTCTCATGATGCAATATCACTTTTAACAGAAGGTAAAACTTTCCAACAAGATAGTTTAGAGCCAAATACTTTTAAGAGTCTTTTTCATACTGGATAACAATAACTTTAGAAATTAAAAGTTATTTGTCTATATTTTTTGTATATTTTTTTATAAGAGCACTTTGTCCAACGAAAAATAGAAATAAAGCGCCAGTTAATCCAAATGTTTTAAAATTTACCCAGCTACTGGTACTCATGTTTCTCCAAACTACCTCATTGGTAATGGCCAAAGCGAAGAAAAATATCGATACTCGGGTGGTTAGGATGATCCAGCCCTTTTGTTCCATTGGCAACATATCTTCCATAACATATTCCAAATAAGATTTTCCTCTTGTCAAACCAAAAGCCAAAAGACTTCCAAAAATTAAATAAATTATAGTTGGTTTCATTTTAAAAAAGCGATCATCATTAAACCATATGGTTAAGCCACCAAATAATACTACTAAGATAGCTGTAACGATTTGCATCCGGGCCATCTTGCCTGTGATCAACCACAACAATAATATCGAAGTTAATAAAACCGGTATAAACAAACCAGTAGCTATTATAAAACCTTGATATTGAATCCCAGCTATCTCGAATGTTTTATCTTTAAGTTTCCCATAAACTAAAAAAAACATAATTATTGGCCCAAGTTCCAAAATTATCTTTAACATCGGATTAATTTTTTGTTCGTTCATTTAAATTCTCACTCCAACACACACAGCACCTAGAGTTATAAATAATATCATTACAAGTCTTTTTAAACCCATACTCTCATTTAAAAATAAGACACCAATTATTACTGCAAAGACTGTAGAAGTCTCTCTTAAGACTGCAACCTGCCCAACTTCTCCTAACCTAGTCGCCATCATAATTGATCCAAAAGAAAAATAAGAAATTACTCCACCTATAAGACCTCTTTTCACTAATCCATCGAGATTTGGCTTTTCATTAGCATTATACCATCGAAAATAAGCAATAAAAGGCATCAAAAAACTATCCAATAGAAATAGCCAAAATATAAAAGTAAAAGGATTATAAGTAGCACGGATTCCGATAGTATCATAGTTCGTGTATAACGCGACAAAAAAACCTGTCAAAACTGCCAAAGATAAAGCGGGAACTAATGTGTCCCTGTTTATAACTACTAATTTTAGATTATAAAATGCCAAACCGAATATTCCAGAAAGCAAAAGAAATACGCCAAACAATTGTAACGTCGAAAACAACTCATTAAAAATAAAATATGCCCCAATTATGGTAAACAGTGGTGTTGACCCTCGAACAATTGGGTAGACTACTGTATAAGATCCGAGACTATACGCCGAAGCCTGTAAAATTTTATAAATAGAATGAATGATCAGAGCGACAAATAAAATTAACCACATATGCGGTTCTGGGTAGGGAACAATAAATAAAACAAAGGGTATAGCTATCAAGCCATAGGTTAAATCTATGGCCCCTCTTGAAAACCAAGGATCATGCTTACCTTTTTGAAGTGACCCAAAAAAAGCATGGAACATAGCTGCTAATAAAGCCAATAGGATAGCTAGTCTGTTACTTAGGCTAGTACCTTCGATGGCTAAAAGCCAATCAATCAAGTATCAAGACCAGTTAGAGCTCGAGCAAAATCTTGAGCGTTGAAGGGCGAAAGATCATCAATTTGTTCACCTACACCAATTGCATGAACTGGTAGACCAAATTTATCTGCAAGAGCAACTAGTACGCCACCCTTTGCAGTTCCATCCAATTTGGTCATTATTAAACCTGAAACAGCTGAAATTTCACTAAATACTGCAACTTGATTTAAAGCATTTTGTCCAGTAGTGGCGTCCAGTACCAATAGCGTATTGTGCGGGGCACTCGAATCTTTTTTCTTAATGACTCTAACAATCTTTGATAACTCTTCCATTAGGTCTGCTCGATTTTGTAATCTTCCAGCCGTATCAATCATTAAAATATCTGCCCCATCATTTTCCGCTCTTTCCATAGCATCATATGATAAGGAAGCCGGATCAGAACCCTCCGGTGCTGTTAAAACAGGAACTTTCGCTCTTTCACCCCATACCTGAAGTTGTTCAACGGCAGCAGCTCTAAATGTGTCACCTGCAGCGATTACAACTTTTTTTCCAGCTATTTTAAACTGAGATGCTAATTTTCCAATCGTCGTTGTTTTACCCGAACCATTAACTCCAACTACTAGAACAACTTGTGGTTTTTTTGCCAAAATTGGCATTGGCTTAGCCACCGATTCCATAATAATAGCTACTTGGTTAGCTAACAAAGCTTTAACTTCAGCTGTTGAGAATTTTTTACCCATATTATCTTCAGCTAAATTCGCCGTAACTCGTGACGCTGTCTCAACTCCCATATCCGAAGATATTAATAATTCTTCAAGTGCCTCTAACATCTCATCGTCTAAAGTTCTTCTAACTACAGCGACCCTAGTTCTCTTTCCAAGGAGCCTACTAAGAAACGAATTTTTCTTTGCTTCAGGTTCGGGCTCAACCTCAGGCTCAGGCTCAGGTTCGGGCTCAGGTTCGGGCTCAGGCTCAGGCTCAGGTTCGGGTTCGGGCTCAACCTCAGGCTCAGGCTCAGGTTCGGGCTCAGGCTCAGGTTCGGGTTCGGGCTCAACCTCAGGCTCAGGCTCAGGTTCGGGCTCAGGCTCAGGTTCGGGCTCAACCTCAGGTTCGGGTTCGGGCTCAACCTCAGGTTCGAGTTCGGGCTCAACCCCAGGTTCGGGTTCGGGCTCAACCTCAGGCTCAGGCTCAGGTTCAGGCTCAGGTTCGGGCTCAGGCTCAGGTTCGGGCTCAACCTCAGGTTCGGGCTCAACCTCAGGTTCGGGCTCAACCTCAGGTTCGGGTTCGGGCTCAACCTCAGGCTCAGGCTCAGGTTCGGGCTCAGGCTTAGATTCTGAACTACTCCGTAAGGCGCTGTTTTCCAAGGGTTCTAGTTCTTCTAAGGGTTCCTTGTCACCACCATCGTTAACAATACTGTCGATCCCCTCCTCAATCTTTGAAGATGACCTGAATAAGCGATCTTTTAACTTCTTAAAAAAAGACATTTTCTACCATAAATCTAATAATGAAAGAAAATTACTACGTTGTTAGCGAAAGTAAAAGAGGTTCAGTTCATAAAGTTTAATTTGTTATCTAGATAGTAAACAAGTTTCATTAAACTAAAAATTTTGAATTTATTATTTTCGTAAGATATATTTCCCATCCTTAAACTCAACTGTTAAATCATGTTCCTCATCTAGGTTACTTATAGAGGAGATAATTTTATCTTTGCTCCTTATTACACTATAACCTCTCTCTAAGGTTTTCTTATAACTTAGAGTGCTAAGCATTTTTTTTTGATATTCTAAATTATTTAATTTGAGTTTAAGGTTCCTGAAAATAATATTCGTTAGCATTTTATTCACTTTATCGAGCTGTATTTCCGCATTTCTATTTTTCTCTGGTAATCGGTTTATATCTAAGCGAGCCTTAACGACGGAAAAATTATTTTCTTTAACAGTTCTGTAGTTCTTAAATGCATTCAGAAATGACTGAAATTTAATTCTCAAATCACTGTCAGCTAATTTAATATTATTTTGCAAAACGCTAAGCCTAAACCCGGATAATATATTTTCCGACTTTATTTTTTTTTGCTGTATAACATTACCTAAAGCTTGGGGAAGGCGTCCACTAGCATGTTTAAGTCTTTCCGAAGAAATTTCTAATAGATTATCAAACCTAAGTAAAACTCTGGAAAGAGATGATAAATGTTGATTTCGGTTTTCATTTAAATTCCTGACCACAGTCGAAAGTTGGAGATCTAACCGTTTCAACACCTTAATTAAGTCTTTCCTGACTGGCACAACGAGTTCAGCCGCCGCTGTTGGGGTAGGTGCTCTAATGTCCGCTACGTAATCTATTAATGTCGTATCAGTTTCATGCCCAATCCCAGAGATGATGGGAATTTCTGACAGCGCTACTTCCCTTACAAGACTTTCCTCATTAAAAGCCCATAAATCTTCAATTGAACCTCCTCCCCTGGCAATTATTATTACATCAGGTCTCAAATGTGAATCGTGCCGAGGTATAGCATTAAAACCTCTAATAGCCTTACTAACTTGATCAGCGCAAAGCTCTCCCTGCACAGTAACTGGCCAGACTACAACCTTCCGTGGAAATCTATCTCTCAGACGATGGAGAATATCACTTAATACAGCTCCTTGAGGAGAAGTAATAACCCCAATTAGAGTTGGTAAATATGGGATCTTCTTCTTTTTGTCCGTATCAAATAGTCCTTCTTTACTTAATAAGTTTTTTCTTTTTTCAAGCATTGCCATAAGAGCACCAACACCAGAAACCTTAAGGTCATCAACTAATAATTGATATTTTGACTGGTTACCAAAAGTTGTTATCTTACCCGTAGCAACTACTTCTATACCCTCTTCCGGAGTAATACTTAGATGTGGCACCTGCCCCTTGAATGTTACAGCAGCCAGAACTGACTTTTCATCTTTTATATCGTAATACAAGTGACCCGAGCGTGCCGCAAATACTCTACCTAATTCTCCTTTCACTCGGACTCTTCCAAACTCATTTTCAACTAATTTTTTGATCGATCCTGAGATATCAGAGACATTGTATTCAGGTATATTCCCTTTACCATCTTTCTCATCAATCAATTTCATTTCAACGACTCTATTGTTATCTATCAACTCTCATCATAAAACTTAATTAACAAAAACTAAACTGGAACTTTTTATGAATATACTAATTATTGGCTCAGGCGGTCGAGAACATGCCTTAGCATGGGCTATAAGGCAAAACCCAAAATGTGATAAACTTACTGTAATTCCCGGAAATGCCGGCATCTCAGAGATAGCTAATTGCCTCGAACTAGATATTTTAGATAATCATATTATTTTAAATTTTGTTTTAGAGAATAGGGTAGATCTTGTTGTAATTGGTCCTGAAGAACCACTAGCAAATGGGCTCTCTGACCTCCTACGCTCGAACAAGATAATGGTTTTTGGGGCCTCTCAAGCAGCAGCTCAACTTGAAAGTTCAAAACATTTCACCAAGGAAATCTGTAAAAAAATAAATGCGCCTACAGCAAAAGCAAAACTATTTATTTGTAAAGACAAAGCGAAAGATTATGTCCTATCAATAGGGGCACCTATTGTAATTAAACTTGACGGTTTAGCTGCTGGTAAAGGCGTAGTTGTCGCAATGGACAACAAAACGGCATTAAATGCGGTTGATAGTATGTTCGGTGCATCAGAGAGTAGCCCATCAAAAAAGGTATTAGTAGAAGAGTACCTTGATGGCGAAGAAGCCTCTTTTTTTCTACTTTCAGATGGCAAAAATTTACTTCCTATTGGGACAGCTCAAGATCATAAACGGGCTTATGATAACGATTTAGGTCCTAACACCGGCGGTATGGGCGCATATTCACCAGCTCCAGTGCTTACTAAGAAAATTATGGATACTGCTATAAAGAAGATTATCCAACCTACTATAGATGAAATGCGAAAGAACGGCACACCTTATGAGGGAGTTATTTTTGCCGGCTTGATGATTAAAAATAATATTCCAAAATTGATCGAATACAATGTGAGATTCGGTGATCCAGAATGCCAAGCTTTAATGATCCGCCTTGGCGCTCAAATACTCGATTTAATACTAGCTTGTTGCTTAAAACGTCTCAATGAAACAAAAGTTAATTGGGCAGATGATCATTCTATAACAGTTGTTATGGCGACAAAAGGTTATCCAGGTAGCTACATAAACGGTAGTGAAATTCGTTTTATAACTCAATTTAAAAATGATAGTTTCAATCAGCTATTTCACGCTGGGACAAAAAAAGTCCAATCACAACTAATTGGAAACGGGGGAAGAGTTTTAAATATCACTACTCGAGCCAATAGTTTGGTGGAAGCGCATGATAAAGCATATAAAAACATTAAGAATATTGATTGGCCAGAAGGCTTTTATAGAACTGATATTGGTTGGCGAGCACTTTAGATATTAGACTTTTAAATAGGATAATCAGATCAAATTTGACGTTCAGGCATATTCACTATTAAACCGTCTAATTCATCGGTGACTTTTACTTGACAGGTAAGCCGAGAACGATTTGGATCAGGTTCATAGGCAAAGTCTAACATATCCTCTTCCATAGGATCTTTTTCTGGAAGCTTTTCTACCCACTCACTAGCAACGTATACATGACATGTAGAGCATGCACAGGCACCGCCGCAATCGGCTTCTATCCCTGGTACATTATTATTGCGAGCGCCCTCCATAACAGTTAAACCAGTTTCCACATCAACCACGTGCTGCGTTCCGCCGAATTCAATATATGTTATCTTAACCATTTATATGCCTCTTTTATAATACCGGTAACCAATAAAACATAATACAAAGTCTTACTAGAGTAAGTTTAAAGCATTGTAAAAGAATTATTTTGTTCTATATTTGTTCTTATGATTGAAGTTAAAAACAATAATGGTACTTGGCCAAAACCTCCTGCGTGTGTCACTAGCGTACAACTAAAAAATCCACCAAATGGCACAATTATATCTGTGGCTGGTTTAGTTTTAGTGAGACAACGACCTTCAACAGCAAAAGGTGTAACATTCATTACTTTAGAAGATGAAACAGGAACTACTAATATAATTATATGGAAAAAGATATTTAATAAATATAGAAGAACCATAATTGAAAGTAGACTTCTTAAAATAACTGGAAAACTTCAACGTGAAGGCGATATATGCCATATCATAGCAGAGCATATTGAAGACATATCTTACATGCTTGATGAAATATTAAATTAAACTCTTAATTATAATTTAAATCTCTAATCAAGCCGCAAAGATAAAAAGCGTAAATTACCATTAGAATTCAGAAGGAATAATAAAGATGCTTTATTTGAGCTTCTCAAATCTTTAATAAGCTCTTTCAAACTATTAACAGATAATATTTTCTTTTGATGAGCTTCCAAAATTAAATCTCCCACCCTTACTCCTTTTTGATATGCTTCACTCTCCTTCGAGATGTCTAAAACAATTAGGCCCACTGAAGAACTATCTAATTTGTATTTAGTACGTAATTTATCATCTAAATTTGATAGCCCCATATCTAATATTTTTTCAATCTTTGGTATTGGCACCTCAACTTTACTTGGGAACGCTTTAGCTTCAGCTAACTCTCGTTGACCTAATTTTACTTGTAGAGTTATAACTTTTCCATTTCTACGAATTTCAACATCTACTTTTTTCCCGACGTCAGTATTTCCAACTAAGTTTACCAGCTCCTTAGTGTTCTTGACTTCAACTTTATCAAAAACCAAAATAATATCGCCGGATTGAATGCCAGCCTCTGCTGCTGGGCCTCCTGGCACCTCTGTCACCAGAATTCCATCTACTGATTGTACTCCAATCGCCTCTGCGATATCCTCAGTTAGGTCTTGGATTCTAACACCTAACCAACCTCTTCTTGTTTCTCCGAATTCTTTTAACTGGCTAACAATTGGAGCTACAACGTTAGAAGACATTGAAAACCCAATACCTATAGAACCACCCGTAGGCGAAAGGATAGCGGTATTAACGCCTATCACCTCACCTGAAGTATTGAACAAAGGGCCGCCAGAGTTACCCCTATTTATGGCTGCATCCGTCTGAATGAAATCATCATAAACACCCGCTAATTCTCTTTGCCTTGCCGAAATAATTCCGACAGAAACAGAAAAACCCTGCCCAAGAGGATTACCAACTGCCATAACCCAATCCCCAACACGTCCGGAGTCGCTATTCCCAAATGATACAAACGGGAAATCTGAATTATCGTCCACTTTTAATAGCGCTATATCTGTTTTTGGGTCACGGCCAACAACATTTGCTTTAAGTCGCTTTCCTCCATAAAATTCAATTTCTATTTCGTCTGCCTTATCAATCACATGATTATTAGTTACAATGTATCCATCTGCAGAGATGACAAATCCAGAACCCAAGGCTAAGGAATTTCTTGACTTTTTTCCCTTATCTTTTTCTAAGAAATCTTTAAAAAGGTCCTCAAAAGGCGATCCCTTTGGTATAATTGGTGTCTGGTCTCTTGATATTTCCTTCACTGTAGTTGACGTGGTGATATTCACAACAGCTGGGCTAACCGACTCTGCTAAGTCAGCAAAACTTTCTGGCATTTTAGAAAAAGTATAGGTTGTCGATACAAACAATACAAAAATAGTAATTAAATTTAATTTTAGAAACGAGATTGAATTTTTTTTCATATATTTCCTCTTAGATGTATATAATAATGTGACGTTTGACTATTTATTGATATGTGGGATTTAATAATAAAAAATCAACCGATAAAATACTACTAATGAAGTTCAACTAATGGCCTGTGAAATCCAAATTAGAAAAGTACCAATAGCCAATGTAATCAACCCAATAAGCCGCCTGCTTTCATACGATGCTTTAACCAGAACTTTTAAAATTTTTTCTAAATAGACAGGTGCTAAAGCTACTAAAATACCTTCAATTACGAATAGAAGACCTACCGCTAGGATAGCATTAGAGAGAATCAACTACCATTATCCGATTTTAGATAGTTAAAAAACTCACTATCTGGACGGACCACCATAGTAGAATTGCCACCATCGAGAGCTTTTCCATAAGCGTTTATTGAACGATAAAAATCAAAAAACTCCGCATCCGCTCCGTAAGCTTTCGCAAAAATTGCGTTGCGTTCAGCATCTGCTTCACCTCTCACGATTTCAGACTTCCTAGTAGCATCAGAAACTAATTCCACAACCGTTCTATCTGCTTGAGCACGCAGTCTTTGTGCTGCTTCCATACCACGCGCTATCTCGTCAGCCGCTTCTCTTTCACGCTCAGCCCTCATTCTGCTAAAGGTCGCATCTAAATTTTGTTCGGGTAGATTTGTTTGCTTCAATCTAACGTCAACGACTTCAAGACCTAAGGGTAAAGCTCTAGCCTTAGCTTGCGAAGTAATTCTAGACATCAACTCAGCTCGATCTGCCGATAAAATTGTATTTGAAGTCACACCTTCAGAACCTAATACCTCTCTGATTACTGGGTTTAAAATACCCTCTAATCTATCTTCTGCTGCCCTTAAACCGCCAACTCCCACAGCCTGCCGAAATTGAATAATATCAGAAATACGATACCTTGCAAAAGCATCAACCACTAATCTGCGATCATCAGAGGGAGTTACCTCAGTCGGCACTGTATCGAGAGATAGAATGCGATCGTCGTAACGAACAACATCTTGAATAAAAGGTAATTTAAAAGCCAGGCCGGGATTTTCTTTTACCGATTTTATTTGCCCAAATTGTAACACTAATGCCTTTTGACGTTCATCTACTATAAAAATAGAAGATAAGAATAGAATTAATGTTCCACCTAAAAAAATTGATGTGAGAAGACCTCTACCCATTACTTTGACTCCCCTGAATTGTTACTGGTTTTTTTTGTTAACTCATTTAATGGCAAATATGGGACAATGTTAGAATTTCCATTTGCGCCTCCAGCATCATCTAAAATAATCTTATTCATTGAGCCGTAGACTCCTTCCATTGCCTCGATATACAATCTCTTGCGAGTTACCTCTGGTGCTTTTTTGTATTCGGCTAGCACAGCTGAAAAACGACTGGCTTCTCCTTCTGCTCCGTTAACCACCATTGCACGATAACCTTCTGCTTGCTCAAGCAATTGCGATGCTTCACCTCTAGCTCCTGCTAAAACTGTATACGCATATGCATCCGCCTGTCTTTCTAATTTATCTCGTTCTTGTTCCGCTGCCTGAACTTCTCTGAAGCTATCTATAACTTCTAAGGGGGGATCAGCTTTATCGAGGTTTAAACGCACTATGTTTACACCGCTATCGTACTGATCCATGGTATCCTGAATAAGTTTTTGAGCTGTATCTGCAATAACTTGTCTATCTCGATTTAAAATTGGGGCTAACTCAGATCTAGCAATTACTTCGCGCATGGCTGACTCTGAAACAGCTCTAATTGTGGCTCTAGGTTCAGCTAAATTAAATAGATACTTTGCTGGATCGCTTATATTCCAAACAACTTGGAAATCAATATCAACTATATTTTCATCAGTAGTCAGCATTAAACCGCTGTCACCTCTTCCACCCAAACCGATATCTTCAGTTTGTTCTCTAGTTACAGGAATAACTTCTGCAGAAACCAATGGCCAAGGGGCGAAATTCAATCCTGAATTACCTATTGAAGAAAATTCTCCTAAGAACAACTCCACGGACTGCTCCTCGGGTTTAACCGTATACAGAGACGTAAATAACCAAAGCGCTAAAGCGCCAAGAGCTGCTAATCCAAATGAACGACGTGAAAACCCTCCACCAGAGTTACCGCTAGACCCTCCGGTTCTACCCCCTCGGCCTCCCATCAAAACTCTAAGCTGCTCTTGACCTTTTTTTACTAGTTCATCAATTTCAGGTATTTGCTGCTTACCACCGTTAGGGCTTCTCTGGCCGTTGGTTTTCTGCTCTTTATTTTTTTCACTACTTTTGCCCCAAGGGCCGTCACCATTATCACCGGTCATTATAATTTCCTTTTGTCAAAACTTTGTAACTTGACTTCTACTCTAGAGATGGGGCCTTTTTATTTAAATTCAACCTCTATCAATTGGAGTTTTCATAGTAACTAATTCTTCTGCCATAGTAGGATGGACTGAACAGATTTGATCAAACTGATCTTTTGTTGCCTTCATTTTTATTGCTATAGACGCAAGCTGGATCATTTCGGCAGCTTCAGGAGCAACTATATGGCATCCAATCACAACATTTGTTCGCTCTGATACAACCAATTTCATTAGTACTTTTTCGTCATCAGATACAAAAGATCTTTGCATTGGAGAAAACTTGGACATGAAAACCAGAATCGGCTCACGCTCCTTAGCAATTTGTTCAGTAAGACCAATAGACCCTAATTCCGGCTGAGTGAATACCGCAGAAGGTACTAAGTCATGGTCTACTGGCGTTCGGACACCAGAAAAGATAGTCTTCACAAAGGCTACCGCCTCATTAATAGCCACGGGAGTTAAATTTACTCTATTCGTCACATCTCCGACAGCAAAAATTGAAGGTACCACCGTCTGTGAAAATTTATCAACTGGTATCTCATTATTTGCTCCAAGACTGACATTAACTTTCTCAAGACCAAGATTATTGGTATTTGGTTTCCTACCTGTAGCAAATAAAATTTGATCAAAAACTTCTGAACTTTGATTGTTAAAAGTTGCTTTTATTCGATTATTTTTTTTATCCAAGCGTAATAGATCCATTTTTGTATTTATTTTAATACCTCGGGCTACCATGGTATCAGAGATCAAGTCCCTTGCATCATTATCGAAACCTCTTAAGATCTTATCTCCTCTGTAAATCTGGGTGACATTGCTCCCAAGCCCATTAAATATTCCTGCAAATTCAGAAGCGATATACCCACCACCAACAATTAATAAAGATTTTGGTAACACTTCTAATCCAAACACGTCGTCAGATACTATGCCCAAATTTTTATTATCAATATCTGGCCTAACCGGCTTTCCACCAGTAGCAATTAAAATGAATTTTGAAGTAATTTTTTTACCTGAAGCCAATATTACAGTATGGGAATCACTAATTTGTGCCCATTCATTGAAAACCTTTACTTCTGAATTTTTAAGTAGTTTCCTGTAAACACACTCTAGTCGGTCTAGCTCAGCGTCTAATTTTCTTTGGAAGCCAATCCAATTAAAATCTCTAACGCTAATATTCCATCCATATTTTTTTGCTTCTTTGAAATTTTCTGAATATTTGGAAGCATAAACCATCAACTTCTTAGGTACACATCCTCTAATGACGCAAGTTCCACCCATTCTGTCACCTTCAGCAATGCAGACTTTATAGCCCATGCTAGCGGCAACGCGTGCCGCTCTGACACCACCGGACCCTCCTCCAATTACAAAAAGATCACAATCAAATTTCATTTAAGTTATCCCTATTTATTATCTTGTTGAAGCTTCATGAAATTTAAAAATATCAATCCGTTTTTTCGTAATCTTTTTGTTTAGTACGTCACAAACCTCAACATCTCCGTTAACATTTCCTAATATTAAAATATTACAGACATCAACAAATAAACCGTTCTCTACTACACCGGGTATCGAGTTAAGCTCTTGAGTTAATTTAGCGGGATTTTTAATTTCAAATAACTTTAAATCTAAGATTAGATTTCCCTCATCCGTTTTTAAAGCCGATTTATCATTCATTCTCAATTCAATTTTGAAGTTACAGTAGCCTAACTGCAATAACTTTAATTCTATTTGCGTTTTACTAAACCTCCAACCAAATTCTATGACTTCAACAGGTAATGGAAAATTACCCAGAGTGTTAACATACTTGGAAACATCAGCGATTATTATTACTTTTTTAGATGCTTTTGCCACAATTTTTTCATGTAATAATGCGGCACCCCCACCTTTTATGAGATTGTAATTTTTATCGCACTCATCAGTTCCATCAATAGTAAGATCCAGTGCGTCAACCTGATCTAAGGTTGTCAAACTTATACCCAT
>JBJLGD010000028.1:0-132693 GCA_045565015.1 Paracoccaceae bacterium
TCTCGTAAGGCTAGCTCATGTGGGCTACTACCTTGGACTAATTGTGTTGGTTTTTTTTCCTCACCAGAAAGAATCTTTTTAGCTTTATTTATATAAGACTTTGCTTCATTTTGAATTTCTTCTGAACGGCTTTGTCTGGCCACTGATCTTACAATTATACCAAAATCGAGATCATCAGGAAAAATACTATTCAAAGCATCCAATATTCTTAATTTTTCGTGTTCTAATTTTATTTGGCGAGAAAAATTTATCCCTTTAGCGAAGGGGGTAACAATAACCGTTCTACCCTTTAACATTATTTTATTTGTTAGAGGAATTGCCTTACCTTCATCTGGATAACCAGTAACCTGAACGAAGATTTTTTCTCCTAGTTTTAAACCTTTAGAATTTCGTAAAAAACCATTTGTATTATTAGGAAGTTTTATGAAGGCCCCTCCCTGACCCTTAACGGTCCGATCGATTAACCCATTATATATATTTTCTGGAGTTAAAATTCTTTCATCCATTAATGAAAAAAAACAATCTTCAAGCTTGTTGGACCGAAGCAGAACAGCAGCCTCTTTCCCATTAAGTTCATCTAAAATAATAAGGTCTTGCTCCATATCGTTAAGATAGAAGTCCCACCGCCGCGAGTAAAGCCGATGTCTCGGCTAATGGGAGCCCAATAATTGCTGAATAAGATCCTTGTATCCACGGTACAAACGTTGCTGCCGAACCTTGCAACCCGTAGCCACCAGCTTTACCTCTCCAATCTCCTTTACTAATGTAAGCCTCCAAATCATTATTAGATATTCGTTTCATCTTGACCGTACTTATAACGCAACGGTCTAAATAACTATCCTGATATTTAACACCAACAGAAGTAATAACTTTGTGCCTACGACCAGACATCATCGATAAAAATTCTCGTGCTTGAGTTTCGGTTTGAGGTTTTCCAATTATCTTTCGACCCATTGATACAATAGTATCTGCCGTTAATAAAACCTCATCATCCTGAATATCTATAGCATCTGACTTTTGTCGTGCCATTCTCATACAATACTGCCTTGGTAATTCTCGCTTAATAAAGGATTCATCAATATTTGGCGGTCTAATGGAGTCGGGTTTTATTCCAATTTGAGCTAATAGCTCTAATCTACGCGGAGACCCTGAACCCAGCACAAGGCGACTCCTTTTGATAGATTTATTTAAAGTCACTTGAACCTATAATTTATTCGTCCCTTTGATAGGTCGTAGGGCGTCATCTCTACTTGCACTTTATCACCAGCTAATACTCTGATTCGATTTTTTCGCATTTTGCCAGCTGCATGAGCGATAATTTCATGCCCATTTTCCAATTCAACTCGAAAAGTCGCATTTGGTAAAAGCTCTTTTACGATCCCTGGAAATTCAAGAAGCTCTTCTTTTGCCATTTTTTCTCCATTAATAAATGTCTATTAAGATTTTAATACCGCACTAAATGCGCCTTTAAGGATAATTATTCAAGAAAGAAATCACTTTTATCTAATTGATAATGCCTAATAACCCACTATTACTCTATTACTTCTCCAAAACGTTTTATAACTTGATACTTTATCTGATCTCTAACCTGCCTATAAGCTCTCAGTTTTTCTTCTCTACCTTCCCCTAAACCTGTCGGGTCCATAATAGGCCAATACTCTATTTTCAGATCATAAGTAGACGTTAATTCAAGAGCTCGATGCTGGCTAGCAGGGGTAAGAGCAATTATTAGATCAAAGCTAGAAATATCATCTCCTAGAGAAATCATATCGTCAAACGAACGAGTCTTATGACGGGAAAGCTCGACTCCAATTTCTTTACAAACAGCAATTGAAAAACCATCAATTTCAAGATCATTTTTTACACCGGCAGATTGCGAGTAGATAGCTTTTCCGTAGAACCTCTTGATCATTCCTTCAGCCATAGGTGATCTGACCGCATTATGGTCACAACAGAACAGAATTGACTTAGGCAATTGTTTAACCATCAAACCAAACACCGTAATTTAAAACCGAAATTAAAGTAAAAAGCCGTCGCGCTGTGTCACGATCAAGTACTACCTTACCCTCTAGGCGTTCGATCAAAACTCTCGCGCCCTCATCATGAATACCCCGTCTCGCCATATCTATCGTTTCAATTTTGCTAGGTGGTAATCTCTTAACTGCCTCAAAATAGCTAGTACAAATTTTATAGTAATCTTTTATTACTTGCCGGAAAGGCGCCAAGGAGAGCTGAAATTCTATCACCTTGCTGTTATCAACATTATTTATATCGAAAATCAAACGTCTCTCTTCTACTTTTAGATTTAATCGAAAGGGCCCCTGAGCATTTTTTATTTTCGTAACTTGAAAAGAGTTCTTTTCAAGTAAGTCAAATTTAGCGACTTCTCTTTCTTGTAAAATCTCAGCCGCTACTTCTATTAGGTTAGAGTCGCCAAACTTTATTTCTATTAGGTAACTCATTTTTGATTGGAAAATTTAATTTTCAAATTTTTTTGTAGGCTATTGAAACAAACTTTAATCTCTTTTTTCGAGCATAATCCCTCAAATATTGTCATGCTTCGGCCTTTTTTTGGAGTTCGTTTGGTAAGGTCTAGTCACATCCCTTAATAAAATATTTATACATTCTGCTTTTAATGAAATTATGCTATTACCAGAGAATACTAACTGGAAGACACCAGTAGTATCTGAAGATGATTCCCAACTTATAGTCAATAACGATAAAATATTATCCGAGATATTTTGGTCAATCCCAAGGGTACTAACTGTACTTATATCATCAAACACCAGAACTGACTGCACTCTTTCAATCGATGATATCTCTACTTTATCCTCCCAACGAACTCTATTTATAAGTAAAGCAAACCGGTTTTGTTTTGGCCGCCAAGAAATCTCCGAAACTGGGATTACAGAGTCCTGAACCAATGTAGCAATTACCTTAAGATCCTCAACATCCTCAGCCATCAACTTTAACGGACTATCAGCTCCATCTTCATATTTTGCATCATCAGTCATTCAGAAATTCTTTCTATTACAGCACCACACCCAACCAGCTTTTTTTCAAGTTCCTCGTATCCTCTATCCAGATGGTAAACCCTACTAACAACTGTGTCTCCCCTTGCTCCTAAACCAGCTAGAATAAGAGATACTGATGCTCGAAGATCAGTAGCCATTACCGGTGCTCCTTTGAGGTTATCAACCCCTGTTACTTTCGCAACACCCCCATAAACATCTATGTCGGCTCCCATTCTTATAAGCTCCGGCGCGTGCATGAATCTATTTTCAAATATTCTCTCTTCTAAAACTGAAACACCTTCCGCAGTACACAAAACGGCCATCATTTGTGCCTGCAGATCGGTAGGAAATCCTGGGAAAGGTTCCGTAAGAATATTTAATGCTCCGATCCGATTATCTGGCATTTTAATATTTAAACCACTCTCAGAGTTACTTATATCAACTCCAGCCACTTCTAGCTTTTCACAAAAAGCGCTGATTAACTCACGCTTGCCTCCAATCAGTTCAACCTCTCCTCCAGCTATGACAGGAGCCAGCATGTAGGTACCAAGTTCTATTCGATCTGCAATTACTGAATGTTCTGCTGATTTTAACTTATTTACCCCAATGACGCGTATTGTAGATGTACCTTGTCCCGTTATATCGGCACCCATTTTTATCAAACATTCTGCGAGATCTATAATTTCAGGCTCTTTTGCAACATTCTCTAAAATAGTTTCACCTTTAGCCAGCGTGGCCGCCATTAATGCATTCTCGGTCGCACCAACAGAAACTGACGGAAACTCAAATTTTGTCCCTTGTAATTTACCAGACGTTTTTCCAAATATATAGCCGTCTTTCAATTCAAATGTCGCTCCCAGAGCCTCTAATACTCTCAAATGCAAATCAACTGGTCGTGCTCCAATTGCACATCCACCAGGAAGAGAAACCACAGCATAACCGTCTCGAGCAAGCATGGGACCTAAAACCAAAATAGAGGCTCTCATTTTCCGAACAATATCATATTCAGCTTTATGATTAGTGATCTCACGGACTTTAAGATTTAGCGTACCTACTTGTTTATCTGAACCTATTTCACATCCCAATGACGTCAAAAGGTCAGACATTGTATCGATATCACTCAGTTTTGGCACATTAGTTAACTTCAAGGTTCCATCAGATAAGAGTGAGGCGGGCATTAAAGTAAGACATGCATTCTTCGCACCAGAAATTTTAATCTTTCCTTTCAGCGGTCCGTTTCCAGTTACTACAATTTTATCCATGTTTATTTACTTTTACCATCAAGCGAAGTCTCTTGTTGGGACGATCTAACGCGACTCTGAATTTTTCTTCGTTGCATATTTGTTTTTAAAGCTCTCTTTAATCGATCTTCTTTAGTTAATTTAGGCCTCTTTGAGGTTTTACTGCTTTTTTTTTCAAACATGTCATCCATAGCTTCGTATTTTATATCAGGTGCATCGTCTCGTCTAGATTATACTTGCCTTATAATAGTTTTGGTTTTATCCACCAGAATAATTATATATTAGGCTGTGGTAGCTCAGTGGTAGAGCGCGTCCTTGGTAAGGACGAGGTCGAGAGTTCAATTCTCTCTCACAGCACCATTCGTTATTTTAAAAATATTTCCAGAAATTAAGTTGCTTTAAGAGCGTAGCCGAAACCTCGAACAGTTCTAATGATGTTTTTGTTGGCACCAACTTCTATAACTTTTCTCAATCGTGCTACATGCACATCAACTGTACGAGTATCAACGTCAGCGGATATTCCCCATACATTATCAAGAAGCTGATTTCGACTAAACACTCGCTCTGGACTTTGCATTAATGTAACGAGCAATCGATACTCAGTCGGCCCCAGATTCACTTGCAAGCCATCTATCGCCACGAGATGTTTTTGTAGGTCAACCACAATTTTTCCAACAGTCAGTTGATCCGATATAACACTAGCGGTCGGACGTCGCATCGCAGCTCGGACACGTGCCAAAAGTTCCTTAATTGAGTAAGGTTTTGTTATGTAATCATCTGCCCCGATATCAAGACCGCGGATTTTATCACTTTCTTCCGATCGTGCTGTTAACATTACAATTGGAATCTCTCGTGTCATTTTACTTCGTCGCAATTGTCGACAGACTTCGATACCAGATACTTTTGGTAGCATCCAATCAAGTAGAATTAGGTCTGGGTTTTCTTCCTCAGCTAAATCTAAAGCCTCTTCACCATCTTGAGCAACGATAACCTCATATCCTTCAGAGTTAAGGTTGAATTCAATTAATTCTACTTGGTTTGGCTCATCTTCTACTACTAGTATTTTTGGATTTGCTAATGACATTATTAACTCACTTTAAGATGATGCTTTTAAATCTTCACCGGTCACAATCTGATGAACTTGACGAGCAATATTAACTATATGGTCTCCAGCCCGTTCAAAATTTCGCGCTAACAGAATTAAATGAACTAATGTTTCAGTATCTTGAGGAAACTCAGGAATAGCTTTAATCGCCAATTTTTGAATTTCCTTGTTTAAAGAATCGACATCTGTATCCCTTACTCTAATTTCAGCAGCTTTTTCGATATCATTATTTTTATAAGCTGTTAGTACCCCACCAAGCATTTCCTGAACAATTTCACTCATTTGACTAATAAGTTTCATGATTTTTTCTCCCGATGAGTTCTCTGTTAGCTTTCTAACTTTTTTTGCAGTAGATTTCGCATGGTCGCCAAGACGTTCGAGTTCATTTGCGATATTCGTTGCCATAAGAGCCAATCTTAAGTCCAAAGCCATCGGTTGTCGCATTGCAATTATTTGCTCAGCATGTCGGTGTATAGTTTTATTCATCCCATTTATTCTGCGATCGGTAGCAACCAAAGTATCTACATCATTCTCATCAAAGGATAATAAGGCTTTTGTTGCTCCTTGAATTTGCTTCTTTACTAAATTTCCCATTTCCAAAATTTCATTCTTAATACGATCTAGATCGTCATCAAATTTACCGACAATATGTTCATTTTCCATAATATTAACCTATTCGACCAGTTATATAATTTTGAGTTTTTTCGTTAGAAGGGTTTGTAAATATTTGTTTCGTAGGACCAACCTCAATTAATTTTCCAAGATGGAAAAAGGCCGTTTTGTTTGACACTCGGGCCGCTTGGGCCATGGAATGGGTCACGATAACGATTGAGAATTCCTTACTAATTTCATTTATTAAATCTTCAATAATTGCTGTCGCTATTGGATCCAATGCTGAACATGGTTCATCCATTAAGATTACTCTTGGCTTAACTGCTATCGCTCTTGCGATACAAAGTCTCTGCTGTTGACCTCCAGACAATCCAAGCCCAGGTTCATCCAAACGGCTTTCTACCTCATTCCACAAACCGGCAGCTTTTAATGACCATTCCACCCTGTCATTAAGTTCAGTCTTAGATGCAGTCATTCCATGAATCCTTAGCCCATAAGCGACGTTTTCACGAATTGACTTTGGAAAGGGATTTGGTTTTTGAAAAACCATTCCAACCTGTGCTCGTAAAGCAACAACGTTTACGGCAGGATCATATACATTCTGGCCGTCAATATTTAATTGACCAGTTATTTTGCAAATTGGAATAAGATCATTCATCCGATTAATACATCTTAGAAAAGTTGATTTACCACAGCCAGAAGGTCCAATTAATGAGGTAACTTGTTTTTCTTCAATTTTTAAATTCACGTCGAATAACGCCTGTTTATCTGCGTAAAAAACATCCACATTCTTAGCTTCAATTATAGTATTGATCATGATTAAAACCTTTGCTCAAATCTACGGCGCATTAAAACAGCTACCAAATTCATTATGATGAGAAATATCAATAAAACAATTATAGCGGCAGATGTTTTCTCAGAAAATGCCCGCTCTGGGCTATCTGCCCAAAGAAAAACTTGAACAGGTAAAGCTGTGGCTGGCTCTAAAATAGAATTTGGCACATCAACTATAAAAGCAACCATTCCAATCATTAACAAGGGTGCTGTATCTCCCAAAGCCCTAGCCATACCCACAATGGCTCCCGTTAACATTCCTGGCAAAGCTACGGGGAAAACATGATGAAATACTGCCTGAACAGGCGTGGCCCCTAATGCGAGCGCAGCCTCTTTTATCGAAGGCGGTACTGATTGAAGGCTCGCTCTTGATGCTATAATTATTGTAGGCAGTGTCATTAAGGAAAGGACCATTCCACCGACCAGAGGCGAAGACCTCGGAAGGTCAAAATATCCAAGAAAGATAGACAGCCCTAGTAAACCGAACACTATAGAGGGAACAGCTGCTAGATTGTTGATATTAACTTCTATTATATCCGAAATTCGGCTTCGGGGCGCAAATTGCTCAAGGTAAGTTGCCGCCGCCACCCCTAAAGGAAAAGATAATACAAAGCAGACAGACAAAGATAATGCGGATCCAACTAACGCAGCTAATATTCCTGCTATTTCAGGCTCGCGGCTATCCCCATTTTTAAAAAACCCCCAATTCACCTTAGAGCGTATTTGTCCCTCTTTATTAAGTTTTTCAATCCAATTAATTTCCTTATCTGAAATCTGCCTTTGATCTTCTGGTACCTCAACATTCATCTTTCCTCGAAAGAATAAACTTAGATCATCCGATGCTGATACCCAGATATTTTGTTCCCCTCCCAAAATACTGGGGTCGTTAAGTATGATATCCCTTAGCTCAAAGGTACTTTCAGAACTGATCAAGTTATATAATTTCTTTTTATCTTTTCTGTTCTTAACATCAGGGAACCGACTACGAAGTCCAGATTTGATAATTGAACCAAAGCTTGCATCCTTAATATTATTCGGATCCACTTTATCAGCGCTCAAATTAACGGGTATATTTATTTCTACGTGTTTAGCGGCACCCAAACTACCTGCAAGGATCGTTATTAGTAACCAAGCTAAAAAACCAAGAGATATCAAAATAGATATGATCCCAAGAGACTGGAATCGAATTTCCGCTCTACTTCTCTTATGCAAATTAAGGCCAACAGTTTTTGTTAAATCAATCATATTGCTCTCTATATTTACGTACGATCCACTGAGCTGTAATATTCAAGAGCAATGTTAGAACAAATAGAAGTAATCCTAATGCAAAAGCTGATAATGTCTTCGCACTATCAAATTCCTGATCTCCAGTTAAAAGAGCAACGATTTGTGTGGTAATTGTTGTTACTGCTTCTAAGGGATTTAAAGTTAAATTTGCAGCTAAGCCTGCCGCCATTACGACGATCATCGTTTCTCCAATAGCGCGACTAGTCGCCAAAAGTAATGATCCGGCTATTCCAGGCAATGCTGCAGGAAGAACTATTTTTCGAATTGTCTCTGATTGGGTAGCACCAAGTCCAAAAGATCCGTCTCTTAAGGATTGCGGTACTGCATTTATTACATCATCTGACAAAGACGAAATAAGAGGAACTATCATTATACCCATTACAATTCCTGCTGCTAATGCACTTTCAGAAGCTATCTCAAGGCCAAAATTACCCCCTGTCATTCGAATGAAAGGCGCTACAGTCAAGGCTGCGAAGAAACCATAAACTACAGTTGGAATACCAGCCAATATTTCTAACGTCGGTTTCACCCAATCTCGAACGCGCTTAGATGCATATTCAGCTAAATAAATTGCAGATATTAATCCAAGTGGAGTTGCGACACACATAGCGATAAAGCTTATCAAAAGGGTACCATTTATTAAAGGAATAGCACCAAATGATCCCTGCGCTGCTACTTGATCTGATCTGATGGCTGTCTGAGGAGACCAGTTGAGACCAAAAAGAAATTCAAAAATAGAGACTTTTTCAAAGAAATTTAAGGTTTCTGATAATAATGAAAAAATTATACCTATTGTAACTAAAATCGCCACTCCAGCGGCTAACCCTAATAGTCCAATAATAGATTTATCAATCCATTCAGGTCGAACTGGTTTCATCAAATTTATCTTTAGGTCCGACATAAATTCTATCTTCTTAATGAAAGTAACGAGGACCTAACTTTAGGTCCTCGTATAACTTTTAATTACATTTCTAACGGTACTAAACCGTTAATCTTTTTGGCCCACTCTTTACGAGTGCCTTCGTCCAAAGGTATCAATCCTTTATCCACCAAATAGCCATCTTCACCCCAAGTATCTTCTCTTGTGAATTCTTTCATAAATTCAGTGATCCCGGGGATAACACCAATATGTTCTTTTTTAACATAAAAGAATAATGAGCGAGCTATAGGGTAATTCCCACTTGCAATCTCTTCAAATTCTGGCTCAACACCACCAACAATTGATCCTTGCATGGTGTCTGAGTTTTGCTCAAGAAATGAATAACCGAATACCCCAAAAGCTGAAGGGTTAGTTTGAAGCTTTTGCACTATCAAATTATCATTCTCTCCAGCCTCAATATAGGCGCCATCTTCACGCACTGTATGGCAAACTGTTTTATAAGCCGACTTGTCAGTTCCCTTCAAAGCGGCAATTGATTCAAATGTTTTACAACCACCTTCTAACGCCAATTCAGCAAATGCATCACGTGTTCCAGATGTTGGTGGTGGACCTAAGACTTCGATTTTAACAGCAGGAAGAGAAGAATCAATTTCTGACCACATCGAGTATGGGTTCGGTATTAATTCGCCTGCAGAATTTGGAATATCTTTTGCCAACGCAAGAAATATCTGTTGCCTGGTTACTTCCATTCTTCCTGAGGCTCTAGAATTTGCTAATACTATTCCATCAAAGCCAATTTTTGCTTCAATCGGTGTAATTCCATTAGCGGCGCATTTTTCTGCCTCAGATGATTTTATACGTCTAGAGGCGTTGGTTATATCTGGCGTACTTTCACCGACACCGGCACAAAATAATTTCATACCACCACCAGACCCAGTTGATTCGACAACTGGTGTTTTGAACTCTGTTGATTTTCCAAAACGTTCTGCAACAGTTGTTGAGAACGGAAAGACGGTAGATGAACCAACTATATTGATTTGATCGCGTGCTATTGCCGGCAATGCTGTAAGTGCAATGGCTGCGATACTTATTAGTGAACGAATATACATGTCAATTTTTCCCTTTAAAAGAATTCAAATCCTGTTTGAACAACTCTTACTTGGCCCCTAATTGATTCTAAATTATTGCGTTTAAGTAACAGTTTTATGACAATGAGGAGTTTTTTGTAACAATTAGGTAAAACTAATTCAAAGGTAAGAAGACATTAAAACTTGAGCCTTCTCCTTTAATACTATCAATTGTTAGAGCGCCCTTATGCCTTACTAAAATATGCTTAACTATGGCTAAGCCTAAGCCTGTCCCACCCTTATTTCTAGATCTGCTTTTATCAACTCGATAAAATCGCTCTGTCAGTCTTGGTATTTCATTAGGATCTATACCCTCACCTTTATCCACAACAGAAATTTTTAATGCTGGAAGCGCAAAATCACTTTCATTCTCTGTCAAAGCAACTTCTATACTTATAGTATCCGCATCATCACTATAATTTATTGCATTTTCGATCAAATTAACTAGAACCCGATGTAAATTTTCTTGGTTTCCAGATAGCCGAGGAAGAACATTATTAATATTTAATTTAAGCTTTTTATTTGCAGCAGTTGCAAAAGGTTGCATCGCATCAAAGGCACCTTGTAGTAAAATATTTGGATCTATCACCGTTGAAATTGATCTTTTTTCCTTCGCTTCAACTTGCGACAGGGAAAGTAGATCAGCCACGAGATTGTTGACCCTTTGTGTTTCTTTTTCAACTATACCCAAAAATTTGGAGCGTTTATCAATGTCATCACCTACTGGTCCTTGGAGGGTCTCTATAAAACCACTAATCGCAGTTAATGGTGAACGAATCTCATGACTCACATTTGCAACAAAATCACTTCGCATTACTTTTGCTTCTTTCAGTGGCGTTAAATCCCTTAAAGTTACAAAGGCAACCTTTTCTTCATTATCAATAAAATCACATATATAAGCTGAAATCTCAGTGTTATTTTCAATCTTATATCGAATTTTGTGATCAACAATGTTGCCTAAGTTTATACACTCCAAAATTTGAGTGGATATTATCTTATTATTAAAAACTGCTTCAGCTGCTAAATTCTTTTCAATACTCGGTAAGAGCCTTAAGGCTGATTTATTGAAATATTTAACTGTTAAAGTACGATTGAAAACTAAAATTGGAACACCAATTGCCTCAATAATTTCTTCAATTCTGAACACCATAATCTATCTTCTTTTAACGCCACTAGAGCCAAGTGAACCCAACCAATTTTACTAAACTCATCGTAACTAATTTGTAGTTAAAGGTCATTAATTATTTACGTTAATCAAATCAGGTTCAGTCCAAACATAAGTTAAGTCGTTAATTAAACTTAAAAACGAAAGATTACAGCATAGGAAAAACCCCATTACTTATCATTACACCTGTCATTACACTAATTGCTAAAAGCCATGTGAATAAGAGTTTTAAGGATTTACAAAAGTAGGTACTAGAGAGTTCAATTCTCTTTCACAGCAGCGTCAAACCCTTTTTAGACTATTAAATATCACGGTGTATTACTGTAACCGCTTTAAACTTTTTAAACAAAATTTTGGACAGCTTTTCTACAATTGTGACAGATCTGTGTTTTCCACCGGTACAACCGATTGCAATTGTAAGGGACGTTTTCCCTGCATTGGAGTGCAAAGCTATCCATTTTATCATCAAATTCGAAATATTTTTAACAAAATCACTAGCTTCATTTTGAGAAAATACATAGTCAGCTACCTCGATATCCAGCCCAGTTTTGTCTTGTAACTCAATTTTGTAAAATGGGTTATCAAGGAACCGCACGTCAAACATGAAATCTGCGTCTAGTGGTACACCATTTTTGTATCCAAAACTCATAACATTTATAAAAAGTTCCGAGGTAATATCCCGATTTAAAATTAGCTTACCTATTCTGAGACGAAGTTCATTAGTCTTCATTGATGACGTATCTAAAACATAATCAGCCCGAGCTCTAATCTTAGAGAGAAGCGTTCTTTCCTTGGCAATGCACTCGATTAAACTATCACTTTCTTGAATGGGATGCCGACGCCGGGTTTCAGAATAACGTCGGATTAAAACATCATCAGCACAATCTATAAATAAAATAGTATGTGGTTTAGTAGTATTTTCTAATTTATCAATTGTTGAAAGAAATTTGGAAAAAAATTCACCTCCCCTAACATCTAATGACAAAGCCAAACGCTGCTGAGTTCCGGCAGAATAGTTGGGAAGTCGCGTAAGATCATGAAGTAACTCGAGTGGGAGATTATCAATACAAAAGAAATCGAGATCTTCTAAAGCCTTCATCACTTCGGATCGACCAGCTCCAGACAGACCTGTTACAAATAAAATTGGTTTATTTAATATTTTAACCTCTTGTTCATTTTAGTCGCTCCATCATATACATCGGAAAACTATATCCTTTCTGATGTATTATTTTTTCTAGTATAGCACCATGATCACCATTTACAAAATCCGATGCATGTACACCGCTTAGCAAAAGTAATGTATCCCACCCCATTGCATAACCTCCAAGGATGTCATGGCTTAAACTATCTCCAATCATTAAAAGACGGTTTGAGTTAAGAATAGTTTGGAGACGTGCAGGTATCGGTCGATTAAATGTGGCTTAATTTTTTATAATTCTTTGATTAAAATTGATGACGACTTATAAAGAGACTGAAGGTGCAGCAAAGGCTTCAATTCTAAATCTCACAAATAAAAATAACTAATATCATCATAAAAATTATATTTTACAAATATAATTATGATCTTTGTAATATTTAGAAACCTGTATAATAAAAAATAGGGGCCGATCAATTAATATCGGCCCCTTTAATGTTAAAGTCCTTCGCTTTAAAGGCGAGTTTTACTTCGTAAATGACTGAGTAGAATAATCGCTCTCATCAAGTTTATCTACTGTGCCTACTTTTCTAACGTAATTTACAAAACTTTGCGCGTAATCAAGATAGGTATCTGTAACTCTACCCTCTTTAGAAATAGTGCCAAAAGTTAAATAACCATCCCGACCAGACGAGATATAATTATTCGTGACTACGGTATACATCCTATCCATATCCAGTTCCATCCAGGCTGTATCTTTAGGACCCTTAAACTCAATATTCATAAAACGTGAGCCCTTATCCTTTGAGGTGTCAACATGCCAACGAAGTCCAGCAGCATAAGGATAAGCACCTGTTGAACCATCAGGACTTAAAGCATAGTTCAGCGCATCTTCAAGAACATTTTTAATTTCTGTCCCACTCATTTTAAGTTCTACCAGTGTATTAGAGAATGGTAATAACGTGTAGGCGTCTCCAATTGTAAAATCGCCAGCAGGGACGTCAACTCTCACACCTCCGGCATTTTGTATTGCGATGTCTGAAGTTCGCGCCATATCCCGAAAAGCATGTGAAACTAGATTAGATATATCTGACCCATATGTTGAAGTTTTTGATACATCGCAAAGCTTTGATTTTCCCTGCCCTGGGATCCGTTCTAGGCACAAGTCTTCAGAGACACTGCCAATTTTAGCCGCTTTCAATTCATCGACTTTTGAAGAAAAACCTCCCAAAAGTGCTTCTGCACTAGCATCCCCCTTTACCAGATGTAACTTTGGATCAGCCATTATGGCGTCTAAGACTGCTTGCCTTTCTTCCCCTTCTAACTCAACTCGATCACCATCTGCGTTTTTCCTTTTGAAGCTGTCACCAAGCATCATGTGAGGTAGCCCACTACATGTTTTTACAACGCCGTCATTGGTAAACTCTATATTTAGCTCTCCTACTATTTGACTATATTGCCATGCTTGTGCAACACAAACTGCGTGTCCATCAGCATTTTCTACCACTGTTGGATAAGGACCCGAACTGTTTAGACCTAATCCTGCGAAATCACCTAACAAGGTATGTGAGTCTCCACCAATAATAATGTCTACTCCTCGCAATTTTTGAGCTAGTCTTAGATCGTTTTCATACTGATAATGTGTGAGCAATATGATGTGATTGATACCTTTTGAAGTTAATTCATCAATATATTTTTGTGCTGTTTCAGTTTCATCCAAAAATAAAGTACTCTCATCAGGACTAGATGAATTTTTTGTTTTATTAGCAATATCAATACCGATTATTCCTATTTTCATCCCAAACCTTCGATTTATAACAGTGTAAGGCTGGATATAATCTGTAGCTGACATCTTGGCTAATGGTGAAACTCCAACTTTTGGAGCTACGTTTGCACCTAATACAGATGTTTGACACTCTCCTTTATTTAAATAATCAAGAAACTTTACTAAACCTGCATCACCATCATCAAATTCATGGTTCCCGAGCGCAAAAGCATCAAAACAGACCTCATTCATTAATGCAGCATCTGCTTCGCCTTTAAATAAAGTGTAGTATAAATCTCCCGTTATGGCATCACCCGCATGAAGTTTTAGAATATTACTCTTACCGACTGAGAGCTTATCAAAAGTACTAACAATAGCTGGAAATCCACCCGACCGAACACGTGTTTTTTCTCCACCGATATTCAGCGACATTCTTCCATCGGCTCTTAGATGGGAATGATGGTCATTAATATGTAAAATAGTAAGCTGATTAGTCGGGGCTATGAGGTCTTTAGCCTGAACACCACCAATCATAATTATAGCCGCCGATGCCAAAGATATGGCTTTTAAAAGTCGCATTTTTTCCTCCAATTAAAGTATCTCTAGGTTGATTCTTTCCGTATATCATAAAATTCTTATTATTGATCTATTTCATTTTTATTAAAATGATAAAAAAAGGTATTGTGGCGACCTTCCCTCTAAACTTAAAATTTTTGAAATGATTTACTAATATGTTTAGACACTTGGCCAAATTATCGTTGATACTATCTCTTAGTAGTTTTTTCTTACTAGTACTATTTATAATATTTTTTAAATCAAGGTTGGAGCGGGCGACGGGAATCGAACCCGTATCTTTAGCTTGGAAGGCTAAGGTCTTACCATTACACAACGCCCGCACTCACTTAATTCTTAGAGGTCATTACAATAAAAAATGCTTGATCGTCAAATCTTAATTTTATATTACGCCCAAATCATCATCAATATAGACCTTTATGATTTCTAAGAAACTTTTTTCTGAAATAAATCCTAGATTTAGTGCGCGGGCCGCATCAAAATCTCGGGGCCATTCTGACACAATCTTTGAAATAGCTTCATTTTCCTTGACCTTAATCCTCTTTACAACTTCATTTCCAGCCACCTCACGCAATGCCTCTATCTGCTCTGCAATAGTACAGCTAACGCCAGGCAAGTTTATTGACCTTCTTCGACCTATTTTATTGAAATCTAAATTCATAGCGTGAAGTAAAAAATTAATTGCTGTTCTAGGAGATGCATGCCAATGCCTAACACTATCAGGGACAGGAAGAATTGCCTCATGATCATTTAAAGGCTCCCTAATAATGCCTGAGAAAAAAGATGATGCCGCCTGATTGGCTTTACCAGGTCTGACACAAATTGTTGGCAGTCTCAGAGATACTCCATCAATAAATCCTTTTCGACTAAAATCACTTATCATAGTTTCACAAATTAACTTTTGAGCTCCATATGACGTTTGAGGAGAACATATAAAATCATCTGTTATTTTATCTGGATAAGGTCCTCCAAAAACAGCTATCGATGAAGTAAATATAAACTTGGGAATATATTGTCGTTCTGATAATAAATGTTCTTCTTTTAAGGCATTAAGTAATCGCCAAGTAGGATTTAAATTTACCTCCCATCCTATATCAAAGTCTTTTTCCGCCTGACCCGATACCACTGAAGCAAGGTGGAAAATTAAATCAGGCCTTTCTGAAGCTACTCTTTCAACTTCGCCTGGAGAGGTGATATTTCCAATTTGTATATCACCAAGCTTGTCTGCGTTAGTTGGAAAAATGATATCATGCATTAGCAGAGACGTATATTTGGTTTTACCAATTATTCGATCTACAAGTGCCCTCGCAAGCTTCTGACCAATCATGCCGCCAGCACCTAAAATAACAATTTTCATAAAAAAATCCTATAATATGATAAGTGAATACTTGTATCTTAATTTTTTTTTTAGAATCATAACACAAACTCTTATTGTGTCACATTAATTACTAGGCGATTTAATTTTGTGCTTTTAGCAGGATAATAAAGATTGTAGCGTCTGATATATAAATATTAAAATTTTTACGAAAAAAGCAAACTATATTAGAAAGAAATTTAAGCTTATGGGACGACTTAAAGGTAAATCAGCGTTAGTGACTGCTGCGGGTCAAGGTATTGGAAGAGCATCTGCAATTGCATTAGCAAATGAAGGTGCAGAAGTTTTGGCTACTGATATAAACAAAATTACTTTAAACGAACTTGATGATATTAAAAACACCAATATATCAACTTTTCAACTTGACGTCCTAGACGATAAATCCGTTAAAAACTGTATTAATAAAGCTCGTCCTGATATTTTGTTTAACTGTGCTGGTTTTGTCCATAACGGAACAATTTTAGAAGCGACCGACGAAGAGTGGAATTTTGCATTCAATCTAAATGTACGTTCAATGTATAAAACTATTACAAACGTCTTACCAATAATGTTAGAAAAAGGTGGAGGCTCCATAATTAACATGTCGTCCGCTGTTTCTTCGATAATAGGGGCTCCTAATCGTTTTATTTACGGCGCGACCAAAGCCGCTGTAATTGGTTTAACAAAATCAATAGCAATTGACTATATTACCAAAGGAATTCGCTGTAATTGCATATGTCCTGGCACAGTAGACTCACCGTCACTACATCAAAGGTTAGAAGCAACAGGGAATTATGAAATCGCCAAGAAAAACTTTACTGCACGTCAACCAATGGGCAGATTAGCTACACCTGAAGAAATAGCCGCTCTGGTTGTCTATTTAGCGTCAGATGAGTCTGCCTTTACAACAGGCCAGCCGCATATAATTGATGGTGGATGGTCTGGTTAGGAGACTTACCATGACAAAACCTTTAAGATCTCAAAAATGGTTTAATAATCCAGATAATTTAGAGATGTCGGCAATATATTTAGAACGCTATTTAAATTATGGCATTACTAGAGAAGAACTACAGTCTGGAAAACCAATAATTGGTATAGCCCAAACGGGTAGTGATTTAAGCCCATGTAATCGACATCACATAGAGCTTACAAAACGAGTTCGTGATGGGGTAACAGCTTCAGGTGGTACCGTTATTGAAATACCAGTGCACCCCATACAGGAAACTGGTAAACGGCCTACGGCAATGTTGGATAGAAATCTAGCTTATTTGAGCTTAGTGGAAACTTTGTTTGGGTATCCGATCGACGGTGTAGTACTCAATATTGGCTGTGATAAGACAACACCCGCACTTCTTATGGCTGCTGCAACAGTAAATATCCCAGCCATAGCCCTTTCGGTTGGCCCCATGCTTAATGGCTGGTTTAAGGGTAAAAGAACAGGATCAGGTACTATCGTCTGGAAAGCCAGGGAACTGTTGGCAGCTGGAGAAATCGATGATGATGGGTTTATGGATTTAGTCGCATCATCGACACCATCCGTTGGTTATTGTAATACAATGGGTACTGCAACGACAATGAATTCTTTGGCAGAAGCTTTAGGAATGCAATTACCTGGTTCAGCAGCAATACCCGCACCCTACCGTGAAAGAGGTCAGATAAGCTACGCTACTGGTAAACGGATAGTAGAATTAGTACATAATGATATTCGGCCTGACAACATAATGACTAGAGAAGCATTTGAGAATGCAATCGTGATAAATTCGGCTATTGGTGGTTCAACAAACGCCCCAATCCACCTGAATGCAATTGCTCGACATCTCAATATTGCTTTAGATAACGATGATTGGCAAAAACTGGGGCACAATATACCATTGCTAGTTAACTTACAGCCAGCCGGAGAATATCTAGGTGAGGACTATCATCGTGCTGGAGGGCTTCCAGCAGTGGTGGGAGAGCTGATGTCAAGAGAGTTGATTCCCCATCCAAATGTTTTAACAGTTAACGGGAAAACGTTATCAGAAAACTGTTCTGAAACCTTTACTTTGAACGAGGACGTTATCTTTAAAATTGATAAGCCAATTTTAAAAGATGCGGGGTTTATTAATCTTACCGGAAATATGTTCGACAGTGCTATTATGAAAACTTCGGTGATTAGTAATGAATTTCGTGAACGCTATCTATCAAACCCAAAAGATATTAATGCATTTGAAGGGTGTGCCGTAGTTTTTGATGGGCCGGAAGATTTTCATAAACGAATAGATGATACCTCACTGGATATTAATGAGAATTCAATATTAGTGATGCGTGGTACTGGCCCAATCGGCTATCCCGGAGGTGCAGAAGTCGTAAACATGAGACCTCCATCATATTTATTAAAAAAGGGAATAAACACACTTCCATGTATTGGCGACGGGAGGCAATCAGGTACTTCGGGAAGCCCGTCAATTTTAAATGCATCTCCAGAATCAGCAACGGGAGGTGGGTTGGCAATCTTGAAAACGGGTGACTTATTAAGGGTCGATCTCAATAAATGTACTGCCAATATGAAATTAAGCGATACAGAAATTGAAACCCGAAAACAGATACTATCAAAACAAAAAGAAACTTTTCCAGAAAGCCAAAGCCCATGGCAAGAGATCTTTAGAGAAAAAGTATCGTCGTTCAGTGACGGTATGACGTTAAAAGGAGCAGAAAAATATCAAGACATCGCAAGAAAATATCTTCCTCGAGACAATCATTAGGAGCTAAAAATGAAATTACTCAGATTTGGGAACATTGGAGAAGAGAAGCCGGGGGCAATTGATTCCAACGGAATTATTCGTGATCTTTCTAGTATTATTAACGACTTAAACGGCCAGTCAATTGATGATCTAACTATGGAAAGACTTAGAAAAATTAATCTGAAATCATTGCCAGCCGTTTCGAATAATACACGGATTGGACCATGCATTGGCAGTGTCGGAAAGTTTCTTTCAATAGGGTTAAATTACTCTGATCACGCAGCGGAGACTGGGCTTCCTATTCCTGAGCACCCTATTCTTTTTTTGAAAGCAACGTCATCAATTGTAGGTCCTAATGATACTGTATATATGCCTAGAGGATCAACAAAATCTGATTGGGAAGTTGAACTTGGAGTAATTATTGGGAAAAAAGCAAAATACGTTAAGGAGTCTGATGCTCTAAGCTACGTTGCAGGGTATTGCATAGTAAATGATGTTTCTGAAAGAGAGTTCCAAACTGAACTTTCTGGTCAGTGGACTAAAGGAAAAAGCTGTGACACGTACGGTCCTACTGGGCCATGGTTGGTAACGAGAGACGAAATCCCTGACCCACAAAGATTATCAATGTCCTTGGATTTAAATGGTAAAAGAATGCAAGAAGGAAATACTAAAACAATGATTTTCACAGTAGCACAGATTATAGAACACCTTAGTTCTCTTATGACCCTATATCCCGGTGACTTGATATCGACCGGAACACCACCTGGTGTTGGTATGGGTATAAAACCAAATCCAATTTTTTTAAAAAGTGGCGATATTATGGAATTAAAAATTGAACATTTAGGTGCTCAGCGACAGGTGGTGGATCAGGATAAATAAAATGAATGAAATCTTAATAATGGGTAATATGAGTGAAGACAGCAAAGAAACTCTCCGCAAAGAGCTGATTATCCATGAGGCAAATAAAATTCCCGACTTATCAGCTTTTCTATGTAATACAGGGGACGCAATAACTGCTATCGCTACTACTGGTTTTGTTGGTATTTCCAACGATCTAATATCTTTAATGAAGAATGTGAAAATCATCTCATCAAATGGTGTTGGTTATGACTCAATAGATGCCAATTTTTGTGCTAATAGGAAATAATATAAATAGTAACTCATACGCCCAATGTTCTAAACGCCGAAGTAGCTAATACAACTTTAATGATGTTTCTAGCCAGCTTCCGTCAATTTAGATTTAATGAGGAGTATCTAAGAAACGGCCACTGGGGGGGAAAAGGTATGGCACCCTATTCTCATTCACCTGATAATAGGACAGTTGGAATATTAGGTATGGGTAGGATTGGGCAGGAAATTGCCTCCCGTTTATCAGTTTTTAAACCAAAAATTCTTTATCATTCGCGGTCGCCAAAAAATGTACCTTATATTTATTATAAAGACTTAAAAAAAATGGCTCTCGAAGTTGATGTACTCATATGTATTACACCAGGGGGTCCTGAAACAGAAAAAATTGTTAATGAAGAGATACTTACGGCATTGGGCCCCACTGGTAGATTGATTAATGTTGCTAGAGGTTCAGTAGTAGATGAAACTGCACTTGTTGAAGCGCTCGAAAATGGTCGATTAGGGTATGCCGCGCTTGACGTCTTTGAAAACGAGCCAGAAGTGCCAGAAAAACTAATAAAGATGGAAAACGTAACTTTATTGCCTCATGTTGGCAGTGCAACCTTTGAAACACGTGCGGCTATGAGTAAATTAACACTCGATAATTTGTTGACATATAAAAGAAAAGGGCAAGTGTTAACTCCCGTGCCAGAATGTCTACAAATAAGTGGACTATAGTCAAACTGTTGACACAATTTTATTTCGAAAAGAAGAGATAGTTAATGTTTATTTATAAAATAATGTCAAAAAGTGATTTTGATGCATTTAAGAAAAATAAAATTTTTCAGGGTGCTGAGATAGATATTATTGATGGTTACATCCATTTTTCAACTGGAACTCAAGTTAAAGAAACTGCAGAAAAGCACTTTAGTGGCAGAGATGATCTGCAGCTAGTATGGACTATTCCAGAATTGTTAGAAAATAATTTAAAATGGGAAATTTCTAGAAATAATCAAACCTTTCCTCATTTATATCAAGCTTGGTATTATAGAGAGGTTGTTGGCTCATGCAAATTACCATTAAACGGCGATCAGCATAAATTTCCGGATTTATTATAATGCATTTAATTGAGAAAATTACTCTAACGATGTTAAAGTATCTAAACCCTGAGTTTGCTCACTTCTTGGTACTTAGATTATTACGCTACAAACTGTTCCCAAAGGTTAAAACTCATAAGAGTAGGTTATTGGAGGTTAATCTTGCTAGCCTAAACTTACAGAATCCAATCGGATTAGCAGCAGGTTTTGACAAAAATGCTGAGGCTATCAACACCCTGCCTAAAATAGGCTTTGGTTTCCTTGAAGTTGGAGGAGTAACTCCTTTACCCCAATACGGTAACGAAAAACCCAGAATCTTTCGTCTTCAACTTGATCGAGCGATAATCAATCGTCTCGGGTTTAATAATAAAGGGATGGACTATGTTACAAAAAAACTAATACTTCGCGATTGCTCTATTCCAATTGGAATTAACCTCGGAGCAAACAAAGATAGTAGTAACAGAATTAAGGACTATTCTAAAGTTCTTATGGCATGCGGTGATTTTGTAGATTTTGCTACTTTAAATATATCTTCTCCAAACACAAAAAACCTTCGGGAGCTTCAAACCGCAAAAAATCTTAAAGCTCTGTTATCTGAGCTTGAAAAAGCTAGAACGAAATTAGTAAGAAATATTCCTATATTTGTAAAGATTTCACCTGATCTATCGGATCAATCATTAACGGAACTAATTGAAGTCATCAGTCACTCTAAAGTTGATGGAATTATAGCTACAAACACAACAGTATCTCGAGATAATTTAATTAGTAAATCAAAGTCAGAGACAGGTGGATTATCTGGAAAACCATTAAAAAAAGTCTCAACTAAGATAATTGCTAAAATATCTCACGAGACTAATGGAAAGCTTCCAATTATCGGTGTTGGTGGTGTTTGTAGTGCAGAAGACGCGTATGAAAAAATCTGTGCCGGCGCAAGTGCACTTCAGTTATATACAGGACTCGTTTACAATGGGTTCTCTGTTGTCAACGAGATTTGTTTTGGATTAGAAAAGCTTTTACTAGCCGATGGTCATAACAGTATTGCAAGTGCTATTGGATCAAAAAGAAGTGATTGGCTTTAAGTGTTATGAAGCATCTGGTAGAATATTAAATACTGGCCTCTAGGGCTGGATATTTTATTGAAAGTGTTACTGCGCGAAGAATATATAATGCTATCAATCCAAACCATAGGCCATGATTTCCAAAGCTAGGTATTAACAGTAGTAAGACAAGGGCGTACCCCAAGAACGAGATAAACATCATATTTCGCATATCTCGTGTACGAGTTGCACCTATAAAAATCCCATCCAACATATACGAAAATAATCCAATTAAAGGTAAAATAGACAAATATGGAAGGTATTTACGTGCTTCCAAACGGACCTCTGGGGAAACCGTCATTAAATCAACAAGGTGTCCTCCGAAAATCAAAAAAAACATCACAAAAATTATACAAATAAGTCCTGCCCAGATTGTCGTGAGGATTGCCGCTCGTCTAAAACTTTTTCTATCACGTGAACCGACTGATTGGCCAACGAGCGTTTCTGCGGCATGCGCAAATCCATCCAAAGCATATGAAACAATGTGGATAAACTGTAAAAGAATTTGATTGGAGGCGAGTGCTAAATCTCCAAAATCTGACCCTATAAAAAGAAACGAGATTATTGCCATTTGTAATAACAAAGATCTGATTAATATATCGAAATTCACATTGACCATATTAATCAATCGTTTTTTATTAGATATTTGTAAAAAATTAAAAAAACCTTTAGCCATCAATCGATCTCTGCAAAGGTATAACCCCAGCATAAGACCACACCACTCAGCAACAAGACTTGCGTAAGCGACACCCTGAATACCTAACTCAAAGTAATTTACTAATAAGATATCAAGAATTACATTCAGTCCGTTCATAAAAAGTTGAACAAGTAAAATTGACTTTGTACGCTCAAGCGCTATCAACCAACCCGTAATTCCGAATAAAGCGATTGCTGCGGGAGCGGAGAATATACGAATTTCAATATATTTTGAGGCGAATAGCTCCACTTCCTCCGAAGCAGGTGAAAGATTTAAGGCTAATCGAAAGGCGATGGACTGAATAAGAATTATTAGTAACCCAGCTGAAAAACCAACTATTAGACAACGACCAAGTAATGCATCAACCTCGCTGAAGTCTTCTGCACCATAAGCTTGAGAGGTGAGTCCAACTGTTCCCATTCTAAGGAAACCAAAAATCCAATAGATGGCGGATATAATGATAGCCCCAATTCCAACAGCACCGATAGCAGCTGGATCTCCAAGTTGTCCAATTACTCCAGTATCAACAGCTCCCAAAATAGGAATAGTTGCATTCGAAAGTAAAATTGGAAGAGCAATTCTTAGAATTCTTTGACTATTTATATCTTTTGAATCTATTACAGTCATTTCTATAAGATCTGAAAACGTATTGTAGCTTGGGCAAATATCTTTTTATAATCTTTCTGCCAAGCGATAACAGATACAGACGCAAAACGTCTTCCTAAACGGTTAACTTTAGCCATAGCAAATGAATCAAAAGCCAAACCTGGTCTCAGATAGTCTACTTGAATATCTACGATATTGATTGCGGTTGTATTTAGTGTTTCAAAAGATACTTTTTCTTTCTCATTCTCTGAATTTTTTCTTAGTCTCATCTGTATTTGAAGAAACGCAGTTACTTCTAATAGGGAGAGCGTTACACCACCGTGTAAAGTCTGTATCTCGAAATTCCCAATCAAGTCAGGTCTAAAGGGCAAGATAGAAATATAAGAGTCATTTTCTTTTATGAAACGAACGCCAAGAAGGTTAATAAAAGAATTATCAGGTATAAAATTTTTCAGAATATATTTTTTTGTTAAGTGTTTCAGGAGTATGGAATCTATCATTTTTGGACTCATATCGATACCGGCTTCTTAGCAACGAATGCAAATGTACCCACAGCAGTCGCTATCGGGTCAGTTAGACAATTATCAGTTGCCGTGGCTTTAACAAAAGCTACAGAACCGGTAACATAATAACATTCCGCACGTGCGAATACTGTTTTACTTGGATAAGCAGTTCGCAAATAATCGACTCTTAGATCTAGCGTAGCTGTGTCTCTGGGTAAGTGTTTATGAACTAGTACTGATAAGCCCCCGCATGTATCAATTAAACTAGATATAGCACTTGAGTAAATTTTATTATCTTTGCTCCCATCACTCACAATCGACTGATACGGCATTGAAATTACCGCAAACCCCTCTCCAGCCTGTTCCATTTTCATTTTAATAATGACGAAAATGGTAACGCCTGTAAAAATGTCTGAGCAATGTTGAATTGAGTCGTCATAACTTTCATGAATCTCCTTAACCCTTAACATTTGTTAATAAAAGTTTTTATCTGCACTATTTCTTTTTAATAATACGATATATAAGTTGGTTAATTCGAAAACGTAACTTATAACTTTAATAAACTACTCCAAAAGTTTTAAATTGAGAAATAGAAAGTTTAAGTTCAGTAAATTCGATAGTCCGGCTATCATAGAGTTAAGGGAATAAAATGAAGTTATATTGTTTTGGTGAATCTGGAAATGCGTATAAAGCAGCATTAACTATGGAGCTGTCAAATGTTAAATGGGAGCCCATGTTTGTAGATTTCTTTAAAGGAGAAGCTCGATCAGAAGCTTACAAAAAAATAAACCCAATGGGAGAGGTCCCAACATTAGTCACAAATGATGAAGAGACTCTTACACAATCGGGAGCAATACAGCAATATATCGTAGATAAAACTGGTAAGTTAGGTGGGGTATCAGAAAATAAGTATGAAGTATTAAGGTGGGTTCTTTGGGATAATCATAAAATGTCTAGTCAGGCTGGGCTTTTAAGATTTCTTAGTAATTTCCTGCCAGAAGAAAAACGTCCAAAAGAAGCTATGAATTTCTTAAACGGTAGATTGCAAGTCGCTTATAAAGTACTTAACGACGCTCTTTCCTCTAGCGACTGGCTAGTCGGAGATTCGATCAGTGTAGCCGATATTTCATGTTGTGGATACTTGTTTTATGAAGAACCTTTTGGGTTTAACAGAAAAGAATGGGACAATATAAATTCCTGGTTGACAAGAATTTCTCAACAACCGAAATGGAAACACCCTTACGATTTGATGAAACGGGCTTACACTAAACCTTAAAGAAAACTTCGTTTTAAATTTCAAGATATTCCAAATAATTTAGAAAGGCAAAATATGGGATGGATGTCTAATGAATATGGCCTTGAAAAAACAAAGGCAAATTATGTTCCCTTAACCCCCTTATCTCATCTGAGGCGTGCCTCGGTTGTCTATCCTGAACGCGAGGCCATAGTATATGGAGCAAATAGATACTCGTATAAAGAATATTATGAACGAGTTACACTTCTGGCTTCTGGGTTAGAGAAACGAGGAATCAAGGCCGGTGATGTAGTTGCCACTATTCTCCCCAATATACCTGCTCAGGTTGAGGCGCATTTTGGTATCCCGGCACTGGGAGCGGTAATCAACACAATTAACACCCGTCTCGATGTCAAAACAGTAGCATACATTTTTGATCATGGAGAAGCAAAAATAGTCATAGTGGACTCTCAGTTCCTATCATTGGCGGAAGAAGCAAAGAAAATATGTGAAAGTTCGGGACCAGAGATTATCGAAGTACAAGATTTAACTTCTGGTTTCACTAAATCGGGGACATACTTAGAATATGAAGAATTATTAGAAACGGGAGATAAACAATTTTCTTGGGTAATGCCTCAAGACGAGTGGGAAAGTATATCACTCAACTATACTTCTGGTACCACTGGTCGTCCTAAAGGTGTCGTTTGCCATCATAGAGGAGCTTATCTGATGACAATGGGTACTGTTGTAAGCTGGAGGCTACAATTATATCCAAAATTATTAATAATAGTCCCTTTATTCCATTGTAACGGTTGGAATCATACCTGGTTAATGCCAATGCTCGGGGGAACTGTATTTTGTTGTAGGGACGTCTCAGCAAGGGTAATCTATGATTCAATCTCTACAGAAAAAGTAACTCATCTTGGTGGCGCGCCTATTGTGCTTAATTTGATTATTAATGCTTCAGAATCAGAAAGGAAGCCATTTTCTCATATAGTAGAGGTTTTCACTGCTGGCGCACCGCCTGCCCCAGCAACATTAGCTGCCATTGAGTCCATCGGGTTTAATGTTACTCAGGTTTATGGGTTAACAGAAACCTATGGACACGTTACAGAATGTATTTGGGATGAAAAATGGGACGAAGAAACTCAAGAAAGGAAATCTGCAATAAAGGCACAACAGGGTGTTGCATTCCCGATGATGGAAGAAATAACGGTGGTAGATGAAAAACAAAATAAAATAAAGAATGATGCCCAAGCTTTAGGTGAGATTGTCATTAGAGGTAACTCTGTCATGAAAGGGTATTTCAAAAATCCTGAAGCTACGAAAGAAGCTTTTTCTGGTGGTTTCTTCCACTCTGGTGATATAGCCAAGTTACATCCTAATAATTATATTCAAATTGCAGATAGAGCCAAAGATATTATCATATCAGGTGGAGAAAACGTCAGTTCAGTTGAAGTTGAAGGCGTTCTAATGAGTCATCCTGCAGTCAGTCTATGCGCGGTAGTAGCAAAGGCTGATGAGAAATGGGGAGAAGTTCCATTCGCTTTTGTCGAGTTGAAGGTAGGAGATAACGTAAGCGAGGGCGATCTTATATCTTTTGCTCGATCTCAGTTAGCTGGTTTCAAAACACCAAAACAGGTTTCATTCCAAGAACTTCCAAAAACTTCAACAGGGAAAATACAAAAGTTTGAATTGAGAGAAAAAGCAAAATTATTGTAAAAGCTTAAAATCAAATGTCCTTAACTTGGATATAATTTAATGACTGCTTTAAAAGAATATGAACGTTTAGAATGTACCGGCCTTTGGAAAGAGTCTCCTACCAGTCAGAGGAAAGAGGTTTTAGTCTTATTTGGGAACAACTCATTAGTGTTGCGAGATACAAAAGGGGTGGTGGTTTCGCATTGGTCACTACCAGCGGTTAAAAGAATCAATGTAGGGAAACAACCTGCTCTTTACAAACCAGGCGAGGACTCCTTAGAAACTTTAGAATTAGAAGATAACGTGGTGATAAAAGCCATATCAAAAATAACGAACGTTATCGAAAAAAGGCGGCCACGTCATGGGAAAATCAGACTATATCTTTTGTTAATTATTTTTAGTCTCATGTTTCTAACTAGTATCATTTGGTTGCCAGAAAAGTTACGTCAACACACTATATCTATTACATCGGAGACCAGTAAAAAAGAGGTTGGTCAGTTTATGGTTAGAGACATCTCTAATCTCACGGGCATACCTTGTGGTACAGTTTTGGGCAACGCAGCTTTAGTTAAACTAAAAGAGCGACTAGTCGGAAATTTAGACCATACACTTTTGATAATACCAAATAGTAGCAAAAAGATATTATCCTTACCTGGAAATATACATCTTATCGATAAAACAGTTATTGAAGACTATGACACTCCCGAGGTTGTTGCTGGATTTATTTTCTCTGCTTTAGAACGTGCTAAAAAAGATAATCCTTATGAAAAGTTAATGAAGGAAGCTCATACTGGTGCAGTCATACGCTTTTTAGCTACAGGGAAATGGACAAATAAGTTCTTACAAAATTATTCTGCTAAAACTTTAATAGATCCAGATTCAAATTTAGATTACTCAAATCTCCTTAAATTATTTCAAAACGCAAAAGTGGCAACTAGCCCTTACTCATACGCAATTGACGTTACAGGAGAAACTACTTCTGAGTTGATAAAAGGTGATCCATATCTGCATAAAACTGCTCCGCTACTCATCTCTGATACTATGTGGTTAAGCCTACAAACAATCTGTGAATAATAATATAAAAATTACTTTGTTCCAAACATTCGGTCACCTGCATCACCGAGTCCTGGTACAATATATCCTTGGTCATTTAGATGACTATCCAAGGCAGCAGTAACAATTTTAACATCTGGATGCGCATTCTTCATAGTCTTTACTCCTTCCGGAGCAGCTAATAGACATAGAAAACTAATATTCTTAGCACCAGCTTTTTTAAGTAAATTTATAGCGGCAACAGATGAGTTTCCAGTTGCTAACATAGGGTCTACAGCAATTACCATTCTTTCTTCTAATGATTCCGGTACTTTAAAATAATATTGAATGGGTTGAAGAGTTTCTTCGTCCCTGTAAAGCCCCACAAAGCCGACACGGGCAGAGGGTATCAATTCCAGCATACCGTCTAGCAGACCATTCCCCGCTCGTAAAATGGAAATAAGAGCAAGCTTACGTCCGGATAACTCCGGTGAGTCCATTCGGGTTAAAGGCGTTTCAATTGATCTTTGAATGGTATCTAAATCTCTAGTTATTTCATAGGCTAATAGTTGACTGATTTCTCTTAAAAGCTGCCTAAATAAAGCTGTTGGGGTAGAGCTTTTTCTCATTAATGTTAACTTGTGTTGAACCAAAGGATGTTTAACTATGGTAAGATGATCTGACATTAAATTTCTCCCTATTTACGTTAATATTTTTATCTACAAAAAGCTTCTTCCACTACCACGATTTCTTATATTAAGGTGAGATGCTATTGACGCAGATATATCAATAAATGAAACATTACCAATTTCTTTTAAGCCTAGCCCAAATGCGAGAACTGGGACACGCTCACGTGTATGATCAGTTCCAGTCCAAGTAGGATCATTTCCATGATCGGCGGTCAAAAGAATAAGATCACCGTCATGCGCTAAGTCAAATATCCGTGTTAGCTCAGCGTCAAACCATTCTAAATGTCTAGCGTATCCAGAAACATCCCTTCTATGACCATACATACTATCAAACTCTACAAAATTAGTGATGTTAAGACTCCCATCTGGCGCAGAAACTAACAATTGAGATAAATATTTCATTAGTTGCTTATCGGAACCTTGTCTAACAGTAGAAATCCCTTTGCCTGAAAATATATCTGATATTTTTCCAAGGGAATTCACTTGACGTCCTTCATCAAAAGCCCACTCACAAAGAGTGGGGCTAGGTGGTGCTATTGAAAAATCCTTTCTATTATTTGTCCTCTTGAATGTCTCTTTAGAACTACCAATAAAAGGTCTAGCAATAACCCGACCTATCTTTAATTTATGTAGTGATGGAGCTATCTGAGAACAAATATTATAAAGTCTTTTTAAACCAAAGGTATTCTCATTAGCGGCTATTTGAACCACACTATCGGTTGAAGTATAACAGATTGGCCACCCGTTTTCTAAATGTGTTTCCCCGTACTCTCTTATTATTTCCGTACCTGAAGCGTGGCAGTTTCCTAGGATACCATCACAATTTGAAGCTCTTTGTATTAAATCTAAAATATCTTTTGAAAAGCTATTATTTTTCTCTCGGAAATATTTCCATTCCCAAGGTAAGGGGACACCGCACAATTCCCAATGACCAGTAGGTGTATCTTTTCCAGGAGAGGTTTCTGTGGCCACGCCCCAGAGCCCAATATGTTTTTTTGGCTCATGTGATTCAAACGGACTACTTTGTTCACTGAGTATAGAGCTGAGCCCAAGACTATTTAAGTTAGGTGTATAAAGTTTCCCTGTTCTACCTTGTTCTGCTTGCCCTGCCAAACAAGCATTAGAAATATGTAATAATGTATTAGCTCCTTGATCACCAAATGCTTTTGCATCCGGCGCACCTCCACAACCAACGGAGTCCATAATTACTAAAAATACCCTAGCCACTATAATTTAATCCGACTGATCAATTTTGGAGTTGTTTCCTTTTCATTCGAAATAGTAAAAGAATTGTTCACAAGCAGGGCTACTCTTCTAGATATATCCTCGTTTGGGCCATGAATAACCGCTAAAGGGTACGAGGTGTCGACCCTAGTTCCGATTTCACAAATATTTGAAATACCAGATGAGGGATCTATTTTATCATTTTCATTACTTCGTCCTCCTCCAAGAAGAAGGATTGCTCGACCCAAACTTTCTGTATCTATTTTGGTTATGTAACCATCTTCTTTGGCTAAAACTTCTAAAATAAAAGGAGCCTTAGGTAGTATATTTTTCCATTGAGTTTCAAAATCTATTGGTCCCCCCATTTCAAAAATCATCTTCACGAAGCACTCAAATGCTCTACCGGTGGTAATTGCTTCATTTAATAGTCGTCGGCTTTCCTCAAGGCTTTGTGAAGATTTATTAAGAGTTAGTAGTTCTGAGCCAAGCTCTAAAACTACCTCAAGCAACCTTGAGCTTGTTTTTGGCCTAATTAGCAATTCCATTAAACTCTTTATTTCCAAGGCATTCCCAGCAGAATTGACCAAGGGCTGTGACATATCTGTTACCAAAGCGCATGTTGGGCAACCTGAGCCATTTGCTACATCTATCAATGATTTAGCTAGTAACACTGAGTCTTCAAACTCCTTTATTACTGCGCCTGATCCAGTCTTAATGTCTAAAACTAAACCATCCAAACCTGCTGAGAGCTTTTTTGATAATATAGATGCTGTTATTAAGTCGATACTATTAACTGTACCTGTTACATCACGAATTCTGTAAAGGCGTTTATCTGCTGGAGCTACCGAACACGATGCACCTACTATTGCAAAGCCAACTTCTTTAACTACTGCTTGGAATCTTTCGTTGGTGACTTCAGATATATAACCAGGTATGGACTCTAACTTATCTAAAGTCCCACCTGTAAACCCTAAACCTCTTCCTGATATCATAGGAACATAAGCACCACAGGCCACCAAAGCAGGCGCCAATATCAGCGACACCAGATCACCAACACCACCAGTTGAGTGCTTGTCAAGTATAGGACCTGGTAAATCCCAATTCAATGTTATTCCGCTATCTCTCATTCCTTTGGTCAAACCGACTCTTGCTTCAAAGTTCAAACCATTTAGCGTAACCGCCATAGCAAAAGCACCAATTTGGGAATCAGTTATCGATGGGTTTGCAATTTTTGATCCAAACTTGAACATATCAGCTTCTGAGATAAATTTTTTATCACGGACACACTCTATAATTACATTGTTGTCCATTAATCTTTAATAAAGCTCTTATCAAAAGCTCCCGGTAATAACTCAGCTAGCGAGGTTCGTTTAATTTTTCCAGAAGTAGTTGCAAGAATAATTTTTACATCCTTATGTGCAAATTCTGCTATCTTCTGCCGACAACCCCCACATGGAACAACCGGTCGTTTACTATCTGCTATTACCACTAGTTCTTTGATTTGGGTTTCGCCTGATGCAACCATTGAAGCTATAGCGCCAGCTTCAGCACAAGTACCTTCTGGATAAGCAATATTTTCTACATTACATCCCGAGTGGATAGTCCCTTGTAAAGTTCTAAGCGCGGCGCCTACATAAAAATTTGAATACGGTGCGTATGCGTTTTTTCTAACCTCTGAAGCTATATCAATCAGCTCTTTTTCATTTACCATAGATGAATTCCTCTTAAGAACTAATCACTCTCCAAAAACATACACTAAGAATTAGAACTAATTGTCATTTGGAAAACCACATTTTTTCAAAGCTACCGAAATTTCCTCTAATATGGCTGGGTCATCAATAGTGGCGGGCATTTTATACTTTTTGCCATCTGCGAGTGCAACCATAGTAGAACGGAGAATTTTTCCTGATCGTGTCTTCGGCAATCGGTCAACAATGCAAGCTAACTTAAAAGAAGCTACTGGCCCAATAGTATCTCTTACACTTTTAATAACCTCACTGATAATCTCATGATCTTCTCTATTACATCCCTTATTTAAACATAAAAAACCTAAAGGAAGTTGACCTTTTAGCCTATCTGACACTCCAATTACGGCACATTCGCCAATATCTTTATGCCCAGCTAAAACCTCTTCAATAGCCCCTGTGGATAGCCTATGGCCGGCGACATTAATCACATCATCCGTACGAGCCATTATATAAACGTAACCATCATTATCGATGTAACCCGAGTCCCCAGTTTCGTAATACCCGGGAAAGGTCTCTAAATAGCTCTTATAATACCGCTTATCGGCATTCCAAAGAGTAGTTGCTGAGCCAGGTGGCAATGGCAATTTTATTACAATAGCACCTAAGTTACCACGCTTAAGTTCAAAACCCTCTTTATCGAGTACCTTTATATCCCAGCCAGGCATTGCCACTGATGGTGACCCAACTTTTATAGGTAACTGTTCAACACCTAATGGGTTTGCTGCGATCGGCCAACCAGTTTCTGTCTGCCACCAGTGGTCGATAACAGGAACTTTAAGCATGTCAGTAGCCCAATCTACTGTATCTGGATCTGCTCTTTCTCCAGCCAAGAATAGTGCTTCTAAAGTTTTTAGGTTATATTTCTTTAAAAGCTCTCCTTTCGGATCCTCCCTTTTTATTGCTCTAAATGCTGTTGGTGCTGTGAAGAAAATTTTTACCTTATAATCTTCTAGAATTCGCCAGAAAGTACCAGCATCTGGAGTTCCCACAGGCTTTCCTTCAAACAGAACGGTAGTATTGCCGTTCAGAAGAGGTGCGTAGACAATATAACTATGACCGACAACCCAACCTACGTCGGAGGCCGCCCAATAAACATCGCCTGGACTAACATTGAAAATATTAGACATAGACCAATGTAAAGAAACCATATGCCCTGCTGTTGGCCTGACAACTCCCTTAGGTTCTCCGGTCGTACCGGAAGTATACAATATGTAAAGCGGGTGATCACCATTTACTGGTACGCAACCTACTCCATCGCTCAAGGTCTTTAAGTGTTGCCATTCTATATCCCTGTTAGGAATTAGCGTTGAATTAAGAATATCTCTTTGATGTATTACACAAAAATCGGGTTTGTGTTCAGAAATTTCTATTGCTCCATCAAGCAGAGGCTTATAGTCAATTATCTTTGAACCCTCGATGCCACAGCTTCCTGCTATTATTGCTTTTGGGCAACAATCATTTATTCTTGTTGCGAGCTCGTTTGCGGCAAAACCCCCAAAAACAACTGAATGAATAGCACCTAAACGTGCGCAGGCGAGCATAGCTTCTATGGCTTCTGGAACCATAGGCATATAGATTATTACCCTGTCACCCTTACCAATACCTTTAGCCCTCAAACCGCCCGCCAAGAGTGAAACGTTTTGCTGCAAATCTAAATAGCTTATACTTCTTTTAGTCTCAGAAACTGGACTATCATATATTATCGCTATTCGATCACCGTTCCCATTTTCAACATGTCTATCTACCGCATTCCAACAGCAATTTACGCTAGCGTCTTTAAACCATCCATATTCAGACGAGCTATCTGGAAAGAAAGCACGGGAGGGTGTTTTATACCAATCAATTCCCTCGGCAGCCTTCAACCAAAAGTCTTCAGGGTTTGATTTCCACGCAGAATAAATTTCTTTGTACTTCAACTACTTCCATTCCTTTTTAACAATTAAAATTATTTTAGTAAGATCATATTCTCTTGTAAACACCTCAGATAAACCTATTTATCTAGCTCAGCCATATTCTGATACAGGGGTTCCTGCTAATGCCGAAATATTTAATAACCCCCTAGCAGTAATAGAAGGATTGACAATATGTGCTCTATTTCCCATTCCCATTAAAATTGGACCAACCTCTGCGCCATCTGCTTTTATTTTTAATATATTTCGTACCGCTGACGCCGCGTCAGTATTTGCAAAAATTAAGACGTTGGCTTCTCCTGAAAACCGAGACTCTGGAAAAATTCTTTGCCTTAAGGTTTCATCCAAGGCTGAATCTGTATGCATCTCTCCTTCGTAAATAAAGTCACGTCGTTTACTATCTAGAATTTCCAGTGCACTCCTCATTCTTCGCCCCGTATCACAATCTAGGTTTCCAAATTGAGAATGTGAACATAAAGCAATTTTTGGTTCAATACCAAATCGTCGAACATGTCTAGCAGACGCAATTACTGTTTTAGCTATCTCAGATGGACTCGGTTCTGAATGTACATTTGTATCAGCTATAAATAGAGGTCCATCCTCTAAGATCATTAAAGACAATGCAGCAATTGGACTTAGCTCACCTTTTCCGAGCACGTCTTCTATAAAATTTAAGTGCCACCTATATTGGCCGAATGTACCACATATTAAGCTATCAGCCTCACCACGATAAACCATCACTGATGCTATAGCCGTAGTATTAGTTCTCATAATACGTCGAGCTAATTCAGGTGTAACTCCTTTTCTTTGCATAATTGATAAATAAGTAGTCCAGTAATCACGATAACGAGAGTCATTTTGAGGATCAACGAGCTCAAAATCCTGACCAGGCTTGATCGATAAGCCAGCCTTTGATATTCGGCGTATTATCGCTTCCTTTCTTCCTATAAGAATTGGTCTATCAGTTGTTTCTTCTAATACTGCTGAAGCAGCTCGAAGAACTCTCTCGCTTTCCCCTTTCTGCAAACACAACTCTTCTAGACTGTATTGCCGCGGCATCAAAAACAGGACGCATGACAAGAGCTGATTTAGAAACTGAATTATCCAAACTTTCTTGATAAGCGTCAAAATCTTTCACAGGTCTCGTTGCCACTCCACTATCCATGGCGGCCCTAGCAACCGCGGAAGCGACAACACCCATTAACCTAGGGTCGAAGGGTTTAGGAATTAAATATTCAGGTCCAAACGACATTATTTCACCCCGATATGCTTCTGCTGCCTCTGCAGAACTAGTAGCCCGAGCCAACTCTGCTAACGCATCGATGCAAGCCAGCTTCATATCATCATTTATTTCCGATGCACCCACATCTAAAGCGCCTCTAAAAATAAATGGAAAACATAATACATTATTAACTTGGTTAGGGTAATCTGATCTGCCTGTCGCTATTATAGCATTGGGACAAACGGCCAATACATCTTTTGGTAGAATTTCTGGTTCTGGGTTGGCCAGTGCAAATATTATCGGTGAAGAGGCCATTTTTTTTACCATTTCCGAGGTCAAAACACCTTTCCCTGAGAGACCGAGAAACAAATCAGCGTCTTCAATTATATCATTTAAAAAACGAGCATCAGTATCTTGAGAAAATCTCTCTTTTTCCGAGTCCCGTTGCTCTCGCCGTCCCTTAAAAACTACTCCATTTAGGTCACTAAGCCATATATTCTCCCTTCTTACGCCAAGCTTTACTAACATATTTAAACACGCAATACCTGCAGCTCCTCCCCCAGTAGAGACAACCTTTATTTCCTCAATTTTCTTCTGATTAACGAGTAAGGCGTTTTTAACGGCAGCGCCAACTACTATCGCCGTGCCATGCTGATCATCATGAAATACGGGGATATTCATTCTCTCTTTACAGATTTTTTCAACAATAAAACAATCTGGGGCTTTGATATCTTCTAAATTTATTGCGCCAAATGTTGGCTCCATTGAACATATTATATCCGCTAACTTTTTAGGGTCTGATTCGTTCAATTCAATATCGAAACAGTCTATATTTGCGAATTTTTTGAATAATACAGCCTTGCCTTCCATCACAGGCTTAGCTGCTAGACCTCCAATATCTCCAAGTCCTAGAACAGCGCTACCGTTGGTTACCACCGCCACCAGATTACTTCGAGAAGTATATTCACTGACCAACTCAGGTTTAGCATGAATTGCTATTGATGCCTCAGCCACTCCAGGCGTATAAGCCCGAGAAAGATCTCTACCATTTGCCAAAGGCTTAGTAGCCCTGATCTCCAATTTACCCGGTTTAGGATAACGGTGATAGTCTAAAGCTGCTTGTGTAAAACTTTTACTTTTATTTTTAACCAATCAAAAGTACCTCTAGTATAGTTTAATATTAAACTAAATTTATTTATGCTCTGTCTATTCTGTTTATTGATTCTAGGTCAAGTGTGACATAACATTAAATTTAAAGCTATATCTTTCGAAAGTTGTACGTATGAACAATACCAAAGCCGAAATTTTAATTTCAACACCAGAGTTAAGAAATGACTTGCCGTTCTTTTCTAACGTACTTGAAATGCAGTTAGAATCAATTTTCCCTGCAGATGATCCATCTGTTGCTGTATTTTCTGGGCATGGCCTTAGAATAAGGTTAGAACGTGGGTCAGAGTACCCTCCTGGAAAAATTAAAATTTTTACTGATAACAGAGAAAAATTTGCCGGCGGTAAATCTAACTTAATCGCTCCAAATGGAACAAAAATTGAGGTACTCGATCTAGACCCACCTCTTGAAATACCACAAACCAATCACTCTTTCTTGGTTAAACGCCTAAAAGATGAGGCGCCATGGATAATTGGGAGAGCTGGGATGCATTACAGAGATTTGATCCCAGATCGACTTGGTGGATCAATTATCGCCAGCCATATACGTATTCCAGATGGTGGCCCTGTTCCAGATATGGTTCATTACCATACAGTCGGGTTTCAGTTAATTTACTGCTATAAGGGTTGGGTTGACTTAGTTTATGAAGACCAGGGACCTGCTTTTAGACTCCATGAAGGGAATTGTGTAATTCAACCCCCTAAAATTAGACATAAAGTGCTATACGCATCAGATAATATCGAAGTTATCGAAATAGGCGTACCCGCTGAACATGTAACAACAATCGATCACGATATGGCTCTTCCTAATAAGGAATTTAACCCTGACCGATTATTTCAAGATCAGAAATTTGTTCATCATAGAAAGTCTGAAGCTATATGGGATAACTTCAGAGTAAAAGGTTTAAAAAGTCGAGATACTTTAATTTCAAAAAATACAAAAAATGTTGCAGGGGTTCATGTTATTAAAGCTATTACAAAAAAAACAGATTGGGTCAGCCACAACGCCGATATTCTATTTAATTTCGTGTTAGAGGGAAGTATGACTTTAGAAAATGATACCAATAATATTTTTCATCTCAAATCAGGAGATGCATTCGTAATTCCACCCCAAATGGTTACAAGATATTCAAATATTAGTGACGATCTTGAACTATTAGAAGTATCGTTACCGGGTGAATTTAAAACAGAAATAATAAGATAGTTTAATATGTAATGTTAAACGAATTGTTCACTAATTAATCTTTCGTCCAGTCCATGGCCAGGATCGAACAATATTCTATGTTTTACTTTGGAGTCGGTTTCAATTTCAACAGAGATTACAGCTCCAGCTGCTCTACTGTCCGCAAATGCTCTGACTGGTCTCTTTTCACTCTCCAATACATCTAAACGTACTTTTGCAATCTTTGGTAAAAGGGCTCCACGCCATCGTCTGGGACGAAACGCTGATATTGCTGTTAATGCCAAAACATCACTACCAATCGGTAAAATAGGCCCGTGAGCAGAGTAATTATAAGCTGTAGAACCTGCAGGGGTACATACTAGAGCGCCATCGCATACTAATTCCTTAAGCCTGACTTTACCATCGACTGACACTTTAAGTTTAGCAGCTTGTGGTCCCCCTCTTAGCAAAGAAACCTCATTTATAGCCAATGAATTGTATTTAATACCTTTTTCAGTAACTGCTGTCATTCTCAGCGGGTTTACTAACTCTTCTTGAGTCCTTTCCAATCGAGTATGTAAACTATCAACAGAAAATTCGTTCATTAAAAAACCTACCGTTCCACAATTCATTCCGTACACGGGGCGATTTAAATGTTGGGTCAAGTTCAATGTCTCTAACATAAAACCATCACCACCTAAGGTTATAATAATATCACTTTTATCTGGTTCCACCTGTCCGTACACATCAGTTAGGGTTTTCATAGCGTTCTTAGCCTCATCTGAGTCAGACGACATAAAAGAAAGTTTTAAAGTATTTTTCATAATAAGTTTTCCATAGTTAATAATTGCGTGCCCAGAACAAAATTACAAGCCTCAGAACCTATTGTTTATTAGGAGTTTTAATCTAATTAAATAATCATTAAATGTTTACTTTCCCAGTAACCTCTTTAAAAGCTAGTTATTAATAATCTTCATAAATTATACTAGATTAAGGAAGCTATGACTAAAACTTATATTAATAATTTTTTCAATAGAAGTCTCGAGTACTGTGATCCTGAATTACAGGCGTCCATAGAAAAAGAATTACAACGACAACACGAAGAAATAGAGTTAATTGCTTCCGAAAACCTAACCTCTAGAGCAGTGATGGAGGCGCAAGGTTCCGTAATGACTAACAAATATGCTGAGGGTTATCCAGGAAGTCGTTACTATGGTGGGTGCGAAAACGTAGATATAGCCGAGAACCTGGCGATAGCCCGTGCCTGTAAATTATTCAATTGTGGATATGCTAACGTTCAACCAAATTCTGGTTCTCAAGCTAATCAAGCTGTATTTTTAGCTCTACTTCAACCTCATGATACTATTTTAGGTATGAGCCTTGACGCTGGTGGCCACCTCACCCACGGAGCAACGCCAAACTTATCAGGAAAATGGTTTAACGCTCATCAATATGGGGTAGACAAAGATACACTCCAAATTGACTATGACGAAGTCAATAAACTTGCAGTTGACAAAAAACCAAAGCTTATAATAGCTGGTGGCTCAGCCGTACCACGCCAAATAGACTTTGAAAAAATGCGTGAAATTGCTGACTCTGTAGGGGCATATTTAATGGTTGATATGGCCCACATTTCTGGTCTTGTCGCAGCGAGAGAGCACCCAAGTCCGTTTCCACATGCTCATGTCGTAACTTCCACTACTCATAAAACTCTTCGGGGTCCAAGAGGTGGTATAATTCTCTCTAACGACGCGGTGCTCGCGAAAAAATTTAATTCTGGAATTTTTCCTGGTTTACAAGGGGGACCGCTTATGCATGTTATTGCCGCAAAAGCTGTAGCATTTTCAGAAGCACTTAGACCCGAATTTAAAGATTATACACGAAATGTTATCTCAAATGCTAAAGCTTTAGCTAAGGAACTCCAAAAAGGAGGTCTGAGTATAGTAACGGGCGGAACCGATACCCATATTGTACTGGTTGATTTGAGATCAAAAAATGTTACTGGTAAAGCAGCAGAAATTTCACTGGGGAAAGCAAATATAACCTGTAATAAAAATAGTATTCCTTTCGACCCATTAAAACCTGCAGTAACCAGCGGAATTCGTCTTGGCTCGCCCGCTGGAACTACCAGAGGATTTTCCACTAATGAATTCAGTATTATTGGAAAACTGATTGTCCAAGTTATTGATGGTCTCTCGCAAAACGGAGAGTCTAATAATACAATAGTTGAAGAAGGAGTTCGTAGCGAAGTACTAAAACTTTGTGATAGGTTTCCAATTTATTGAAAAATTTTTAATTCTAGCCCTCACGTTTAGTAGGTGAAACCGATCTTAATGCCATCTCACTGTATATTTCTTCTACATCACTAAGGCTTAACCTTCCTTCTGGTTTATACCAATTTAAAACTCCGTTTAACATAGCTATTAAAGCCATAGTTGTTAACTTAGTATCCTCAACCTCGAAGCACCCTGAATTTTGTCCCCGAATAAGAATTTTCTCTAAAGAGACTTCGTAACTTCTTCGCATCTTATTAATGGTTTTGTAATTTAATGGCGACAAGTTTCTCAATTCATTGTATGATATTGCAACTGACTCAGGCCTCTGAATATGAAACCTAATATGAAACTTCATAAATTCTTTTAACATTTTTCCTGGCTCTAATTCTTTACATTCTTCTTCCCAAGTACTTAGTACTCGAATCATATGATCTTTCAGAAGGTCGAACAATAATGACTGTTTGTCTGGGGTATATCGATATAGTGCTCCAACCTGCAGACCCACCCGTGATGCGATCCTTCGCATGGAAACTGCAGCATAGCCATATTTAGCAAAAAGCATTAGGGCCGCTTCCCGAACACGCTGATCTGTTACTGTTGAATTAGAACCTTTTACTCGAGCCATCCAATAAATCTATAGCAACAGGGAAACATTTCAAGTCTGACTTGCTCCCTTTCAATTATAACCCTATTCTCTTACAGTCTTTGTGTATATTTTAAAATAATGCTTGGTTAAGTTTGCGATGCGTATACTTCTACTTTTATTAATCCCTCTGTCGGCCTGTGATCTTAAGTTACCTATTTATAAGTTAGCTGGTGAAACAGATGATTTAAAATATCACAAATTAATACCAACTCACTCGTTACCATCTTTAAAAAACAAGAAAAATATAGAATTAAACTCTGCTCAAGACAAAATTCTGAATAACAAAATCAGGACGCTGCAGTGTAAATCAGAGATTTTAAAAAATAATAAAAATGAATACTCCTCTGAGGAGCTAGAAAAACTGATTGAGAGCTGTATCAACAAAAAATGAGTTTAAATTACAAAGTTGCTCGTGGCTATTTTTAAGTTTAACAAAGTCTTAAACTAAAGCAAGTAAGGAAAGATATGTTAAAGACCGTCCGTATAGGTATCGCTGGACTTGGAACTGTTGGAATTGGAGTGATCAATATCATCAGAAAAAATCTCCAATTGATCGAAGCTAAAACTAACACCTCTGTAGAAATAGTTGCGATATCAGCTAAGTCAAAAAGTAAATCCAGAGGTATATCATTAGAAAAGTATCAATGGGAAAGTGATCCTACAAATTTAGCCAAAAGAGATGATATTGACATCTTTGTTGAGTTGATTGGTGGTGAAAATGGACCTGCAAGACAATCTGTTGAAGCTGCAATCTTAAGTGGTAAGCATGTTGTCACAGCAAATAAAGCTTTACTTGCAATTCATGGTGAATATTTAGCAAAGTTATCTGAAAAAAATAACGTTTCGCTCAAATTTGAAGCTGCTGTTGCAGGGGGGATACCGATAGTTAAAGTTTTAAACGAATCCTTGGCAGGTAATAAAATCAATAAAGTTACAGGAGTAATAAATGGCTCATGTAACTATATTTTAACAAGAATGGAGCAATCCGAGTCTTCTTATGAAGCAATATTCGCCGAAGCAACTGAATTAGGATACTTAGAAGCTGATCCAAAGCTTGATGTTGGAGGGATAGATTCTGCTCACAAATTGGCTATTTTATCAAGTTTAGCATTTGGTACAGTTGTTGATTACCCCGGTGTCAGCATCAAGGGAATAGAAAACATCACACTAAGTGATATTAAGTATACCGCAGATATGGGGTTCAAAATTAAGTTACTTGGCGTTTCAGAGATGACTCCAAATGGTTTGAGACAAACTGTGTCACCATGTTTAGTATCAACGTCGTCATCATTAGCACAACTTGAGGGTGGTACCAATATGGTTGTTTTGAATACTTCTGAGGCGGGTAATATTATACTACAAGGTTTAGGAGCGGGCAGAGAACCAACTGCAAGCTCAGTAATAGCAGATATAATTGACATAATAAGAGTATCAAAAGTTGAAACTTTTGGTAAGCCGTATCGGTTTTTGGAAAGAGCAAAAATTTCAAATCTATCTAATGATGCTCCCTACTATCTGAAACTAATGCTTGATGACAAACCCGGGACCCTAGCTCTTATAACAAAAACGCTCGGTGATAATGGCATATCAATAAATCGAATGAGACAATATGATCATAATTATTCTCGAGCACCTGTTTCTATGATTACTCACACAACTTCAATTTGGGCTTTAGAGAAAGCAATTGCCGAATTTCCAAAAACAGGTGTAATCTCACTAGAACCTGTTATTTTACGAGTAGAAGATACAGAATAGTCTAAAAAACTTCATTATAAATAAATCAGTACCTATATAATAGGTTATTTATGACATAAGATCCTGCTATTATTAGTTTTAGTATTTATCCAGACCAGAGTAGTTATGCTTAATGTCAAATTCTGAATATTTTTTAAATGTTCAAAAATCTCTTCTTGGAAACGCTTGGCGTGGACCAACCCAATCGCAAGATCGAGTTTCAGAACAGATAAGTCAAATTATTAAAATACCAATACAAGTATCGAAAGTTTTAGCTAGACTTGGAGTGAGTCCAAATAATGTTGAAAACTTTTTATTGCCGAAAATTCGAAATTTACTACCAGATCCGATGCAATTTAAAGACATGAAAAAGGGTGCAACAAGATTAATTGAAGCGATAAAAAATCGTGACCGGGTTGCTATATTTGCAGATTACGATGTTGACGGCGCGGCCTCTGCGGCACTTCTTATTAATTGGCTAAAAGAAATGGGAATTACAGCCACTCTATACGTTCCTGATAGAGTAATAGAGGGCTATGGCCTAAATACTCAAGCCTTAGAAGAGCTATCCATGAACCATGAATTAATAATTTGTGTAGATTGTGGAACGTCATCTCATGGCCCTATAAAAAACTTAAATGGAAAAGCTGATTTAGTAATTCTTGATCACCATATAGGCTCTGAGGAATTACCAGATGCACTAGCTATTATTAACCCAAATCGCCAAGATGAACTAACAGACTTTCGATATCTTTGCGCAGCTGGGGTAGTTTTTTTATATTTAGTAGCGGTAACAACAACCCTGAGAGGCCAAAATATAAAAAGTCCAGACCTTATTCAATCACTCGATTTGGTTGCATTAGCTACAGTTGCCGATGTAGTTCCATTAATTGGCTTAAATCGAGCCTTTGTACAGCAAGGATTAAAAGTAATAAGGAATAGAGCGCGTCCTGGTCTAAAAGTTTTAGCCGATATCTCAAAAATAAATAGTCCGGTAGACGAGTACCACATAGGGTTTGTACTCGCCCCAAAACTTAATGCCGCTGGAAGAATAGGAGACGCCAGTCTTGCAACAAAATTATTATCAACTAATTCCGAAATAGAAGCTCAAAACCTTGCAGAAAAATTAGAGGTATTGAATACAGAACGACAAGCTATTGGTGAAAGGGTAGAGCACGAAGCACTACAAAAACTTAATAAGGAATGTCTGAATACACCAATTATTTTTGTTTCCGATAATAATTGGCATCCTGGTGTAATCGGGATAGTGGCCTCAAAAATAAAGGAAAAAACTAACCGACCATCATTTGTAATATCTTTTTCTGGAGGAGTTGGAAAGGGATCTGGAAGATCTATACCCGGGGTTGATTTAGGTTCTTTAATGCAAAAATTATCCCACGAGAGGTTGATTGAAAAGGGTGGTGGGCACTCTATGGCCGCGGGAATCACACTTTCCAAAAGACAATTAAAGCCAGCATTCGATAGATTAGTACAATTAATAGAATTAAAGCCAATTGATATAGCGCCTGAAAATGACTTTTATATTGACGGCATTCTACTACCTAGAGCCGCTAATCTAGAGCTTATTGAACGTTTAGCAGAAGTTGGTCCCTTTGGGTCAGGGGCACCCCAACCTAGATTCGTATTTCCGGATCAAAATATTACTTTTTGTAGACGTGTCGGAACCGATCACTTGAAAGTTACTTTTTGCGATGAATCTAAAAATAAAGTTGATGCTATTTGTTTTAGAGCTTTTAGTTCACCTTTGGGTAGTAAGATTGAAAATAATCTAAATAAAAAATTTCATATTGCAGGAAAGTTAGTAAAAAATACCTGGCGGGGTCATGAAAAGGTTCAAGTTATAATTGATGATGCTGCAGAAGTACAAAAATAAACGTTTTTGGCTATTTTCCTCTTGCTACCCTAGCAGTGTTTGCCTTAAAAGCCACACATCTACCTATCCGGTGGTCCCTTCGTCTATCGGTTAGGACGCCAGGTTTTCAACCTGGAAAGAGGGGTTCGATTCCCCTAGGGACTGCCAATATTAAATTAATGGATAAACCAATTAGAAATCAGTCGGAGCGCCTCCCTCTAATTTTCTTTTTGAAACAAATTCTTCCAATTCTTCTTTTATTTCTATACCTATTGACGGTGGCTCAAATTCGTTAATAATCTCTTTATAAATTTTATGAGCTCTTTCAGCTGTCCATACTCCACCATTCAGATCCCAGGCTTCATAGTTAGACCAGTCACTAATCATTGGTTGATAAAAAGCAAATTCATACCTTTCTTGGGTATGTTCACAACCAAAGTAATGTCCATCTGGCCCAACCTCCTTAATTGTATCAACTGCGATATCGTCAACAGATGTCTCAACTATTCTTTTATCAAAGTAACGCTGTATTTGTTGTAAAACCTCACAGTCCATGACAAATTTTTCTGGACTAGCTATCAAACCTCCCTCTAACCAGCCAGCTGCATGATAAACCATATTAGTTCCTGATTGAACAGCGGCCCATAACGAATTCGAGGTTTCCCACATAGCCTGACCGTCAGGAACGTTTGCAGCACAAACGCCGGAGGATCTCATAGGTATTTTATAGAAACGACACATCTGACCAGTTATCTGCGTAGCTCTCATATACTCAGGCGTACCAAATGCTGGGGCACCCGTTTTCATATCAACATTAGATGTAAAAGTTCCTAAGCCCACTGGACATCCCGGATTCACAAATTGAAGTAAAGCTATAGCAGAAAGACCCTCCGCGAGGGATAATGCCACTGCGCCAGTCATTGTTACAGGTGCCATAGCTCCAGCCAAAGTGAAAGGTGTTACGATTACCGCTTGATTGCGTCGAGCATGTATAATTGCACCTTCTATCATCGGGTAGTCATGCTTGAGAGGTGAAACAGAGTTTATATTTGTATACATATAGCTTTGAGAGTTAAATTTATCTACACTGAGGCCACCGGCAATTCTAGTCATTTCCATAACATCTTCTACCCGTTCTCTTCCAAGAGAATATGCATGGACTACTTTATCAGATAAAACTAATTTTTCATAAAGGCAGTCTAGATGCCTCACACTGGCATGTATATCTATCGGCTCCACTGGGTAACCGCCGGCAAAGTGGATACAATTAAAGAACTGCGTTAACTTAATAAATTCGAGATAACTTTCCCAAGTCCCAGATCTCTTTCCTCTCTTTAAATCCCATGAATTTGGAGGAGAAGAAACATTACCAAAAGCCATATGTTTACCACCAAGAATAATTTTCTTAGCATCATTTCTTGGGGTAATTGTAAATTGTTCAGGGGCTTTTTTTAACATTTCTAATACAAAATCTTCATCCATTTTAACATTTGTATTTGTTACCTTACATCCAGCCTGTTTAAAGATTTCCAGAGACTCTGGATTAAGAAATTCTATTCCAATTTCCTTTAATATTCTCATACAACCATTGTGGATATTTAAAATACCTTCTTCCCCCAATGGCTCAGTCGGTCTATCCCAGTTAATTGGTTGTTTCCATGGCATTTGATTTGGGACTAAGCTACTAGTTCGCCGGGTATTCCCCGATCTTCCTCCAGCGCGTCTTTTGCTAGTCATATTTAGTTTTCCTGTTGTCTATATTAATTTAAATACCAGTAGTATTCCATAAAGAACACTAATTTACCTTTTGATAACGACTTTTTGAGTCGTTTTAGAGTTAAGACCTATGAGTAATCAGCCAATCTGCTAAATAGCTAATATCTGGCAGAATTAAGTCTGATAGCGGTTCCAAAATATCCCGTTTTGTAAGACCACTTAACACCCCAACAGTACTCATTCCCGCTAATTTACCCGCTTGCATATCATGTAAACTATCTCCAACCATTAGAACTGCATCCGGCGATATTCCAGATTTAGTACAAAATGCTAAGCATATATCAGGATCAGGTTTACTACCAAATCCTGAGTCATATCCAATTATATACTTAAAAGAATTAGAGACACCACAATACTCCATATGTTTTTTTGCCGACTTCTCAGAGTCGTTAGTTACAACACCAAGGACTATATTCATCGATATAAACTTTGAAAGAATTACCTTTAGTGGGACTATTTGAACTGGCTTGACTCTTTCTGATGCTTCTTCACTGAGCTTTAATAAATTTTCTATACTACACATTGGAAGTAATGGCATTATTTTTCGAACACCGCTTTCGGGTGTATCAGCAAGAATTATACTATCTGGGTAAAAGCATTTTAATTCTAAATTGTATCCAAGTAACTCGGCCATCTTAGGCAACAAGCTTTTATCGATACCAGTCTGCGTATCAATGATACTCAGCAAAAAATCTTCAATCCAAGAGCCCCAGGTCTTTTGAAAATTCAAGAGCGTTCCGTCTTTATCAAAAATAATGCCTCTTATATTACTCATGGAAGGCCTCCGATCTAAATTAATATATTAAAGAGAAGTGACTCCTTGATAAAGGTGTATTAATTAACCAAAGCGATAATTATTATCATGGTTTTTTATAGACATTTGGTTAAAATCAAAGCACTGGTAATAATATTAATTTCATATCTTGAGAACGGGAATATATGGTGATTAACAAACGAAATCTTAGAACCTCATTAATTAACGGATGGAAAAAAAAATGTCCTTCCTGTGGAAAAACCTCATTATTTAAAAGTTATTTAAATGTAGAGCCTAAATGCTATGTCTGCGGGTTGGACTTATGTCATCAAAAAGCCGATGATGGCCCAGCTTATCTAACCATACTTTTTGTCGGCCACATGATAGCACCGCTGTTAATATTAACTTATGAGAACTTTAGCCCTAGTCCTTTATTAGTTGCTTTATCATTTTCTGTGGTCTTTATAGTTTTATCATTATTTTTGTTACCTCGCTTTAAAGGTGCTATGATTGGTATTCAGTGGGCCAAAGAAATGCATGGTTTTAACAATGGAAAAGGTCAAAATGCAGACACCAGTAATTAGAAATGCCAGTAGCGTTATAATTATCAGAAAAGATAATGTGTTACCGTCAGTTCTGATGGGCCAACGTGGAAGGTCTGCCGTTTTTATGCCAAACAAGTTTGTGTTTCCCGGGGGGGCAGTAGATCAAAGCGATTTTGAAGTTTCACTTATTAGTAAGCCTGACGACATATGCCTAAGACGGTTGAAAGAATATTCGAATATATCTAATACTCAAGCTTTTTTATCAGCTGCTATTAGAGAGGTTTGGGAGGAAACAGGCTTAATGTTTGGTAGTCCAGCTAATGATAAGCAGTCAGTATCCAGTAAGTTACAGTGGAAGTCTTTTAGCGAACTTGGTCTTGCTCCTAGCGCACAAGATTTCCGTTTTATATTTCGTGCAATTACGCCACCGCAAAGGACTAGGCGGTTTGATGCTAGGTTTTTTTTGGTGGATGCCAAAAGAATAATAGGAGACTTAGATGATTTCTCAAAAGCTAGTGATGAGTTAAGTCACTTGAAGTGGTTTACATTTAGTGAAGCCCGAAAGCTCGATCTCCCATTTATAACAGAAATTATTTTAGCCGAAGCTGAAGCTCAAATGGAGAATATAGGTTGTCCATTGTCTGTTCCTTTTTTTAACAATACTACAGAGAAATCAGAGTTTATCAGAATTTACTAATTTAGCCGTTATTCGCATTAATATTCCTGAGTGGTCAGTATATTTAGTCGATTAAATCATGGGGTTCGTCTAAACCATTAATCCTCGCACATGCCACTGCGGTATTAGCCAAAAGACATGAAATTGTCATTGGACCAACACCGCCGGGAACAGGTGTTATACCTCCAGCAATATGAGATGTGCTTTCAAACTCAACATCTCCAACTAACCTTGTTTTTCCGTTTTGAGCATTAACTCTATTAATACCAACATCTATAACTGTTGCTCCTCTTTTTATCCAAGTTGAGTCAATCATTTCCGCTCTACCAACAGCAGCAACAACAATATCAGCAGCTAATGTAACTTGCTTTAAATCTTTAGTTTTACTGTGTGCTATTGTAACCGTACAGCTTTCGCCCAGTAAAAGCTGAGCCATTGGCTTACCTACAATATTAGACCTACCGACAACTACAGCGTTAAGACCTACTAAATTGTTATTGTAATGGTTTTTAAGGAGCTTCAAACAACCTAAGGGGGTACAAGGAACCATTGACTTTTGACCAGTTCCTAGGAGACCAACGTTTGAAATATGAAAGCCGTCGACGTCTTTACCTGGGTTTATAGTGTTTATGATCAAATCTTCATTTAGATGTTTAGGTAGCGGCAATTGAACTAAAATACCATGTATTGATTTATCATTATTTAATTTTTTTATTAACCCCAGCAAAATATCTTCTGATGTATCATCAGCCAACTTATGCTCAACAGACTTCATACCTACTTCTATCGTTTGTTTTCCTTTAGACCGAACATAAACATGACTAGCTGGGTCATCCCCTACAATAACAACAGCCAGACCTGGAATAATTCCTTTATCCAATTTTAGAGCATTCACATAATCAGCAACTTTTTCCTTCAGTTCTTGAGCGAATGCTCTCCCGTCTATTATATTTGTCAACTTACTATTCCCATTCTACTTAACCATCTAATATATATTTGTAATAAAAGACCTATTTTTTAATTCATAAAAGAGAGCCTCAACTAATTCTTAGCACTACTTAGGGGCTTACTAGTTAGCACATAGTATCGTAAGCCTTTTAGTAAATTTTTTTAAAAGTTATTAGTTGGAAGGCTCTGGGTCTAGTGCTCCATCATCTTTAAGCTTGATTTTTTTTGTTCGTGGTATCGAAACTACTGATGACTGAATACCATCCATGTTATCACTATCATCATCATTCCTATTTAACGGTTTCCCAGAAATAACTCTTACTATTTCAGTTCCTGTTAAAGTCTCATATTCTAGTAAGCCAAGCGCTAAGTTTTCTAAGTCTTTTGACTTTTCTTTAAGGATCTTCTTCGCGGTATTATAACCCTCATCTATTATTTCTTTAACTTTCTCATCAATTATCTTTTGGGTCATACTAGAGTGAGTAGATCCCCCCCCATACATGCCAAGATATGATTGTTGCTCGTTTGCATAATCAACATGTCCCAACTCTTTAGTAAAACCGAATTGAGTCACCATTGCTCTCGCTATTTTCGTGCATTGTTGAATGTCAGACGCTGCACCCGAAGTCACATTATCTTTTCCAAAAATTAATTCTTCCGCTACTTTCCCACCCATAGCCATAGCGATCTTAGACTTATACTTTTTATAAGTAACAGATAATTGGTCTCTCTCGGGAAGGCTCATGACTAGCCCCAAAGCTCTTCCTCTTGGAATGATAGTAGCCTTGTGTATTGGGTCATGCTCCGGAACATTTAGTCCTACAACTGCATGTCCCGCTTCGTGATAAGCAGTTAATTTCTTTTCTGACTCGGTCATAACCATCGATCTACGTTCAGCACCCATCATCACCTTATCTTTGGCACTTTCAAAATCATCCATTGTAACGAATCTTCGACCTATTCGTGCTGCCAGTAAAGCAGCTTCATTAACCAAGTTTGCCAGATCAGCACCAGAAAATCCCGGCGAACCTCTGGCAATTATTCTTAAATCGACATCTGGACCTAAGGGTACTTTCCGAGAATGAACTTTGAGAATTTTTTCTCTTCCCTTGATATCAGGGTTAGGTACTTGCACCTGCCTATCAAACCTACCTGGCCTTAATAAAGCTGGATCTAACACATCTGGTCTATTCGTTGCTGCTACAATTATGATCCCTTCGTTGGCTTCGAACCCATCCATTTCTACTAGTAGCTGATTTAGTGTCTGCTCTCTTTCATCATTACCGCCGCCATACCCGGCCCCACGAGATCTACCTACGGCATCTATCTCATCAATAAATACTATGCAGGGCGCATTTTTTTTAGCTTGTTCAAACATATCCCTTACTCGAGAAGCACCAACACCAACAAACATTTCAACAAAATCAGACCCAGATATAGTAAAAAATGGAACTCCAGCTTCTCCTGCGATAGCCCTGGCCAACAGAGTTTTACCTGTACCAGGAGGCCCAACCAACAGCGCGCCTTTTGGAATTTTACCACCCAAGCTAGAGAACTTTTGGGGGTCCCGTAAAAATTCAACTATTTCCTCTAATTCATCTTTTGCTTCGTCGATACCCGCTACATCTTCAAACGTAACTTTACCATGTTTTTCAGTTAACAGTTTTGCTCGGCTTTTTCCAAACCCCATGGCACCGCCTTTGCCACCACCTTGCATCCTATTCATAAAGAAAAGCCAAATTCCAATTATAAAGAGAAAAGGTAAAAGTGTGCCTATATATGATAATAGACCGTTTTTTTCTTGTGGTCTGGCATCTACTGCTACATTATTTTCAAGCAGAACAGGTGTTACGTCTACTCCCTGTGGTTTCACGGTGACATACTGTTCGGTTGCCGTATTGATGATTATTTTTTCTCCATCCAATGTCACACGCGACGCCTCACCCTTCTCAACAAGTGATATAAAATCTGAAAAAGGAATTGTTCTTGAACTCAGACTGGTCTTATCACCGCTAAAGAGGTTAAAAAGTGCTAATATTAACAAAAATAATACAACCCAAAAAGCTATATGCTTCGTACTTCCCACATGAATCTCCTATCAACTGAGCCACATCTGACTCTCTTTATATTATTCTTATTAAATAGGTATAACTTTCAATGGTTCAATACCTTGTCATATATCGAAAACTCTTTTTCTTGCTTGAGTGGCTTTAAACTCCATGAGTTAACCCTATCTAGAAACAACACTATTTTGAGTTCGTTTTTATGCCAAACTGCTGGTGAAGACAATAAGGCAAGCCTCGGTATATCCTTATCTTTCCATTCACTTAAGGCACTCAAGCCTTTTTCTCCCAGTGGCTTGATTATGTAATTGGATGACTTAGGTCCTTTGATAAACCACCTGTTATCCCAAATCTCATTTGGTTTTCCACAAAGTTCATTAATGGCATTATATTCTCGACTCATTCTCATACCATTTTCATAATAATAGAAATGAAAGCCCCTTAGAGTATGCGACTCTCTTTTTTGAAATGAACAAAGTAAGTTATTAATTTCGCTGCGTCTCGGTCCAAACTCATATTCCCCTAAAAATTTTATTGCCTTAATTAATAACCTCCTTTGGATATCTAAAGGTTCTTGGAAAAATAAATCTAGCTTGAAAATTATGTCCCCCTCTTTGAATATGGTACAAGTCTTTGCAAGCCTATCAGTATAAAACTCCAGAGCATCTCTCGAAACACGAAGATTTTTTGAAACTGTAGCAATATTTTCGAGATCCATACCCATTTTTTTTAAATGAACCAATTTTTTTCTTACTCTTACCCGTTGAAATTTGGAATTTTCATTTGAGGGGTCTTCGATCCACTCAACTTTTTTAAAATTCAAATATCTTCTTAGGTCATCTCTCTCGATATCAATTAAAGGTCTACCGTAGTTTACATTTTCAGAACTGAAAAAAGGAAGTATCTGTGAAAGGCCGTCGACGCCAGAGTCTCTCGACATTCTAATAATAAAATTTTCAACAACATCATTTTTTGTATGACCTAATACTACTAGATCAATATTATTTTTGCTTGCCCATTCGTTAATTAATTTATACCTGGCTTGGCGCGCCTTGGCTTGTAAATTACCATTTCCACCCCAATTTTTCCAGCTTAACACATCGTGCGAAACTGATAAATCAGAACAAATTCTAGAAATAAACTTGATTTCACTCTTAACTTCCTTTCGAAGATTGTGGTCAACTGTAACAGCAACTACAGTCTTATTATTATTTTTTGCCCACGTACAAACCAGGTAGAGCAAAGCCACAGAGTCACTTCCACCCGAAACGGCTACCCCAATGCGTGGACCATCGACGATCAGAGTTTTTCCAAAGTCTATTTCTAACTGATGTTTAGTTTTTGTATTCATTGACAGTTTAATTCTATTATTTCTGTTTCTGCTACTTTTTCAAAATTTGACCCAGGATATTCTATTTGTAATTGAGTAAGCATTAAACAGGCATCCTCATATTGATCTAGTTTTGCAAAAGACAAACCTAAATTGTATAACGCCTCAGCAGCCCACTGAGATTTAGGATGACTCGAGTAAATATCCAGATAAATGGCAGCAGCTTCTTCCCAGTTGTCTATCAGCATCAGCGCTTTACCTAATAAAACCTTTACTTCAAATGAAGAAGCACTCTGAGGATAAGTACTCAAAAACAACTTTGACTCTTTGATTGCTTTTGTGACATCTCCTGTTTCTGTAAGCTGCCCGATTAATTTAAGTCCTCTTTCCTCAAAAATTGTTAATTCATCCAATGAGGTCTCTAAAAATGCTGTGTCCTTTGTAGTTTTTGTACTTAACCCTTCTCCCAGTAAGACATCTTTAGAAAGACTACTGATATCACAATCCTGCTCCACCTCACAAAGTCTAAAGTGCATATCGGAGAACCTATTTGTCCCATCTTTTATGATTTTATCAATACGATGTTGTAAATTTTCGACTTGCGAGATTATACTTGTTAATTCTTTTTCTATGCTATTTAAACGGTCCCTCATAATCGCCCGTAAAAGAAAGTTTCTCTAAATTAATGGGATTTAATGTCAACTCCCATTCGAGAGATTTAATTTCCGCAAAAAGAATTGGCAAATGCGCCTTAATATCAGCAAGTGTTTTCTCTTTTGCCAAACTGAATGTACAACAAAGGAAATAACAAAGAAATAAAAAGAAGCTAGTTTTTTTTATAATCATTTAATCACTCAAAACCGTAACAGCACGTCTATTATTGGAATAACATTTTTCATTAGAGCACATATCTGCAGCCCTTTCTTTACCATACGATAAGGTTTTTATTCTATGCTCAGCTACTCCCCTGGCAATTAAAAAACCTTTTACTTTGAACGCTCTTTCTGCACCAAGCGCCAGCTTATAATCTCGAGTACCTTTCTCATCAGTATAACCCTGAATTAATACTGCATATTTATCATTTTGGGTTAACCAATTAGCCTGCAAATTTAAAGTTTCTCGACTACTTTCCAAAAGATCACTTTTATTAGCTTCAAAGAATACCGTTGTTCCGATGATATTAGTAAAGAAGGAAGTTTCTGCAAAAGTTGCTGTATTTCCAGAACCAGGAAAAGTGGTCAATTTTTCATTAACATCTTGGGTACAACCTAAAAAAAATAATATTATAAACGGTAAACAAAGTTTGAAATACAAATTCATAAATTTTAGACCTCTTTAAAGAACTGGTTAACTCATATATTTTCAGAACATTAAACTTATGTTGTTAATTTAATAGATTTGACCAGGAAGGGTCTGAAGAGCTGGCCCGAATCGGTTTCAGACTTCCTGTCACAATATCGATAGAATATAATGTAGATGAACTACCTGATCCAGGTGTTGATCTTGAAAAGATTATCACCCTGCCGTTTGGAGACCATGACGGGCTCTCATCAAGAAAAGAAGACGTGAGTAATGTTTCATTAGATCCATCTATATTCATAATGCCAATGTGAAAGCGTCCTTTATTTCGTTTGGTAAATGCTATTAATTTCTGATCCGGGGACCAAACTGGCGCTCCGTAACTCCCTTGACCAAACGAAATTCTCTTTGCGTTTCCTCCATTAGATGGCATCATATATAATTGTTGCGTCCCCGAACGATCACTTTCAAAAACTAATCTACTTCCATCTGGAGAAAAGCTTGGTGCGGTATCTATAGAAATGGATGAGGTAAGTCGCGATCTAGCGTTAGACGCTATGTTCAATCTATAAATATCAGTATTTGAACGAGAAGTTACTGAAAATACTACATCTCTACCATTTGGAGAAAAACTAGGGGAAAAACTCATATTTCCGGGTTCATTATCCAGAAATATTTTCTTTCTAGACCGGATATCAAGAAGACATATCCTAGGTGATCCCATCTCATAGGAAGTGTACAATAATTTACTCCCATTAGGAGAAAACTTTGGGCTTAGAACAATAAAATCAGACCTCTCTGTAAGAAACGCTTGATTAGCACCGTCATAATCCATGATGACCAAACGTTTGGTTCGATTTCCCTTAGACCCCTCTTCAGCAACAAATGCTATTCTGCTATCAAAATATTTATGATCGCCAGTTACTCGTGCATACACCTCATCTGCTATTTTGTGAGCTATTCTACGCCAACCTTTCTTGGGCCCCGTCAATTTTAGACCTTCCTTAAAAGGTTTCTCAGATAAAACATCGAAAAGCCTAAATTTAACAGTTATGCTAGTTGTACCGTTTGATGATAATTCGCCAGTTAGCAGTGCTCTGGACTCAATAGAATTCCAAGCCGAATAATCTATTGGATTGTCGAAGTTGGTGATAACGGAAAGATGATTAACTCTCTCTGTAACTTTAAACAAACCAGTACCAACAAGGTCATCAGTAATTATAGCCGTTATATTTTCAGATAGTTCCTGCAAATCAATATCAGAAATAAAACTGGGTATGGAAACATTAAGTGGTTCTTTTATACCCTTATTAACTTCAATTTTCAGTGGCTTGCCTTCAGCAAAAGTTCCAAAAAATAAAATGAATAATACACCAAGAGATAAAGATACCTTTGAATGAAGTGACCCTATATTGCTTTTAATCATTTCAACTGCATTCCTTTAGAGTTAAATTTAGCTTGTACATGTCGCCAGTAATCATACTTGTCTCGTGGTAAATCATAACCGGATATACCACATCGAAGTATAGCACGCTTTGCTGTATCAAACAATTTCCTCGCGTCCTCTTCACTCCCTACTTCAAAAGATATTAATTCAATTGAGTTCCTATCCGGCTTTCCATCAAGAAAAATTGAAAAATCTACTAAAATACTCGTTTCTATAGCACTCATACCAACGGCCTTAACATTAAAGCATCTTTCCACAGCTGGTTCTATAATAACTTGTAGCTCTTTAATGAGTTGGTTGTCCTGGATAGTGTTAGTAATCGGGTCATCTTTAAAAACTTCCTGTAATAGGAACGAATCTGATATATCGAAACGCTTGTAGGGAGAGACGTTTGAGGTCGACGAACCTGATTTGACGTCTTCACTCAGCATCATTTTATCTAACTTCGGTTTTTCTAAAGAAGTTAAGTTTTCTTTTCTCTGACCATTTACGCTACCAAAATTAGTTAGATTTTCAATAAACTTGTTTTTCACCTCTACAGAGTCTCTATTTATTTTACCTCTAATTCCTTCTTTATATTCTTTTGGCTCATCGTTAATTACTTCATTCAATGCGGATTCATTTTGTTTTGTATTCTCAAACAGGTCAATATTACTAATATTTTTTGAATAGAAATTATTAGTACTTATAACTGCGACATCAGTTACCATTGGGCTAGTAATCTGGTATTTACTAAAAGAGGTATCTCCAAAGATAGCGAACGTTAAAATAGCTAGATGGCCAAAACCAGATAGATAAAGTCCAATACTAAAATCTGTAGTTGAAATTACTCTCACAATCTGAATCCATTTTAATCAGCTAATAATGGCCCATTCATGTCAGTGATAAACGTAATTTTTACATAACCACCATGATTTAATGCACCTAGTATTTTAGCAACTTTTTCATAACGTACGGTATTATCAATCTTCAAAAAAATATTTCTACTACTTCCCTTTTTTGAAGTTATATCATCTAAACTAGAAATAAGTTTATTATAATTAATTTCTTCATTCATTAAAAATAGCTTACCTTCAGCAGTAAGAGTTACCTCTAAGGGCACTTCTTGAACTAACGAAATTGGTTTAGCGGCCGTTGCTGGGAGTTTAACTGGTACACCTACGGTTAACAGGGGGGCTGCCACCATGAAAACAATGAGCAAAACTAGTGTAACGTCAACAAAAGGGGTAACATTAATTTCAGCAATCTTTTTTTGACGCCCTGCTCTACGATTTTGCCTTCTCAACCGACTGGAAATAAAACTATTACTTCTTACGATCATAATTAATCTTCTGATTGACGGGAAAACATTGTGGTGAATTGATCAGAAAACCTCTCGAGTTCTCCAACAATTTTATCTAGATCTGCCGATAACTTATTATAAAATATTACAGCAGGTATAGCTGCGAACAGTCCTAAAGCCGTCGCAACTAGCGCCTCGGCAATTCCAGGTGCCACAATAGCTAAATTAGTGTTTTGGGTACTAGCTATCGCCTCAAATGTATTTTTTATTCCCCAAACAGTACCAAAAAGTCCAATAAATGGCGCTGCTGACGCAACTGTTGCCAAGAAGTCTAAACTATGCACTAATTTTTGCTGTTCTTTTGCTATATTTAAATCCATTATTCTTTCTATGCGAAAAGTTGATCCAGGGATTACATCTCCGTTATCACGGTGTGAACGCTCCCACTCTTCCATACCTGAAAGAAAAACTTTGCTCATGGGTCCTTTTGTTCTTTTTACTAATAAATCATAGAGCTCATCTAAAGGTCTCCCAGACCAAAAAATTTTTTCAAATTTCCTAAATTGGAATCTTACGACTCTAAAACGTATTAATTTTTGGATGGCTATTGCCCAGGACCAAACTGATGTTAAAATCAAAATAACCATGACAATTTTAACAACCGTGGAAGCTCGCCAAAAGAGAGCACCTAAAGAAAAGTCAACTACATTGGAAAGACCGATCAGCTCTGCTTCCATACCACCTGCTCTTTTACAATTTCCCATCGATTTATGAGAATTACTTTTATGCTACAGCTTTAATATCGCCATTTTTTTTTAAAAAAAAAGTGCTTTTTAATAATTTATCATTAATCGGCGGATATCCGCCGGAAATCTCAAAACTTTTCCTTTAAGCCCTAAGCAGACTATTGTGACTATGGCTTGAAAGATTACCTTACCTTTAAAGTAGATATCCTGATCAATAATGAGTCTAACTGGACCACAATTCATAAGCCGAGTTCGTATTAATAAAACATTATCATATTTTGCCGCCGCAAGGTATTCAGCTTCAATTTTTCTAACCACAAAAACTTTGCCTTCATTAATCTTGAACTGGTTTTGATCAATACCAAGTTCTCTTAACCACTCACTTCGAGCTCGTTCAATAAACTTTAGATAATTTGCATAATATACCAATCCAGCTAAATCAGTATCCTCATAATAAACCCGACAGCTAAATTCATGATATTTTTTAGACATAGATCAATTACTTCCAAGGAAACTTTTTTAGATTATTTAAAAAACAGGTTATCAATTTGTTTAGGCTTTTCTAATTTTAAATGCTCCCACGCATTCTCAGTAAGCATTCTCCCTCTTGGGGTCCGTTGCAAAAGTCCTTTTTGTAATAAATAAGGCTCTATAACCTCTTCGATTGCATCCCGACTTTCCGTGAGGGCTGCAGCTAAAGTCTCAATCCCAACTGGACCTCCATTATAACCTTGAGCTATAATCTTTAAATAACGCCTATCTGACTCATCTAAACCAAGGTCGTCCACCCCAAGCCTTGTTAAAGACTTCTCAGCAATCTCATACGAGATACTACCATCTCCTGATACCACAACGAAATCTATCACTCTTCGTAACAACCTATTGGCAATTCTTGGTGTACCTCTACCACGCTCAGATATCTCCTTTGCACCATCTTTTTCGATTGGCATATTAAGAAGACGAGCTCCTCGTAATACTATTTCGTTTAATTCCTCAGTTGAATAAAACTGTAGTCGAATGGGAATACCAAATCTATCACGCAGAGGTGTCGTAAGCAATCCTAATCTAGTTGTTGCACCTACTAATGTGAATGGCTCTAACTCTATTCGAACGGTACGAGCTGATGGCCCCTCGCCAATCACTAAATCTAGTTCAAAGTCTTCCAACGCTGGATACAATATTTCTTCTACTACGGGGTTTAACCTATGTATCTCATCAATGAATAATACATCGTTTTTTTCTAGATTAGTTAAGATAGCTGCTAGATCACCAGCTTTAGCTAAAACTGGTCCAGAAGTTAATTTAAAATTTACACCTAGTTCACGTGCGATAATTTGTGCTAGTGTGGTCTTTCCCAACCCAGGTGGTCCATGGAATAGTGTGTGGTCCATAGCCACATTTCTTTTCATAGCGCTATCAATAAATACTCTTAAATTATCTCTGGCATCTTTCTGGCCTATAAAGTCAGACAATTTTTGTGGACGCAAAGCTCTATCTGCATCCTCCAATTGTATCTCTGAACTTGTACTCAGATCTCCCTGATCAATTGAAGTCATATTTTCTAATTTTCCACTTTTTTATTTTCAATTATTTAACTAGTTGAACCCAACAAAGTTAAAGCGGCTTTAATAATTATTGGTGTTTCATGGATATCCTCTTGTTCAATAGCGGTCACCGTTGCTTGAGCTGCATCACCGTGCGAATAGCCCAAATTTATTAAAGCAGATAAAACCTCTGCCTGAACATTAGCACTATTTTTACTCTCTGCAAAAGTAGGCTGCTTACCATCTGTTGGGTCCAGTACCGCATCGTAATCTGAAATATCAACTCCCCCCAGAGACATAACTGAAGACGCTTTATCTTTCAATTCAATGACAACTCGTTGTGCGGTTTTTGGTCCAACCCCTTTAGCAGCTTTTATTGAGGTATGGTCTCCCATTGAAATTGCCCTAGTTACTCCCTCTGAACCAAGAGTCCCCAGAATTGCCATTGATGCCTTTGCGCCTATTCCTTGTACTGTCATTAGTAATCTATGCCATTCTTTTTCTACTAGGCTTGTAAAACCGTAAAGCTGAAGTATATCCTCTTTTACTAGAAGATCAGTGTAAAGCGAAACTATTTCTCCGCTACTTGGCAATGATGCAAGCGTTCTCTCCGAACAATAGACTGCATAACCAACGCCATTAACGTCTATAATAGCATGATCATTTGTTCGTGAGTCAATTCTTCCTGTTAATTTTCCTATCAATTTTCTTTCCTATTTTGTAGACGAAACAATTTTAGATTTTCTACCTAAAAAAAATGCATGACACATGGCAATTGCTAAAGCGTCTGCAGCATCCGATCCAGACACCTCTACTCTAGGTAGCTGTAATTTAACCATAGCTTCAACCTGTTTTTTATCTGCGTGTCCGACTCCAACAACCGACTTTTTAATGGTATTTGGTGCATATTCACCAACCTCTAGGCCAGCTAAAGCCGGCGCTAACAGAGCAACGCCTCTAGCTTGGCCCAATTTTATACTATTTTCACCATCTTTATTTACAAATGTTTTTTCAATTGCTGCTATCTCTGGTCTATATTCCTTTATAATAAAATTTAAATCTTCAAACAAACTCACTAATCGCGCAGACAAATCTGATCCTCGAGATTTGCACACGCCATTGGCGACGTGACTCAAGCGGGAACCATTTGAGTCAATAATCCCCCAACCCAGTTTCTGAAGACCTGGATCAATTCCTAAAACTCTCATACCAAACTACCTTTAAACACTTAAATGGCTAGCATGAAATATAAAAACTTGCAAAGTTAACAAATTTATAATTTTGAATTTCAGTGTTTAAAGATTAATTTGTCCTAAAAATCCAGGAGGAAACCCTATAAGCTTTTACGCAATGTCAGAGTTGTCCAACCCTCAAGTGATATATTATTTATAACCTTAAAGTTTTTCTCCACATAAACTTTCAAAACCTCGCTATACTGTTCGTTGAGTATGCCAGATAATATAATTATTCCCTCAACCGTACAACTTTTGCAAAAATCTTCTGCCATTTCTATCAGTGGGTTTTTTAAAATATTAGCCAAAATCAAATCAAAAGGTGCTCTGTCACGCAGAATCGTATGGTTTAAACCATCAGCATTAATACATTCTATATTATTTTGTAATTCATTTGCGACTAGATTTTTTTTAGCCACTTCTATTGCTGTTGGATCAACATCAGTGGCAATTATATAACTATTCCAAGTTTTACTAGCTGCCATAGCTAACACACCAGTTCCACAACCAATATCTATAATATTTTCTGGACTATAACCGTCAATAATTAGCTTATTAATAGCTAGCAAACATCCTCTGGTAGTTCCGTGGTGCCCCGTACCAAATGCCATAGAGGCTTCGATTAGTAAATCAATAGAACCTTGCGGAACCTTGCTCAAATCATGTTTTCCATATACAAAAAAACGTCCCGCGATAATAGGGTGGAGATCTCGTTGTACATGTGCAACCCAATCCTGTTCAGGAACATCTGAAAAAATAAAAGAGCTCGCCCGATGAGCAACGCTCAATAACGACAATGCAATTTCATCAGGCTTATCTATATAATATCCAGCAATCTCCCAAGTATTTGAACCATCTTCAATTTCGAATACACCTATACCAACGGGTAACGGCACTATGGTTTCCATAACTTCACTTAAATTATATGCACGTTTTTTACCTTTGATAGTAGTAAACGCAGTATAGCTTTTCACTATGTATTTATTCCCACAGGGCACGAAACCCCCGTACCACCCATTCCGCAGTAGCCATTTGGGTTTTTTTCTAAATATTGTTGATGATAATCCTCTGCAAAATAAAATACACCTGCCTGTAATATTTCTGTAGTTATCTCTCCGTAGCCATTCAGCCTAAGAGCCTCAGCATAATCAGATTTAGTTTGTTCAGCAGTTATCTTTTGTTTCTCATCTGAGTAGTAGATTCCACTGCGATATTGTGTTCCCAAATCATTACCCTGACGCATTCCTTGGGTTGGGTTATGTGATTCCCAGAAAACCCTTAATAATTTCTCGTAAGAAGTCTTTTCAGGATCAAAAACCACTCTTACCACCTCATTGTGTCCAGTTAAACCTGAGCAAACTTCCTGATAAGTGGGGTTTTGCGTATAGCCAGAAGTATACCCTGCCATAGTTAAATATATACCGTCCAATTTCCAGAAGAGCTTTTCTACTCCCCAGAAACAACCCATTCCAAAAATTGCCACTTCCATACCCACAGGAACTGTGAGGTTTAATGGCCTGCCACTAATGTAGTGATACTCCGCTGTGAGCACTTCCTCTTTTCTACCGTTTAACGCACTTTCTAATCCAACCATCTCAGCTTTATTTTTTCCAAAGAACATATATTTTATCCTTCCAGCCCTTTAATCTAATACTAAGCTATAACTGTAATCTAAGTTTGAGTAAATTTTAAAATTGTCTCTTTGCCGTTCAGTGGGTTTTTGGGAATAAAAAAAGCCAAAATTAAAGATATTAAAGCCATCAAAGCGGCTAACAAGAAAATTCCCGCAGGTAGGACTACCCAAATGTAGCCAAGAAATGCCGGTAAGAATACTGCTGGAATGTGATTTATAGTAAATGCTACGGCGACTGATGATGCTATGTCTTCAGGATTAGCAATTTTCTGGAAATACGTTTTCACTGCAAGCGACATGGCAAAAAATAAATGGTTTAGGACGAATAACACGATACCAACGAAAACCCCCCAATCAAAAAAATAAATTCCAGCATAAGCTAAAAATATTGCCGCCAATCCTATATATTCTAAAATTAAAACTTTCCTCTCTCCAAAAATACTAATCATTCTACCAACGATTGGAGAAAATACCATTGTCCCAATAAAATTTACTAAAAATAAAAGTGTTATTTCGTGAACCTGAAAGTTAAATCTCTCCACCATCATAAACGCTGCAAATACCAAAAAGATTTGTCTCCTAGCCCCAGACATAATTTGTAATGCATAGTACAACCAATATTTTTTTCTAATAATAATACCACTAGATTTAGTATGAGTATTATCAATCCGGGGATACAGGAAAATACATATCATAGCTATTAAGACCGTCACCAATCCCGAGCTAATATAAACAAATGAAAATGAAAGATTAAATATCTTCCAAGTGACTACAAGAGTAGTATAGGCTATTAGAGAGGAAAGAGAGCCAATAGCTGCTATCCAGCCAAGTGTTTGCGGAGCCACTCTTTTATCTATCCACTGTAACTGGAGGGATTGGTTCGCTGCCTCAAAGTAATGAAATCCAACTGAGGCAAGAAATGTTAATATTATAATACCACCAAAACTAGGAAAATAGGCTGTTAGACCGCTTGCTAAACCTAGTAATATCAATGCCAAAGGTGCTAGCAATTGTTCATTCAAATAAATTAATAAAAAAATAACTCCAACTGAAAGTAGCCCTGGAATTTCTCTTATTGTGTGTAACCAACCAATTTCAACCCCAGTGAACCCGACCATTTCGATAACAAAATTATTAAGCAGAGCCATCCAGACAGAGAACGAAATAGGCATTGCAAAAGCCATCAAAGCTAACAAAAATACTGGCCGTCGCAATAGTTGTAAACGGTTTGCGTCAACTAAGCTTATTCTATTACTGTAGTATCCAAAAGACATGATACCTCACCGTAGATGGAATTCGAACGAACAAATATAAAAGAAGCTAATCTTCTAGGCCATAAACTAAGAGGACTAAAACGCTTTAGTTTTGAGCGTAGTATTCAATAACCAGATTTGGTTCCATAATCACCGGATAAGGTATATCACCGAGCCCTGGAGTTCTCACAAAAGTAGCAGTCATTTTACTTTGGTCTACCTCTAGATACTCCGGAACCTCTCTTTCAGGAAGTTGAGCGGACTCCAATACTATATTGAGTTGTTTGGAACGCGCTCTTACTTCGATTATATCACCATCTTTAACGGTGTAAGACGGAATATTAACTCTTTTACCGTTGACCAAAAGATGACCATGATTAACAAACTGACGGGCTGCAAAAACTGTCGGTACGAATTTTGCTCTATAGGCAACTGCATCTAGTCTTCTTTCAAGAAGTCCTACTAGATTTTCTCCTGTATCGCCCTTAACTCTTTCTGCCTCGCGAAAGATTCTACGAAATTGCTTCTCCGTAAGATCGCCATAATAACCTTTAAGCTTTTGTTTTGCTCTTAACTGCAAACCAAAATCGGAAAGCTTTCCTTTCCGTCTTTGTCCATGCTGTCCTGGACCATATTCTCTACGATTTACTGGTGATTTTGGGCGACCCCAGATGTTCTCTCCCATCCTACGATCTAATTTATATTTGGCAGACGTGCGTTTGGTCACGGCTGATCTCCTTCCATATGATTCTAGACTATAATTAAGTCTTGTGAAGGGCGTTGTCCTCTGAACTTACTCCGACAGGATTCCTCTTGCGAGGGCCACCAACACCAATAGAAAGCGCTTATACATTTATAGTAATAATTGTCAATCCAATAAGATAGACTCCAGGAAAGATAAAATGTCTACATACTAAGCTTCTGGGTGACCCCAACCACCACCTCCTGGAGTAAGCATTTCGAATGCGTCATCATAATCTAATTCTACTTCTGTATTACCTGGTTGCTCTTCTCGTGATCCATTGGCCCTAATCACAGTATCTTCTCCTACTAACCCAGCTTGACCTCCATTTACGCCAAAAGGTGGGATGACCCTATGTGAGCACAACGTAGTAACAGTGGTCTTCTCTAAAAATCTTAGTACGCGATGCACACCATCTCCACCCTGCCACTTACCTTTCCCACCAGATCCATACCTTATGGAAAAAACATCCAAACGAACGGGGAAACGACTTTCTAATACTTCGGGGTCTGTCATTAATGTGTTAGTCATGTGAACCTGCGTACCTGACATACCATTAAAACCAGGTCCGGCACCACTTCCACCAGCGATCGTTTCATAATTTTGAAACTTGTTGTTTCCCCAAACAAAGTTATTCATAGTAGCTTGTGATCCAGCTATGACGCCTAATGCACCAAAAAGGCAATCACACATATTTTGACTAACTTCAGTATTTCCCGCAATCACTGCAGCAGGGTATTTTGGATTTATCATAGAGCCGTTTGGCGCTATTATTTTTAAGGGTTTCAAACAGCCTTCATTTAACGGAATCTCTGATCCAACTAAGGTTCGAAATACATATAAAACAACCGCATTACATATTGATCGCGGTGCGTTATAATTATTTTGTCCCTGAAGAGAAGTCCCTGTAAAATCTATCTCTGCTGATCCTTTTTCTCTATCAACGCGAACTTGTACCTTTATTTTTTGATTAAAATCCATAGGATAAACAAACTCTCCATCTTGGAGGCGTCCTACTACCTGTCTAACCGATGCTTCAGCGTTATTTTGAACATGCATCATATACGCGTTAACTGTACTAAGACTAAAGTTTTCAATCATACGTTTAACCTCTCGAATGCCTGTTTCATTAGCGGCTATCTGAGCCTCTAAATCCTTGATATTTTGATCAATATTTCGACACGGAAACTCACCTGAAGCAAGTAAATCTCGTGTTTCCTGCATTTTGAAATTACCTCTACTAACAACCTTAAAATTATCGATTACTACTCCTTCTTCTTCGATTGTTTTACTATCTGGAGGAGCTGATCCAGGCGTTCTACCACCAATATCAGCATGATGTCCTCGTGAGCCAACAAAAAATAATATCGAGCATCTGTCCTCATCAAAAACAGGTGTTATAACTGTAACATCGGGAAGATGAGTTCCTCCATTAAATGGAGCATTTAACACAAATGAGTCCCCTGGTTCAATTTTCCCGTTATTAAGCTCCGCTATTTTACGTACAGCATCTGACATTGACCCAAGATGTACTGGAACGTGCGGAGCATTTGCAACTAAGTTCCCAAATGAGTCAAAAAGCGCACAAGAAAAGTCTAACCGCTCTTTGATATTTACCGAATATGCAGTGTTTGCCAAAGTTGAACCCATTTGTTCTGCTATCGACATGAAAAGGTTATTAAATACTTCAAGCATTATTGGGTCAGCCCTTGTACCTAACGCTCGTTCATTCTTCTTTTTTTCCTTTCTTTCTAAAATTAAGTTTCCAAGATTATCTACAAATCCTGACCATCCATTTTCTACAATAGTCGTACCATTAGTCTCCATGATTACACACGGGCCAATTAAGATCTGAGATGTCGATAATAATTCACGATCAAACAACGGTACATCACCAAAACCACTCAACGGTATATCTGCAATCTTTTTTGAGAGATTAGGCTTTTTAATCATTTCTAATTCTGTGGATTGGGTACTCTCACCAATAGCTTCGACCGACAATATATCAATAATTAAATCATCTACTGGCGATGCAAAGCCAAACCTTTTTCGATGGCTTTCTTTGAATTCCAAACTCATTTTCTCTGGAATATCAAAATTTACCTCTAGACTTTGATGCGAGCCAGAATATTTCAAATAAGCTTTTGAAATTACTTTAACCTTAGCACTATTTATACCTTGATTAGCAACCTCATTAGTAGCTTCTTCTGACATGTTTGCGATAACCGCATGCGCTTTTTCATATTCCCTCAAGTCCATATCAAATTGCTGTTCTTTAAGAACCCTAATATCAGCTAGCCCCATTCCATAAGCAGACAATACTCCTGAATAAGGATGTATAAAAATTTTCTCCATACTCAATGCATCTGCAACTGCACATGCATGTTGACCTCCAGCACCACCAAAACAATTCAGGGTGTACTCCGTAATATTATAACCTTTTTCTACACTGATTTTTTTAATAGCACGCGCCATGTTCTGGACTGCAATACGTAGAAACCCTTTTGCAGTTTCCTCAGGACTTAAAACAGTTAATCCAGTTTCTAACGATATATTAGAGGCAAGTTCCTTAAATTTATTGGTAACTAATGCTCTATCTAACGCCTCATTTGCATTAGGCCCAAAAATCTTTGGAAAGTAATCAGGATTAAGCTTTCCTAACATTACATTGCAATCAGTAACAGTCAAAGGTCCCCCCCGTCGATAGGCGGCAGGACCTGGGTTAGCTCCAGCACTCTCTGGTCCGACTTGGTAGCGTCCGTCTTTAAATGACAAAATAGAACCCCCACCTGCCGCAACAGTGTGGATGTTCATCATTGGAGCACGCATTCTTACTCCCGCCACCTCTGTTTCGAAAGATCTTTCATAACTACCCGAGAAATGACAAACATCTGTTGAGGTCCCACCCATGTCGAAACCTATAAGCTTTTTGAAACCCGCTAACTCTGCAGTCTTAACCATGCCGACGACCCCACCCGCTGGACCAGATAGGATTGCATCTTTTCCCTGAAAACTACCGGAGTCGACTAGACCTCCAGAGCTTTGCATGAAAAAAAGTTTTTTTTGAATCTTTTCGCTTGAATTTAATTCTGATGATATTTTTGTTATGTAACGATTTAATATTGGGGATAGATATGCGTCCACGACCGCCGTATCACCCCGACTCACTAGTTTTATTAATTTTGATACTCCGGAGCTAGTAGATACTTGCTTAAAACCAATTTGTTTTGCTATGTTTGCTAAATGATCTTCATGAGACGAGTTTAAATAAGAGTGTATAAAAGCTATTGCAACAGATCTGTACCCTTCATTATATTTTTTATTAAGAATACTTTTCGTCAACGGTATATCTATCTTAAATATCTCCCTGCCTAATGCATCTAACCTACCGGGTACCTCTATGACTTCTTCAAACACCGTAGACTGTTTCTTAATTTCAAGATCAAAGAGTTTAGGTCTATTTTGATAACCAATCCTTAATAAGTCTTTGAAGCCACAATTGACTAGTAACAGAGTTCTATCCCCCTTACGTTCAAGTAATGCATTTGTCGCTACGGTAGTTCCCATTTTTACAGACTCTATTTTGTTATCGGGTATTGCTTCCATTTTATTCAAACCCAGAAAAGATCTGATACCAGCAACAGCCGCATCATCATATTGTTCTGGATTTTCTGAAAGGAGTTTTAAGGTCTTTAACTCACCTTTTGGGGTCTTGGCGACAATATCTGTGAATGTCCCACCTCTATCTATCCAGAATTCCCACTTATTATCAATCATCTCATTAAAACCTTTAACCTCTGAATTCTCGCATTATCTAACTAACCTAAGTTATCTTGATGGTATAGAACTGATCCGAGAAAAAGTTTAATATAGAAACGTAAAAAAAATAATTTAGACTGGCTATCTATGAAAAATAATCAAAAACGTCCTCCAAATAAAAAAACTTCTCAGGTAGCAGCGTTATGCTATGATCTATCAGATAGGGGTAAATTACAGATCCTATTAATTACAAGTCGCAGATCAAAAAGATGGATCGTTCCGAAGGGTTGGCCCGTAAAAGGTCTTAAACCGTATGAAACAGCAGAAAAGGAGGCTTTCGAAGAGGCCGGTGTTGTAGGTGATATACTTAATTTCTGTATCGGTAAGTATTCTTATGTTAAGGAGATGGAGGATAGCTACATCACTTGTAATGTAGCTGTGTACCCTTTAAAAGTTAATTATCTTTTGGATAATTATAAAGAAAAAGAAGAGCGGGAAAATCAGTGGATGACCCAAAAAGATGCCTGGAATGCCGTTATAGAACCAGAGTTAAGGCATATAATAAAAACTTTTTCTCCAAAAATATTGTTAAACTCAATTAGTATTAATTAAAAAATTAAAGATAATATACTTGCATCATTTAAAATGGATATTATTTAATGACTATAACAAAAATTAGAGAACATCATGATCAAATATACTTTGGAATGTAGAAAGAAGCATAGGTTTGAAAGCTGGTTTAAATCCGCTGATGCTTTCGAAAAACTTTCGACCTCTGGTCATATAACCTGCTCAGTTTGTGGGATCAGTGAGGTTTCAAAGTCAATTATGGCGCCTAACATTGGGGCAAAAAGTAATTCGAGAACAAAATCTCAAAATTTAAATAAAGAAGTATCCCTCTCCACGCCTTCGACAGTTACCGAGAAAGCAATTAAAGAGTTTCGTCAACATATTGAAAAAAGTTCAGAAAATGTTGGATCAAAATTTGCAACAGAGGCCCGAAAAATGCATTTAGGGGAAGCTCCTGAGCGATCAATTTATGGCGAGTCAACAATTAAGGAAGCCAAGGACTTAATAGATGAAGGAATTAGTGTAGTACCTTTGCCATTCATATCTAGTAGAAAAACTAATTAATAAGAGAGTAGTCAAAAGAGCAACAGGCTCTAATTAATCTGAGAATTTCTAAGATCTAACAGACAAACTCTTGCTCTTTTACCTTATTGGACTTAATGACATTACGTTTAAATTAATACAACGGATTATCGATGTCTCTTTTAGTAATGAAATTTGGGGGTACCTCACTCGCGTCTACCGACTTAATAAAAGAAGCGGCTGAACGCGTAAAGGCTCAGGTCTTGCTGGGTTATGAAGTCGTCGTAATCGTCTCTGCGATGTCGGGGAAGACAAACGAACTAGTAGGTTGGGTAAATGATACGAGCTCAATGTATGATGCTCGCGAATACGATGCAGTAGTTTCTTCGGGAGAACAAGTTACTGCTGGGCTAATGGCCTTAGTTCTACAAGAACTGGATGTTCCTGCACGAAGCTGGCTTGGATGGCAAGTTCCACTGAGAACTAAAGGAAGTCATGGTGCTGCTAGAATAAAAGATATAAGTACAGAAAATATAAATCAGAAATTTTCTGAAGGAATGAAAGTAGCAGTCATTGCAGGCTTTCAAGGCTTATCAGAAGACAATAGAATAACAACTCTCGGAAGAGGCGGCTCTGATACTACAGCAGTAGCTTTTGCTGCTGCTTTTAAAGCAGTACGATGTGATATTTATACCGATGTAAATGGGATTTATACTACTGATCCAAGAATATGCAGTAAAGCGCGTAAACTAAGTCAAATATCATTTGAGGAAATGCTAGAGTTAGCCTCACTGGGAGCAAAAGTATTACAAACACGATCTGTAGAACTAGCTATGCGCTTCAATGTGCCATTGAGGGTTCTCTCTAGTTTTGAGACAACAACAATAGAATCAGGTACAGTAGTCTGTAAGGAGGAAGATGTAGTGGAAAAAAATGTTGTAGCAGGAGTTGCATTTTCACGGGATGAAGCAAAAATGACCCTAGTTTCTGTAGCAGATCGACCAGGAATTGCCGCAGCCATCTTTGGACCTCTTTCTGAATCTGGCGTAAATGTTGATATGATTGTACAAAATATTTCAGATGAAGGGCTTACAGATATGACTTTTTCTTGCCCTGTAGAAGAGGTGGATAAAGCTAGAAAAGCAATTAAAGAAAACAAAGAATCTAGTAACTTAGTTTTTGAAGATTTAGTTGTAGATACGAATGTAGCTAAGGTGTCAGTTGTAGGTATCGGTATGCGTTCTCATGCTGGCGTTGCAGCTCAAATGTTTAATGCACTTAAAGAAGAAAATATAAATATAAAAGTCATAACCACCTCCGAAATAAAAATTTCAGTCCTGATCGACAGGAAATATCTTGAGTTGGCTATTCAGGCTCTTCATGATACTTTTGAGCTAGAGAGCTAACTTAAAAACCTACTGTTTCGAATTAAACATCACACCAGGATTCATTATTCCTTTTGGGTCGAATGATTGTTTTAATAGCTCCATTAATTCAAGCTTTGTTGGTTCAGAATATTTTTGTAACTCCTTAACTTTTAAACGTCCAATGCCATGTTCAGCAGAGAATGAGCCGCCCATATCACTAACTATGTCATATAGGATGCTTTTAACCTTTTCTCTGTCTTTTTCTCTATCACTCCGAGATTCGCCCACCAATGGAAAAATGTTATAATGGAGATTTCCATCACCAATATGCCCAAAGCAATTGATACGGAATTCTCCAATTCTTGATATATTTTTTTCAGCCCTGGATATAAACTCAGGAATTAAGCTGATAGGAAACGAAATATCAGAGGAGGAGATAGCACCCACCCTATGATTTGCTTCAGGAATACTTTCCCTTACCTTCCAAAAATCATTTCTTTGGCCTATCGATTGAGATATAACTCCATCCTTGACTAACTCTCGCTCATAAACCTCCGAAAAGAGCCCTTCCAAAGCAGTTTGAGCAAAATCTTTTTGGTTACAGCTCACATCTATTAATACCATCCACTCAGGATTATTAGAAAACGGCGACTTTATCTCTGGACCAACCTCTTTTAGAAAATCTAGTCCTACATTACTGATCAATTCAAATGCTGATATCTGGTCACCTAATCTATCTCGACAAATTTCAAATAATTCGATTGCCGTACTTGGGTCTTTCACTACCAAAAAGGCAGAAGCTTGGCTCTGGGGTTTAGGGAATAATTTCAAGCTAGCAGCAGTTATAATTCCCAAAGTTCCTTCTGATCCGATAAAGATATTTTTTAAATCATATCCCGTATTATCTTTTCTAAGACGTGAAAGGCCATTATATACTTTGCCATTAGGTAGCACTGTTTCTATTCCTAAACATAAGTCCCGCATATTTCCATACTTAACAACATTAATTCCACCTGCGTTTGTCGCTAAATTCCCACCGATATTAGCGGAGCCCTCGGACGCTAACGATAATGGAAATATTTTATTTAAAGAATTTGCTACATCCTGAATATTTCTAAGAATTACACCCGCTTCAGCAATTATAATATTTTCTGAGGGCCAAAAGTTTCTAATCTTATTCATCCGTTCCAAAGATAATATAACTGGCTTAAATCCATTAGAAAGAATCTGTCCACCAACTAAACCTGTTCCGCCACCGTAGGGTATTATGCCTATGTTAGACTCTGAACAGATACTGACAATTTTTGAGACATCCTCCACATTATTAGGGGCTAATAACAACCCTTCAACACCAAAATGTCTACCACGTGGTTCCTCTAAGTACGATTGTGAAAACTCTCTAAAAGTGTCTGCAGATAAACTTTCTCTCAGTTTCTTTTCGATTTTATCACTTAATGGGTTCAGCATATCTGAAGGCTCTATCTCTAATTTGAAATCAAATCTCTAGTAAATTACGATTAATACATAAACCGATTAATATAAACTCTTTATTTCTTATTAAACGTCAGTCTTGCCTCTTCGATCTGATCTAAGACAGGAATATAATACATGGTTACGCCACCTCCCATTTATTTGAAGGTAGCTTTGAGCAACTCCTTCATATTTGAAATTAGATTTTTCTAAAACAGTTCTAGACGCAATATTTTCTGGGAGACAAGCTGCTTCCAACCGACTTAAGTCTAATGAGTGAAATGCATAATGTACTAATGCTCCGATTGATTCTTTCATAAAGCCATTTCGGGCAAAAGTTTGACCTATCCAATAACCCAGTGTACCGGCCTGGGCAGGACCTCGTCGAATATTATCCAGAGTGATAGCCCCTAAGAGAGCTCCACTATTTCTTTCAAACATGAATACCGGTAAAGCTGTTTTATCTCTTAGAGATTTTTTTGACCAATACACTCGATTAAGAAAATTTTTCTTAGATAAGTGATCTGCTGACCAAGAGGGTTCCCACGGCTCCAAAAACTCAATACTTTTTTCCCGTAAAGCTACCCACTGGTCAAAATCACTATGAATAGGAGGCCTTAACAACATTCGTTCGGTTTCAATGTTTAATTGTCGAGTAAGCTTAAGCATTTCTTAATTCATTCTATCAAGAATTTCTTTGAAGTCCTTAGCCTTTCTAACTGGGCCATACGCTGCTACAGCTAGACGCTTATTTGATATTAAACTTTCAGAAAAGGCTTTGACGCTATCGACGCTAACGTTGTCAATTTTTTCGACTGTATCTGCTAGGTCAGGTACAACTCCCCAAATGCTGACTAGCCTTGCAAGCCTTTCTGCACGAGATGAAGAACTTTCTAACCCCATCAGAAGGCCCGCCTTCATTTGGGTTTTTGCCCTATCGACTTCTTTTACCATTAAATCTTCACAGACACGCTTTAACTCATCTAAAATTATATCAGAAATGCTGGAGATAGATCCCTCGGAGGTTCCAGTGTATATCGTTAATAAGCCTATATCTGAATATGCCGCTAATTGTGAAAATATAGAGTAACATAGCCCGCGTTTTTCTCGTATTTCTTGAAAGAGCCTTGAAGACATTCCTCCACCAAATAAACTTGCAAATGTTTGAGCTGTATAGAAATTCTTATCCCTATAGCCACACGCCTGTAATCCTATGGCAAGGTGAGCCTGTTCTAATGTTTTTACAACCTTCTTACTCCCATTGGCGAATTTGGCTGGCTGAACACTTTCAACTCTCCTAGCAGGTAAATCACCAAAAATCTTTTCTGCTAAGCGTACTATTTCATCATGATCAACAGCGCCTGCTGCAGATAAAATCAATTTTTCTGGGTTATAATGACGAGAAACAAACTTGGATAAATCGTTTTTAGTGAAACTTGAAACTTTTTCTATTGGGCCAAGTATAGTTCTACCCAAAGATTGATCAGGAAATGCGATTTCCTGCAACCAATCAAAAATTACATCATCAGGTGTGTCTAACGACATTCCAATCTCTTGTATTATTACACTCCGTTCGACCTCTATTTCTTTCTCTTCAAATGTTGGGTTGCGCAAAATATCACCAATAACATCAATAGCTAAACTAACATCCTTTTTCAGGACACGGGTATAATAAGCAGTCATTTCTTTGCTAGTGTAAGCATTAATATACCCACCGACATCTTCTATTTGTTCAGCTATTTCAAGTGCTGTTCTGTTAGTGGTCCCCTTAAAAGCCATGTGTTCCAAAAAATGAGCAATACCATTTTGTTCAACACTTTCGTGTCTTCCACCGGCACTCACCCATATACCGATTGTTGCACTTTCTAAACCTGGCATATTCTCTGTTACAATGCGAAAGCCATTAGCTAGAGTGTGTAATTGATTGCTCAAATTTAAATCCTTTCCAGAATAATTTTCTTAATAATTTCAAGATCTATTTTTAACTCGGTAATTCTTTCGTCCTTATCAAATAGATCAGTTATATAGTTTAAACTTTCAGGTTGTTTCCCTGTAGCATTTTGGAATGCCGTTGAAAATTTCCCTGGATGCGCTGTAGCGAGTGTTATCATTGTTTCTTCACTTATATTATCTTCTGCGACTTTCAGACCAATCGCTGTATGAGGACAAACATCTAATTTGTAATTCTTGCGTACTTCCATTATTGTTTTGGCTGTTTGCGCCTCGCTAACTCTACCTGAAGAATAATATTTAAGTAAATTGGTATAAGCCAATTTTTGAAGCTCACAACTTCCACTATTATTGAAACTCTCAAAAAATTTACAAACTTTTGTAGTATCTTTATTCAGAGCATAATAAACAGCTCGTTCAAAATTAGAGCTAACCTGAATATCCATCGAGGGGCTTATCGATGGTTTAACCTCCGCTCTAGTATAATGACCACTTATTAGAGTATTATGGAGTATATCATTTTGGTTAGTCGCTATGTATAATTTAGATATAGGTAAACCCATTTGTTTTGCCATATAGCCAGCGAATATATCACCAAAATTACCCGTTGGAACGGTATAACTAACATGATGGCAATCACTATCAAGTGATGAAAATGATGAAAAATAATATACAATTTGAGCCATTATTCGAGCCCAGTTAATCGAATTTACACCTGAAAGATTAACTTTGTCACGAAATACCAGATCACTAAATAAATCTTTAACAATTTTCTGACAATCATCAAAATCGCCATCTATTGAAATTGCATGCACATTATTTTCTGATGGAGTTGACATCTGACGGCGTTGAACCTCAGACACCCGTCCTCTTGGAAAAAATATAAATACATCAACTTCTTTTAACCCTTTGAATGCCTCTATTGCCGCTGACCCGGTGTCGCCTGAAGTTGCTCCTATGATAGTAACCCGTCTGCCAGACTTTGCCAGAGATACCCTAAAAAGTTGACCAATAAGTTGCATAGCAAAATCTTTAAATGCTAGAGTAGGTCCATGGAATAGCTCTAGCAAGAAATGCTTTTCACTAAGTCTTTGAATAGGAGCTCTAGCCATATGTCTAAAGTTTGAATAAGATTTATTTATTATTTCTTGGAATTCTTCTCTAGAGAATGCATCGCGCACAAAAGGCTCCATTACAGTATAGGCTATCTCCTCATAAGAACTTCCTTTGAATTCAAGGATAGTCTCTTTACTGAGAATCGGAACACACTTAGGAAGATATAATCCTCCGTCTCTGGCTAATCCTGATAGCATGGCCTCTTCAAAGTTTAACTCTGGCGCCGTTCCTCTGGTAGAAATATATCGCATTCGGGCCTCTTAACTATTTTTCTCAACTCTAATACGCCAAAGTAGATATACTGTCATCCCCAACCAAACGAAAGCTAACGAAAACCAAGTTATAGCATATTGAAAATGGTTATTCGGAATCCTTACAGAGCTTATAGGTAACATCATCACATTTGAGTTATTGGGGGTTATACTCCTAGCAACTAGTAGAATGGGCTTTGTATTAAGTTCTAACGCAATTCTTTTTATATCTCTTGCAAACCAGATTTTTTTTTCCTGATCTGGTTCGGGCGTAAAACTATCGATTTCATCTGGCCAATAAAGATTTCCCAAAACATCTACTCTTCGTGTAACCCTTAATTTATTTTTACGTTCTAGACTAATAAAACCCTGATCCAACAAAATTTTACCGCTTAGAGTTTCAAAAACACTGATCAGACGATAACCAGCTCCCTTAGTTTTGAGTGAAATAAGAACATGTGCTTCCTCTTGCAGGATTTGCCCCTCAGCTCTCACTGGTAAATACTGATCTTTTCGAGTAATTAATTCCAAATTGAGTTCTACTGGTTCTGCCGTTATTGTATTATCAATATCGCTTAAAATAGCCTGCTTCCATGATAATCTGTGAACTTGCCAAAAACCCAAGGAAACTAAAACTAAGACACCGCACATACCGAGAAGTAGGGGAATGAAAAAATTTTTCTCCACCTACTGCGCCTCAGGTTTTCTCGATGATGGAGCTACCCAACTCGTTATAATGAATTAACCGCCCCACACATAAACTGCCAAAAATAAAAATAACCAAACAACGTCAACAAAGTGCCAATACCATGCAGCAGCTTCAAAACCGATATGACGCTCCGGGGTAAAGTGCCCGGCATATGTTCTTATAAGACATACCCCCAAGAAGATTGTCCCAATTAAAACATGGAAGCCGTGAAACCCAGTAGCCATAAAGAAGTTCGCTCCATAAATATTACCAGAAAATCCAAAGGCTGCATGACCATACTCATAGGCTTGAAACCCGGTAAATAACGCACCAAGGAGGATTGCTAAAATAAGCCCATTCTTGAGATCTTTACGATTATTTTCATGAACCAAAGCATGATGTGCCCAGGTTGCTGCTGCTCCAGAGCATAAGAGAATAAGCGTGTTGATTAATGGTAAATGCCAAGGGTCAAAAGTTTCTATTCCTACTGGTGGCCAAACTCCGTCAATTGCTGGTGAATTTGGGCCCATTGGATACATTGCATGCTTAAAAAACGACCAAAACCAGGCAAGAAAGAACATAACCTCAGAAGTTATAAAAAATATGAAACCGTATCTTAAGCCAATCCTTACGACTGGTGTATGATCTCCAACGTTACTCTCGTCTATTACATCTGCCCACCAGGTAAACATCACATACAAAACAGCTACTAGCCCTATAACTGCCAACCACGGGCTAGATCCATGCATCCACCTTACAACTCCTGTGAGCATCGCAAAAGCAGCAACAGCACCTAAAAATGGATTAATTGATGGTGATAAAATATGATAATCATGATTTTTTGAATGTGCCATTTTAATCCCCTTGGTCAGCTTTAATCAGATTTAATGTTAGGTAAAGGTTGCGAAATCAATCTAGCTTCGTCAACTATTTCTTGTTCAAAAAAAGTATAACTTAGTGTTATCTGTTCAATAAATTTCCCATCTCTGTCATTTTCAATCTCCGGATCGATATAAAACGTAACTGGCATTTGAACTCTTTCACCCGGCGCTAAAATTTGTTCTTCAAAACAAAAGCAATCTATTTTAGTAAAAAATGAACCTGCACTAAAAGGAAAAACATTATAACTAGCGGTGCCCATTATAGGCCTATCCGTAGGATTATATGCTTCGTAAAATGCTAAAGCTGTTTCTCCTATTTTTAATTTGACCTCTTTTTGTACTGGCCTGAACTCCCATTCTAGCCCACGATCAACTGAACCATCGAACCGTACCTTGATCTCCTTATTAATAACTACATTAGGCCCACTACTCGCCGTCAGTGTAGTACCAGCAAATCCGGTGACCCTACAAAACCAATCATAGAATGGCACTGAAGCAAATGCTAAGCTAACCATAGTAACCACAACAATAGACAAAAGTGTGAATACTTTTTTATTTTTCTTTGCTAGCTCCATTTTAATCTTTTATTTCTGGTAAAAGTGACGGACGTACTACGTGATCATATGCTTCTAAACCATTTCCGTTGGAAACCTTCACTATTGTAAGGCAGAATATTAACGCAACAAACCCTATTAAAATAACACTTAACCAAACGTTTCTATTTAACCTTCTACTATGTAATTCATGTGATCGTCGTATACTCAAAACCATGCCTCCAAACCAAAACTAACCCAGACTGCTTGAATCGCTAGAGCAAGAAAATGAAGGAATAGATAAGATAAAGATTGTCTGAAGAATTTTCTTTCTTTTAAGTTATTATCGAGTTTCGAAACGTTTTCGTCCCGCTTTGTTAAATTCCACGCTCCGTTAACAAACCTGATGTTTAGTATCACTGCTGTAAATAGATATATCAAGCCACCAATACTTGTGAACGCTAAGCCAATCGCAACGGGAACCAAAAGAAAAGTATATAACAGTATATGACGGCGCGTTTTATTCTCTCCGTGTGTAACAGTGAGCATGGGGACTCCCGCCTCCGTATATTCATCGTTCATGAATAATGCCAAGGCCCAGAAATGAGGTGGTGTCCATAGGAATATTAACATAAACATCATTAGACTCTCTGTAGATACTTGTCCTGTCGCAACGGCCCAACCTATCATAGGTGGAAACGCTCCAGCAGCCCCTCCAATTACGATATTTTGAGGAGTCAATCTTTTTAACCACATAGTGTAAACAACGACATAGAAAAATATGGTAAATGCAAGCAGGCCTGCAGCAAACCAGTTCGCTGCTAATCCCAACATGGTAACAGAAATGAAAGACAACCAAAGACCAAAGGACAGCGCCTCACCTGGTTTAATACTTCCCATAGGTACTGGACGCTCGGATGTTCTTCGCATCAGCGCATCAATATCATGATCAAACCACATATTTAGTGCTCCCGAAGCCCCACCCCCAACTGCTATGAATAAAATAGATGTGAATGCAATAAACGGGTGAGTATTTCCAGGTGCAACAAATAGACCCACAGCCGCGGTAAATATTACAAGTGACATCACTCGCGGTTTCAATAATGCGAAATAATCAGTAAATTCTGCTTCTCTGTATTCTATATGAGTCGTTACATTAGTCATATTACTTCTACATTAGTTCCAAGTATGGTCTTAATTAATTTCAATCAATCGATGCTAGTTTCGTAACCCGAGGTATACCAGCATATTCTTCGATAGCGCTATCAAGCCAGGTTTCATATTTATCTTGGCTTACTACTTTAACGGTAATAGGCATGTAGGCATGGGACTTCCCACACAGTTCTGAACACTGTCCAAAATATATACCTTCCTTATCAGCTTTAAACCACAGCTCCGCCAATCTGCCTGGAACACCATCTTGTTTGACTCCAAAAGCTGGAATAGTCCACGCATGGATCACATCTGCACCTGTAACTTGAATTACGATTGTTTTATCCACGGGTATTACTAAGGCAGTATCAGTCGCCAGCAAAAACTCATCTTCTGAATATCCGGCCTCATTCAATTCATTAATAGTCTCAGGACTTATTCTATTCTCTCCAGCCCCTATCATGAAACTATCGAACTCAAATTCATGATCTACATACTCATAACTCCAGTACCATTGATTACCCGTTGCTTTAATTACGACTTCACCGTCTGGTATTATTTGAGATTTGAACAGAACCGGAATCGAAAATGCACCTATAAATATGAGAATTAGAACTGGTACCAAAGTCCAAGCAGTTTCCAACGTTGAGTTATGCGTAAATGTTGCTGGTTCAGGGTTTCTTGCCCGGTTAAATTTTACAATCGCATAAACTAGAAGAAAAGTTACAAAGAGAGTAATTACTGTCACGATGACTAAAAGAAAGTTATCCAACCACTGTAAATCTCTAGCCATCTCTGTAACAGCTGGTTGAAAGCCCAGACCATGCGGGATCGGTTTTCCTATTATCTGAAGATTATCCGACACAGATTCAGCTAGTGCTGCTTTTACAGAAAAAAGGAAGGTGAATATAATAGAAAATTTTAAAAATCTCATCTAGTAATTCCTAAAAATAATTAATGGTATTGCAACACGCTGAACTTTATATAGTATTTCGCAGAGACCATATAAACCACTAGGTAGCAAGTATTTGAGGCTCTTTCGCGCTACCATGCCGCAGGCTTTTGACACAACAATTTAGAAAGTTTTAATGAATAGGATACTACAAAATAAATTCAATCCATTTGAGACGCACCTGGACTATCAAAACACTTTAGATACGTTAAGAAATGCAGCAAAAGGCGCTGACGATTGCGAACTATTTCTTGAAAGTTCGAGAAAAGAAAATTTTACTTTACAAAATAATATATTAAAAAATGCTAATTTTAGTAATGTTCAAGGGTTTGGTCTTAGAGTAGTGAAAGGTGAAAAAACTGGTTATGCGCACTCAAATGAAATAAATCAGAAATCGATTAAAAGAGCAGCAAAAAGTTCAGCAAAAACTCAAGGAAGAAATCAAAATAAAATATCGCCTCCTCCAAACGGTAAGAATATGGAGCTTTATTTAGCAGATAATCCTATTAATGAATTTAGTGTTTCCAAGAAGGTTCAGCTTTTACAAGAAATTGACTCTTTTGCCCATGAGCTCGATCATAGAGTTGTCCAAGCATCTATAAATCTATCGTCGTCAATCCAGGAAATCTCAATATTACGACCTGAGGGGTCTAAGTTTACGGATTCTAGACCTATGACTCGTCTAAATATATCAGTAATCGTGGAACAAAATGGTCGTCGAGAAATTGGAACTTCTGGACTTGGTGGAAGACATAAATTAGAAATTTTGATGTGCAGTAAAAGCTGGAAACCCCTAGTGGAGGAGGCTCTGCGAATTGCCCTAGTGAATTTAAAGGCTGTAGAAGCCCCAGCTGGTATAATGGATGTTGTCCTTGGACCAGGCTGGCCAGGCATTCTACTGCATGAAGCAATCGGACATGGTTTAGAGAGCGATTTTAATAGAAAAAAGACAAGCGCATTCAGTGAACTAATGGGAAAAAATATTGCGGCTAAAGGAGTCACTATATTGGACGATGGTACGATTCCCAGCAAACGTGGTTCAATCTCGATAGATGATGAAGGTACTCCAGGCGAAAAAACTATCCTCATAGAGAATGGGCAATTAATAGGGTATATGCATGATCGTCAAAATGCTAGACTAATGGGCTTGGAGTCAACAGGTAATGGAAGAAGGGAAAGCTATGCTTATCCTCCTTTACCACGCATGACGAATACTTACATGCTACCAGGTTCTGATGACCCTGAAACTATCTTAAGTAATTTAAAGGATGGTCTATACGCAGTTGGGTTTGGCGGTGGTCAGGTAGATATAACAAATGGAAAATTTGTTTTCTCTTGCAATGAAGCTTACCAAGTAAAAAACGGAAAAATACTACACCCTGTAAAAGGCGCAACAATAATAGGTGATGGAGCAACAGCTCTGAAAAATATTCGGGCCGTGGGAAATGATCTTAAACTAGACCCTGGTATTGGGAATTGTGGAAAAGCTGGTCAATGGGTTCCAGTAGGTGTTGGGCAACCAACGTTGATGATTGGAGGTTTGACTATTGGTGGAGCAAAAATATAAAAGGCCCATTATAATGGGCCTTTTATGTTATTAATTATTTGGAGGAGCGATTACATCATGCCGCCCATGCCGCCCATGCCGCCCATGCCGCCCATATCAGGCATTCCACCTGGGGCACCACCGCCAGCATCTTTTGAAGGTTTGTCTGCGACCATAGCTTCTGTCGTAACTAACAAACCTGCAATGGAAGCTGCGTCTTCTAATGCAGTACGAACAACTTTTGCAGGGTCAATTACACCATAAGCAAACATATCTCCATACTCTTCAGTCTGAGCATTAAAACCAAAAGAAGCGTCCTTGCTTTCTTTTACTTTACCTGCAACGACTGCACCGTCAACGCCTGCATTTTCTGCTATTTGTCTAAGTGGAGCTTCAAGTGCCTTAGTAACAATTGAAATTCCTGCTGCTTGATCAGAGTTAGCTCCCTTCAAACCAGACAGTGCTTTTGTAGCTTGTACTAACGCTACACCACCACCGACTACGATACCTTCTTGAACGGCTGCACGAGTAGCATTTAAAGCATCATCGACACGGTCTTTACGTTCCTTAACTTCCACTTCGGTCATGCCACCAACTCTAATGATAGCTACACCGCCGGCAAGTTTTGCTACACGTTCTTGAAGTTTTTCTTTGTCATAATCAGAAGTTGTTTCTTCAACCTGTGCACGTATTTGACTTACTCTTGCTTCGATCTCGGCTTTCTCACCAGACCCATCCACTATTGTTGTTTCATCTTTTGTTATTGAAACACGCTTTGAATTACCTAACATATCAATTGTAACGGACTCCAGTTTCATACCGAGATCCTCGGAAATAACCTGTCCACCTGTTAGTATAGCGATATCCTGAAGCATTGCTTTGCGTCGATCTCCAAATCCTGGAGCCTTAACAGCGGCGATTTTTAGTCCACCACGAAGCTTGTTTACAACCAAAGTTGCTAGTGCTTCGCCCTCAACATCCTCAGCAATGATTAGTAGAGGTTTACCAGACTGAATAACTGCTTCCAAAAGAGGAACCATAGGCTGCAATGTTGATAACTTCTTTTCGAAGAGTAGAATATAAACATCCTCAAGATCTGCGGTCATTTTTTCAGGGTTTGTTACAAAATATGGACTTAAGTAACCCCGATCAAACTGCATTCCCTCAACGACATCTGTTTCTGTCTCTAACCCTTTATTTTCTTCAACGGTGATAACACCCTCATTACCGACTTTTTGCATTGCTCCAGCAATTTGTTGACCAATTTCTGCTTCGCCATTAGCGGAAATAGTTCCAACTTGGGCTACTTCGTCACTATCCTTAACTTCACGAGATGCTTTTTTTATTGCTTCCACAACTTTTGATGTCGCTAGATCAATGCCACGCTTCAGATCCATTGGATTCATTCCGGCAGCAACTGACTTCAAGCCTTCTTTAACAATCGCTTGAGCTAAAATTGTTGCTGTGGTTGTACCATCTCCAGCTTCGTCATTAGTCCGTTGGGCGACCTCTTTTATCATTTGAGCACCCATATTTTCGAATTTATCTTCTAATTCAATTTCTTTGGCAACTGATACACCGTCTTTGGTGATACGAGGTGCGCCAAAAGATTTATCCAAGATAACGTTTCGTCCCTTTGGACCTAAGGTAACTCTCACGGAATCAGAGAGAGTATTTATACCTCTCAACATACGATCGCGTGCATCTGTATTAAATTTTACTTCTTTAGCAGACATTTTCTCCGCTCCTATTCATAATAATTGTGATGCGATTAAGACAAAATGCCTAAAATATCGCTCTCTTTCATAATCAATAGCTCTTCGCCATCAACTGTTACTTCGGTTCCCGACCATTTTCCAAATAGAACTTTGTCTCCTGTGGATACGGCCATTTCAATTAGTTCACCACTATCTTTACGGGATCCCTCTCCTGCAGCGACGATTTCGCCTTCTGCTGGTTTTTCTTTTGCGCTGTCAGGGATGATTAAACCCCCTGCAGTTTTTTCTTCGCTTTCTACGCGCCTTACCAGCACGCGGTCGTGAAGCGGTTTTAATGCCATTTTACTAGCTCCTTAACTAACGGTTTAAATTTAGGTCCATAATTCGGACAGTTGTCACTCTCACCATAAGAGTGCTAACAAACTGCAGATATGTATCACCGACAACAGAGTCAAGTACCAAGGTAATAAAAATCTTTCATTAATTCCTGAATTTAAAACAAATAAAAGAAATAAACTAAACTTGTCCTTTAACTTTTACACCTAGAATACTGAAAAATTAGATCAATAACATTTTTCTGAAGAGAAGAGTTCATAGCTCGGGTAACATACTTCAATTTTTGATAAAAAATATGTTACTTGATTAGTCGTCTATTCATGGCTTTACAGAAGATAACATTGTCGCTATAACCGCGTCGATTTTAAATCTTTAATTACTCTACCTGACAACCAAAAAACTTAAAAAAAGGATAAGTTCATGCTTTCAACCGCAATACTTCCAATCGGCCTCGGTGCGCTTGGTATGATAGCTGCATTTTTGACTTATGCAAAGATTCTTCAAAGCTCAGGCGGCGAGGGACGCGTAAAAGAAATAGCAGACGAAATTCACCTTGGGGCAATGGTATTCATGTCCGCTGAATACAAACGTCTCGCAGTTTTCTGCCTAGTTTGCATCGTAGCTCTCTATTTTAGCTTAGGGTCCGGAACAGCAATTGCCTTTCTCCTTGGAGCGGCTTGTTCTGGGGTAGCTGGATATATCGGCATGTACACCGCGACACGTGCAAATGTTCGAACCGCTGTAGCTGCTAACACAAGCGGTGCATCCGCAGCGTTAAATATTGCTTTCTCGGGCGGTTCTATAATGGGCTTAACCGTAGCCTCTGTTGGGCTCCTTGGGGTTGGAATCTTATACCATTACATGGCTGGGAGCATGGAAACCATTCATTCAATTGAGGGTTTCGCAATGGGAGCGTCATCTGTAGCGTTGTTTAGTCGTGTTGGGGGAGGAATTTTCACTAAAAGCGCTGATGTTGGTGCTGATCTGGTTGGAAAAGTCGAGGCCGGCATTCCAGAAGATGATCCTCGGAACCCAGCTGTTATTGCAGATAATGTTGGTGATAATGTTGGTGATGTAGCTGGAATGGGATCAGATATTTTTGAGAGCTATTGCGGTTCTATGATTGCATCTATTGCTTTGGCCGCATCAATGTCGTTAACAAACGTAGAGAGCCTAGGCGGGGATAGAGGCGCTCTTCAATTCATGCCTTTAGCACTTGCTTCTTTAGGACTTATTTGCTCTCTCGCCGGGATTCTTTCTGTTCGGTTGTTCTCAAGCAAGAGTCCTGATGTGGCTCTTAGATTTGGAACCATTGGATCCGCAGTTTTATTTATCGTTTTAGCTTACTTCATGGTGACAAATGCTGGTGTATCAGCAGGAGTATGGATGGCTGTTCTTGTTGGCTCAGTCGGTGGCATCATAGTAGGACTTATCACCGAATATTATACAGGAGGCCCACCCGTAAGAAAAATTGCCAAGGATGGTGAGACTGGTCCTGCAACTGTTATGATATCAGGCTTAGCAGTAGGAATGGAATCAGTAGCTCTCCCAGTACTAACTATTGCCGCAATAATATTTTTTGCTAATCTATCCGCTGGTCTTTACGGTGTAGGAATGGCTGCAGTGGGGATGTTAAGTACCGTTGGAATTACGATGGCTATAGATGCTTACGGCCCAGTAGCCGATAATGCCGGAGGGATAGCTGAAATGGCTGAAATGGGAGAAGAAACTCGAGAGATCACTGATGGTCTTGATGAAGTTGGTAATACAACTGCAGCAATCGGAAAAGGTTTTGCAATCTCAGCAGCAGCACTTGCAGCTCTAGCACTTATAAGCGCTTATATTGAAAAAATATCTATGCAGGATGATAGCTTTGTTCTAGCAATAAACGATCCTTTAGTTCTATGTGGAATGTTCATCGGTGGAATTTTTCCATTCTTAGTAAGCTCTATGACAATGAAAGCCGTGGGGGACGCGGCATTCGATATGATAGAAGAGGTGCGACGTCAATTTAGAGAAATTCCTGGCCTTTTAGAAGGTACAGCTAAACCAGACACGGCAAGCTGCGTAGATATAGCTACTAGAGCAGCCCTCCGAAAAATGATAGTTCCTGGGGCTCTAGCTGTTCTTGCACCCGTAATAATTGGGTTTGGGTTAGGTCCAAAAGCGCTAGGTGGTATGCTTGGTGGTGCTCTTATCTGTTGCGTAATGATGGCTCTAATGATGGCTAACGCTGGTGGTGCCTGGGATAATGCTAAGAAATATGTAGAAAAGGGTAATCTTGGGGGTAAAGGTTCTGATGTTCATAAAGCTGCAGTAGTTGGTGATACTGTTGGCGACCCTATGAAAGATACGTCTGGACCTGCTATGAATATCCTAATAAACGTAATGGCAATTGTAAGTCTGGTTATAGCACCTTTATTAATAGGGTAACTCATCAGAATTGTTAGGGATGTTTTTTAAAGTGGCTCACTATTATGAGCCACTTTTTTTGTATTTTTTCGACGCTTATATAAAGAAAATAATAGGACTAAACCGTTAATGACTAGTGTTATAGAAAACTTATCAGAAATCTCTTCAAACTATAGCGCTATGTTTGTCGATCTTTGGGGTTGTTTACACGACGGGTATAGCCCTTTTTTCGAAGCGACCAAAGCGCTTACCGATTACAGGAAAAAGGGGGGAATAGTGATACTTGTTACGAACGCTCCCAGACATAGAAAAAGTGTTGAAAAACAAATTGATAAAATTGGTATAGATCCTTCTTGTTGGGATGCTATCGCAACTTCTGGAGACTCTGCACGCTATGGGTTATTTTCTGGGCTCATTGGAAGAAAAATTTATTTTATAGGTCAACCTCATGATCTAAATTTTTTTGATCCACCATCCTATTCCGCAAGATATGACAAAATTGAGCTTGTATCTGTAAATCAAGCAGACGGAGTCGTATGTTGTGGCCCCTTCAATCCTTTAATACCGCCCAACCAAAATTTAGATGACTTAATTATTGCTAAAAAAAGAGGTTTAGCACTGCTATGCGCAAATCCAGATATAGTTGTTGACAGGGGCAATAGAAGAGAATGGTGTGCTGGAGCGTTAGCAGCAGAATATACAAACCTTGGAGGAAAAAGTTTATATTTTGGGAAACCTCATAAACCAATTTATGATCTTGCCAGAAAGCGTCTTTCCGATCTAAGCCTTAATATTCCTGATCATAAGATTTTGTGTGTTGGAGACGGTATTTTAACAGATGTGACTGGAGCAATTAATAACAAGCTGGATTCACTTTTCATTTCTGGAGGTCTGGCCGCCTCAGAGACAAAAACAGAATATCAACCAGATGAAACGTTTCTTGAGCAATTTTTACAAAAAGAAAATTGCAACCCAAGGTGGACTATAGGAAAACTAAGATAAGTTTAAATGTTATACGTTTTAATAAATCTGAGGCTTGCACGGAGGACTTAACCCGTTTACGCAACATTTATGAGAATATTAACTGATTATAATATTATAAATGAATGTCACAAAGGAGCCTCCGTTGCAGTTGGAAATTTTGATGGAGTACATTTAGGTCATCAATCAATTATAAAAAATGCAAAGCAATTTTCATCAAATTGTCCGCTAGGTGTTCTAACTTTTAGTCCACACCCCAGAGAGTTTTTTAAACCTGAGAGTTCTGCTTTTAGACTAATGAATGATAAGAGTAGAAATAATAGACTAAAAAGACTAGGGGTTGAAATATTATATCAGATTACTTTCGATGAGACTATGGCTTCTCTGAGCGCTTATAACTTTGCAGAAAAAGTTATTACGAAAGGTCTCGGCGCAAAAAATCTTGTTATTGGTGCTGATTTCTGTTTTGGGAAAGATAGAACTGGTGATGCTAATATGCTGATTGAGTTAGGTAACGATCTTGGTTTTAATGTCGAAATAGCTGATACCGTAAGTGATGGTGATAAAATTTTATCATCAACAAGTATCAGAAATTTACTTGCTGATGGTTGTACAAGAGACGCAGCTAAAATGTTGGGACACTGGCACAGATTGGATGGACTCGTAATTACCGGAGACCAAAGAGGTCGAACACTTGGTTATCCTACAGCCAACATTTCGCTAGACGGATTACATAAACCAAGATTAGGAATATATTCTGTTCTTGTCGATATTTTAAGTGGACCAAAATGTGGTTCGTACACTGGTGTAACCTCGGTTGGGAAAAAACCTATGTTCGGAAATAATGTAATTAATTGTGAAACATATATATTTGATTTCCAGGAAGATATCTATGGTGAGGAAATATCAGTTGCACTCATTGATTTTATCCGACCAGAAGAAAATTTTCCCTCAGTAGAAGAATTAATTTTACAGATGGATCTTGATTGTAGGAAGGCAAAAAATAGCCTAAGCCGCAGATGAGTAATACTGAGAAAAAGAATAAGAAATTTAGACAAAAATTTTGGGAAAAACTCCCAATTGAACAGCTAAATAAAGATGAATGGGAGGCCCTTTGTGATGGATGTGGGAAATGCTGTTTGCATAAACTTGAAGATGAGGAAACTGGTAATATAGAATACACTAAGATATCATGCCGTCTCCTAGATGATCAAACATGTAAATGCGGTCAATATTCGATAAGAAAGAAATTTGTTCCTGACTGCGTTGTGCTATCCCCAGTCAATATCAGTAAAGTTGCTTATTGGTTACCTAATACTTGTGCCTATCGTTTATTGTATGAGGGAAAACCTTTGTTTGACTGGCATCCTTTGGTCTCAGGAAAAAAAGAGTCGGTACATGAAGCCGGCATATCAGTAAGAGGCATTTGCATCCCAGAGTTTGAAATTCCAGAAGACGAGTGGGAAGATCATTTAATGGATGATTTTCAAAGTTGAGAAAGCTTACTAGAAGAAAGAGATCTAATAAAAGGTATAGTTAAGAGATAAAAATTGTAATGAAAATGTATCAGTTTTAGTTTTCTAATTTTAAATACTTTTCACTGAACAATACCAATGTTAATTATTAAAGATCCATTAGTATAAATATTGGAATCGCTATGAGAAAGAGTTTTGCATAATGAACATCCCAATACATTCAGAACCAAAAATCATAGCCGGTAATGCTAATCTTGAGTTAGCTAGCAGTATAGCAAAGCGAATGTCCATGCATCGAGGTATGACTACTAAATTAGTAGACGTGCGTGTAGAAAAATTTACTGATCAAGAAATTTTTGTAGAGGTTTATGAAAATGTGCGTGGAGAAGATATGTTCATTATACAATCCACCTCTAACCCAGCAAATGATAATCTAATGGAGCTTCTGATTATAACAGACGCGCTCAAACGATCCTCCGCCTCTAGGATAACAGCGGTAATACCTTATTTTGGGTATGCTAGACAGGACAGGCGTACAAAAGCCCGTACCCCAATCTCGGCCAAACTAGTTTCAAATCTGATAGCTAGGGCCGGTGTTGAAAGAGTTTTAACGATGGATCTTCATGCAGCTCAAATCCAGGGTTTTTTTGATATCCCAGTCGATAATTTGTACGCATCACCATTATTTTCATTAGATATTAAACATAACTTTAAAAACAAATTAGACAAGATAATGCTAGTTTCTCCCGACGTTGGTGGTGTTGCAAGAGCAAGGGAACTTGCACAAAGATTGGGAGCTCCATTAGCAATCGCTGATAAGCGTAGAGAAAAACCAGGTGAAATTGCCGAAATGACACTAATTGGTGATGTAACAGGCAAGAGTTGCATTCTAGTGGATGACATATGTGATACCGCTGGAACATTGTGTAAAGCAGCTGATCTGCTTATAAAAGCAGGTGCAACTGAGGTACATGCGTACATCACTCACGGAGTATTGAGTGGCAGTGCTGTAAAAAAAATAGAGTCTTCTTCGATGAAACAGTTAATAATTACCGACTCTGTGGGGCCTAGTGAAGAAGTTACAGATTCTAAAAAGATTAGAGTAATACCCACAGCCCCAATGTTTGCTCAAGCGATATTAAATATATGGGGTGGAACAAGTGTATCATCACTTTTCAATGATGATAGCCTGGCTCCAGTATACGAGGGGATGTACCCAAGTCTTATTTAAGAATTTTACTGGATTTTTGACAAAGCTATCCGTAAATCAGAACAATATTTTTCTGTAGCATCAGATCCGACTGTCTCGTGCCTTAGATTTGCTTTCGTAATAAGCTCATCTGCAATATCTCTAGTTAAATCACTTTCCAGATAGGCTTTTTCAGCTAGAACAGAAGTCGCCTCAGATGAAACCTCCGCAAACCCCCCCGTTACAAAATATTTTACATCTCCGCTGGGTGAACTAACATTCACAAAGCCAGGTCTTAGAGTAGTAATTATTGGCGCATGATTAATCAAGGATGAAAAATCGCCCTCTGCTCCAGGGATGTTTACCTCTGACACCTCCAAAGACATTAAACTTTTTTCAGGCGAAACAAGGTCAAATTGAAATAATTTAGCCATAATTACTCTTTCTAAGCTGCATCGGCTGCTATTTTTTCTGCCTTCGCTAGAACTTCATCAATTCCGCCTACCATATAAAACGCAGCTTCAGGGAGGTGATCATACTCCCCGGCTACTACCGCTTTAAAGGATTGAATTGTATCTTCTAGTGGAACTTGTTTTCCGTCAGATCCAGTAAATACTTTAGCAACATCAAACGGTTGAGAAAGAAACCGCTGGATTTTTCTAGCCCGAGCAACCGTAAGTTTATCTTCCTCACTGAGTTCATCCATTCCAAGAATAGCAATAATATCCTGCAACGATTTGTATCTCTGAAGGATACCCTGTACATCTCTAGCAACATTATAGTGCTCTTCACCAACGATAGCTGGATCCATTAATCTTGAATTTGAGTCAAGTGGGTCCACAGCCGGGTAGATGCCTATTTCCGATATCGCTCTAGAGAGTACTGTAGTTGCGTCAAGATGCGCGAACGATGTAGCAGGCGCTGGATCAGTTAAATCATCTGCAGGGACATATACCGCTTGGACCGATGTGATAGAGCCTGCCTTGGTTGAAGTAATTCTTTCTTGCATTGCTCCCATATCAGTTGCCAGTGTAGGTTGATAACCAACAGCCGATGGAATACGACCGAGTAAAGCTGAAACTTCAGACCCAGCCTGGGTAAATCTAAAAATATTATCCACAAAAAACAAAACATCGGTACCAGACTGATCTCGAAATTGCTCAGCTAAAGTTAATCCAGTTAACGCCACACGCATCCGTGCACCGGGAGGTTCATTCATCTGTCCATAGACTAGGGCAACTTGACTATCTTCTAAATTATCAGGATTGATCACATTACTTTCTATCATCTCGTGATAGAGATCATTTCCCTCCCTAGTTCGTTCGCCAACACCTGCAAAAACCGAGAAACCCGAATGAACTTTGGCTATGTTATTTATAAGTTCCATGATTAAAACGGTTTTTCCTACTCCAGCACCTCCAAATAGACCGATCTTTCCTCCTTTAGCATAAGGGGCTAAAAGGTCGATTACTTTTATTCCAGTTTCGAGTACCACTGATTCCGTAGCTTGTTCAGAAAAAGCTGGCGCTTCTTGATGAATAGATCTCGTTTCAGCTGCAACAACGGGCCCACCCTCATCAACAGGCTCACCAACAACATTAAGAATTCTCCCCAATGTAGCATTTCCAACAGGAACCATGATTGGGCCCCCTGTATCCGTAACTTCTTGTCCCCTAACTAAACCCTCAGTGGCATCCATTGCAACGGCTCTAACCGTATTTTCACCTAAGTGCTGTGCAACCTCTAAGACGAGTTTTTTCCCATTATTTTCTGTAACTATCGAGTTCAAAATTTCTGGAAGATTTTCATCAAATTGTACATCTACAACGGCTCCGATTATCTGAGTGATCTTGCCTATTGACTTAGTTTTTGCCATTTTATTTTCTCCGAGTCTTAGAGCGCCTCAGCGCCCGATATTATTTCTATTAATTCATTAGTTATAACCGCCTGCCTTGAACGATTATATTGGATTATTAATTTATCAATCATCTCTCCAGCGTTTCGAGTGGCGTTATCCATAGCTGACATTCTAGCGCCCTGCTCAGACGCACCGTTTTCTAACAAGGCTCTATATATCTGAGCAGTTATCGCCTTAGGTAATAACTCTGTCAAAATTTCTTCCTCAGAAGGCTCATAATCATACGTTGACGAGACGTCCGAGTTTTCAAAAGTCGATGGTATAATTTGTTTGGATGTTGGGATCTGACTTATCACACTCTCAAATTTTCCATAAAATATTGTCGCTATATCAAATTCTTCATTTTCAAATCGGGCTAGAATATTCGTCGTTATTTTGGACGCATCACCATAACTGGCTCTTTTCATCTCTGTCAAATCAACGTGATCAATGAAAGAACTATCAAAGTCCCTCTTTAATGAATCTCTACCTTTTTTCCCAACAGTGATAATCTTGACTGACTTTCCTTCCAGAACTAATTTGTTCGCCTGAACCCTCGCCAGCTTTGCTATATTTGAGTTAAAACCACCACACAAACCTCGTTCTGCTGTCATTACTATTAATAAGTGGTTTTGATTGGACCCCGTTCCGCTTAGAAGTCTTGGCCCTGCATTTGACCCTACCGACGAAGCGAGCCCAGACATAACCACCTCAAACCTATCAGAATATGATCTGCCGGATAGAGCGGCCTCTTGAGCACGTCTTAACTTAGCAGCAGCAACCATTTGCATCGCTTTCGTGATCTTACGAGTCGATTTGACAGACTCAATCCTATTTTTTAAATCTTTTAGGCTTGGCACTGTCTTTTACTCCTTAAGCAAAGTCCGACGAATAAGAGTCGAGAGCTGACCTTATTCTGTCTTCCGCTTCCCCTGTAATCTTGGGGTCTTCCATTGTGATGTAATCTAGTAAATCTTGATGCTTATTCCTCATGTGGGTTAATAAACCGGATTCAAAACGACCAATATCTTTTATTTCTACTGAGTCCAAATAACCTTTTGTACCAGCATAAATTACGCATACAATTTCCGCATTCGTTAGAGGCGAATATTGAGGCTGTTTCATCAATTCAGTCAATCGAGCACCTCTATTCAATAGCTGTTGAGTGGCTTCATCCAGATCTGACCCAAATTGAGCAAAAGCAGCCATTTCTCGATATTGCGCTAACTCCAATTTAACAGGCCCTGCAACAGACTTCATCGAATTTGTTTGGGCAGACGAACCAACACGAGAAACTGATAAACCTGTATTCACCGCTGGTCTAATGCCTTGATAAAATAATTCAGTTTCAAGGAAGATCTGTCCATCTGTTATTGATATAACATTAGTTGGTATAAAAGCGGAAACGTCACCACCTTGAGTCTCTATTATTGGTAGGGCAGTTAGCGACCCTGATCCATTATCTTCGTTAAGTTTTGAAGATCTCTCCAAAAGCCTCGAGTGGAGATAAAAAACATCTCCAGGGTAAGCTTCTCGCCCTGGTGGTCGTCTGAGTAGCAATGACATTTGCCTGTAAGATACAGCCTGTTTGGATAAATCATCGTAAATTATGAGAGCATGTCTACCATTATCTCGAAAATGCTCAGCCATGGCCGTTGCCGAGTAGGGCGCTAAGAACTGCATTGGAGCTGGATCAGAAGCAGTTGCTGCAACAACGATCGAGTATTCAATTGCCCCGGTCTCCTCAAGCTTTTTAACTAACTGAGCAACGGTTGATCTCTTTTGCCCAATAGCTACATAGACACAATACAGTTTCTTATTTTCGTCGGCTTGCGCTGCATCATTGTAGGATTTTTGGTTTAAAATTGCATCTAGTGCTACGGCTGTCTTTCCTGTCTGTCTATCACCAATGATTAACTCTCTTTGACCGCGACCAATTGGGATCATAGCATCAACTGATTTTAATCCTGTAGCCATCGGTTCATGAACAGATTTCCTAGGTATGATACCTGGAGCCTTACTGTCCGCCACCTTTCTATTCTTTGTCTTTAACGGGCCTTTCCCATCAATCGGATTTCCTAGCCCATCAACCACTCGTCCTAGTAATTCATCCCCTGCAGGCACATCAACAATAGAATTAGTCCGCTTTACAATATCCCCTTCTTTGATATCACGGTCTGAACCAAAAATAACGACTCCAACATTGTCCATCTCCAGATTTAAGGCCATGCCTTTTATACCACCGGGAAACTCTACCATTTCACCAGCTTGAACTTTATCTAAACCGTATACTCTAGCAATTCCGTCTCCCACAGAGAGCACTCTGCCGACCTCATCAACACCAGTTTCCTGACCAAAATTTTCAATTTGCTCTTTTAATATTGAAGATATTTCTGCTGCTTGGATAGCCATTAACCAACCTCTTTCATATTAGCTTGAAGCGAATCTAATTTCGCCCTAATTGATGTATCTAACATTCGTGACCCCACTTTAACAATTAAACCCCCAAGGATTGTCTCGTCTGTAGTGGATTCTATTCGTACTTTATTACCCGTAGATTTACTTAGCACTTCTGCAAGCTTATCATATTGTTCATCAGATAGTTTGCTAGCGCTTACAACCTCTGCAGTAATCTCACCTTTTTCTTCGGAAAGGAGCCTTTGTAATTCAATCACTAAGTAAGGAACTACAAATAGTCGTCTTTTAAGCGCCATTACCCCAAGAACACTTGACATGAGTTTATCCAAAGACATTGCTTTTGACACACTAGCAATAATATTGGTTTGTTTGTTCCTACTCGTTAATGGTGAATTGAGGAACGTCAAGAAATCCGAACTCTCGCCCAGCAGGGACATGATCTTCCTAGTATCTTTCTCAATTATATCTAAAGTTCGTTGTTCCTTAGCAGACTCAAATGTAGCCGTTGCATACCTTGTTGCTACACTTAAACGCTCAGACGCTGACTCAGACATATTGGCCTCTAACGGTTACTAAGAGTTCGGCTCCGTATTCCACATGAAAATGCTAAGCCAAATTAAAGATACTAACAATGCTGACTTAGCAAAGCATGACAAGAGCCGCAACCATCAATGATCAGAAAAATTAAACAAAAACCGCAATCATTCCAGTATCTTAGTATATTTTTCAATTGGTGCGACTGTTTGAAGCTATAAAACTGATTCTGTAAAACAAATTTTAAACTTTTTTATTTAGAGTCGGGCAAGTTTTAGAGGTAATTGGTCTACGATCAACGGTGCTCAAAGAAACTCTCAGTCTTGACTTACTAGAAGCCCTGGTTGTGGCAGCTGTTTGCTTCGACGCCTCCACCACCAGAACACCTCCAGCTCGGTTTGGTAGTAGTTTTCTGCCATAGCGTTCGAGGAATCTCGCAGACTTCAGACTAAACTTTCGATTTGATGGAATTGAAAATAGAGCACTTTTACTACTACAAATATGAAATAAGTTAGACAAAAGTTGATATTTTAATTGCGAGATCGTGTAAGGTCGACCTGATCCAAAGGGAGTTGCTTCTCCTCTACACCATAAACCCATACGATTTGGTACTATGAATAATGCCTTGCCTCCTGGTGCTAAGACCCTTCGACATTCGGTTAGTAGAGCTGCAATATTTTCACTAAATTCAATCCCATGCAAAAAAATGATATAATCTGTCGTACCCGTTGGAAGTGGCCACAGATACTCCTCACTCAAAACGCTAACATTATCAGAATCATTAGGCCACCGGATCGCGCCTTGAGAAGCTGGCATTAGCAAGGTTAGTCTTTCTCTATTCTGTTGAAATAATTCTGCTACAGGACTTAAGAAGCCAAAGCCAACTATGTTTTTATTTTGTAGATTATCCAAATTCTCACTAACTATAGACGTAATAACCTCTTTGACTACGAGTCCCAGGCCTGAAACTGAGTAAAAATCTTTTAGGCTTTCGACATCTAAACGCATGTTAGCTTTCACGTTGATTCATTTGTGAACTACTTATAGAATTTAAATCTAATTAATAAAAATGTTAAATATTTAAAACTGGTATAATATTACAGATACATAAACTTTAATAACCTAATAATTAAAAAAAATAAAAAATTTTTAAAAAAAGGACTTGAAGCTTACGAATTAAACACGAATTGTAGAGTATGGAAGAACTTATAAATCAAATTATTTACTAACAACAACTTTAAAGGAAATTCTACGTGCCCTCATTCTCCGACACTCTAGAAAAAGCTATTCATGTGGCATTGGCTCACTCCAACTCTCTAAAACACGAGCTTGCAACTCTTGAACATCTTCTTCTAGCTCTAACAGATGAACCTGAAGCATCAAAAGTGTTGAAGGCGTGTAACGTAGATCTAGGAAGTCTAAAAAATTCTTTAAATAACTTCATAAAAACGGAACTAGCAAGCTTGGAAACTGATATTCAGGGTTCAGAAGCCGTTCCAACAGCAGCATTTCAAAGAGTTATTCAAAGAGCCGCAATCCATGTTCAGTCATCTGGAAGAAATGAAGTTACTGGAGCAAATGTACTGGTAGCAATTTTTGCTGAAAGGGAGTCCAACGCGGTCCATTTCTTGCAAGAGCAAGAAATGACTCGTTATGATGCTGTAAATTTTATTGCCCATGGATTAGCAAAAAATTCTTCTTTTTTAGATTCAAAACCCATTACTGGCGCAGAGGATTTAAATGAAAATGGTAATCCTGCTAACGAAGAAAGCCAGTCAAAAAAAGAATCTGCGTTAGAAAAGTATTGTGTTGATTTAAATCAAAGATCTCGTAATGGAACTATAGATCCACTTATAGGGCGTGAGTCTGAAATTGAGCGTTGCGTACAGATACTATGCAGAAGGAGAAAAAATAACCCTATTCTAGTGGGGGATCCTGGTGTAGGTAAGACAGCAATAGCCGAAGGATTAGCTTACAAAATAGTTTCACGGGAGGTTCCCCTGGTACTAAGTGATACCATAATTTATTCACTTGATATGGGTTCTTTACTTGCTGGAACACGATATAGAGGTGATTTCGAAGAGCGTTTAAAGTCTGTTATGACAGAATTAGAGGAACATCCAGACGCTGTTCTCTTTATTGATGAAATTCATACAGTAATAGGGGCAGGTGCAACATCAGGCGGCTCAATGGATGCATCAAATCTGCTTAAACCAGCACTGCAAGGTGGTGAATTGAGGTGTATGGGGTCAACAACTTATAAAGAATACAGACAGCATTTCGAAAAAGATAGAGCCCTCAGCCGTCGTTTTCAAAAAATTGATGTAAAGGAGCCTTCTATTGATGATACAATAAAGATACTCCGAGGTCTTAAATCTTATTTCGAAAAGCATCATAAAATAAAGTATTCCTCTGAAGCTATCAAAACAGCTGTAGAGTTATCCTCAAGGTACATTCATGACAAAAAGTTGCCTGATAAAGCGATTGATGTAATTGATGAGGCAGGTGCTGCCCAACAGCTCCAACCAGAGTCTAAAAAGCGTAAAATTATCTCCGTAAAAGAGATTGAAGAGGTGGTTGCAAAAATCGCTCGAATTCCACCTAAGAACTTGACTAAAGACGATGCTCAGAGCCTCCAAGATTTAGAGACATCCCTTAGGAGAGTAGTTTTTGGTCAAGACCAAGCTATTTCTGCTTTATCGTCAGCAATAAAGCTTTCCAGAGCTGGATTGAGGGAACCTGAAAAACCTATTGGTAATTATCTTTTTGCAGGTCCCACAGGAGTTGGGAAAACAGAAGTTGCCAACCAATTGGCGTCTACACTTGGTGTCGAATTACTAAGATTCGATATGTCAGAATATATGGAAAAACACGCAGTCTCAAGATTAATAGGCGCACCTCCCGGTTACGTTGGCTTTGATCAAGGTGGACTTCTAACCGATGGGGTCGATCAACATCCTCATTCTGTGTTACTATTAGACGAGATTGAAAAGGCTCACCCAGATGTTTTCAATATTTTATTACAAATTATGGATCATGGAAAGTTAACTGACCATAATGGTAGAAAAGTAGATTTTCGTAATGTTATTCTGATAATGACATCAAATGCTGGGGCGGCGGATATGGCTAAAGCTGCAATAGGCTTCGGAAGAGATAAAAGAGAGGGAGAGGATACAGCAGCAATTGAAAAGATATTTTCTCCAGAATTCAGAAATAGACTTGACGCTGTAATTAGTTTTTCTTCATTGGGAAGGGAAATAATAACAAAGGTTGTTGAAAAATTTGTTTTACAGCTAGAAGCACAATTAATGGATAGGAACGTGACATTTGAACTTTCGAAAAAGGCCGCCGAGTGGCTTGGTTCAAAGGGATACGATGAGAAAATGGGTGCTAGACCTCTTGCAAGAGTAATACAAGAAAAAATAAAGAAACCACTAGCTGACGAGCTATTGTTTGGGAAGTTGTCAAAAGGCGGAGTTGTGAAAGTAGATTTGATAAAAAATAAGATTAGTCTAGACATTATAAAACCTGAAGTTGAAAAAATAGCAGCCAAAAAGAAACCAAAACTACTAACGGCTAAATAGTTTTTAACGTTCAGTTAATTTAATTTCTATTCTTCTATTCTTCGCTCTCGCTTCTTCAGTATTTCTAACATCAAATGGTTGGTGTTCGCCGAAACCTGCGGCAGCCAAACGGCTTGATGGGATATTGAATTGATCGGACATATACCTGACAACAGATAAAGCTCTGGCCTGACTCAATTCCCAGTTATCCTTATAAATCCCCTGACCGCTTAACGGCATATTATCAGTATGACCATCAACTCGTAAAACCCAATTTATCTCTGACGGGATTTTTAAAGAAATAGTCTTTATTATATCTGAAACTAACCTTATTTGGTCAATACCTTGCCTAGATATATTTGCTTTGCCTTTCTCAAATAATATTTCAGACGAAAAGATAAACCTATCACCTTTTATTTTTATTCCCTTTTGGTTCCCCAGCGCTTTTTCAACTTCTGCAAAAAATTTAGACTGATATTTCTTAAGTTCCTTGGCTTCAGCTTCTAGGCGTTCACGATCTTTTTGTTTAAGTTTAAATATTTCATCTTTATCTTTTCTAAGTTCTTCCATTACGTTATCTCGTTGAATTGCGAGAAGCTCTAACTGGGCATTTTTTTCTTTCAAAACTTTTAACCTATTTACCTCTGTTTTTCGGAGCTCAGTTAACACTATTTGTTCAGCTGCTAGGGTTTTTAACGCGTTATCACGCTCAGAACTCAAAGCTTTTAATTCATCATTCTTTTTCTTAAGTTCTTTCGATTTTTTTCTTTGCTCTGACGCCACTCGAGCCAACGCTGCATTCAATTTGTTTGTTAAATTAGCAACTTCAACTTTCTCTGCTATATCTTTTTTATCCGAAGCATCGAGTATGCCCTGAAGAATAGCAAGCTGCTGACGAACTTCAGTTAATTGCTGATTTAATGCCTCTATTGATAATTTTGCCTGTAAACTTAATGCCTTTTCTTTGTTTAGTTGTGATCTAGCGTTTGAAAGTAGAACTTTCTGGGCATCAGCTTTAGATAATTCATCCGATGTTCGTTTTTCTGCGAGGATTTTTTGAACTAGTGCGTCTTTCAACTTCTTATTAAGGACCTCTTCCTTTAAAGTTATCTCAGACTTTACTTGTTTGATTTCACTTAAAGCGGCTAATAATTTGGTATTTAAATCGGTTTTAAGGGATTTTGCTGCTGCTAGTAATGTTAATGTTTCTTCAGCCTCTTTCCTTTTTTCTTCAAGCGCGAGAGACATTGCGGTTAGCTCTGCATTACCATTTTTTAATTTCATTCTTAATACTTCTGCAGCAGTCGCTTCCAATAACCTAGAAGACTGTAGCTCTGTTATTTTTTTAAGTTGTTTTTTACTTTCAAGCTCCATTGCAGACATTAGTAATTCTATAGCTTCTCTTTTAGCAGCAGCTAATCGCGCTGCCTCAACTGATTCGTTGATTTCTTCACGAGCTGTCGCTAGAGCAAGTTGAGTAAGTTCCTTTTCAGACAATTCTTTTTCTAACGCTAACGCCTTACTATCTAGTTTAGAGTTTACGGATGTTAGTCGTGAAGACAGATCTTTATTATCGGCCAATAATGCTAGTACTTTTTCTTCAAAGTTAGCAATTATGGCTTTTTGGCTATCGGATTTACTGCCTAGAGATGCTATTAATGTCCTTTGCCTTGTTATTTCTTTCGAACTCTCATCAACTAATCCCCCCAGACGAGCAACTTGATCTTCAAGGTTACTGCCACGCTGTTGCTCTAACCCCAATTGTAAAGCTAATGTGTTTAAACTATCTGATAAATCATCTAACTCAGATCCCTGTGTCTCTATAGTTTCGCGAAGCATAAACTGTACTATCATAAAAATAGATATGATAAAAATTAAGACAAGCAGTAATGCTGTCATAGCATCCACAAAACCTGGCCATATGTTAGCCTCGAAACGCCTACCACTTCGACGACTTAAGGCCATTTTAAACCAACCTTTGTAAGTTATTTAATTTTTTTAATAAGCTTTTCATTTTTGAGAGTTATGAACTAACCTACTTGAATACAATAATCTGAATTTCACGTTAACTATCACTTTGCTTTCGTTCGCTCGACATTTGATTAAAAATATTTACTAGCTGTGTTTCAATGCTTCTAAGCCGCATTCGACTCTCAGCGTCGGAACTATTATCTTGCTTTTTGTCATAGCTTAACTGATCTATAAGATTTTCCTGACTTTGAGCCACCCTTTTCAAGGCTGAGCCGACGTCATCTGATTGATCAATCCTCTCAATCAATCTAAGTACTGTTTCAACCATCTTGTCAGCGCGTTCATCATTTTGTTTCCTTGAGTTTTCTAGATTATCTAAAAAATCATCAAATCTCGCATTCTGTTCGATTATATGGTTTAGGATAGGAACAAGTTCAGAATTTACTTGAGGTATTACGTCTCCTTCGTTACCCGCAAAAGAAAATTTTGTAACTGACGATAGCCATTCCTCCATTTGACGATAAAACCGATTCTGCCCGTGTCCCGCAAAAAGTTCCAACAATCCAACGACAAGGGAACCTGCTAGGCCAAGCAATGATGATGAAAAAGCCGTACCCATCCCAGCTAACTGACTCTCTAATCCATTCATTAATTTGGCAAAGACTTCAACACCACTTTCCCCTTCCTCAGGGTTCAGAGACCTTATCGTATCCACCACTCCTGGAATTGTTATAGCCAGTCCGTAAAAAGTTCCTAAAAGCCCTAAAAAAATTAGCAAATTAATGACATACCTAGTTATATCTCTTGACTCGTCCATTCGCGTTGCAACGGAGTCCAATATTGTTCTTGCAGAAGCGGATGTTACTTTCATCTTGTAACCACCTGCATTCAAAACTGCTGCTAGAGAGGCTAAAAGCCTTGGAGTTCTACTTGAAATATATTCAGTTTCATTTTGAGCTACTTTTTTGATCCAAGATACTGAAGACATAAGCTGAGTCACTTGCCAAAAGCACGCTACAACTCCAAAGAGAAAAACAATAAATATAAGACCATTCAGATAGAGATTTGCCAAGAAAACAGGCGCTAATTGCGGATATATAGTATATCCACCTAACCCAGTTAATACTAAAACAGAAAGCATGAATAGTACTTGACGCATGGGGCCGGTAAAATCTAAACCTTTATCTTCTCCGAAACCTTTCATTCTTATACCTTCTCAAAATCAACCTTAGATAATTCATTGTAAATGCAGAGCGCTATTTTTCCAAGTTTATTATAAATATCTTTTAGTTAAAGAACTAGTAACTTATAGAACATTGATAAATATAATAAAAAAAGAAGTTTCTATGCGTTTACTTTTAATACTTACATCACTGTTGGCACTAATTTGGTCCGGTTATTGGATAGTTTTTTCAGTAAAATTGAAATCTGAGGTATCAGATTTCTTGGAGAGCTATAACTCTGAAGAGCGCTTGATAGATTACTCAAATATTTCTATCAAGGGTTTTCCTAACCGCTTTGACATAACGGTTAACGAACTTAACATTAAAAATGAAGACTCGAAAATCAACTGGTTTCTACCCTATTTTCAAATACTTTCTCTTAGCTATAAACCAAACCATTTAATTTTAGTTTTCCCCAACACACAAATACTGCAAAATGGTAAGAATAAGATCATTTTTAATTCAAACGAAATGTTAGCTAGTTTAAGTTTTATGGACTATAAATTTTCTGAATTAGATCAGTTCATACTAAGTATTGAAAATTCCGAAATTAAAGCATCTGAACGCATAATACTAAATACCACTGCGTTAAATTTTGCAATTAAACAAAGCAAAACTCTTGAAGGCGATTATCATCTTGGTTTCAGAGGGAATAACATTAAATTGAATACAACAGAAACAAATAATGAATATAAATTATTAGAAAATAATTTGAATCTCGTTTTACACGCAGAAATAACTCTCGAAGAATTATATAGTTTTTCTAATAAAAAGATGCCAAAGATTAAAACTTTAAACATCAAAGCTCTAGATCTCAAGTCGTCTAATTTTAACTTTACTGGTACTGGAAAAGCTTTTTTCAATAATAATATTTTAGAAGACGGTATTTTGAACATCAAAATTGAAAATTGGAGAAGTTTTTTAAATACGCCACTTCAAAATAACGGTAAATTCATACTGGGTCTAGAGCTTATTGAAACAATTACTGGGAACGATGAAATATTAGATTTGAACTTAAAAATAGAAGATGGAAATGTATACCTCGGACCAGTCTTTATTGGTAGTTTAGAAAATATGCTAAAACAATAAATCTTTATCTTTTAACTCTTCCAAAATCGGGCGCATCAGTATCTTGTCCAGCTTCAATTACTCCACGCCTTATTTCGCGAGTTCGGGTGAAATATTTATGTAGGAGATCACCATCTCCAGTTCGTATAGCCCGCTGAAGAGCAAAAAGTTCTTCCGTGAAACGGCCTAAAATCTCTAATGTAGCCTCTTTGTTGGATAAAAAAACATCTCGCCACATTGTCGGGTCTGAAGCAGCAATTCTTGTGAAATCTCTAAAGCCCGCTGCTGAGTATTTTACCACTTCACTATCTGTAACCCGTCGCAAATCATCTGCAACCCCTACCATAGTATAGGCAATCAAATGTGGTGCATGAGACGTTACAGCTAAAACTAGATCATGATGATCTGGATCCATAAGCTCAACATTTGCTCCCATCGATGACCAAAGTGTCTTGAGTTTCTCCAGTCTAACTAATTCATGATTTTTTACATTTTCTGGTGTCAGTAAGCACCATCTATTATCAAATAACTCGGCAAACCCCGCCTCTGGTCCAGATTGTTCAGTACCAGCAATTGGATGACCTGGAATAAAAAGTACTTCGTCAGAAACATACGGCATTACTTCATCTATAACCGCTCTTTTAGTTGACCCAACATCTGTCAGAGTAGAACCAATCTTCATCTCACTTGATATTTCTTTTACAACGTCACTCATTGCACCTACCGGGACACACAAAATAACCAAATCCGCATCCTTTACCGCATTTTTAGGATTATCATATACTTGGTCACAAATACCCAAAGCCTTAGCTTTTTCTCGTGTTTCGTTAGACCTTGAGTAGCCTACAATTTCATTTGCAAGTTCACCCCGCCGTATAGCATGCGAAATGGAAGATGCTATTAAGCCTAAACCAACTAACGCTACTTTATTATAGATTTCAGTCATATCTCTTACTCATCAATAATTGTTAATCCTATTTCAATTTTTACATAGTCGCTTTTGGTTTCCATCAGTTGGTCTACAACAATATTACATTGCACTTTAAACTGGTCTATAAGAAATTATAAGGATCAATATCAATTTTAATTTTTACACCTTTTATAGTTTTAGATTTTAAAACCCACTCTCTCAGCGGTTTCTGTACTGAGGTTTTCAAATCAGCTTTAACTAACATTCTATTTCTATACATGCCTTTTATCCGTGATATTGGCGCTGGTGCAGGGCCAAAAACTTGTATACCCAAAGCTCGAAGCGTACAAACGTTCTTCAATAAAACTCTTCCTACTTCCTCGACTTTTTTAAGATCAACACCAGATATAATAATACTAACGAAGCGCCCAAAAGGGGGGACTTTCGCCTTTTCTCTATCGTTTGCTTCGAGTTTCCAAAAGTCTTCTAAGTCTGAATCAACGATTGCCTTTATCACTCTATGATCCGGTTGATAGGTTTGAATAAACGTCTCTCCAGCTTTAATATCACGGCCAGCTCTTCCTGAAACTTGACTAATCATCTGAAATGTCTTTTCAGCGGCTCTCAGATCAGCTCCTTGCAAGCCTAAGTCTGCGTCAATTACGCCAACCAAAGTCAAATTGGGAAAGTTGTGACCCTTTGCTATAAGTTGCGTACCAACCACTATATCAATCTCTCCATGCGCTATTTTTGTTAATTGTTCTTTCAAAACTGCGGCTGTTGTTTGTAAATCTGAAGATAAAACAGCTATTTTAGCATCTGAGAAGAGTCTTTGAACTTCAATTCCTAATCTTTCAATACCAGGACCAATTGCTGATAAGGTCCCCTCACTTCCACAAGCAGCACATTTTTCCGGTATTCGATCAATATTTCCACACTGATGACACATTACACGATCTAGCTTTTTATGCTGAACCATTCTACTGTCACATTGATCGCAACTAACCTGTTCTCCACAAGACTGGCAAAGAGTAATTGGAGCAAAACCGCGACGATTCAAAAATAGCAGGCTTTGCTCACCTTTAGTCAACCTTACACGAATTTGATCAACTAACGTAGGAGATATCCAATTACCTTTTTCAAGTTTTTCTAGTCTCATATCTATAGTTTTGATTTTTGGTATAAGTGCGCCACCGTATCTGAAACTTAATTCCACCCCCAAGTACTTGCCTTTTTCTACGTTGACCCAGCTTTCTAAGGAAGGGGTAGCAGAAGCTAAGATTACTCTGGCAGAGTTAATTACACCTCTGAGGACTGCCATATCTCTAGCATTATAAAGGACCCCATCATCTTGTTTATACGAATGATCATGTTCTTCATCGACTACTATCAAACCGAGGTTTTTAAATGGTAAGAATAAAGCAGATCTTGCTCCAACAATTAATTGAACATCACCTTTAGATACTGATTTCCAAACTCTACGTCTCTTAGCTAAACTTATTCCTGAATGCCATTCTCCAGGCATAACTCCAAATCTTTCTTCGACTCTCGAAAGGAATTCTGAAGTCAAACCAATTTCGGGTAACAGTACCAATGCTTGCTTGTTTTGTTTAATACAATCAGCAATACACTCAAGATAGACTTCCGTTTTTCCTGAACCGGTAACGCCTTTTAGTAGAATTGCGTTATATCTTATTGATCGCCTTATTTTTTCTACAGCCAGCTTCTGGTCTTTTGAGAGTTGCTTACCTTTTAATGAAAAATCTAACTTTGGAAATGGCTTATCACGATCATAATAATTAACCCCTAATGCATTAATAGCCTCCAATCCGTAGACGACTGACGGGCTAACAGTACATTTTTTAGTGATCTCATTTATATTAAACTGCAAGTCTGCGTTAAGTTTCATAAACTCAAGAACTTTTTTCCTTGCAAGAGTTAATCTCTTAATTTTGTCAGTTGTAAATGAGTATTTTTTTTCAAAATTTATTTCAGAATCTAATTTATTTACCCTAGTTATTAATCTAAAAACCGCAGAAAGTGGCGTTATCGTATAAGATGCAAATCTTTCTATAAATTCGATCATTTCTAAATTTATCGGATTGAAATCCAGTATTTTTTCTATTTTCTTAACTTTATGTCTAGAAAGCTGATCACGATTGACGCTCCACACAACTCCCATGACAACTCTATTTCCTAACGGGACCAAAACAAATGTTCCCAAATCACATCCCTGGTGAGGAACTTTATAGGCTAACATTTTACCAATCGGCTCCGTCGTCAAGACACTCACTATTTCATCATTTTTAAATTTTTTTTCCATTACACTTTCTGCTCTATAAAAAATACTTTAGAAGTATAATTGAACTAAGCAAAGGTTATAAAAATGAAATTCTTTATAGATACCGCCGAAATTGATGACATCATCGAACTAAACTCACTGGGTATAGTGGATGGTGTAACCACAAATCCGTCTCTCATTCTAAAGTCAAACAGACAAATTATCGATGTTATTAAAGCAATCTCTGATATTGTGGATGGGCCTGTTTCAGCAGAAGTTGTATCCTCAAAAGCAGAAGATATGATCGCCGAAGGGTTAGAACTATTAAAAATTGGAACAAATATAACTGTAAAGGTTCCGTTAACATGGGAAGGCCTGAAAGCATGCAAAAGATTAAGTAATGAAGGCGCAATGGTTAATGTAACTCTATGCTTTACAGTTAACCAAGCAATACTAGCTGCTAAAGCTGGTGCTTCTTTCATATCACCATTTGTAGGTAGACTTGATGATATTAACCTCGATGGGATGGGGTTAATTTCTGATATTCGTCAAGTATACGATAACTATGATTTCAGTACCGAAATACTAGTTGCATCCATAAGATCTGCTAATCATGTTGCAGAGTCAGCTCTAATCGGTGCTGACATTGTCACCATTCCTCCAAAAGTTATTAGGGCTCTAATAAATCACCCTTTGACAGAATCTGGTCTTGAAGCTTTTGATCAAGATTGGGCTAAAACTGGTCAAAAAATTCTTTAATAATTAAAATTCTAGTTTGAAAGAATAAAAAATGAAGACTAAAAATGCGGAAATTATTGAAATTAGGAAGAAGGTACTCTCTAATCCAAAAATTATTCTTGAAGATATAGAGATTATGAAGGCTCTGGTTGATACTCATGAGAGCGGTATTGGTAGTAATGTAATCGATTTACGAAGTGTTGTCATGAGTCAGCTCGAAGCTAAAATACAAAAAACAGAAGCAACAAATAAATCTATAGTTGCCGCTGCTTACGAAAATATAACTGGATACGAATTAATCCATAAAGCTGTATTAACTATACTAGAGGCTCAAAACTTCACTGAACTAGAACTACAATTCTCTCGAAATATTCAATCAATTTTAAAAATAGCTCACATCCACATAATGATTGAACAAAATGATACTGAATACAAAATATTAAAAGAAAGCCCCTACATTTCGATTGTTAAACCCAAAGAAGTAATGAAGTATTTAAATACAACCAATAATGATTATGAAAAAGATATTATCATGCGAGGAACTGTCAATCCAAATAAAAAGATTTATGGAGAGAAGGCTAATAACATAAAGTCAGAGGCATTAATAAATTTAAATTTAGGCAAAAAAACCTCAGGCGCATTATTAATAATGGGATCCACTAATGTGAGTCAATTTGAACCGAAGCAAAGAACTGAATTACTTAGTTTCTTAGGTGCTGTATTAGAACGGGTTATAAGAGGTTGGTCGATATAAATACTTGGAAAAAAGATTACGGCGAGTATATAATTAAGTGGCTAGAGTATATCGGGTCTTTAGATAATCTAGCTGATAATACCAAAATAGCCTACGAAAGTGATCTAAAACAATTTTTTAATTTTTTGGGAGATCGTTCAGAAAGTTTTAGTAAACTGATCGAACCAAATAGCGTAACTACTTCTGACATGCGAGCTTGGCTTTCTACTGAAAGGAAGAAAGGTACTACTTCACGATCATTAGCTAGAAAACTTTCAGCCGTTAAACGTTTTTTTGAATGGTTTTCAGAACGAGAGAGTTTTGATGCGTCAGCTGTCTTATCGGTGAAACCAATAAAATTTCAAAAAAAACTACCTAGACCAATCACAAAAAGTTCGGCAACAAACTTACTATCCATTGTAAAAGACTTTTCTAATTTAAACTGGGTTGCTTCTAGGGATACAGCACTTATGACACTTCTGTACGGATGCGGTTTGCGAATTTCTGAAGCCCTGGCCATACAAAAAAAACAAGTTCCACTAAATGATGTACTTAGAATTATTGGAAAGGGTCAAAAAGAACGTTTAGTACCAGTTCTACCTATTGTGCAGGAAAGTATTGATCAGTATTTGGAACTTTTACCCTTCAAACTCTCACCAAGTGAATCAATATTTCGAGGTCTCAGGGGTGGAGTACTAAACCCTAGGTTAGTGTCTAGGTTAATAGAGAACGCAAGAAATGCACTAGGTTTACCTGAAAGTACTACTCCTCACGCGATGAGACACTCTTTTGCAACCCATCTTCTTGAGGCAGGCGGAGATTTAAGAACTATCCAAGAGCTTCTTGGTCACGCTTCCTTGTCGACCACACAGACATATACAGCAATTGACACAACTCAAATAATGAAAGTTTATAACAAGACCCACCCATTAAAGGATGGTTAAAAAACTAAATGTAAACTAAACTATTCAAAGTAATTAAAATAAAACGAATTCGTATCAAAGAAAGATCAATGGATATTAAAATTAAGGCATTATTAGTACACTTTCTTACCGCATCTGGTGCTGTTTTTGCTATGTTAGCAATGTTAGCAGCTGTGGATGAAGAATGGTCATTAATGTTTGTGTGGTTAGTAGTGGCGTTTGCGGTGGATGGAATCGACGGTCCCTTAGCTAGAAAATACAATGTCCAAGACAACGCATCAAATTTTGATGGTGTTCTTCTCGATTTAATTATTGATTATTTGACTTATGTGTTCATCCGGCGTTTGCATTATTTAAGTCTGGGCTATTTGAGGGATGGACTGGCTGGTTCGTGATAATAATAATAACGTTTGCTAGCGCTCTGTACTTTGCAGATAATCGAATGAAAACAAAAGATAATTCTTTTCCGGTTTTCCAGGCTGCTGGAATATGGTCGCGGTAGTTATATTTGCTCTCGAACCCAATTTTTGGATAATTTTAGTTTTAGTTTCGTGCTTGGCTACTGCGATGTTTTTACCATTAAAGTTTGTACATCCTGTCAGAACTTTAAGATGGAGATCAATTACATTGCCAATTACTTTATTTTGGACCTTTTTTGCGGGTTGGGCAGCCTGGGTTGATTTTGATCCTAATAGCTGGGCTCACTGGGGTCTTATAATAACGTCAATGTACTTACTCCTGGCTGGAGTGGTACAACAATTCACAAGTAAACAGGGTATTAATACATAAATTAATTACCTTATAAAGCAGACAAAACCTCGCTACAACGTACGCAGGTATCTTGATATGTCTGTAATCCTACTTCGGGTAATACCTTCCAGCAACGGCGGCATTTATTACCTTTGGCTAGATCAAATCTAACAGCAACATCTCGTGACTCATCAAGAGAAAAAACTTCTTTTGGAATTGGTTTGGTAGTCGTTCGAATGGAAGAAGTTATACAAACATCATTAAAGTCTATCGAGTCTAAAATTTCTTTATCTTTCTTTCCAACAAACACTAAAGGGTTCGCCTCCAACGATGCGCCGATCGTCTTATCCTGTCTTTTTAATTCTAATGCTCCCGTAACTACTTTTCTAACTTTTCTGACAGTTAACCATTTCTCAGCTAAGTTCTTATCCTTCCACTTATCAGGTGTTTCTGGAAAGTCATTTAAGTGTATTGAGCTTTCCGAAGAATCAAACCTTTCCAACCAAACTTCCTCCATCGTAAACACCAATATGGGAGCCAGCCAACTTGTCAAACGATGAAACAAAATCTCTAAAATAGTTCTAGCCGCTTTTCGACGATCCGAGTTGCCATCGCAGTATAGGGTATCTTTCCTGATATCAAAATAAAAAGATGACAAATCAGATGTAGCAAACGCAAAAATTTCTTGTAATGCTCCCTGAAAATCATATTTATCGTAACGTTCTCTAACTATTTTATCAACTTCCCATACTCGATTAAGTACCCAACGCTCCAACTCTGGCATTCTTTCATATTCAATATCATCATCTGACGTCTTTGATTTTAAAGATCCTAACAAAAAACCTCAAAGTATTACGTAAACGTCTATAACTATCGGCAACACCCTTCAAAATTTCAGGCCCAATCCTAAGGTCTACACTATAGTCAGATTGCGCAACCCAAAGTCTCAAGATATCAGCGCCATACTGTTTTATTACTTGATCTGGGGAAACGGTATTTCCTGTCGATTTAGACATTTTCATACCTTTTTCATCAAGGGTAAACCCATGAGTTAGAACCCCACGATAGGGAGCATAACCTCTAGTTCCGCAACTTTGCAACATTGAGGAGTGAAACCAACCTCTATGTTGATCCGTTCCTTCAAGGTATAAATCCGCTAAACCGTCTTCCGTTCCATCATCTCTATCCCTGAGGACAAAGGCGTGTGTTGACCCAGAGTCAAACCATACGTCAAGGATATCGAAAACTTGTTCATAATCTGTAGGATCGACTAAGCCAGACAAAAATCGTTCCTTAGCACCATCTTTATACCAACAATCCGCACCTTCTAGTTCAAATGCCTGTAAGATTCTTTCGTTTACATCTTCATTACGCAATAAAAAATCTGATTCAGTTGACAGCACACCTCTTTTTGTAAAGCAAGTTAACGGAACTCCCCACGCCCTTTGGCGTGACAGTACCCAGTCCGGTCGGGCTTCTATCATAGAATGTAATCTGTTTCTGCCGCTGTAAGGTGTCCAATTCACTAAACTATCTATGGAAGCGAGTGCTCTTTCTCTAATACTATGGCCAAACTCATTGTTATCATCTCCAACGGGTTTATCAATTGCAACAAACCACTGAGGGGTATTACGGAATATTATTGGTGCTTTTGACCTCCAGGAATGTGGATAACTATGAGTAATTCTGGATCGAGCGATTAAACTATTAGTTTGAACCAATTTTTCTATAACCATAGCATTGGCTTTTCCTTCTTTCCCCTTTCTATCAAAAACTTGTAAACCAGAAAATATTGGAACGTGCTCTAAAAACTCGGAATTTTCTCCGATATTGTAAGTTAAACGAGTAAGCCAATTACGTTTAAGGAAACATTCATAATCTTCAGCGCCATGACTCGGTGCAGTATGCACAAAACCTGTGCCCGCTTCTGAATTTACGTGTTCACCATCAATCAGGGGTACCTCATAATTCCAAAAGTCATCTAAGCTCGAAAAAGGATGGATACATACCGCATTTTTAAAAACATCAGGCTTCACATCAAACTTGCGTTTAAACTCTGTTACTCGAGATTGGGATAAAACATTCTCTGCCAACTCATCAGCTAAAAGGTACAGGTCTCCCGCCGTTGTCCAGCTTTCCTCCAAAGTGGTGATAACTTCATATAAACCGTACGAGATTTTTTCACTATATGCGATTGCCTTATTGGACGGGATTGTCCAAGGAGTTGTAGTCCAAATTACTACCCTGGCATTCTTTATATTTTCTGGCGCACTTTTAAACTTAAAGGGAACCCATATAGTATGGCTTTTATGATCATGATATTCAATTTCAGCCTCAGCTAGAGCAGTTTTTTCAACAGAAGACCACATTACTGGTTTTGAACCTTGGTACAGAGTTCCATTCATTAGAAATTTCTGAAATTCTTCAGCGATAACCTTTTCCGCATGAAAATCCATTGTTAAGTAAGGGTTTTCCCAATTGCCAGTTATTCCTAGTCTCTTAAACTCTTCCTTTTGAATATTAATCCATTTCTCTGCAAATTTTCGACATTCTTGTCTAAAAGTAACTATATCGACCTTATCCTTATCTAAGCCCTTGCTGCGATAGGTTTCTTCTATTTTCCATTCTATAGGTAAACCGTGACAATCCCAGCCAGGGATATATCTAGCGTCTTTGCCCATCATTTGTTGTGACCTGACCACCATATCCTTGAGGATTTTGTTTAAAGCATGGCCAATATGCAAATTTCCATTTGCATACGGAGGACCATCGTGGAGAGTAAAAGACTCTCTGTTCGTTTTCTTTCTCAAATTATGGTAAATTCCAATGTTCTCCCAGCGTTTTAACCAACCAGGTTCTCGATTAGGCAATCCCGCACGCATTGGAAATTTTGTCTCTGGTAAATTTAGTGTACTTTTATAATCTATTTCTGGATCTGTTTTGTCTGAACACATATTATTGTTCCTGATAAGTTGATTATTTTTGATAAATTTAATTTAAATCACAAACACCTTTTAAACGATGTTTAGCTTTACCTGACGCCTTGTTAACTAGGCCGCCAGGAAAATAATCGAAGGTATCAACTCAATAAAAATCATGCGTCGCGTATATTAGAGGTACCGAAACAGGTCAAGTAAATTTAGATGTTTAGTCTCTATTATACTTTTAATATTTCTAAATTGGCATAAACTATATAGTAACTTAGTAGGAGATATTATTGCTCTAAACTTAAAAGAAGAACCGCAAATGCCGCGATATGCACTAAAAATAGAATACGAGGGATCAAAATTCTCTGGATGGCAATCCCAAAAAGATCAATTGACAATTCAAGGGGAAATAGAGAATGCACTCTCTTGTCTTGAGTCCCTCAACCCAAGAATTTTTGGCGCTGGGCGAACAGATGCTGGGGTGCATGCAACCGGCCAAGTAGCACATGTCGATTTATCTAAACCATGGGACCCCTTTAGACTAATGGAAGCAATAAATTTTAATTTAAAACCTAAGCCTATTGCCATAATTTCTGCTTCAGAAGTAGGTACCACATGGCACGCTCGTTTTTCTGCGCTGAAAAGACATTACCTGTATAGATTAGTATCTAGGAGGGCACCACTAACTCATCAAAAAAATTTAGTCTGGCAAGTAAAATATCCCTTAGATCTTAAAAAGATGAGAGAAGCATCATTATTTTTAGAGGGTACCCATGACTTTACAACTTTTAGGTCGACGATTTGTCAGTCTAAATCACCGATAAAAACAATAGACTCTATCGAAATAAGTGAACACGAAGTCTCAAATGGTCTAGAATACCAATTTTTGATTAAAGCACCGTCTTTTCTTCATAATCAGATACGCAGTTTTGTTGGAACTCTGGAACGAGTTGGAGCAGGTAGATGGCCTCCGCAAAAAGTAAAAACAATTTTGGAAAAATGTTCCCGATCTTCGTGTGGACCAGTATGTTCACCCTCTGGTCTGTATTTAACAAATGTTATTTATCCAGAGGACCCATTTTATGGGAAATTTTAGGATAACTTATATTTGTTTATTTTACTAAACTAACCTCGCCGCTCAATCATCATTTTTTTAAGAGATGAAATAGCCTTCGCTGGATTTAAACCCTTAGGACACGTCTTAGTACAATTCATGATGGTATGGCATCTATATAACTTAAAAGGATCTTCTAACTCATCAAGTCTTTTTTCTCTAGCCTCATCCCTTGAGTCGACAACCCACCTGTAAGCATTTAACAATGCTGCCGGACCCATGTATACGTCACTATTCCACCAATAGGATGGGCACGATGTAGAACAGCAAGCGCACATTACACATTCGTAAAGGCCGTCAAGTTTTTCTCTATCTTCAATGGTTTGCCTCCATTCTGTTTCAGGACGATCCGTTTCTGTCTCGAGCCAAGGCATAATAGCTGCGTGTTGAGCATAAAAGTGGGTTAGGTCCGGGACAAGGTCTTTTATCACCTCCGTATGCGGCAGGGGATAAACTTTTATATCTCCCTCAATATCATCCATACCACAGAGGCAGGCTAAAGTATTAGTTCCATCTATGTTCATCGCACAAGATCCACATATACCCTCTCTGCATGATCGCCGAAAAGTCAATGTTGGATCAATTTCACTTTTTATCTTAATTAAGGCGTCCAAGACCATAGGCCCACAAGTATTCATATCTATATAGTAGGTATCCACCTCTGGGTTTTTATCATCATCTGGATTCCAACGATAAACTTCAAATTTTCTGATATTCTCTTTATCATTTGGAGATGGCCAAGTTTTCCCTCGACTAATCTTCGAATTTTTAGGTAGCCTAAACTCCGCCATTTTTTGTATCCTTATAAATATTAAATCTTGAATAAATCTCTAAACGATGTCGGACTATGAATGGATCGCGCCCAAACCACAGGCCAATGCCGCCTCTTTAACTGCCTCTGAGTAAGTTGGATGGGCATGACAGGTTCTAGCCAGATCCTCTGAGGACGCCCCAAATTCCATAGCCACGCATATTTCGTGGATTAAATCCCCTGCCATCGGACCAATTATATGCGCTCCTAAAATTTTATCAGTCTTGGAATCAGCCAAGATCTTAACAAAACCTTCTGAACAAAACACTGTCTTTGCACGCCCGTTTCCCATAAAACTAAATTTTCCCACTTTATAGTCAAACCCTTCTTCTTTCAGCTCATCTTCTGACTTTCCAACACTAGCTACCTCTGGGTGAGTATAAATCACACTTGGAATTATATTATAATTTACATGTCCCTTTTGGCCTGCAATCAGTTCCGCAACTGCTATCCCCTCGTCTTCTGCCTTATGCGCCAACATTGGGCCTTCTACGCAATCCCCAATAGCATACACCCCCTTTAAATTAGTTTCCCAGTTATGATCTACTGATATCCTACCAGATTCTAAAACATTTAACCCCAGATCCATTAACTTTAACTCCGCGATCCTTGGGACCCTACCAGTAGCAATAAGCACCAAATCAGCCTCATCAGTATGCTCACTATTATCTTTTCTCTTGGTATAGCTCACCAAACATTTATTTTTTATTATTTTGGTACTGGATACAGCAGCTCCCATCTCAAATTTAATACCTTGTTTACCTAAGATACGTTTAAAATGCTTCTGTAACTCAGAGTCTAAACTAGGGACTACGTGATCTAAAAATTCGATCACTCGGACATGCGTACCCAATCGTGAATATACTGATCCTAGTTCCAAACCTATTACTCCAGCTCCAATAATAATTAGTTTATCTGGTATATTTTTTGGAGTTAGAGCACCTGTAGATGTAACAACAATCTTTTCGTCAATCTGAATATTGGGTAGTGAACTAGCTTTTGATCCTGACGCAATAACAATCTTTTTGGTTTTATATACCTTTTCGTTAACTAAAATCTGATTTTCAGATGTTATCGAAGCCCACCCTTTTATAAGGTCAACTTTATTCTTTTTGAATAAATACTCAATTCCCTTGATATTCTGATTAATTATTTCATCTTTATAATTCATCATTTGTTTTAAATTAATAGTTGGAGTATCTGCGACAAGCCCCATTTTACTAAAATTCTTAGTAGCCTCATGGTACTGATGGCTAGCATAAAGTAACGCCTTTGATGGAATACAGCCAACATTAAGACATGTCCCACCCAGCGTACCGCTACCTTCCACGCAAGCCGTCTTCAGCCCAAGCTGAGCACATTTAATTGCACAAACATATCCACCCGGTCCAGATCCGATAATAATCACATCATAATCAGCCATGAAATTTTCCTACTGCTTTCCTTTAACACTCTATTATAATCAAGGTAATGTAATTTTTTTTCTTACAAATCAATTAATAATCTTCTTGGATCTTCTAATGCTTCTTTTACCCTTACTAAAAAGGTCACTGCGCCCTTCCCATCCACTATTCTATGGTCATATGAAAGGGCGAGGTACATCATTGGTCTGATTTCAATTTTTTCATTTCGTACTATTGGGCGGTCCTGTATTTTATGCATACCCAAAATACCAGATTGTGGAGGGTTCAAAATAGGAGAACTCATTAGGGAGCCATAGACTCCTCCGTTTGAAATAGTAAACGAACCGCCCATCATGTCATCCATACTTAATTTTCCCTCTCGGGCTTTGTCACCTTTATCCGCAATCGCCTTCTCCAATTCAGCAAAAGATAGAGATTGTGCATTTTTGATTACTGGAACTACTAAACCCGAGGGCGTTCCTGTTGCTATTCCCATATTCACATATTTCTTATAAACTATATATTCGTTCTGAATTTCTGAATTCACCTCTGGTATTTCAAATAAAGCATGACAGCATGCTTTAGTAAAAAACGACATAAACCCTAATTTTACACCATGCTTAATCTCAAAAGATTGTTTATATTTATTTCGTAAACCTAAAATTTCAGTCATATCTACTTCGTTATAAGTAGTCAGCATCGCAGCCGTATTTTGGCTTTCTTTTAGTCGCTCGGCTATTGTTTTTCTTAAACGGGTCATTTTTACTCGTTCTTCTGGACCAGAAACCAATTCATTGGACCCCTCCATTGACGATAAAACCTGAGTTTCTCTTGAAACAACATTTTTGAGAGTATTTTTGACATCTTCTTTCATTATGCGACCATCTCTACCTGTACCTAAAACTTCCCCGGAAGAGAGATTATTCTCTGCCATGAGCTTTCTTGCTGAAGGTGCATGTCCGTCGTTATCTTCTTTTATAGTATGGCTTTCAGCCAATTCTTGATTATTGTGGCCGTTTTTTTTGACATCAAACTCTTTCGTTTCTGTCACCTTAAGGTCGCTCTCTTTTATCTCTGCTAAGAGAGCATCAATCCCTACAGCGCTACCTTCTAAAGAAATAATTTCTTTTAGTATTCCGCTTATTGGAGAAGGCACCTCGACTGTAACTTTGTCAGTTTCTAGTTCACATAGCATTTCATCCACAGCAACTAGATCACCAACTTTCTTAAACCATGTTGCGACAGTTGCCTCAGTAACACTCTCTCCTAGAGTAGGTACACGAACTTGTGTCATTTTTTTTCTCCCAATCGTAATGCCTCTTCAATTAATCCGTCCTGTTGACTTTTATGCTGTGTTGCCGAGCCGGTTGCAGGAGACGCTGAAGCTGGCCTCCCTACGTAAATTGCTCTTTTATTTTTAGCCTTAATATGATTTAGTACCCACTCAATATTTGGCTCCATAAAGTTCCACGCACCCTGGTTCTTTGGTTCTTCTTGACACCAGAAAACTTCCGCATGTTTGAACCTTTTTAATTCTTTGATTGCCGCGCTTGATGGAAATGGGTAAAATTGTTCAAATCTCAGAATATAGACGTCATCTACACCGTTTTCTTCTCGTACATCATACAAGTCATAATATATTTTCCCAGAACATAAAATTAGTCTTTTGATTTGGTTATCTGGTTTTAACTTTAAGTGAGAAGACTCATTCTCCGCATGATCATGGAGTATACGATGAAAACTAGAACCTTTAAGAAAGTCGGTAGCTTTAGAAACCGCAGATTTATTTCTTAATAGAGATTTTGGTGTCATTAAAACCAGGGGTTTTCTAAAAGAGCGATGCATTTGTCGTCTTAAAATATGAAAATAATTTGCGGGTGTTGAACAATTGGCTACTATCCAGTTCTCCCCACCACACATTTGTAAAAAACGTTCTAATCTAGCCGAAGAATGCTCTGGGCCTTGGCCCTCGAAGCCGTGTGGTAACAACATAACTAAGCCCGACATTCTTAACCATTTTGCTTCTCCAGAACTGATAAATTGATCAAACATTATTTGGGCGCCATTAGCAAAGTCTCCAAATTGGGCTTCCCATAGAACAAGGGAATTTGGTTCTGCCAGAGAGTAGCCATATTCAAAACCCAAAACAGCATATTCTGAAAGCATAGAGTCTATAACTTCAAAGTTTGCCTGCCCGTTGCGGACATAATTAAGAGGAAAATACCTTTCCTCAGTTTTTTGATCCACCAATGCAGAATGCCTTTGACTAAATGTACCCCGGGTAGAGTCTTGTCCTGATAGTCGAACAGGGTAGCCTTCGATCAATAGTGATCCAAACGCTAGTGCTTCAGCTGTAGACCAGTCTATACTATTCCCAGAAGCGAACATTTTCTTCTTTTCCGCCAGCAATCTTAAAACAGTCTTATGTAATTCAAAACCATCTGGTACGTTTGTTAGAGCCCTACTTACCTCCGAAAAGGCTTTTTTTGAAAGCGACGTACCTCCTCTTTGATATACCTCATTATCTCTTTTTAAGTGAGACCATTTCCCATCTAACCAATCTGCTTTATTAGGTTTATAAACTTTTCCTGCTTCAAACTCCTCATTTAGCTTAGCCTGAAAGTCAGCTTTGGCATTTTGAACTTCAGTCGAAGAAATTAAACCATCGGAAACAAGCCGGTCAGAATAAATAGTAAGTGTCGTTTTTTGTTTTTTAATTTGGTTATACATCAATGGGTTGGTAAACATTGGTTCATCGCCTTCATTGTGCCCAAATCGTCTATAACAAATTATATCAAGCACAACATCTTTATGAAACTTTTGCCTAAATTCGGTTGCTACCTTTGCAGCATGAACAACCGCTTCTGGATCGTCACCATTTACATGGAATATTGGGGCTTCAACCATAAGAGCAATATCGGTTGGGTAAGGGCTCGATCTACTAAGGTGGGGAGCAGTTGTAAAACCTATTTGGTTGTTAACAACAATATGAATTGTGCCACCTGTCTTATGCCCTTTTAAACCAGACAAACCAAAACCCTCAGCGACAACTCCCTGACCTGCGAATGCAGCATCACCGTGAATTAGTACCGGCAATACTTTAACACGTTCATCATCATCCAGTTGGTCTTGTTTAGCTCTAGCTTTTCCCAAGACAACCGGGTTCACTGCTTCGAGGTGAGACGGGTTTGCAGCCAAAGAAAGGTGAACGGAATTGCCATCAAACTCACGATCAGACGAGGCACCCAAATGGTATTTAACGTCTCCAGAACCATCAACGTCTTCAGGTTTCGAGCTACCTCCCTGAAATTCATTGAAAATAGCTCTGTATGGCTTCGCCATTACGTTAGCTAAGACCGAAAGTCGGCCTCTATGAGGCATACCAATCAATATGTCTTGTACACCGCGGGCTCCACCGCGTTTTATAATTTGTTCCATGGCTGGTATCAAACTCTCGCCACCATCTAATCCAAATCTCTTAGTTCCCATATATTTCACGTGGAGAAACTTCTCGAAACCTTCTGCCTCTATTAGTTTGTTAAGTATTGCTTTTCGACCTCTACGACTGAATTCAATTTCTTTGCCCAAACCTTCTATTCTCTCTTTAAGCCAACTAGCTTCCTCAGGATTGCTTATGTGCATGTACTGGAGTGCGAAGGTCCCGCAATAAGTTCTCTTAACAATATCCAAGATCTCTTTTATCGTAGCAATTTCAAGCCCCAGGACGTTATCAATAAAAATTGGTCTATCTAAATCAGCTTCTTGAAATCCATATGTTTGAGGATCTAGTTCAGGGTGTGTGGGGTGATCACGCATTCCTAAAGGATCCAAGTCTGCCACTAAATGACCTAATATTCGATATGCCCTAATCAGCATCAGAGCCCTTACACTATCTATAACCGCTCTTTTAATGGACTTTTCAGAAGTAAGCTCACTTACAGTCAGTGATTTGAATTGCTCTTTTATTTGTTGAGCTTTTTCATCACTTCCAAAAAAACTACTCTCAATCTCTGGCGGCCAATCATTCCTAACCCAACTTGGCTCAAACTCTGGGCTTCGCCTTTCATCATCCATATGAGCAAAAAAGTCTTGCCACTCAGGTTCCAAACCGGATTTGTCAGTCAAATAACGTTTGTAGAGGCTCTCAAGATAAACAGTATTACCGCCCTGCATTAACGATGATTGGGTTTGATCGCTCTTACTAACCATGATTAGTCCATCTCCGAGCAGTTAAGTCAGCAGTTTTATACAAGTTCATTTTCTAACCGAAGTAAATTACTTTACTAAGATCATTTAATTACATGGAAAAACCAAGAAATAAACATAAAAAAGTAAAAAAAAGTAAAAAAATTCATTATGTGATCACAATAAAAATTTTTGTGATCACATAATAATCATTTACGATCTAACTGTGTCATAATTCTAACTAAACGTAGCTTCATCCGAGCTATAGACTTGGGTCAATACTCTTGCACGCAGAAACTAGTGAATTAACGGCCTCTACCGACTTGTCGAACATAACTTTTTCCGCTTTTGTAAATTTTATTGGAACAATTCGTTCAACTCCAGCAGCCCCAATTATTACCGGCACTCCAACATAAAAACCAGTTAATCCATATTCACCATCGACATAAGCAGCACACGGCAAAAGCCGCTTCTGATCTTTAAGGTAAGCTTCAGCCATTTCTATGGCAGCCGTAGCAGGCGCATAGAATGCTGAGCCATTACCTAAGAGACCAACAATTTCAGCTCCACCATCTCGAGTCCTTTGGACAATCTCTTCCAATCGAGTCTCAGTAATCCACTCCATTTCAACCAAGTCAGTGAGTGGTATCCCTCCGACAGTGGAATAACGTGTCAATGGAACCATCGTATCACCATGACCACCCAGAACAAATGCTGATACATCTCGCATAGAAACATTAAATTCATTACTGAGAAAGTGCCTAAAGCGAGCCGAATCTAAAATACCAGCCATTCCACAAACTTTATTATGTGGTAACCCCGAAAACTCTCTCAAGGCCCAAACCATTGCATCTAAAGGGTTAGTAATACAAATTACGAACGCATTAGGCGCAAACTCCTTTATGCCCGTCCCGACAGCCTTCATCACTTTCAGGTTAATACCTAAAAGATCATCCCGGCTCATACCGGGCTTTCTTGGTACGCCAGCTGTCACTATACATACGTCAGCACCAGAAATATCTTGATATTCTGATGTACCTTTTAAAATAACGTCAAACCCTTGTGACGGTCCAGCTTCCGCGATGTCTAGCGCTTTACCTTTTGGAGTCCCCTCAGCTATGTCAAATAAAACTACATTACCCATTTCCTTGATCGCAGCTAAATGAGCGAGAGTTCCTCCTATTTGTCCTGCACCAATTAAAGCTATTTTAGATCTCGCCATTTCAGTATTTCTCCTGTTTATTTATTTGGAATCAGATCTAGACCTTTGATCAGGGTCACGCAAGTATCTGAAGGGAAATAAATTGGGACTATCTATACGTGGAAATCACTATTTTATTTTTATTTATATCGGTTACTGCTGTGCTTATAGCAGGAATATCAAAGGGTGGATTTGGTAGTGGAGTTTCATTTATATGTACTCCGATTTTGGCAATTGTTACAGAACCCACAATTGCACTGGGATTAATGTTACCCTTGTTAATGTTGATGGATATGGTTTCTATCAAATTATACTGGAAAAAATGGTGTATCTTAAATGCAAGAGTCTTAATCTTGGGCTCTCTTTTTGGTATTATTACAGGTGTCCTATTTTACCGTGTTGCAAGCGCCGACTTTCTTCGCGTCATTATTGGTCTGATCTCAATAAGCTTCGTTCTGTACCAAGTAATGCATAAAAAATTATTCTTTAATAAAGCTATTTCAAAATTTAATTCAAAGCTCGGTATTGCAATGGGTTTCCTAGCTGGGTTTACAAGCTTTATTAGTCATGCCGGCGGCCCGCCTGTTGCTGTATTCCTATTATCACAAGGCGTAAATAAAACTCTCTATCAAGCAACTACCGTGATTTGCTTTTCAGTAATCAATATTTTTAAAATTTTCCCCTATGCTTATTTTGGATTTATCAATAAAGAGACTTTAACAGTTAGTTTATTGTTATCACCAGCCGCAATAATTGGTACTCTAATTGGTGCTTATGCTCACAAAGTATTCTCAGAAAAGTTGTTTTTGCACACCACTTATTTTCTTTTGATGATAGCAGGAAGTAAGTTAATATTTGATGGCTTAACCTAGGATAACCTTATTAGAAACTTTTAAAAACACTCAGAAATAAACTTACATTTTAGTTACATAGATCTATCAACATAGTTTTTGTGATCACATTAAGCTTTATCTTAGATAATCTGTGCCAAAATATCGCAATAATAGAGCATAAATGAGGTGACATAAAAATCATTTATGTTATCTGTACATTCAAAGAAGGGCGTAGAGTATTGATATGAAACAATCCATCAAACGAAAAAGACCACTTTCACCCCACCTTTCAATTTATCGGCCGGAATTTACTTCTGTAACGTCAATTTTCACTCGGATAACTGGAAACGCGCTATTACTAGCAATCCTAATAATAGTTGGCTGGCTTTACGCTGCCTCCGCAAGCACAGAAACTTTTGAGTTAGTTAACAGGTTTTTTAATAGCTGGTTTGTTGATTTAATAATGATTCTATCTTTGTGGGCGGTTTGGTATCACTTTTTGGCAGGAATAAGGCATATTTATTGGGACTCAGGGAAAGGGTTTGAAATACCTCAGGCAAGAATTTTAGCTTACAGCGTTATTTCTGGTTCATTTATTTTAACGTTATTAACACTGTTAGTTCTTTGAAAGCAGAAATGAGTATCTTAAAAACTTTAAACCCCGCTGTACTAATCAGAAATTCCAATAAAGGGACTGATAGCCATATCCGTATGACATTTACTTCACTACTATTAGCCCTCCTAGTACCAATATTCATCTTTAACTTTGGTAGAGTATTTGGATCCACCCATGAAGAGGTCACAAGTTTTTTAAACAAGCCATTCAACTATATTCTTATAACCAGCACTCTTGTAATAAGTTTAATTCATTTTAAACAAGGTGTTAAGGTTTTAATTGAAGATTACGTAAGAGGTTTAACAAGAACAATACTCTTATCTTTTACTTCAATACTCAGCTATGGTGCAATTCTCGTGATCTTGTACTCAATAACTAAAATTTTAATTTAATCCTTGGAGAAATTTTTAAATGTCATCCTATAATTATGAAACTCATGAATATGATGTAGTCGTCATCGGCGCTGGTGGCGCTGGACTGCGAGCAACGTTAGGTATGACCGAACAGGGATTAAAAACAGCATGTATTTCGAAGGTATTTCCTACCCGGTCACACACTGTGGCAGCGCAGGGCGGAATTGCAGCCTCTCTTTCAAATATGGGTCCAGATAATTGGCAATGGCATATGTACGATACAGTTAAAGGTTCAGATTGGCTCGGAGACACCGACGCAATGGAATATTTAGCACGCGAAGCACCAAAAGCTGTTTATGAGCTGGAACATTATGGTGTCCCATTTTCAAGAACGGAAGACGGTAAAATTTACCAAAGGCCGTTTGGAGGTCATACGACTGAATTCGGTGAAGGCCCACCTGTTCAAAGAACCTGTGCAGCAGCCGATAGAACGGGTCACGCAATGCTGCACACCCTGTACGGTCAATCTTTAAAAAATAACGCTGAATTTTTTATTGAGTACTTTGCTATTGATCTTATTATGAGTGACGATGGAGTTTGCACAGGGGTGATATGCTGGAAGTTAGAAGACGGAACCCTACATCTTTTTTCTGCGAAAATGGTAGTAATAGCTACTGGTGGTTATGGCCGAGCATACTTTTCGGCAACTTCCGCCCACACCTGCACAGGTGATGGCGGTGGGTTGGTATCAAGAGCTGGCCTTCCTCTTCAAGATATGGAGTTCGTGCAATTTCATCCTACTGGCATTTACGGCGCTGGTTGCCTGATTACGGAAGGTGCCAGAGGTGAAGGTGGCTACCTAACAAACTCTTCCGGCGAACGGTTTATGGAAAGATATGCTCCAACTTACAAGGATTTGGCCTCAAGAGATGTAGTGTCTCGATGCATGACAATGGAAATTCGTGAGGGTCGCGGCGTAGGCGATCAATCTGATCATATAAATCTCCATCTAGATCATCTGCCTCCCGAAACTTTATCAACTAGACTGCCAGGAATTTCAGAAAGTGCAAAAATTTTTGCGGGTGTCGATTTAACTAAAGAGCCCATTCCAGTACTACCTACTGTCCATTATAATATGGGAGGAATTCCAACAAATTATTGGGGAGAAGTACTGTCTCCAACTGATACTGATCAAAACAAAACTGTCCCCGGCCTTATGGCTGTTGGAGAAGCTGGGTGTGCCTCAGTACATGGTGCAAACCGATTGGGTTCAAACTCACTCATTGATCTGGTTGTTTTTGGACGAGCCGCTGGCATCAGAGCTGGTTCTGTTGTTGACCGAAAATCTGCTAACCCTACGATTTCTTCAAAATCTGTAGATAAAATTTTAGATAGATTTGATAATTTGCGATATTCAAAGGGTGCGGTACCTACTGCAGATTTAAGACTTGAAATGCAAAAAACCATGCAATCTGACGCTGCAGTTTTTAGAACTGATAAGACCTTAAGTGAAGGGGTCGATAAAATGCGTGCAGTATCCAAGAAAATGGAAGATATTAGTGTGAAAGATAGATCTTTAATATGGAATTCAGACCTAATGGAAACATTAGAGCTGACCAATTTGATGCCAAATGCATTAGCCACCATCATTGCTGCTGAAGCACGGAAGGAGAGCCGTGGAGCGCATGCGCATGAAGATTACCCAGAAAGGGATGATGAAACCTGGAGAAAGCACTCCCTTGTGTACGCAGGTGACAATACTGAACTAAAATACCGAGATGTCCACTTAAAACCCTTAACAGAAGAGAAAGATGGCGGTATTGACTTAAAGAAAATCGCACCAAAAGCTCGAGTATATTAGTTTCAGTAGTGCGCTGATAAACTTTGGTGACCTTACTGTGCTAATAACCTCAATCCCTGAGTAACATCCGCTTTTACAGCTAGCCGCAGTTCAAATTCATCACCTGCTTTTAAAGAACTTAAAATCGTATAATGGTGTTTTGGAACACCAGTGCGTTTTAATTTTCCATAAAGGCTACGCATGGTAGGTCCTAATTGTAACCAAATTGTTTCCAACAAAGCTAACGTAGCCGGTGCCTGTGCCCGAAGGTACAAAGATCTATGAAACTCCAAATTACATCGAATATAGGATACCGAGTCTTCCTCAGTTATTGCTTTTGAAATCTGCGAATTAGTAGCTTCCAGTCTTTCTATTAGAGCTAGATGAGCTCGTGGAAGAGCACGCGCAGCTAGGTCAGGTTCTAATAATGCCCTCAGAGAAGCTAATTCTTCTATTCTATCGTTTGTGAGTTCTGGAGTCGATATTCTACCCGAAAGAGACAAACTTAGAGCACCCTCTGCGACCAGACGACGAACTGCTTCGCGTATTGGGGTCATAGAAACACCAAATTCTGCTCCCAAGCCCCTCAAGGTCATAGCGGTTCCCGGTAAAACTGAGCCAAACATAATTAATGATCTCAAGCGTCGATAAATAATTTCATTGGCCGAGCCAGCTAGTATGTCTACCTCAATATCTGATCCCAAGTTTAGAGATTTTTTTATAGACTTTGACATATCGTTATGTGATCACAAAAATACCAACAATCATAGCCCTAAAAGTGATACGAATGCAATTTTTGTCCGTTTTTTTTCAACCACAACTGGGATTCCCGAAAATCAGGCATTAATTTTTCAACATGTTGCCAAAATTTTATTGAATGGTTCATTTCCACAAGGTGCGAGACCTCATGAACTACCAGATACTCCAAAACACTTTTGGGCGCCAAAATAAGACGCCATGAATACATCAAAGTACCAGATGAAGTACATGAGCCCCATCGCGTTTTAGGATCTTTTATATTAATCTTAACAAATTTTCTGCCTATTAAGTCACAATAAAAATTTGTCTTAGAAAAAAACCTTTGTCGAGATAACTCTAATAGGAAGACCTTCAAATGTTGAGCAAAGTCTGTATAATTAAAAGGAATTAATATTTTATTCTTTTCAAACTTAATTCTTTGATTTTTACCACTCTCAATAACATAACTAAAACCTTCAACAGGTACTGCACTCCCAAGTGTGACTTTGGAAATATCAATTTTAGATTTCAACTGCTTTCTTATCCATCGCTCCTTATTAAGAGCAAACTGCGTGGCTTCTAGGACTGATATTCGTTTTGGAATTATTAAAAAAACTTTACTATTAGCACCCGAAATACGGATAGATAATCTCTTCGCTCTTTTAGATTTGTGGACATAAATAGTTATTTCTGGAGATCCAATTTTAATCATATCTGGAGGTTTCATATGGCTCCTAATTATCAATACATAAAATAAAGTTCCTACTACTTCATTGCAGAAACTCCAAAAAGCCGCAACAAAAATAAAGAAAAACCTTTGACACTTCCCTCAGCCTGTGGCAACTGGCCTAAGATAACTTTATAGATCAAAAAAAGAGGATGATTATGCCCAAAGAAGAATGGGGAGTAAAACGAGTTTGCCCTAGTTGCTCGATAAGATTCTACGATCTAAAAAAAGATCCATTAATATGCCCGTCTTGTGGTCATGAATTCTCGCTAGAAAGTCTGTTAGGTAGTAAGTCTCGTACTATGGAGGCTGATAAGCCTGACGCTCAAAACAAAGAAAATGAAGTCGTTGAAGACGACGCGGAAATTGTTTTGGAGGATGATGTAGAGGTAGAAATCGAGGATGATCTACTAGAGGAGGATGGAATTCTCGAAGATGATGACGACCAATCTGTCAGTTTAGAAGAAATTGCTGACGTTCCAGCTGAAGAAGAATAGTACCAAAATTTATAATTAAATTTCTTGATTTTATTTAAATGACTGCTTAAAAATCCACTTATTAAAAGGGGGCCTTAGCTCAGCTGGGAGAGCGCTTGCATGGCATGCAAGAGGTCAGGGGTTCGATCCCCCTAGGCTCCACCAACACCTTATATTTTTATTTAATTCCTTTATAATTAGGGTAATGAGTATTTTTTCAAAAGGGACGTTACTCTAGATCACTTTCATTTCCTTTAATGATTTAATTTCTTCATCTGATACCTTTGCCCAGTCCACTAAGATTTCTTTTGTATGCTCCCCCAAAATTGGTGGTGCATTCCTGTAGGTAGCTGGTGACTCACTAAGCTTTGCCGGGAAAGCAACTGTTTTTATAGTAACACCATCAGAGCGTTTAAGATCAATTTCCATTTCTCTTGCAATAACTTGTGGATCTGAAAACACTTCAGGCAGATTGTTTATAGGGCCACAAGGAACGTTCACAGCTTCGAGTAGCTCAATAATATCTTGTTTCTTCATTTTTCCCAGTACCAATTGTAGTTCAGCCTCGAGAGCCTCTCTGTTCTCAAGCCGCGCCTCATTCGATTTGTATTTAGGATCATTTGAGATCTTTGAAAGTCCTAGAGAATGACATAATCTCTGAAATTGTCCATCATTCCCACAGCTTATTATTAAATGTCCATCTGATGAAGCAAAGACCCGATAAGGTATCACATTAGGGTGACTATTACCCATTCTACTAGGTACGGTATCACCATTTAACCAGTTAGATGCTTGATTTGCTAACATAGAAACCTGGCTATCCATTAAAGAACAATCTATATGTTGCCCTTTACCTGTACGGTTCCTGTAATGCAAAGCAGCCAGGATTGAAGACCCCGCATTCATTCCTGTAAACAAATCACAGATAGCTACACCCACCTTCATTGGTTCTCCACCGCTAATGTTTTCAGGCTGACCAGTAATACTCATTAACCCACCCATACCTTGTATTAGGAAATCATAACCTAATCGGTTAGCATAAGGTCCATTCTGACCAAAACCAGTAATCGAACAATAGATTATCTTTGGGTTAATTTTCTTAATAGCATCATAATCTAATTTGTATTTTTTTAACCCACCGACCTTAAAGTTTTCTACTATAATATCTGCCTCTAGCGAAAGAGTATGAATCAAAGAGGCTCCCTCAGGTTTTGAAAAGTCGATAGTAATTGATCTTTTATTACGGTTGGCGCATGAGAAATACGCAGCTTCACCTTTTGAGCCATCCGCTCTAGTAATAAAAGGTGGTCCCCAAGACCGAGTATCATCACCAGTTAAGACTGACTCAACCTTAACAACATCTGCTCCTAAATCAGCTAACATTTGAGTGGCCCAAGGACCTGCCAAAACTCGACTTAAATCGAGAACTTTTATTCCCTCAAGGGCCATTGTGCCTTTGGTGACATTTGTCATTTAGTTTCCTTCATCTAAAAAAATCTTATTAATATAATTGCTACTAGGAAATTGATACTTATTGTAACGTATGAGATATTAATGTGAATGTTAAATCAAAATATTTGAGGTGAATAATTGGACTTTACTCTGTCAAGTGAGCAAATAGAATTACAGGACTCCGTACGAAAGTTTGCTAAAAACGAATTGACCACTGTTGCAGCCGAAATTGAGCGGACCGGTAAACCACCTACCAAGAAAATAATTCAGAAATTCTCTAACATGGGTTTTCTGGGTGTAAATCTGCCACAAAAATATGGTGGGTTAGGCATGAGTAACTTTGAGGCTGTTCTCGTACTCGAGGAAGTAGCAAAAATTTCGATTGCACTCGCTTTTCCAGTTTTTGAAAGTTGTTTTGGACCGGCATTGGCGATTTCATATTTTGCATCAGAGAAGTTAAAAGAAAAAACACTTTCTAAGGTATGCTCAGGTAATATGATTTTAGCAGTTGCTATGTCTGAGCCACATGCTGGTTCAGCACTGACTGACCTAAGTACCAGTGCCACAATTAGCAATGGTAGAATTTTAGTTAGTGGCACAAAACGTTGGTGCTCCGGAGCAAGTCATGCTGATGCTTATGTCGTTTATTGTAAAATGTCCAAGGAACAAGGTGCAAATGGGATAGGTGCAGTTTTAATCGAAAAAAATCGATCTGGGTTAAGTTTTGGAAAAAAAGAGCGGCATATGGGTTGGAGGGGTGTCGTAAGTGCAGATATGCACTTTGACAATATCAGCTTACCACTTGAAAACATTGTTTTACCCGCAGGTGGCTTCAAAAAATTAATGAAAGCATTTGACCTTGAACGCTGCGGTAATACTACCATGAGCATCGCATGTGCGCAGTCTGCGTTTGATTATGTACTCAATTACGTTCAAGAACGAAAACAATTTGGAAAACAGCTTATCGATTTCCAGGCCGTGCAAATTTCAATTGCTGAAATGAAAATGAAACTGGATGCTTCTCGAATGTTATTATATAGGGCAGTTACTAACACTGGTAGTAAACTCCCAACAACAGGTGAGAGTTCGATAGCAAAATGTTATGCAAATGAGATTTGTCGTGAAGTCACTGGTAAAGCAATGCAACTTATGGGAGCGTATGGTTACTCAAGCGACTACCCAATCGAACAGAAATTTCGAGATTCATGGGGTTGGGGGATAGCCGGAGGAGCAATCGACATTCAAAAGACAAATATTGCAGCCTCTCTGATAGGACGACGTTTCAATCAAAGAAACTAAAAAAAATTAATGGCGCGCTGGGGAGGATTCGAACCCCCGACCCCTTGATTCGTAGTCAAGTACTCTATCCAACTGAGCTACCAGCGCACTAGGGTAATAGCGATGTAACCTTGCGAAATTTTGTTTGCAAGCGTTATTAATCAAATAGAATTATCACCTCACTACTCCTTTAATTGAAGATTTTACATCAACTCTTGTTTACTGCGGCTATTTTAGTGCTAAATTATTATTATTTTGGGCTATTATAAAAATAAAAAGTTACAAGCAAACAAAAATACTTTGACCGTTGACCTAGTTCAATACTAACGTTAATAGACATCTCTTAATAGTAAAATTATATCTTGGGAACTTTAAACATGAAGCGTACATTTCAGCCATCTAACTTAGTTCGGAAGCATCGACACGGTTTTCGAGCAAGAATGGCTACGAAAGCAGGTAGAAAAATTCTTAACGCCAGAAGAGCAAAAGGCCGTAAATCCCTAAGTGCATAACTAGTACTGTGTTAAGATCAAAACCTAAAAAATGAGGGTTAAAAAATTCAAGCTCTTTTAAGGTTTAATATGGGCAATGAAATAAAAAAAATTAAAACTATAGTTAATCGAAAAGATTTTTTGTTAGCTGCCAAAGGGAAACGGTCAGGTCAACCAGGGTTTTTACTACAAGCTCGTGATCGAGGAGACGATACTTCTATCACGAGAACAGGATTTACCTGCTCAAAAAAATTAGGGAATTCTGTGACGCGCAATAAGGCCAAGAGACGTCTACGTGAAATTTCACGATCTGTGTTAACTAGATTGGGTAAATCAGGTTGGGATTATGTTTTAGTCGGTCGTCCAAAAGCTACGACAAAGCGGCCCTTCTCTTTACTAGAAGAAGATCTAGAGACTGCCGTTAAAAACATTCACTCATGACACCTTTAGCTCATATAGCCGCCGTACCAATTCGTTTTTATCGATTAGTACTCTCCCCAATAATAGGGTCAAGCTGTAGGTTTAATCCGACATGTTCAGCATATGCTTTAGAAGCACTGGAAAAACATGGAGTTATCAAAGGGCTAGCTTTAACTGCCAAACGGGTAGTAAAGTGTCACCCTTTAGGTGGGTCAGGTATAGACAACGTACCATAAACGAGTGCAGTATTTTACTTCCCTTATAACCATTAAATAACTATAGTCGCCTTCATGTTAGATAATGGTTCTATCCATCCTCTTTTTGATAAAGCTCCGTCAACGACAGAGTTTAAAAAACTTCGTAAGAGAATAATTAAAGAGACGCGTCAAGCGATAGAAGACTTTGGCATGATTGAACCCGGTACAAAATGGTTGGTTTGTTTATCAGGTGGTAAAGACAGCTATACGTTAATCGCAGCACTTTTCGAATTACAATGGCGTGGACTGTTACCTGTAGAACTTTTAGCCTGCAATCTTGATCAAGGCCAACCGAATTTTCCTGCGACAGTCTTACCAGACTTTTTAAAAAGAATGAATATTCAACATAAAATAGAGTATCAAGATACGTATTCAATTGTAACTGATAAAGTTCCAAAAGGCCGTACTTACTGTTCACTTTGTTCGAGATTAAGGCGAGGCATACTTTATCGTTTAGCCCGAGAGGAAGGCTGTTCAGCTATCGTGTTAGGTCATCATAGGGAAGATATTATCGAGACTTTTATGCTCAATCTTTTTCATGGGTCGCGTTTAACGGCAATGCCACCGAAACTTTTAAATGAAAAAGGCGATTTGTTTGTATATAGGCCTTTAGCATACGTCTCTGAAGAAGACTGTGAAAAATTTTCAAAGGCCTTAGAATATCCAATAATACCGTGTGATCTTTGTGGTTCACAAGATGGTTTACAACGTCAAAACATTAAAGAGATGCTAAATATATGGGAGTCAAAAAACCCGGGTAGAAAGCAGAAAATATTCCGCGCTTTAATGAATAGTAATCCGTCTCACCTTTTAGACAATAATATCTTTGACTTTAAAGGTTTAAAACGAAGTTGATTTGGTATAGGCCCAAATACGGGTAAGCTGCCTTTTATATTAACGTGTTCTTACATTCGTTGATGCAAAAAAAGCTTGACCTTCTTTGATGCAAGTTGTTGAACCTTTTAAACAAAAAAAGATAGGTGGTAGTTCAAAAATGGACGGACAAAATAAAAATCTTATTTTCGCAACTGTTCTCAGTTTTTTTGTGATTCTAACTTGGTTTTTCCTTTTTCCTCCAGAAGAGTTACCCCAAAACCTCGAGAGTTCAAAGGAAACCGCAAATCTTAATGATGATACCGGACTACTTCCACCAGTCATTAATACGACAACTAGTTTAAGTACGAACCCTGTTATAGACTCCGCTATAAATCAAACTGCACCTAGGATTGAGATAGATACACCCAAATTGCAGGGTTCTATATCACTTCGAGGTGGAAAAATAGATGAGCTCTCATTCAAGACTTATTTTGAAACATTAGAAAAGCAGAAGAATGTCTCACTTTTATCACCTTCCAACAAAGAAAATGCATATTATGCATTGTTTGGTTGGACCCCAGGTTCAGAAAATCTGAAGTACGATCAGGTACCAGGCCCAGCTACTTTGTGGGAGCTGGAGAAAGGTAAAAAAATTACTGTTGATAGTCCTATTATCTTAAAATGGGACAACAAGAATGGGTTGATCTTTCGGAGAAAAATATCCATCGACGAAAATTTCATGTTTTCAATAGAACAATCCATTGAGAACAAAACAAGTAATTCTTATAGACTGCAAGCCTACGGGATAGTTGCAAGACATGGAGAGCCAGACGTAATTGGTTTTTTCATTCTGCATGAAGGTCTAGTTTCAATGGCTGATGGTGAATTAACCGAGGTCGATTACAATGATATGCCTGATTTCAAATTTCTAGCGCGAGAAAGAGCTAATAGTCAAATCACTGAAGTTAATAAAGATGGTTGGATTGGGTTTACTGACAAGTATTGGATGACAGCCTTAATCCCTCAGCCTGGAAAGGCATTCACATCGGTCGCAAAATATGTCCCTAGTGCGGATGTTTATCAAACCGAATCAAGATTAAAACCGATAACTCTTGAACCAGGAAGCATTAAACTTGTTTCGACACAACTTTTTGCCGGGGCAAAAGAATGGGCTACAATCAAGAATTACGAGACAAACGGTGTTAAAGGCTTTTTAGACTCTATTGACTGGGGATGGTTTTTCTTTTTAACCAAGCCAATTTTTGCCGTATTATACTGGCTTAATAGTTATATTGGAAATATGGGTTTTTCAATTATTGCACTGACTTTTTTAATAAAGGCTCTACTACTTCCATTAGCATACAAATCATATGTCTCGATGGCAAAAATGAAAAATTTACAACCTGAAATGGAAAAAATAAAAGAAAAAGCAGGTGACGATAAAAAGAAGTTACAAGTTGAAATGATGGCTTTGTATAAAAAAGAGAAAGTTAATCCAGCTGCTGGTTGCCTACCTATTCTTTTACAAATACCAATATTTTTCTCACTTTATAAAGTTATTTTTGTTACCATAGAACTTCGTCATGAAGCCTGGGTCGGTTGGATTAAAGACTTAAGCGCGCCAGACCCGTCATCTATTCTAAATTTATTTGGTTTGTTACCCTGGGGAACCCCCGAGGTAGGGACAATTTTTGCATTAGTTTCTCTGGGTGTTTTACCTATCCTGCTTGGGATATCAATGTGGCTACAACAAAAGTTAAATCCAGCACCTACCGACAAAACTCAAGCGATGATATTCGCTTGGATGCCATGGGTCTTCATGTTTATGCTAGGTAGTTTCGCAAGTGGTTTAGTAATATATTGGATCGCTAATAATGTTATGACTTTCGCACAGCAATATGCTATCATGAAAAGCCAAGGTTATACGCCTGATCTTTTCGGCAATATAAAGAGTAGTTTAAAAAGAAAAAAACCAGAAAAAAAATGAGTGTTTTGTTAAAACATATTTGGCGGTATCCGATTAAAAGCCACGGTAGGGAAGAATTATTCGAAATTTACCTTTCAAAAAATGCAACCCTTCCTTACGATCGTTGCTGGGCAATAGCTCATGAAGACTCAAAAGCTGATGATAATAATTGGACCGAGTGCGTAAACTTCTCAAGAGGTGCGAAAGCACCTAAGCTAATGGCCATAAATGCCTCTCTTGATACATCTAATGAGGAAGTCACTTTAAGCCATCCAGAACTGAAAAATATTGTAATACATCCCGAAAAAAATTCAGACGAATTGATCAACTGGGTTTCGCCATTAATGCCAGCCAATAGATCACAATCTGAAAGAGTAGTAAGAGTTGCTGGAAGAGGAATGACGGATACTGATTATCCGTCGGTCTCTATTAATAGTATCTCCAGCCACAAAGCTGTAGAGAGCAAACTAGGCCATCACCTAGACAGTAGGAGATGGCGTGGAAATTTATGGTTGGAAGGCGGAAAGCCCTGGGAAGAATTTGATTGGGTTGGAAAAACCATAGTTATTGGTGACTGCGAAATTGAAATTCAAGAACCAATACAAAGATGTTCAGCGACGACTGCAAATCCTGAAACTGGTGACCGAGATATAGACACTCTATCTGCACTCAAAACTTGGGGACACCAAGATTTTGGGGTTTATGGTAGAATTGTTAAATCTAGTAAGGTCAAGATCGGTGATAGACTTTCGGTCTTATAGTTTTCAAAAATGGAAAAATTTATATTTAATCTCCTCAAAGAACCTTCAGAAGAAGAGATTGAGAATGGAAGAAAGTTTTTTGCAGGTCAAAATACATTCCTTAAGGGAGTGGTGGATACATCAGGTCTGCCACAACCGGATCGTTTAGAGGTCTGCTTTTCTGGAAGGTCTAATGTTGGCAAGTCCAGTTTAATTAATGCTGTAACAGATCGAAAAAATCTAGCTAGAACATCAAATACCCCGGGCCGAACTCAGGAAATAAACTATTTCTCTATTGAGAATAAAATCTATCTTGTAGATCTGCCGGGATACGGTTTTGCGGAAGCGCCCTTGACTGTGGTAAAACAATGGCAAGATTTATTAAAATCATATCTTTCCGGCAGGCAAACACTGAGACGGGTATTTGTACTGGTAGACTCGCGGCGAGGGATAAAAGCTGTTGATCAAGAAATACTCAAACTCTTGGATAAAGCCGCAGTAAACTTCCAAATAGTCTTGACTAAGGTTGATAAAATAAAAGATGCAGAGTTTGATAGTATATTAAAATCATTATCAGATATTCTATCTTCTCACCCAGCTGCCTTTCCTGAAATAATAGCTACGTCAGTCAACTCTGGTTTAGGAATATCAAAATTAAAATCAGTTATTGCTTCACTTCATTGATATTATTGTAGAATTCTTTAAGTCAGTTTCTATGATCTTATTTTCAAATTGGTAACTCTCATGTATATAGATGATATACGGAAACAAATTTATTTACTTAATGGACACATACGAAATGAAAAAACAAACATCCATTAATCAAGATTGGATCTCGACGGCAAAGACACTCTCCGAAGCTCTTCCATATTTACAGAGATATGATGACGCGGTTGTTGTTATAAAATTTGGTGGTCACGCAATGGGAAGTGATCAGAATATGGATATTTTTGCTCGTGATATTGTACTCATGCAACAAGTTGGGGTTAACCCCGTCATTGTGCATGGTGGTGGTCCGATGATTAATGAAATGCTGGAAACATTAAATGTAAAATCTAGTTTCATTGACGGTAAACGGGTTACAGATTCAGAGACAATAAAAATAGTAGAAATGGTACTTTCAGGAAACGTAAATAAAAAAATAGTTCACGCGTTAAACAAACAAGGCGGGAAAGCAGTTGGCCTGTCCGGAAAAGATGCTAACCTTATTCAGTGTACTCCTGAGGATCCAAAGTTTGGGTTTGTTGGGAAGCCAAGTAAGGTAAATCCAGATGTTTTAAAAGAGATGTTTACTGCTGGCACAATACCCGTTGTAGCACCAATTGGGGTAGGGGTTGGTGGAGAAACTTATAACATAAATGGAGA
>JBJLGD010000029.1:0-32018 GCA_045565015.1 Paracoccaceae bacterium
TTGGCTTTTTTTATATTGATAACCTATAATAAAGCAGCAATTATTGTTGGTCTGTGCTCCTTAATCCCAGTCGTAGTTTATCCATTTGCTAAAAGGTTTACTTGGTGGCCTCAGGTTTTTTTAGGTATTGCTTTTAATTGGGGAATACTTTTTGCCTGGACAGCTCATAATGGTTCAATAGAATCTCCTGCTATCTTATTATACTTAGCTGGCATTTTTTGGACTCTATTTTATGATACGATATACGCCCATCAAGACATCGAGGATGACCTACTAATAGGTATAAAATCAACAGCTATTTTTTTTGGGGAAAGCACAAAAAAATGGCTGGGGGTCTTTATTATATTAATTTGTTTCTTCTTTATAACTGCTATTATTGGTACATTTGAAATAGCTTACCAACATAAACAAATGATAATTTGTACAATTGGGATTATAATATTTGGGTTTCATCTTATCTGGCAAGCTATTAAGGTGGATATTAAAAATTGGGCCTCTTGCCTCCACGTCTTTCGCTCAAATCGCGATGCCGGATTAATTATTGTATTATTTTTAGCAATTGCGGGTATTTTTTAAATTCATAATTAAAAGAGATTTAAGCTTGAAAAAAATTATAAAATCATATGACAAATTCAAGCACATCATAGTTTTTTCTGCTGTAATACCTCTAATAATATTAATCTCTTTAATAATTTCGAATTCCCTCCAAAACAGTACCATAAAGCGTGTCAATTATCTTCTTGAAAAGATGGAAAATTCTTGGGCTCAAGTGGAGGTCGACGGGCTTCAGGTAACTATAAGTGGAAAAGCTCTAAACGAGAGGCAGCGCTTGAAAACTATTGAGGTTTTACAAACAGCTTTGTTGCCCTCACTAGTAACTGACCGCACAAGTGCTCAAATTCCAGAATATATTACTAAGGAAAAACTCAGATTAATAATAATAAAGGATAATAATAATATATCATTAATAGGTTTGGTACCAAACAAAAGCTATCGGGAATCTATCGTGAGTAAAATTAGTAAGTATCCAAATGTGAATATTAGTGTAGGAATAAGTAACGATGAAAACACAAAGGTACCTTCAGCTTGGCTCTCTGATTTAAAACTGGTAGCTGATTCATTATCCCTTTTTTCACAGGGAAGAATTTCAATAAATAGTGAAAAGATTAATATTACTATACTATCCTCGAATAATGATGAGACCGAGAAGTTAAAACAAAACTTATTTCAAAAAACTCAGTTAAGACCAAATTTTTTAATAGATATAGTAACTCCCAAAACTTTAATTTCTCCCTATTCTTTTGAATATCTTATTGATGAAAACATAGGAGCTATAAGCACTTGTTCGGTTGAAACTTTAAGTGATCAAAAGACAGTAATAGCGTTAGCCAAAAAGTTTCCTCTCGCACGAATTACAAACTGTGAAATCGGCATAGGCACTCCTTCATTAAATTGGATTAATACCGTACAAGCTGCTATGAGCCTTTTACAAGAAATCGGTGACGGTTCCATAAAGTTTTCAGATTTAGAAATAAAGCTACTTCTTAAGAAAAAAGATCCAAAAATCGAAATCTTGAAACTAATCGAAAAATTTGAACAAACTTTACCAAAAGAATTTAAATTTTATTCAACTCTTCACAAAAGTGTCTCAGAAAAAGAAGCCGAAACAAAGCAGCCGTTAGAGATTAAGATTACAAAGAGTAGCTTGAATAAAATAAATATTACTGGACATCTTAACACGGAGCTAGAGAAGCAAATAATTAAATCGTATGCGAAAGCTATTTTTGCAGAATCTACAATTAATTTAAATATAAATTTCACTAAAAGTACTTCGATTAATTTTGTTCGGATTTCTGCTATAGCCATGGAGGCTCTTAAGGAGCTGTATTCAGGAACTCTAATTGTTCAAAAAAACAAAATAAAGCTAACTGGTCGAGTTTCTTCTGAGATGAACGCGAATAAAGCACAAGAATATCTAAAAAATATGCTTGCTGAAAATAATCTGATTGAAACAGACATTACATTTGATAAGTCATTATCACCTGTTATATTAGTTATGACCCCAGAAGACTGTGTAAAAAATATTAATGAAATACTAAAGAAGGAAAAAATTGTATTTGAGCCGGCCTCTACGGCAATCAAGGGCTCTTCTAGGTTAGCTATAAAAAAAATTGCAACAGTTGTTAAAAAATGTGAAGACGTGAGGATGGAAATTGGTGGGCATACTGATAGTCAAGGCCGGAAGGCAATGAATCTAAATTTAAGCCAACTTAGAGCGGACGCAGTAAAGGCCGCACTTTTGTCTCGTAAAGTACTAGTCAAAAAGTTAGTACCCGTAGGTTATGGTGAAACATTACCAATCGCCGACAACCAAACAGAAGAAGGTCGTGAGATAAATAGAAGAATAGAGTTCAAGCTTTTAAAAAAAACAGGCTCTGAAAAAACCTTGGGTAATAGTAAAGAATTAATATCTTATGATTAAACTAACTATTATAATAACCACTGTTTTGCTGATTTCATTTTCATTAGGTTATGTTACTTGCTGGATAATTTGTAATAGCCCAAAACGAACTGGAAGTAAAAAAATTAAAACACTAAAAACTAATTTGAAAAAGAGTATTAACAAAAAAAATTGATATTAAGCCCCATCCCAGCGGTCCAAAGCTTTCTCATCCTTATCTTTTGCGTCAACCCAAGAGCTAATGTTTTGCCCAATTTCTTTTTTCCAAAACGGTGCATATGATTTTAAAAAGTCCATTAAAAACTCAGCTGAATTGAAAGCATCAATACGAACAGGTGAGGCTGTTATAACCATCATAATTAGCTCTCCTTTCTTTAACTTACCAAACCTATGTATCACCAAGACATCAATTAAGTTCCAACGCTTATAGGCCTCCTTACAAATTTGATTAATCGCTTTTTCGGCCATACCAGGGTAGTGCTCAATATTCAATGAATCTATTTGATCAGGTATTTCTCTTACTACACCAGAGAAACTAACTACTGCTCCAGCACCGCGAACCTTCCGGGTGAATTTATTTAATTCTTCTCCTGCATTAAAGGATTCAGGTTGGATAACTATATCCATTTTCATCCGCCTGTCATAGGTGGGAAAAAGGCTACTTCATTAACTCCCAATAGAGGCGATTCAAAATCTGCTAAGTCTTGATCTAATGCAACTTTGATTTCATCCATTTTTGAAAACGCTATTTTATAGTTTTCTCCTTTTCCCTTTAATTCCAGAATTAATTCATTCACAGTTTTGGCATTTGTATCGATTACCTCTTTGGATATACCAATTTTTTCTCGAACCCATGCAAAATACATAACTGTAACCATCATAAATTATCATCTTTCAAATATGGTAATGATTTTTTTAAATAATCAATTCCTGTAATAAATGTTAAAATACCTGCCACCCAAAGGAATAATACACCAAAGATCCAAAATACATAGGCGCCCCAGTACATCCAAGTCAAACTCTCTCTTTCTATTGTAATTTCAGAAATAGCAGTTTCCAACATATTTTTATTCATACCCCATTCTTCTATTTCCAAATAATATTGAAATATCCCTTGGCTAAATAATGTGGCAATAGCAATCATCTGAACAGCTGTCTTCCATTTAGCCAGTTTGGTTACAGTTAATAAGCTAGCAGACTTTCCTAAAAATTCTCTTAATCCAGAAACAAAAACTTCTCTGAACATTATCATAGCTGAGGGTAATAAAACCCAAGAGTTCATTCTGGAAAACCCTGTGACTATAAGTAATGCAATAATAACCATAGCTTTATCTGCTATGGGATCTAGCATCTCACCAAATTTACTCTCCTGATTCCACCGTCGAGCCAGGTATCCATCAAACCAGTCTGAAATGGCGGCAACAAGAAAGAGAACAAGAGCGATCCAATCTGCTAATGGTCGACTAAAATATAGGAACATTATCACAATACCTGGCGCAGCCACTAAGCGCATAACTGTTAATAAATTAGGGAGATTCCAAATCATGGGCATATATTAACCTGTCATTCCTTCTCATGGAAGAACTGATATATAATTTTGGCTGTTTTTATTGATATTCCTTCTACACCGGCAATTTGAGCTTTTCCTGCTTTAGAAACACCCTTTGCAGATCCAAAGTTTTCCAAAAGTATTTTTTTCCTTTTAGATCCAATTCCAGGTATTTCGTCTAGAGGGCTTTTAAAGTGCTTTTTTACACGTCGAGCACGATGCGTACCAATTGCAAACCTATGAGCCTCATCCCGAAGTCGCTGGACGTAATATAATAAGGGATCCTTACTGTTAAGAATAAAAGTACCACTTTCAATGGTGTGAAACTCTTCCTTTCCAGCATTCCTATCAGGACCCTTTGATACACCTAAAATTGGAATTTTCTGAAGATTCAAATCTTTCAGAATTTTAAAAACAACTGAAACATGTGCAGGACCACCGTCAACTATAACTAGGTCTGGCCGCTTTATTGCAGGATTAATTATCTCTTCTTTTTTTAAGCGTTCAAATCTACGATGGAATACCTCTCTCATCATCGCATAATCATCACCAGGTGATATATTTTCAGATTTAATATTAAATTTTCTGTACTCACTTCTCAAGAAACCGTCATGACCAGCTACTATCATGCCACCTACTGCAGAGTCCCCCTGAAAATGAGAATTATCGTAAACTTCGACCCTTTTTAAAGTGTGTGATAATTTTAATACCTTCATTAGACCATTAAGCAATTTTTGTTGCGTTTGCGTATCAGCCATTTTTCGAGCTAAGCTCTCTCGAGCATTACGCATTGCCCCTTTAACTAGATCTAATTTACGCCCACGGCGAGGTACTTCAAAAACAACTTTTTTTCCTAACTTTTCTGATAACATCGATCTCATTAATTCGAAATCTTCCAGTATATCACTTAATAATAATAATCGAGGTGGCGTCTTATTTGAATAAAATTGCCCAATAAACGTTTTTAGTATTTCCTCTGGACCCGCTCCAATACCCGTTTCTGGAAAATAATCTTTGTTCCCCCAATTCTGAGATGCCCTAATAAAAAATACTTGTATGCAGGCTCGACCCTGCTCCAAATGCAGGGCGATTACATCCGCTTCCTTAATGTCACCTAAAACTGACCCCTGACCCGTTTTTACCTCCTTTAATACAGTTAACCGATCTCTAAAACTGGCGGCTTTTTCATACTCCAGGTTATGTGAGGCCTCATTCATTTGGCTTACAAGGTCCAACCGCATTTCCTCACTTTGCCCTGAAAGGAATTTTTCTGCTTTAAGCACCAAGTCTGTATAAGCACTTTGAGAAATTAGATTTACACAAGGGGCACTGCAGCGTTTGATTTGATACATCAAACAGGGCCGGTCTCTACCGTGAAAGACCGAGTCCGAACAATTACGAAGTAGAAATGCTTTTTGAATTTGGCTTAAAGTTTTGTCTATTGCTCCTACATTAGCAAATGGACCGTAAAAATTCCCCCTTCCTTTTTTAGCACCTCGATGTTTCTTCACTTGAGGGAAAATATGACTTTTATCAAGATGGATACTTGCAAAGCTTTTATCATCTCTCAACAGTACATTATATCTCGGTTTCAGGTTCTTTATTAGGCTTTGTTCCAGCAGTAACGCTTCTGTTTCTGTTTCTGTTGTTAGAAACAACATTGATCTAGTTTCTGAAATCATTCTAATAATTCTATTTGAATGACCTGTTGGACGTGAGTAGCTTGATACTCTTTTTTTTTAAATTCTTAGCTTTACCAACATATAATACACAATCTTTTTCATCAAGCATTCGATAGACACCAGGACTGCCATCAAGAGTTCTTACATAAGCGCGTACACGCGCGTTACCATCACGAACGCTCTGAGATACAATTTCATCAGCTTTTGAAAATATAGCCATCTTTCCCCAAAAAACTTCAATTTAGTTCAAATAATATCTTATCACTAAAATTCCCAAAATTGATACTATTAAACTGTGGATAAGTTTGGGGAAAATTAACCATATTTTAGATTTATCCTTATTTTTCTCAAGTTTAGTTATTTTTTTCAATTTTTAGATATTTTCGTAAGTAGTTGTTTTTATTATATAAATTATATTAAGATCTACAACCTACTGAAAACATTATACTTTTTAATTAAGATAAATTAACAAGATATTCATAGTGGACAAGTTTACGTAACTGAACCACTTCTTAAAACTCCGTTCCAAGCACATCCGCAGTTCTCCAATTTAAATGTTGACCACCATCAACACAAAATATTTGCCCCGTAATTGCCGGCGAATTAACTATATATTCCAATGCCTTAACTATATCTTTTGAATTAGATCCTCGACCCAATACAGTCTCTGAACGCTGCTTTAAAAAATGTTCTGGCGATTGTCTAATACCTTTGAGAGTTGGTCCAGGACCAATTGCATTAACTCTAATTTTGGGAGCTAGAGCCTGTGCAGCAGTCTGAGTAAACGCCCAAAGTCCCATCTTTGCAATTGTATAAGTCATAAATTCAGGATTAAGCTTTCTAACTCTTTGATCAATCATATTTATTACAACAGCACGTGCTATAGGTTCATTATTTTCATCAATATCAAAATTTGGGGCTTGTCGAGCAAACTCCTGAGTTAAAAAAAAGGGTGCTTGTAAGTTGGAACCTATATGCCTTTTCCAGCTCTCCCCCGAAGCAGTATCTAGATTATCATATTCAAAAATGGACGCATTATTAATCAATACATTTAGATTACCACCTATTCTTTTTACAGCTTCTGGTATCAGTTTCTCAACTACTGAGGAGTCTAAAAGATCAGCTTGCAAGCTAACCGCTAATCGCCCCTTTTCCTTTATTAAAGAGACTACTTCCTGAGCTGCATCTGATGAGGTCATATAATGCACGACAACATTGAAACCTAAGTCGGCCAAATGTAGCGCCATAGCTTTGCCTAACCTATCCGCTGCCCCCGTAACAATAGCATTGCCTTTATGCATTCATAATCCTCGGTTTATTATTAAAATAAGATAAGCTAAATAGATCGAAAGAAAAAGCAATCCCCAAATACGATTGAGCTTTATAGGTTTAAATATCATTGGTGCCAGTAAAACAGCGGAAAAGGCCATCAGCCATAAATCAAATTGTAAGAGTTCACTTGGAATTGTAATGTTACCGATAACACTGGAGATACCTATAATTGCTAAAAGGTTGAATAGATTGGAACCAATAATATTTCCAATAGCCATTTCTTTTTCTCTTCTAATAATCGCCATAACCATGGTTGAAAGTTCTGGCAACGATGTTCCAATTGCTACCAAAGTAAGTCCAATAACAACCTCTGAGACACCAAATCCATTAGCTATATGTATCGCATTATCAACAAAAAGATTAGCACTTAATGGTAAGCCTACAAGACCTAGAATAAGTACCAAAATTTGTTTTGATAATACAGTCCTATCTACTACTTTTATGTCATTTGTGAGAAGTTTTGGTTTTGCAAAATGCTTTTGAGTGGAAATAATACTATCTAAAATTACTATCATAAATAATATTATTAGAACGGCTCCTGAAATACGATTCAGCTCCCAAAAAAAAACAGATAGCAAGAAATAGAAGAGTGGAAACCAGCATTATTATATATGTTCTACGACTTTCACACTCCATCAAAGGCAAACCAAAAATTACTGCTGGTAAACCTAAAACTAACAGAACGTTAGCAATATTGGATCCTATCACATTTCCTATTGCAAGACCTGAAACACCATCCAGAACGGCCCTTACTGAAATTACTAACTCAGGAGCAGATGTGCCAAACGCAACAATAGTGAGTCCCACTATTAACTTGGGTACGCCCAATCTTTCTGCCACACCTACGGCGCCTTTGACGAGGAGATCTCCAGATATTAGTAAAAAAATCAAAGCTAAAAAGGTTAAAATAAAAAAGTAAAACAATCATTCTACCTTTTCACAAAAGCATTTATCTTTACCAATTTTATGGGCCCCACATTTGGAACAACGCCTTGCTTTTCTATATCTAATTTTTGGGAGCCTAAATTTTCCAAACATAGCCAGAACCATCATGCCTATTAAAAATAAGAAAACAATTTTTAAAATCATTTATAAACCGAATCGATTCCATAAGGCTTGGTAGTTCAATTCTTCAATGTTATTAGCTAATAGCTTCGCACCAAACCTTTGTAGGATAGATTTCTTTCCCCCAAAAATATTTATTCGCACTTTTTTACCATATTTTTTTTCAAAGAATGGTTTGAGATGTCCAATTCCATCTACTAAGCCAACATCTATAGCCTTCTTACCAATCCAAATCTCACCAGTAAATAAATCCTTATTATCAGACAACTTTGAATGTCTACAATTCTTAACATGCTCGATAAACGTTTCATGGATCTGTTTTTGAAGCTCCTTAAGACGTTTTATGTCACTAGGTTTTTCAGGCCTAAATGGGTCCAACATAGATTTATCAGTTCCGGAGGTATGAACACGGCGCTCTATACCTTGTTTTTCCATAATTTTGTTAAACCCAAAAGAAGCAGAAATTACCCCAATGGACCCTAGTATCGAACTTTCATCAACATAAATTTCATCCGCACAGCAAGCTATCCAGTATCCACCAGAGGCTGCAACATCTTCAACAAAAGCGTAGACTGGTATTTTGTGTTTATTTGAGAGATACTTTATTTTTGCGCCAATTAAAGAAGATTGAACAGGTGAACCACCTGGGCAATTAATTAATAAGGCAACAGCTTTTGGAGTACCCTTGGTGAATGCTTTTTCTAGATAAGGCGATAAATTTTCATCGTTTATAGTAGAGCCTCTTCCACCAGTCGCTATTACACCAACAACTCGTACGACCGAAACAACAGGGTCAGATTTCAAAAATGGAATCCATCTCTTCATATCACATCATGTAATCTGCTACGGAAGTTCAAACAAGTACAAATCGTATTAGCTCCCTATTTTTTATTGATTAAGCATTTTTTGTCCTTGCTAAATTAAAAAAAAAAACTGATCATATTTGAAACTGATTTACTTTATAAAGGATTACCGATGAAAGACTCCAACTTTTTAAGAGAAAATAATGCTAGACATTTATGGCATCCGATGGGGCATCCGGAGACTGTTATGAATAATCCCCCTAATATTATTTCAAAGGCTGAAGGGTCCACTATAACTGACTATGAAGGCAATACAGTCGTAGATGGCGTTGGCGGTTTATGGTGTGTGAATGTGGGTTATTCATGTGATCCAATCAAGCAAGCAATAATTAAACAAATGGATCAGTTGCCATACTATTCCTCCTTTGCTGGTTCAACAAATGAACCGGCCATAGAGCTGAGCTACGAATTATGCCAAATGTTTAGCGAGGAGGACATGGGAAGGTGTTTCTTTACTTCAGGAGGCTCAGATTCCGTTGAGACTTCTCTTCGTTTGGCTAGGCAATATCATAAGATAAATGGTCATCACGGTCGTACCAAGTTTTTATCTTTGAAAAAAGGTTACCACGGCACCCATTTTGGTGGCGCTTCTGTAAACGGTAATAGCCGGTTTCGTACAAATTATGAGCCACTTTTACCAGGCTGTTATCACATACCAAGTCCATATACCTATAGAAACCCATTTAACGAAAATGACCCAGAGCGTCTTGCTGACCTCTGTGTTGCAGCCGCTGCTGATGAAATCGAATTTCAAGGACCAGATACTATAGCAGCCTTCATAATGGAACCGATACAGGGTGCTGGAGGTGTTATAGTACCACATCAATCTTTTATGAAAAAAATGCGCGACCTATGCACCAAACATGGAATTTTAATGATTGCAGACGAAGTAATAACCGGTTTTGGAAGAATAGGGGATTGGTGCGGCTCACGCCACTGGGGAGTAAAACCGGATATGATGACTATGGCAAAGGGGATAACTTCAGCGTACTTCCCTTTTGGAGTATGTATGGTTTCAGAAAATATAGCCAAAAGGTTTGAACAGGGAGACCCTGTTACAGGCAATATTGGTCATGGCTACACTTACTCCGCTCATCCTGTGGGTGCAGCGGCCGCGCTAGCATGCATAAAAGAAAGCCGAAGATTGAACATTCAAACTAGTGCTAAAGCTCGTGGTGAACAACTTTATAAAGGTCTAGAAAAACTAAAAGAAAAATATACCTTTATTGGAGATGTTCGTGGCGGTCATGGACTAATGGCAGGAATAGAGTTGGTCTCTGATGTTGAAAATAAAACTCCCATGGGATCAGAAAATATGAATAAAATTTCGGCTAAAATTTTTAAATCTGGAGCTATGGTCAGAGTGGGTGGCCACAATATCCTAATGTCTCCTCCGTGTATTATAACTGAAGAAGAGGTTTCCCAGGTTTTAAATGCACTCGATAAAGGCTTCAGTATTCTATAGGATAAAGATGTGCGTTGAGAGAAAAATTGAAATTAGTGAATAAAAGCTGCGGTATCACAAGAATGGTAGTTCAACCAATTTAGCTTTTGCAGATCGTTCTCGACTACTTATGTCTACTTCATCTCCAGGTTTCAAATCTACTGAAATAAGTGCGTAACCAATGTTAGCATGAAGTTTATAAGACCATACGCAATTGGTCATATCTCCAACTTTTTTTCCTTTAAAATATATATCTTCCCACGAAAACTTAAGTGGAGCTGGTGACTTTCCGTCCAGGATTAATCCTAATTGATGCCGTTTTGGTCCTTCTTTGGCTATTCTCCTTAGAGCACCAATTCCAATCACGTCGTCTGAGACCTGAAGATCTACATATTTACCTAATCTGACCTCAAAGGGGTTGGTAGTATGATCACTATCTCCACCCACTGATAATAGCCCGCTTTCTGTCCTTTCAGGGGTGCCAGGTGAACCTGGACCAATATCAAAGGGCTGGCCTGCTTCCCGAACAATATTCCACAGTTTTGTACCCATTGTACCATCCATCAGATATATTTCAAAACCACCTTGTTTTGACCAACCTGATCTTTGAACTGCTACTGGTATGCCCTCCAACTCAGTTTCTTTGAACCAAAAATATTTGATATCTCTTATCCAATCTCCAAATAGCTTTGCTACTACATCCTCTGCCAATGGCCCCTGAATAGCTAATGGCGAAACATCCGGCTCTAGTATGTCGACGTTCAACCCTCTCTCTCCCGCTATAGCCTGAGCCCAGGTCAAAACGTCACTATCAGCGATGGAAAACCAAAACTTATCATCAGCCAATTTTAATAGTATAGGATCATTTATTAATATACCGTTGTGATTACATAGAGGTACATATTTCCCCTGTCCTACTTTACATTTTGATAGATCACGTGGAGCTAATATCTGAGCGAGCTTACTAGCGTCAGGCCCCGTTAATTGGACTTGCCTTTCTACCCCAACGTCCCACATTGATACCCCATTCATTAACCGCCAATACTCCTCCTCCGGATTTCCATAACTTGCTGGTAAAATCATACGGTTATAAACCATAGCTGTTTTCAAACCCTCACCCAAAACCGCCTGATAAAAGGGTGATGGCCTCAATCTTGCTGTTGGAAAAATAGAAAACATTCTTAGCGCCAGCTCCTAATTTATATTATTAAAAATAAGTTTTTATATATTTTGGGAATCAGTATTTGTTTATTGCTAGACCATTACAACTTTTAGAAGGAAAAAACTGTACACTTTGGCGACCAACTAATCTCATTTAACGACAGAATAAATACCAAAACTATCATAACATTTATCAACAGTCCTTTATTGATATATATAGCTTTCTGGTTTTTCGTAAATTGTTAATTAAAGCCTTAATTATTTAACTCGATTAATTATTTTTAGACGGTTCATAATCAGCTGGATTAACAATTTGAGTTTCTGCACCAAAGAATAATTCAGAAACTTCAGGATTAGTTTTAGCAACAATTTGTCCTCCCTTAATAACAAACAATCGATTGGCTTTAAGTCTCAAAGCTTCAATCTTATTTTTTGCCTGTAGGATCACTAAATCTGCCTTATTATTTTTTTCAATGCCATAATTATTTAGTGCCATAATTTTAGCAGAATTAATTGTTATCGCGTCATAGCACCAATCCATATCATCTCTACTGGAAAGTTGACCCACATGTAACGCCATAGCAGAGACGTCCAACATATCTGCTTTACCTAAAGAGTACCAAGGGTCCATCATACAATCTGATCCAAAACCGATTTGAATACCCGCATCTCTTAATTCTCTAACCCGTGTTAGACCCCTACGTTTTGGGAAACTATCATGACGCCCTTGAAGCATTATATTAATTAATGGGTTAGGTATTGCATGAACACCTGCCTCAACAATAAGTGGGATTAACTTTGAAACATAGTAATTATCCATCGAGTGCATAGATGTTAAATGTGAACCAGTCACTCGACCCTGCAACCCAACCCTTTGTGTTTCGTATGCTAATGTTTCTATATGCCTGCTCATAGGGTCATCACTTTCATCGCAATGCATATCCACCATAAGACCTCTAGTTTCAGCTAATTCACAAAGAAGTCGTATAGACTCTTTACCATCTTCCATTGTGCGTTCGAAATGAGGAATTCCACCAACAATATCTACTCCCATGTCCAAAGCCCGAATTAAATTTTTCATTGCGGAAGGCGAGCGGAGAAGCCCATCTTGAGGAAAAGCCACTAATTGAAGATCTAAGTAAGGTGAAATTATTTCACGAACTTGAAGTAATGCTTCAACACCTTTTAACTCATCATCACAAACGTCTACATGACTTCGAATTGCACCTATCCCTTGGCTGATTGCTAGGTTGCAGTACTTAAGAGCTCTAGAAACTATATCTTCAACAGACTGTAGAGGTTTTAGCTCACCCCAAAGCGAAATACCCTCTAATAATGTGCCTGACATATTTAATCTCGGAGTTCCAAGCGACAAAGTAGCATCCATATGAAAATGCGGGTCAATAAATGGCGGGGAAACCATATAACCTTGTGCATTAATCAACTGTTTAGCATCAACTTCGATGTTTTTTCCAATATCAATAATATGCCCATCCCCACATAGAATATCAATATTTTGACGTCCATCAGGCAAGGTCGCATTTTTTATAATTAAATCAAAAGTTGGCATATTTTTACCTTTCACCTTTAAACCACGGAGTAAGCAAAGCTCTTGGGTAATCTGCCTGCCGTGCGGCAATAATTAAAGCTATAATAGAAAGAATATAGGGTACCATTAAAAAAACCTGTCCTGGAACAAACGCACCAACCTCTGTTTGTAGTCGGACTTGCAATGCATCAAATGCTCCAAATAATAATGCTCCTACCAAAGCCTTTCCAGGCCGCCAACTAGCAAAGATTACTAGAGCGATACATATCCAACCACGTCCGTTAACCATTCCAAAAAAGAACGCATCAAAAGCTGACATCGTTAAAAATGCACCACCAACCCCCATTAATGCAGACCCTGCTACTACTGAACCTATCCTCAGACCGTAAACGGAAAGTCCTTGGGCATCAACAGAGTTTGGATTGTCTCCAACCGCCTGGATAGCCTTACCTAAAGGTGTTTTATATAAGACGTACCAGACAAGTAGAACCATTACCAATGCTAGCCAAGTCATAGCGGTTTGTTGTCCCAAAACAGACCCTAGAAAAGGTATATCACTAATCAATGGTAGGTCGATTGGACGAAAAGGTTCAATTCTAGGAGGAGATGAAACATTTGGTAACGCCGTTCGGTACACAAAATAACTCAATGAGGTTGCAAATAATGTAACACCTAAACCTGAAACATGCTGCGAAAGACCTAATGGTACTGTTAAAATAGCATGAATTAATCCAAAAAAAGCTCCTGCTAATGCCGCAATAACAAGACCTCCGACCAAACTTAAACCAAGCCAAACTCCTAGCCAACCAGCCATAGCACCCGCCACAAAAATACCCTCAATACCAAGGTTTAAAATACCAGATTTCTCACATAAAAGTGCTCCCAAAACTCCAAAAATTAGTGGGGTTGATATCCTAAGAGCTGCTGCCCAAAATGAGTCACTGATTAATATTTGAAGAATTTCAATCATTTCTTATTTTCTTTAACAGATTTAGTCAGAATTAATTTATAGTTTGATACAAAACCTCCTACTAAAACACAAAGTAAGGACATCGCAACAACTAGGTCTGCCAAGTAAGACGAAACTCCCATTGCTCTGCTCATGCTATCAGCACCAACAAAAACTGAAGCTATAAAAAGGGCTGCGGCAACAACACCCACTGGTGATAATCCAGCTAACATAGCCACTACTATGCCCGTATATCCAAATCCTGGCGATAAATCAGCAGTTAGATAACCCTTCAAACCGGCCACCTCACTAACGCCCGCCAGTCCCGCCAAAGCTCCAGAACAAATAGCAACTCCAAGCAGTGTTTTATTAACACTTATACCCGCGTGTCGCGCCGCTGAAATATTCTCACCAACAGCTCTCAACTTGAACCCCCATACAGTTCTATCGATTAATATTTGTAAAACCAAAGCGATTACAACTGCAATAATTAACCCTGAATGTACACGCATCCTATCTAAAAGAGTCGGCAGCATACCTTGATCCAAAATTGGTGCAGATTGAGGCCATCCTAAACCCATCGGATCCTGAAGCGGGCCCTCTAACATCATCTGCAAAAAAATCAAAATTATAAAATTGAGTAGAAGTGTCGTTACAACTTCGTCAGCACCAAATTTTGTTTTTAAAGTTACTGGTATTACCATTCCAACAGAACCCGCAAAACAGCCAAATAGAATAATTATCGGTAATAATAAGAGTCCACTTATATCAAGAAAGCCTGTACCAACTGCCACTGCCGCCATAGCGCCTAAATAAAGCTGTCCCTCAGCACCAATATTCCAAAGCCGGGCACGAAAAGCAATTGTCGCTGCTAGACCAGTAAATATCAATGGTGTTGCTCGAGTTAACATTTCTGAAAAAGAAAATACTGAACCAAATACACCTTTAATCATAAATTGGTATGCTAAAGCTATATCAGCACCTGCAAATGCCAAAGGTATTGCCGCTAGGCATAAAGATAATACGGCTGATACGAGTGGAACACCAAACTTAAAAAACCGTGATGACGCGTTCCTAGGCTCTACCCTTATCATTCACTTTCTCCCGCCATCATCAAACCTATTTGTTCTCTGTCCTTATTTTTTGTCTCCATTAAAACTCCACTATGTATAACCAGGATCCGGTCAGATAATCTCAAGATTTCATCTAAATCCTCAGATATCAAAATAGTGCCTGTTCCTCGACTTCTAGCATCAAGGAGTCGTCTTTCCACTTCGCTAGCAGCACCCATGTCGAGCCCACGTGTTGGCTGATTAGCAAGAATTATTTTTGGTTCATTGTTAAAGACACGAGCCAATATCATTTTTTGAATATTCCCTCCTGATAATAATCTTGCCGCAGCCTGGGTACCTGGACCTCTAACATCATATTTCTTACATAACTCGAGTGCAGATAAATTCATTAACTCCCGGTTCAGGAAACCAAAACTCTTAATTTTTGAGTTATCTAAGTTTTCAATGATCAGGTTTTCTGCAACGGTCATACTACCAATCATACCATCTCGATGTCGATCTTCTGGTATTCTGCCAACTCTGGCTTTAATGACTTCTTTAGGACTGAAATTATTAGAGATTTGGAGGCCAAAAGACAATTCTCCGTCATCCAGCTTACTCAGACCAGAAATAACTTCTGCTAGCATTGACTGCCCATTCCCCGACACACCTGCAATTCCAAGAATCTCATGTTCAAAAACTGTTAGTGAAACATTTACAAGACCGTTACGAACCGATGTTCCCTTTGCACTTACATTAGACATGCTTAGTAGAGCCTTACCAACAGCAATCTTATCGCGTTTTTTAACAGAAGTATCTTCACCAACCATTAATTTTGCTATTATTTTCTCATTTGCATCACTTGTTAAAAGTTCACCAACCTTTTTTCCCTCTCTTAGAACTACTATTCTATCCGAGAATTTAAGTACTTCTTTCAACTTATGGGAAATAAAAATTACAGATAAGCCACGTGCTGTCATACTTTTCACATTATCAAAAAGAATATCGGTTTCTTTTGGTGTAAGAACCGCAGTTGGCTCATCCAGAACAAGGATTTTTGCATCTCTATAAAGTGCCTTTAATATTTCAACTCTCTGACGTTCCCCAACAGACAATTGTCCAACGGGTACATCCAAAGAAACATCCAATCCACTTTGGTCAATTATAAGTTCAACCTTCTCTCTTGCTTTTACAGAATCAATCTTTAAGGCCCACAAAGACTCTGATCCAATTAAAATATTATCCAAGGCCGTCAGATTCTCTGCAAGTGTGAAGTGTTGATGCACCATACCTATGCCCATAGATAAAGCGGCCTGAGGTTGACCCAAACTCAAAGGGTGCATTACCCCGTCACTATCTGAAATTAAAATTTTTCCACTATTCGGTAAATAATGACCAAATAGCATATTCATTAGAGTAGTTTTTCCAGCACCATTTTCCCCTAATAAGGCTAGAACCTCTCCTTCATGCAAATCTAAATTCACATCGGTATTAGCGTTAATATCGCCAAAGGTTTTAGAAAGACCTTTAAGTGACAAGATGATCTGAGATGACATTTGATTTTAAGGGCTAGCGCTTAAGCTAGCCCTTAACTTTTTTACTTGTCAGATACTGGACGGGCATCGTTCACGTTAACACGGAACATTCCTGCCATTATCTCACTTTCTCGTTCACGAACCTTAGCCAGAGTTTCAGCTGATACTAAAGACTCATCAACTACCAAAGAACCACCGCCGTAGCCCATAAAGCTATATTGCCCGTAATCTGAGGCTTCAAAGGTACCAGCTTTGATTCTTGAAACAGCTTTGTCGATTGTAGCTTCAAAATGCCATAACGCAGAAGCCATAATTGTTCCCGGGTAATCACCAGCGGTATCGATAACGTTACCAACTGCTTTGACACCACGCTCAACGGCAGCATCAGAAACTCCAAACCTTTCTGCAAACATTATATCAGCACCGGCATCAATCATGGCAAATGCACTTTCTTTAGCCTTTGGTGGATCATACCAACTATCGAGAAAGCTCACCAAGAACTTTACCTCTGGGTTAACTTCACGCGCTCCATCCATAAACGCCTGCATCAGGCGGTTTACTTCTGGAATCGCATAGCCACCGACCATACCAATAACATTTGATTTAGAGGCTGCACCAGCAACCATACCGGTCAGATAACTCGGCTCGTGTATCCAATTATCGAAAACAGAAAAGTTAGGCGCAACCGGTCCAAAAGACGATCCCATTAAAAAAGCTGTATCAGGATAATCTTTAGCCACTTTTCGAGCACCTCTTTCTAATCCAAATACCTCTCCCACAATCATGTGCACACCTTGTTCAGCATACTCTCGCATTACCCTTTCATAGTCTGTATTTGCTACATTCTCTGAAAAGACATAATCAACTTCACCACGATCGCTGGCAGCATTTAATGCCTTATGTATCCGGCTTATCCATTGCTGTTCTACCGGTAATGTATAAATACCAGCTACTTTTACTTTTTCAGCAAAAGCAAGGCCCGCAGAAAATAAAAGGCTTATGGAAGCAAGCGCTCCAAATAATACCCGACGTGTATAATTTAGTTTAAATTTCATAAATTTTTCCCCCTTTTTTTGATATATTAATTAGCTATGTTTTTACTCCATTGGTCAACATTTTTATTTACTTTTTTTGAACTATCTCAGCCTCTCGGAATAATATAAGAAGCGCTGCAAAGATGAACATACCACCACTTAAGATAATAAAACCTGGCCAACCGTGGCCTAAAAAGTATTCTAAAAGTACTACCCAAAAAGGTATCATATACGTATATGCTGTAACTTTAGTACTAGATAATCTTGAGGATGCGATTGTAATCAGTGAAAAGGTCCCCAGACTCGCAAAAATAGCTAGATAAAGGATTGTAGCAAAAACTAATAATCTGAGCCCTGTCCAATCCGTACTCAAAATACTTTGCCAAGCTATAAGGCACAACAAAAAAGCACCACCCAAGGCAACCCCAAATGTGGTTGCATAAATCGGTTCCCCTCTCCTCAGGATTGGCACAAAAACTGCATAAGCGGCATGCGATAGAGTACCAAAAAAGAATAATACTTCACCTTTCCCAATTTTCAAGCTCATTACATTTTCAATCCTACCATTGAAAATAATCCATAACGCTCCGATAGCGCCTATTACTATCGCCAAAACTACCAAATATGATTGCCTCCGACCAGTTATTTGCCAGTCCAAAAGCATAGCCATTAGAGGCATTAATGTGAAAATTGCCGATGTAGATGTTACCGTTGATGTTTTTAAAGCCTCAAACATAAACACAAAAAAGATCGCGTACATGCTCCCCAGCAGTAAAAACCTCCACGGAGAGGCATAATGTCTAACTTTCCACTTTCTAGTGACTGTTAAAACTATCCCGAGAACCAAAGCCGCCACGAAAAAACGTGCCGCCGTAAGCGGGATCGGATCAATATCCCCCGAAATTAGTTTTCCAAAAGAAAAGGAGCCAGCAACGATTAAGGAAAAAAGTAGCATCGAAAAGTGCCCTATCACTTTTTCAATAAAGTGCTTACTTAAATAATTTTCCACACTTTTCGCCTTATTTTCTTATCTTAATAGTTTTCATTCTAGTATATAAATAGTTAATATCAAATAAAGTATATAAACTTCTATAAAAAGGAAATTCCATGTCCCAATATATGATTTCTGCACCACAACCCGAAGCCGTTGAGTCTGGCCTTGAAGTACTTAAGAATGGAGGAAATGTTATAGATGCCGCAATAAGTGCGGGTCTGGTGCAAACAGCTGTTGATCCTCAAATGTGCGGTATCGCAGGATTTGGTTCGTGTCATATTTATCTGGCAGATGGAACTCATAAAATTATTGACTTTCATGGCCGTGCTCCATTGGCGACGAGATCTGATATGTGGGAAGATTTAATCAAGGGTGAGTGCGACGACGGTTTTGGCTTTTTATTAGATGGTCAAGTAAATGAATTAGGTTATCAATGCATGACGACACCCATGACGTTAAAAGCCTTTGATGACATACTTAATGAATTTGGAACACTTTCCATTGCGGATGCGCTTAAACCTGCAATTAATTATTGTGAAGAAGGTTTTATAGTTAGACCTCAAGTACATAATTTTTGGACAACTCCAGATGTTGCTGGACGAATTGCAAGAGTACGAGGAATGACAGAAAATCCTGCAACAGCGAAAATATATACTAAAGCCGATGGATCACTTTATAGCATTGGAGATATATTAAAAAACCCGGATATGGCTGAGACATATAGGCGTATAGCAAAATATGGAGTTGATGATTTTTATAATGGAAAATTAGCAAAAGAAATAGCTGATGATATGTTTAAAAATGAGGGTCTAATAGGGCTAAAAGATCTTCAGGCATGTCAAACTCTAGAGACAAAGCCTTTAACCACTAACTATAGGGGTTACCAAATTTCAACTAATCAACCTCCTGGCGGAGGGCTAGTACTAATAATAATGCTAAATATTCTTCAACACTTTGATTTAAGAGCAATGGGGCATAATTCCGTAGATTATATAGCAACTGTTTCTGAAGCTATGAAGATAGCAACAGTAGAGAAAGATACCCGAATGGGGGATCCAGAGTTTTTTGATATACCGATAGAAGACTTATTATCAGATGAGTATTCACTTAAAATGGCAAAAAAAATTAAACGTGGTGAAAAGACATTAGTTAAGCGCCTGAATAGTGGTGCAGATCCAAAAGAAACAACTCATATTTGTGTAGCTGATAAGAATGGAAATTGTGTTACGATGACTCATTCTTTGGGTTCCTCTAGCGGTGTAGTTACTGATGGCCTAGGTTTTATGTATAATAATTGTATGATGGTTTTTGATCCAAGACCCGGTAGGTCAGGATCTCTTGAACCTGGTAAGGCACGTTTTACTGCTTTATCTCCAACGATAGTATTCAAGGACTCGAAACCCTTTCTTTTGGTTGGATCTCCTGGAGGTACTACAATTACTATGGGGAACCTTCAGGCTATTTTAAATGTAATAGATTTTGGAATGAACGCACAAGAATCTGTATCAGCTCCTCGATTCACTACAACTTCATCTACTATTGAGCTAACTAATAGGATTTTAAGATCAACTGAAGCCCAGCTCCAAAAAAAGGGTTATCCGACTAAACGCCATCCTTACAGTTATATGATGCCAATCTTACAAACTATTAGGTTAATTGACGGACAATTAGATGGTGGAGCTGATCCCTCTGGAGATGGAATGGCAGCTAGCATTTAAATATGGAAAAGCTGTTATATTTGAAAAACTCAAGTGATTGAGCCTGCAGCGTTTTGGTCGAGTATAATTTCTACTGCTTTATGATTTATAATGTGACTAGCAGGATTATCTGATGACACCGGTAGTCTGAGTGTTTTCTCAATAGCTTTAGCCTTACTTGATCCTGTCGCTAGCAGAACTATTTTCTCGGCAGCTAAAATATCGGCGATTCCAAGTGTTATTCCCATCGTATTAGTTTGATACTCTGACCTTTTAATTGTTTCATCAGCCAGTTTAACAATTCTACATGTAGAGTTTAAATCACTTCCAGGCTCATTGTACCCAATATGACCATTAACCCCTATACCTAGTATTTGTAAGTCTATTCCACCTAACCTTTTTATAGATAAACAGTGACGTGACGCCTCGTCAGTTAAGCTTTGTGCCAAAATATCTATAGATAAAAATGAATGATACCCACCTTCCAAACGATTAAGAAAAATTTCCTGCAACTCTTTAGAGAATAACCGATCCGTCTCAGCCTTTGGAACAATCTCATCTAATTGCACAAAAACGGTATCTGCAAATAAACCAATATTTTTTTTTTCTTCTTCAACCAAGATTTTATAGACTCCGATCATAGTCTGCCCCGTGGCTAATCCAATCAAAGATTCTTTCTTTTTTAAAACTTGATCAACCACAGCTTTTGCCAAAGCTCTTTCAGCTTTATTTGAATCTTCGACTACAGAAAGCTTAAAAGGGAGAACCATACCTTCTTATTTTAACCTCATCTAAATTTGTATTAACATTGCTTAATTAAGGCATCTTCAATGTAGTATTTATTCAACTAACTCGCCGTTTTCATTAAAAAAATGAATACTTTCTTTGTTTAGTTCAAAAATAATATCCTGACCTACCTCTAATTTTTCTTTATCTGTATATTTTCCAATGATCTCTCCAGCAGAACTATCACAAGTTACAATTATTTCATGACCCATAGGTTCCAATACTGATATTTTCGCTTCAATAAATGACTTATTCGGTGTCTTTTTTTGTTTAGGTTTAAGAGACATATGTTCGGGACGAATACCTAACGTTAACTTTGATCCGTTCATGGCTGCACAATCAATTAAGTCTATTGTCTGCTCATTATTGATTCTTAGTTTCTTATTATGTTTATCACTCTCATAAACTCCAGAGATAAAGTTCATAGCTGGCGACCCTATAAAACTTGCTACAAACTGAGACTTTGGTTTGTGATAAACTTCGTCTGGAGACCCTACTTGTTCTATTTTACCATCTTTCATAATCACAATTCTATCAGCCAACGTCATTGCTTCCACTTGGTCATGAGTTACGTATATTGTTGTGGTCCTAACTTTCTGATGTAATTTTTTCATCTCTGCCCGCATCTTATGCCTAAGCTTCGCATCAAGATTCGATAATGGTTCATCAAAAAGAAAGACCTTAGGCTTTCTTACTATAGCACGTCCCATTGCTACTCTTTGCTTTTGACCACCAGATAGTTCACCAGGTCTACGATCTAATAAATCTTCTAAACCTAAAATTTCAGCCGCTTCATTTGTTCTAGCTATAATTTCTTTTTTAGGTAACTTTTGAGCTCGAATCCCAAATGATATATTCTCTCGAACACTTAGATGTGGATATAAAGCATAGTTTTGGAATACCATTGCAATATCTCTATTTTTTGGGTGAGTATTGTTAACAACAGCTTTATCTATAGATATATTCCCACTACTTATATCCTCCAAACCAGCAATCATCCTTAACGTAGTAGATTTCCCGCAACCAGAAGGACCAACAAATACAATAAACTCTTTGTCCAAAATCTCTAAGCTAAAGTCATCGACCGCTATTATCTTTCCAAAACTTTTATTAATATTTTCTAATAAAACTTCTGCCATTTTTAATTCCTTACCTGAAAAAGATCTACCAAGCTTTGACATTCATTAGCAGTATCCTGCAAAAACTCTTCTAAATGCTTTATGCGTAACTTAGATTCATGTAGACGTTTATTATAATTCTTAAGACTTTTTTTAGTTGAAGAAGGTGCTGGTCCCCCAGACATTTTGCGTACAGAAATAAAGTTCTCAGGACTACATATTGTCCTGAAAGTTTTTTCATTTGTATTGGGTTGCCTACCTACAACTTCTTTAAATTCCCTTTTGAAGACTTTAACATCTAATTCGTCTAGAGACGTCTCCAGGGATAGTGCTTGATAGGCTAATTTGTGGGCAACACTATGTGCTAATCTAAAGCTAATTTCCTCAGTTCTGGATAGATGGTCCGCTAGTTCTGTAATAGTTGCCATCGACTCATTTATTCTCTTAGAAATAGATATCCTATCAATTGTAATAGAGTCCACAAAACCAGCGAGAAGTGGCAATGCTTTATTGAGCTTTTCAAAAACAGCAAAACCGGTTGCTTGAGTTTCCCTCTCAGAGTCATTCATGTCAGCAAACGGTGTATTATGCATTGTATTAATAATTTGATCAGCACCACCTCCTGCTAAAGAAAGCTTAAGTCTTAGATGCTCTAAAGGTACTGGGTTTCTTTTTTGGGGCATAATTGATGATATCTGTACGAATCCATCTGGTACTTTAATTTGTGAGACTTCAAAGCCGGTCCAAGTAATGAGATCTTGTACAAAACGACCTAAATGAAGACACCCTAGTTTTATGGCACCGTACGACCCGGTTATATAATCTACATTCGCTATAGCCCCATAAGAGTTTTCAACAATTGAAGGGAAACCTAACAGATAGCCAACTCGTTCTCTATTTAACGGAAATCCTGACGTGGTAATCGCAGCTGCCCCCATCGGAGACATGTCTACACTTTTTAGAGCGCTATGAATTCGTTCTATATCACTTAGAACAAATTCAATCGCTGCAGATAAATAATGAGCTAGAGTTGATGGTTGAGCTGGCTGACCATGCGTATAAAGGAGTACAATTTCGTCTATTCCTCTTTCAGCTCGGCTGATAAGCTCACCCAACAGAGAGTTATATTGCTTTAGTAAACCTATTAGCCGACTACGTAGTTGAATACGAAACATAGTATGTTCCATGTCATTACGAGAACGACCAGTATGTAATTTTCCAGCCACTTCTGAACCGATACGTTTACCCAACTCTTGCTCAACGAGAAAGAACAAATCTTCGAAAGTACCATCAAATTCAATATCCATATAGGGTTTGTCTTCATTAATAGAGATTAACCCTTGAATAATTAAGTTTGCTTCGTTTTTACTCAAAAGACCCTGTTCTTTAAGCATTATTCCATGAGCTATATTTATCTTGTGTAAGCTTTCAGAAAAGTACTTCTTATAAGTCTCTAAGTCTGGAGCCAATACAGCGTTCGAATAAACATTTGCTGGAAATTTATCATATGTTCCTGTCATTAATTTATCCTTTAAGGCCTGCGAGCATTACACCTCTTATAATGAATTTCTGAAGTAGTAAAAAAAACAAAAGTGTAGGAAGTGTAGCCAAACAGGAGGCAGTCATTACAACTTCCCAATCGGTTTGGAACTCTCCATTGAAAGAGGCCAATCCAACCGGAATTGTGTATAGGTCTGGGTCGTTTGTCACGATTAAAGGCCATATAAATGCCGTCCAGTTTCCGAGAAAATGAAAAATAGCAAGTGCAGACAAAGCTGGTACAACTAGAGGCATAGCAATTCTTGTCCATATTGCAAACTCTGACCAACCATCTATCCGAGCTGCCTCAATTAATTCATCTGGCAAACCCATAAAAAATTGACGCATTAAAAAGGTACCAAAACCCGTCATAAGACCAGGAAAGGCGATGCCCCAGTATGTATCTATCCAGCCAAACTCTCTGGACATCATATACCAAGGAATTATCAACATCTCAGTTGGGATCATCAAGGTGCTGAGTATGGCAACAAAAACAATTGTTTGACCTCTAAAAGTAAACTTAGCTAAAGTATAACCAACTAATGAGTCAAAAAATAAAACAGATACTGTACTGAAGGTTGCTACCCATAAAGAATTCAGTAGCCAGCGTGAAAACTTAGACTCTGTCCAAATATTAACATAATTCTCAAGTGTGGGATTTTTTGGTATTATCCCAAGAGAAAAAACATCAGCTCCGGTCTTTAAAGAAGTCGAAATCATAAAAGCTAATGGCGTGATCATTACGACCCCACCCAAAAATAACAGTGTCCATATTATAATTTTAGAAGGTTTTATTCGTTCCAAATAAGCAATACGCGCAGCATTATCAATCATGGTTTTTTCCTCATCAACCAAAGCTGAAGCATACTAACGATAAATAGAATAAAAAATAAAATAACGGTCAACGCCGCTGCTCTTCCCATTTTAAATTCGTCAAACGCAAATTCATATATCATTAAAACTAGCGGCTTTGTTGAATCGAGTGGGCCGCCATCACCATTCGTTGTCATAGAGTAAACCTGGTCAAATATCCGTAAAAATCCGATCGTGGAAACAACTGTCAGAAATATGACAGTTGGCTTTAGAGAAGGTAACGTAATTTCACGTAAAATTTGCCACCTTCCTGCCCCGTCAATTTCAGCCGCCTCATAATAACTTTTGGGTATTGCTCTTATACCGGCTATAAATATAACAACTTGAAAACCCAATCCAGCCCATACGGCAGGCGCCATTATGGCATATAAAGCCTGCGTAACTGATTTTAAAAATGGCTGTTGGGGAATCCCCAACGAGGTTAAAAAGTAGTTGAAATATCCTATAGGCACAGGCTGATAAAACCATTTCCAAACCCAAGCCATAGCAACAGCAGTTGTTAGAAAAGGAATAAAATATAAAGCCCTTATAAAGTCATGCCAGCGTGTTATCTCGTTTAAAAAATATGCCACAACAAAAGCTAAGAAAAGACTAAGTGGTACTCCAATACCTGCGTATTTAACGGTATTTAAAAGTACAAGCCAAAATTCATCATCCCCAAAAATTTTCTCATAGTTTCTTAGTCCTATGTATTTCTTTGCACCTAGTAAGTTCCATTTTAGTGTAGATACGTAAAAAGCTTCAAAAGTTGGATAAAATCTGATGATGACATAAAATGCTATTGGAACGGCTAAAAATAACCACGCTGTAACAGCAAGCTTTTGATTAATACTTAATTTATTCCAGAAACTCAAAGCCATCAGGCACCCAATTTAATACTTGAGAGATGGCAATTTATATGCCATCTCCCCTATTTTTTATCAATCAGAAAACTAATCTAATCAATTAGTTATCATAGAAATCATCCAAAACCTCTTGCTCATCTTTTGCAACTTTATTAAGAGCATCAGACGGTGAAACACCTTGTAAAGTCACCATATCGATAGCATCGATAATCGCTTGCCTTTGAGGTTTCTCCGATTTGAATGAAGTAGCGGTTGCATAGCCGAGACCGCGAATAAATGGTCCAAACATAGGATGCGATGTATTTGCATCTGTTAAAGCAATCGCAGGTTTTGCTGGAAGCTCCCCAACAGTATCTAACCATAATTGCATCGCCGCATCGCTAGTTATGTGAGCTAGGAATTTATTAGCAGCCGCGAGTTTTTCACCCTTAGCTTTGGAACTAATACCGTTTATCCAGTATGAAGCGAAGTTAAATCGATTACCCTCATGTCCCGGAAGTTCTGCAATACCAAAGTTTAGCTCTTCGACTTTCTTAAAAGTATTAATTCGGAAAGAACCATCAATTACCATACCAGCTTTACCCGCTTTAAAGGCATCTTGACCTCTATTCATAAACCCACTCGCTCCAGTTTTATGAGTCATCTGAAAGTCTGTCATATATTTCAGAGCTTTAGCACCAGCTGCATCATTGTATGTAACTTTTTGTCCATCGTCTGAATAAGGAGCGCCTCCATAAAGTCTTGTTAGAACCTCTCTCATCCAATGATGTTCTTGGCCAGCTCCGCCATCAGTAGCATAACCAACGACTTCATAATTTCCACCCGAGTCTTTCTTGGTCAATTTTTTTGCATATTCAACCATCTGGTCTAATGTTTCTGGCGCGCCTGGCAAACCGGCGGCGGCAAACATATCTTTATTATAAAATAAGGCCAGTGCTCTAACCGCTGTTGGTAAACCCCAATAATCTCCATCTACTTTCATTGTTGATACCATTGGGAAGAAATCACTTTCTATCGCAGCATGTGGAAATGCATCTTTTGAAAGTGGTTGTAAGAGTCCACTGTCTCTATAGTCATTCAACCATCCATAGTATAGTTGTACCACGTCTGGCCCATCACCCGCCGAAACAGCAATTGCAACTTTTTTACGATAATCAGCATAAGGGAAATTAGTATGTTTAACAGTGATACCCGGATTTGCGGCCTCAAAGCTTTCAATAAGCGCATCAATCGCCTTAACTCTACTTCCATAAGTGTATTGCCAGTACTCTATCTCTACAGCGCTGGCTAAACTCGCCGATAGTGCCACTATGCCCGCTGCAATAGCGACCAACGGTTTTTTCAAGTATTTATTCATTTTATAACTCCTTAGATTATTAAAATCTTTTTACTGTGAAAATATACTTTAATCACTAGAAAACTAAAATCTCTTTTGAATGCCCCCCAGCGAATAAATAGTAATAACTCTATTTATTATAATTTACAGATGTAACTAATTTGCATTCAATTCGTTGACTAAGTCAACTCGAAAGATCATTGTAACAAAAAAACAGTTGAGGTAATTATGAGAAATATTGATGTTGTAAACCAAGAAAAGCGTAATCCAATTAGAAAGCTTTGGGGTCATTTAAAATCTCTACAATCAACAATAATCTTCATGCAAACCGGTGCTCATCCCGACGATGAAACATCTAAATTACTGGCACGGCTGGCTTTAAAAGATGGTTTTCACGTTGTTTATGTAAATGCCGTTCGAGGTCATGGAGGGCAAAACTCTATTGGTCCAGAACGAGGGGATGATCTTGGTTATATAAGGTCAGAAGAATTATTTCATGCTATGGGTGTTTTCGGCGCAGATATAGGATGGTTGTCAGAAACAATTGAAGACTCCATAATTGACTTTGGACTTTCAAAGTCCGGTAAAGAAACTTTGGGAATATGGGGTGAGCAATACACAAAACGTCAAATGGTAAAAATGGTTCGAACATTTAAGCCGGATATCATGATTCCAACATTTTTAGATGTGCCCGGCCAACATGGTCATCATCGTGCTGTAACAGAGGCGACAATATCAGCATTCACAGAAGCTAATGATCCAAATTTATATTCAGACCTTGGATTACAAATTTGGCAGACGAATGCTTTATATCTACCTGCTTGGGGCGGTGGTGGAGGCGCATATGACGACGAAGTGGGCCCGCCTAATGCTACCCATCTTGTAAGCGTTAGTGGATTTGATCCAGTTTTTGGTGGATCTTACAGTCAGATAGCCGAGTGGTCCCGAAGTTATCATGCAACCCAAGGAATGGGAAAAGTAATTGATGAAATGGGAGGACAAGTTCCCTTACATCAGCTGCAAACAGTTACAGGAAAACTGATTGATAAAAACTTAACAGAAGGTATACCAACGTGTCTTTCTGAACTTGCTGAATTTTGTGAAACAAAAGAAGCTAGTTTATCATGTAAGTTAGCTCATCAAGCTGCAAAAAATGCTTTAGCATGCTTTCCCAACCAATCAGAAGTTATAAATCATCTATGTGACTTAAAAGCTCATCTAGAAAAAATAGAAGCGCAAATTAAAATAGATCATATACATAGGGTAGCGCTTAAAAAGTCTCAATGTTCTCAGGCGATAGCTGAAGCAGCCCAACTTTTAATCCGTTTGGATATTGAACCCGAAACTCCAGTTATTGGAAAGTCTTTTTCAGCTAACTTAAGTTGGCATGAGAGTGCAGCAGTTAATTTGGAGAATATTACCGCTGATTTAATAGACGTTGAAAACAAAATTAACACCCCATTTGCAAATAATGACCGCAACACCCCTAGACTCGATAAACGAGAAGTTATCGATGTAAATGGACACAGAAAGTCACTGGAAGCCTCAGGTATCATAAAATCTAATATTCCAGTGTCCGTTTTAAAACCGTGGCATGGATTAATCCCACAAGAATTTGGGTTACATGCAAAAGTTAACTTTTTGTTGCATGGAGAGAAGTTTGAAATTGATGTAACACCGCAGGTTCCATTTGCGAGTCAACCAACGATTACTGCGGACCTTTCACCGGAAAACTTTGTTGTTCTTCAACCAAATGAAAGTGATACGGAAAAAAATCATAATCTCTCTATTAAAGTACAATTATCAGGAGATACTGCTAATAACTCTTTTGAGAAACTTAACTTGAGTATGCCTAAAGAATGGAAAACAACATCAAAAATCAACCTTGCACAAAAAAACAAGGAGTTTGAATTACTTATTCCAGCTGACGCCCCTCAAGGACGATACAATGTACCTGCGGATATAAAAAATGTTCCACTTCTTCAAAAAAAGAAAATATCGTATGCTCATATAAGTTCACAGGTCATTTTTAAGCCCTGTCAAACTAACATTGCTCTGGTAAATTCAAAGTCGCTTTCCGGTCTCAACATTGGCTGGATTGATGGTGGAGTAGATCGGGCGTGGTTTTGGGCGGAACAATTAGGGGCTAAGGTAACACAAATATCTGATGAGGACCTTTTATCAGGAAATATTATGAACTTTGATACAATTGTATCAGGTGTATTTTCGGGCAAAATCAGACCAATCAACGCCGCCATGGGTCATCTTCGTGATTGGATGGTTAAAGGGGGGCGCTATATAAGCCAATACCATAGACCCTGGGATAATTGGGATTCGGCGCAAAGTGCTCCTTACGCTCTACAGGTGGGAAGCCCATCTATTCGCTGGCGAGTAACTGACCCACAGAGTGAAGTAACTCTACTAAAACCAAATCACTGTTTCTTTAGTGGACCTAATCAAATTTCTGCAGAAGATTTTTCTGGTTGGGTTAAAGAGAGAGGGCTTTATTTTGCCTCAGAATGGGATAAAAAATATACCGCTCTACTCTCGATGTCTGACGCAGGGGAGAAACCTCTCCATGGAGCCTTGATGCACGCGACAGTTGGCAACGGAGACCACTTACATTGCGCCTTAAACCTATTCTATCAGATGGATAACTTAGTACCTGGAGCTTTTAGATTGTTTGTAAATCTGGTTACACCACGCAACGCTGAATGATCACTAAAAATCCGAATATATATGGTCTCCAGTTTTGGTTTTTAAACGAAGTATTTATGCTAACGCATATTATTTTGGTAAAATTTCTAGTGGGAGACTTCCTTCCAATTCAGATTGTTTTTATTAGAGCTTTAAGTAGCACCGTAATCTTACTTCCAATCATCCTTTCAAGAGGGGATGGGAAGGTGTTTAAAGAAAATATTGTAATTAACATGCTAAGGGTAGGCTTTTCCTCTGCAGCAATAACAATTAACTTTTTTACAATATCTCAATTACAATTGGCCCAAGTGAGTACAATAGGTTACCTCCGTCCAGCCGTTATGTCCCTAATTGCATTCTTCTTTTTAAAAGAAAAGCAATCCACTGTGCGGTGGTTAATGATAATTTTTGGTTTTATAGCTATTTGGTACGCATTTAAACCTGAAGCTCCAGAACTAAAGCTAGTTGCTTTATTAGCGATTTTTGGAATGTTCTGCGGTAGTTCCGCTACTATTATTCAAAAGCACTTATCCAGTACAATGGACAGCTTACCTTTGATGGTTTGGTACTCTGTCGGGGTTTGCATTGTATCAGCACCGTTCGCTTTATATTTTTGGAGTTCACCAAACTTTATACAATGGACCCTAATGATACTAATTGGTTTACTTGCAACAACAGCACAGTTTTTTTATATTAAAGCATTTCGAAATGCTGAAGCTTCTTTTCTTGCGCCTATGATGTATTTTCATATAATTCCAGTTACTATAGTTGGTTTTCTCATTTTTTCAGAAGTACCAAGTAAAAATACGTTAATTGGAGTAAGCTTTATACTTTTTGCTTTAATTTTTTTAACAGTTCTGGAAGCACGTAAAAATAAGACTTAACTAATAAAAGGAAAATAATAAAATGCGTTATTTACATACAATGGTTAGAATCTCCAATATAGAAGAGTCCTTGAAGTTTTATTGCGAACTTTTAGGTTTAATTGAGAGTAGGCGAATTGATAGTGAGGGAGGCCGATATACTAATATTTTTCTCTGTGCTCCATTAGATAAAGAAAATTATGACTTAAATCGTGCTCCAGCATTGGAACTAACCTACAATTGGGATCCAGAGGTATATGATGGAGGTCGTAATTTTGGTCATCTAGCATTCAGGGTGAAAGATATCTATGCATTATGTAAAAAGCTGATGGATGCAGGAATCACAATTAATAGACCACCAAGGGATGGGAATATGGCGTTCATTCGTTCTCCCGATGGTGTATCAATAGAATTATTACAAGACGGTAACCCAAAACCCTCTGCCGAACCTTGGGCTTCTATGAAAAATACTGGCTCTTGGTAAAATTGTGATAAAAGACCAATGTAGTGGGGTATATAAACCGTTGGAATGGCTTTGTTGGAGCACACGATAATATACCACAAAGCTTAAAATAATTAAAAAATCTATAAACTCTATACATACTGAGTCACTTTTTAAGCACTTGTGCTAAAGAAAAAAGTGTAATTTAGTTAATTACCTCTTCCTTAACTCGGATAAGAACTCACCTACTAATTTCAAACCTGAGCTTAAAACTTGTGGATTGTTAGCGTACCCAATTCTCAACCAACCTTCCATTTCCATTACTGAACCCGGCGTGAACATAACTCCGGTGTTTTGTAAAAGTTGAATACAAAGATCACGCGATGTCATATCTAAGTCATAACGAAGTAAAGCTGTTGTTCCCGATTTAGGCTTAATGTAGGTAATTGATGGTTCATTCAACACCCATTCATCTAAGATTTTTAAATTACCACGCGTTATGTTTTGGCTTCTTTCTATAATTTTTTCTTTATTTTCCAAAGCAAGTGACGCAAAATAATCATCTATCATGCCAACACTAATTGTATTATAATCTCTTCTAATCATAACAGATTCTAGAACTTCTCGTGGGCCTGCAATCCAACCCAAACGAATTCCGGCAAGGGAAAAAACTTTTGACATACTAGAAACACTAATACCTTTATCATAAATATCAGCCATAGCTGGTGCAAACCCAGTACCCTCCTGGTTAGTTCCACGATAAACCTCATCACAGAGAACATACGCTCCAGACGGAGCGATTACGTCAATAAAATTATTAAGATATTCATCCATCATCAGTGCGCCCGTAGGGTTGTTAGGATTGTTTAAGACGATCAATTTAGTATTTGATCGAAGCATACTTTTTAACTCAATCAAGTCAGGGAGAAAGTTATTTTCTGGTTTTAACCATAATATTTCAACCTCAGCTCCATAACTTTCTGGGATAGAGTAATGCTGTTGATACGTTGGGCAAATAGAAATAACATGATCACCCTCTGAAACCATAGCTTCATGAACTAAAGCATTTGCACCAATTGCACCGTGTGTAACTACAATATTTTCAATAGTCTGGTTTTGATAGAGTGTACTAATACTCTCTCTTAGTCTCAT
>JBJLGD010000030.1:0-31769 GCA_045565015.1 Paracoccaceae bacterium
CTCAAATATGTTGGCTACAACGTCACCAGAGAGTATTATATAAACGATGGGGGGGCTCAAGTAGATGTTTTAGCGCGATCAGTTTACCTGAGGTACCTAGAATCTTTTGGCAAAGAAATATCGTTTGAAGAGGGAACATATCCTGGAGATTATCTCATAGAAGTTGGAGAGGCTTTAAAATCTGAGGTTGGAGATAGATATTTAGATAAAGAAGAAAATATTTGGATTGATTATATTCGTGATTTTGCAGTGGATAGTATGATGCGGTTAATTAAGGCTGATTTAGTTGGGCTGGGCATTAAAATTGATCACTTTTTTTCCGAGAAATCTCTTTATAAAGAAAATAAAATTGATCAGACTTTGAAATTGTTATCAAATAAGGGTTTAATTTATGATGGCGTGCTCAATGCACCAAAAGGAAAAAACTTGAAGAATGGGAGCCTCGTGAACAAACTTTATTTAAATCCACAGCTCATGGTGATGATACTGATCGACCAATAAAAAAATCTGATGGATCATGGACATATTTTGCGCCGGATATCGCATATCATCACAATAAGATATTGAGAGGATATGATCATCTTATAGATGTTTTGGGGGCTGATCACGGTGGCTATGTTAAGCGAATGAAAGCAGCCGTCTCAGCACTATCTGATGACAAGGTAGCTCTAGAAATAAAACTTGTTCAATTAGTAAAGCTTTATAAGGACGGTAAGCCTTATAAAATGTCCAAGAGGTCCGGGACTTTTGTAACTCTGAGTGATTTAGTTAAAGAAGTAGGATCTGACGTCGTTCGGTTTGTTATGCTAACTCGAAAAAATGACGCTCCCTTAGATTTTGATTTTACCCAAGTACTGGAGCAATCGAAGGATAACCCGGTTTTTTATGTGCAATATGCGCATGCTAGAATTTGTTCTGTTCTGCGAAAAGCCAAATCCTCTGGGTTTGATGTTTCAGATAAAAACCTCGCTTTATCAGATCTAAGCTTAAATACACACAAGGCAGAGCTAAGACTTGCAAGAAAAATTGGTGAGTGGCCGAGGATAATTGACGTTGCTGCAAGAAATACCGAACCTCACCGTATTGCCTTCTTCTTATATGAATTAGCTGGAGAATTTCACTATCTATGGAATAAAGGTAATGATATTAGAAGTTTAAGGTTTATACAGGACGATGAGAAGACTTGCCTGAGTAAGCTTGCATTAGTGCGATCTGTTGCGATAGTTATTTCTTCGGGCCTATATATTCTAGGGGTGGAACCTGCAAAAGAAATGCGCTAAGTTAAGGGAATAATTAGATAATAACTCGAAAGAAAATTCGAGAAACTATGAGGCAAATATGGCAGGTATCGAATTCGACGCCTCTTTAGCGCATCGGCTGGGTGACGCACGTAGTTCGTTTGGTTTATTGCTCACAGTATTAGTATCCCTAATATCAATTTTTTTATTAGGTGGTTTTTTATATTGGGGTTATGGTGCATTCGTACAATCTGAAAGCGAAGTAACTATTATAAAGGCATCGGATGGGCCGCTTAAAGTTCTACCAGAAAATCCTGGCGGTAATTTAGCTTCCCATTTAGGCTTTTCTGTAAATTCAGTACAGGAGAGTGGCCAAGTCGCGGGTCCTTCTGCAAAGATTTTCCTTGCGCCGCCAGCAATTAATGTCCAAGAAAGTGATCTAACATCTCTTTCTGGTTTTGGAGACTCTAATGGAGCGATTGATCTGAAAAGCTCAATAAATGATGCTCTAGCAGTCATTTTTAAAGATAAAGATGCTTTAAATGAAACAACTTTTTTAAATCTTAAAGAAACTTCTATAAAAAAAGATACTGCTGAAAAAATTATTGTATCAAAAAACTTTTCTCGTCCAGAAAAACGTCCTATAAAGATTACTTCAACTACATTACATCAAGATTTGGTTGCTCAAATAGTATTAAATCAAGTTAAAGCTAAAATGGTTGACTCGAAGAATGAGTTGATGGTGCATCTCGGTTCATTTGAAAATAACGTTTTAGCGTCCGCACATGTGGAAAACTTTGTGGTTCGACATAAAGATTATCTGATAAATAAAACAGTTTTTCTTCAGAAGTCTGAAACTGGTGGCCGTTCGATATATAGAATGCGCGCTATAGGTTTTTCTAATACCTCTGAAACAAAAAAGTTTTGTGTAATTATCAATTCCTTTGGAAATGACTGCATACCAATATCTAATAAAGAAAATTGAAGATAGAATGTTCATTGAGTGAGACAAGAATGTGTTCTAAGTTAACCTTTAAAATCTTTTTTTAATGCCAGTTGGTTCCTATATATTTGGATGTTCAGGTCTCGAATTGTCCAAAGAGGAGAAATCTTTTTTCTTTGAATCCCAACCGTGGGGTTTCATTCTGTTCTCAAGGAATATTAAATCAAGATTACAATTACTTAAACTCACTCGTCAATTAAGAGATGCCGTTGGACGTGATATACCCATTCTCATTGATCAAGAAGGAGGCCGCGTGCAACGCATGAGGGCACCAGAATGGAAAGAGTATTTACCGGCTTTGGAGCAAGTAAAAAAAGGAGGTAGTAATGCTCTGCGCACTATGTATCTTAGAAGTAGACTTATAGCTTATGACCTTCAGGAAGTTGGTATCGATGTAAATTGTGCTCCAATCGCAGATATCCTCAGAGTCGATACACACCCAATTTTAGCGAATAGGTGCTACAGTACGAGTATAGATGAGGTGGTCCAAGTAAGCCGAGCGGTCGCGAATGGGCTTATAGATGGTGGTGTTTTGCCTATATTAAAACATATCCCAGGTTATGGAAGGGCAGTAGTTGACGGTCATGAAGAGCTTCCAAATGTATCAGAGCGATTTGATGTTTTAAAAGTAACAGACTTTTTAGCGTTCAAGCACTTAGCAGATCTACCAATTAGTATGACCGCACATGTTACATATACAGACATTGATAGTTTACCCGCTACGATTTCAAAAAAAGTTATAAAAATGATTAGAAATGAAATTCAATTTAAAAATCTTCTGATTACGGATGATATATCAATGCGTGCACTGGCGGGCTCAATATCTGAACGAGCAGAGTTGTCTCTAAAAGCGGGATGCGATATTGTTTTACATTGCAACGGAGAATTAGATGAAATGGTACAGATTGCAAAGGTCTGTGGTTATCTTAGTGGTAGTAGTAAACGGCGGTCAGAAATCGCGCTGAATTGTCGAAAGCCGTCTAGTAACGTCAATATTGTGGAGATAAAAAGTGAATTCGATAGATCAATACATTAGAAGACCTTATGAGTGACCAAGTTTTCTTAGATGAGTGGGGCGAGCAAGAAGACTCAGATGTTAAAAAAACATCTCAACTTATTGTCGATATAGATGGGTATGAAGGGCCTCTAGATTTACTTCTTACGCTTTGTAGAAAGCAAAAAGTTGATCTCTTGAAAATTTCTATTCTTCAACTTGTAGACCAGTACCTTACTTTTATTGAACAGGCAAAAAAGTTGCGATTAGAGTTGGCAGCTGACTATTTAGTCATGGCTGCTTGGTTGGCATTTTTAAAGTCTCGACTCTTGTTGCCTTTAGATACCCATGATGGACCAACTGGTGATGAACTGGCAGCTTATTTGGCATTTCAACTAGAGCGGTTGTCAGCTATGAGAGTTTCTGCTTCAAAATTGAATTCCAGAGAAAAATTAGGGAAAAACTTTTTCTCTCGAGGTATGCCTGAAAATATCATCAGGACGAAAAATGTTAAATATGATGCTAACTTACTGGACATACTAAAAGCTTATGCTCGTGTCAGGACTAAGGATGAGTTTAAGCCTTATGTGTTCCAACGTGAAAAAGTATATTCAATGAAAGAAGCTTTAGAGAGATTAAAAAAGCTGATTATCTTTGCAGGTGATTGGACCGAGCTGTCATCATATCTTCCTGAATCTCTTGGTGTGGATAGGGAAAGAAGAAAAAGTGCTACTGCCTCGACTTTTGCAGCTTCATTAGAGTTGGCGAAGGCGGGAGAAATTGAAATTAAACAGGAGCAGATGTTTGCTCCTATAAGAGTAAGAAAGAAATAATCATGTCGCAAGCAAATACTACTGCAGAAGCAGATATAAAACAATCAGCTTTAAATCACGAGCGTATGATCGAAGCAATTCTATTTGCAATAAAAGAGCCGATTACTATTGAAGAACTGAAAAGTAGGATACCCGATGTTGAAAATATCAAGGAAATTCTGCAGATTCTCAAAAATAAATATCAGACCAGAGGAGTTAACGTTGTTCGGGTAGGTAGCGGTTGGGCTCTTAGAACGGCTAAAGACTTAGGTTTTTTAATGGAAAACGAAAGTTTTGAAACTAGAAAGTTAAGTCGAGCCGCTACTGAAACATTAGCGATTATAGCATATCACCAGCCAGTTACTAGAATTGAAATTGAAGAAATTAGGGGAGTTTCAGTCTCGCGTGGAACCATTGATCAATTAGTAGAGCTAGCTTGGGTTAAGTTTGGACGTCGAAGGATGAGCCCTGGTAGACCAGTAACATATGTTATTACTGAAACATTTTTAGATTACTTTGGTATGGAGAGTGTTACAGATCTTCCGGACTTAAAAGAGCTTAGAGCGTCAGGACTTTTAGACAGTAAGCCTCCATCAACTGAAATTGACGAGTCACATGACAGCTTAGATGAATTCGAAAATCAGTCAGAGTTTTTTGATAACTAATTCTATTGTATTTTATATAAAAAATGGTACATCTGATTTCTAGTTTCTAAAATGCTTGCTAAGTTTTAGACTTTGTCCCTGATAATTAGAATTTATACTTTGTCCGTATAATTGTTCAGGGTTTTCTAGCATTTTTTCGAAAACTAAGCGGCCTACTATTTGTTTGTGTTCTAGTACGAATGGAGCTTCATGACACCTAACTTCCAAGACACCTTTTGAGCCCCTCCCACCTTCTTTTTGACTCCCAAACCCAGGATCAAAAAAACCAGCATAATGTACTCTAAATTCACCAACCATTGCCAGGTAGGGGGCCATTTCGGCAGCATAGCTTCCAGGTATATGTACTGATTCTCTGCTTACTAGAATATAAAACGCGTCAGGGTCTAATATTATAGTACCTGTATCGGTTCGTAATTCCTCCCAGAAATCGTGTGATCGGTAATGAGATAACTTATCTAAATCGATTAAGCCGGTATGAGGCTTGGCTCGATACCCTACAAGGTCGTTAGTTTTTGGTTTTAAATCAACTGAGAATGCTAGACCTTGATCAATATGCGCGATCCCGGAAACTAGATTCTCTGTTTCATGTATTCTTTTTAATTCTGTATCAGATATTGTGGTCTTGCCTGACCTAAATCTAATTTGATTTAAACGCATCCCAGGTCGTACCAATACACTAAAAGATCGGGGACAGATCTCAACATATAAGGGTCCAGAATATCCTATTTCAACTCTATCAAATTCAACTCCATCATTTGTTATTACTCTAGTAAGCAAGTCTAGTCTTCCAGTAGAACTTTTAGCATTACAAACCGCTCTTACTTTAGATGGAAGGTTTAGTGATTCCAGAAGGGGTATAACATATACACATCCTTTCTCTAGAACAGCACCGTTAGATAGATCTACTTCGTGCATTTTATAATGTTTGAGTTTCTCTTCAACAGTTAACCCTTTACCAGTAAGAAAAGACGCACGCACACGGACAGCCATACTCCCAAGTCTTAAGTCTAAACTTGCAGGCTGTATCTGGTTTTCTGGAATTGCAACAGTACTAATTATAATCTTATTTGCAATCATTTGTTTTATTATTTGACTTGGAATGACACCTGTTCCGTAACCCATAATTTTCCCTTTTTTTAGACCCAATACTGTACAAGATATTGATATTCTCTACCATAAACATAATGCATACTAACGCACCTAATTTATTTTAATAGGTCTAATACTGTCGCGAAACTTTCTTTTGGTTTTACTACATTAAATTGAACGGCGTTCAATCCAACTTTTTTTGCACCTAAGATATTTTTGGGCTGATCGTCAATAAATATGCATTGGTCAGCCAATAGCCCTAAGTCTTTTAAACATGAATTATAAGACCTTGGATCTGGTTTAAGTATATTTGTATAAGTTGCATCATGGATAATTTCAAAGGAGTTAAGAAAGGGTAGCTTGTCACGAAAGCCTTCACCATAAAATAAATCCAGTTCGTTTGAAAGAACTGCTAGCCTAATATTTTTTTTAATTGCAAAGTCAATAATTTGCAGAGCTTCGGGCCGAATAATATCTAATGGCTGGGTGCCTCTAGCAGCACGTACAAAATCTGAAATTTCTGTCCAATCTTTCTGGAGTAGGCGACCAACTTCGTTAGTTCGAATTTTCCAGTAATCTCTTTCTGAAATTTTATTATCCTGCATAGATTTCCATAGTGAGTCAGAAGCTGGATCAAATGGCCCTCTCCACTGGAGAGTATTAGGGGGCAACTTAAGAGCTGCCTCAGTAAGCTCATGCGTTTCAAAAAGTGTCTTAGAAATTACGCCACCAAAATCAAAAATTATAGATTTAATTTTTTTTGGAATCATAACAACTTAAAATATTTTTTGTACAATTCAATTTTAACTCTCTCTTTAAGGGTTTCACAAAAAGACACCCTTAAAAAATAATACTAAGTATTTTTTATGGTCGGGCCAGCAGGACTTGAACCTGCGACCTTCCGTCCCCCAGACGGACGCGCTACCAGGCTGCGCCATGGCCCGAAACCCTTTACATAAGGTTTTTAACTCTTGAGGCAAGAGCTTAATTGTCAGTAAAAGTTGTTTTTTGAAGCAAAAAATAGATGTTTAGCCAGTTTATCTCGTTTTTTTGAAAGCTTTTGGGCCCATTCGGTAAGAGCTATACTATTTGTAGTTTTAAGTATTTTGTTTGACCGCAGTTTTTTCATAATGATAATTTTGGACTTCAAAGTAGAAAGATTAGTAAGAGGTTGATAATGATTCTCTGTGGACTCTGAAACAATGTTGTTAAGGCTTGTTGGTGTACTTTTAGTTTTATTTCTGCCCTGAGTGTTACTCTTGAAAGGACGGTCTTCTCCAAAACCTAGAGGCTGAGAATAAGTTGAAATACCTAATACACCGTCGTTTTCTATTTTTTTATTCAAAGCTCTTATGGTCAACCCCTCATCATGGAGAAGACATTTAATCCCACCGAGTAATAGCATGTCTTCTGGCCTATAATAACGTCTGCCACCAGATCGTTTGACTGGTGCAACTTCTTTTATCTTACTCTCCCAAAACCGTAACACGTGTGTTGGTAACTCAAGCCAATCGGCAACCTCACTAATAGTCCTAAACGCGCTGGGAGCCTTCTTTACCACTAAGTTTGTCCTCTACGCTTTAGATGATTATTTGTTTCCAGCTTCAACGCTATCTTTCATGACTTGTGAGGGCCTAAATGATATAACACGACGGGGAGCTATAGCCGCTTCTAGACCCGTTTTGGGATTTCTTCCCATTCGTTTGGTTTTATTAAGGATGTTAAAAGTCCCAAAAGTGGATATTTTGACCTGCTCACCTTTTACCAGTGCATCACATACGTGACCAAGTACGCTTTCGACGAGTTCTGCTGACTCCGCTCGAGACAAACCTAATTCCCTGTAAACTGCTTCGCTTAAGGTAGTCCTGGTCAGCGTTTTGGAACTCATTTTAAATCCCCCTGATACAATGATATCCAATACATAAATTGTGAGTCAATATAGGAACGATAGATTTCTTATTTTTTAAAACTTAAATCTCATATTTTGAGATTATTTTTTATTAGCAAGGTTATAATCTGAGAAGTATTGAACCCCAAGCTAAGCCACCACCAATAGCTTCCATTAAAATCAAGTCTTGCTTTTTTAGTTTTCCTTCTAATTTCGCTACTGAAAGTGCTAAAGGAATCGAGGCTGCGGAGGTGTTACCGTGATCTTGAACCGTAATAATTACTTTTTCTAACGGTAATTTCAGTTTTTGTGCAGTAGCTTTTATTATTCTCAAGTTAGCTTGGTGTGGAACCATCCAATCTATGTCCGACGTTGCCAAACCTGTTTTGTCCAGGATGGTGTCTGCAGTGGTTGATAATTTTTCTACAGCGTGTTTGAAAACCTCTTTACCATGCATTACCAAAACACCAGTGGTTTGCGTCGAGGATACACCACCGTCTACGTAAAGCAAATCTCTGTAACGTCCATCTGAGTTAAGATCAGTTGCTAAGATACCTTGATCAAGTTCTCCTTCCCTATAATCTCTTGCCTCAAGAATAACTGCACCAGCACCATCACCAAATAAAACACTGGTACTTCTGTCCTTCCAATTCATTATCCTAGAGAATGTTTCTGCTCCGATTACTAGCACACGGTTGGCTTGTTTGGAGATAATAAGTGCGTCAGCGTTTGCTAAGGCAAAAACAAAACCGGCACAAACAGCTTGAATATCGAATGCAAACCCAGATTTAATACTTAAAGCACCCTGCACAATCGTTGCTACTGATGGAAAAGTCGTATCTGGTGTCGATGTCGCTACTATTATCGCATCAATCTCTGATCCATCAATATTTGCGTCGATAAGAGCAGCTTTGGCTGCCTCGATTGCGAGGCTAGATGTTGTTTGGCCTGGTGCTGCAAAATGCCGCCTTTTTATTCCTGAGCGTGATGTGATCCACTCATCTGAAGTTTCAGTCCATTTTTCAAATTCTATATTTTCTACCACTCTACATGGCAGCGAGTGACCAACTCCTATGAGGCACGCCCTACGTAACATTATCATGCTTTCCTTTACTTAACCTTCACTCTGTTGTTAACCCCAGATTTAGTCAGCCTCGCTGCTAAAGTTATGGCAGATGCTATACCCGTTCTGTCTGCAGATCCATGCGATTTTATAACTGTTCCATTTAATCCAAGAAATACTCCACCATTGACACTTCTTGGATCAATTTCCAGTTTCGTTTTTTAAGAGCTGAAGCGAGAAAAAGTGAACCAAATTTTGATATTATATTGGAGGTTAAAGAAGCTTTGATTTTTTCAGAAATAAAATTTGATGTTCCTTCTGCAGTTTTTATCGCAATGTTACCCGTAAAGCCATCGGTTACGATAATATCCACTCTATTTGATGGAATATCGCTTCCCTCCACAAAACCTACGAACTTGAAGTTTTCAGTTATAGATTTTGTTTGAATTAATTCATACGCTAGCTTTAGTTCGTTATTGCCCTTATGTTCTTCCGTTCCCATATTTAAAAGGCCTACTCTTGGATTTTTTATACCTAAGCCTTGTTTGGCATAGTTTACCCCCATAATAGAAAATTTTAATAAATCATTATGATCTGCTTTTATGTCTGCTCCAACGTCGAGCACGATATTGAACCCAGACTTATTCCTTGATGGCCAGAGGCACGCTATGGCTGGGCGGTTAACACCTGAGGATTTCTTCAAGCGTACAACTGATAACGCCATTAAAGCCCCCGTATTCCACCACTTACACATGCATCCGCGGCACCTGTTCTCACGGACTCAACTGCAGACCACATTGAGGTATCTTTACCATGCCTCAGTACAAAACTTGGTTTTTGATCCATTGATACAACCCCCTTTGTATCAATTATCGAGCATTTGTTTTGAATATTACTGTCTTTTATTAATTTAGATAACTCTAAACCATTTCCATGGACTAGAAATTTTATATTAGGGTAGCTACTTGCACACTGACGTATACCAAATACTACTTCTTTTGGTCCAAGGTCTGCACCCATCGCATCTATTGATATCATTGATTTTATATTTTTCAATTAATAGCCTGTAATCCGTTGGTGGTTTACAGGTAGATTACGCTTAAGCGGCGTCCTCGTCTAGATCGACTTCTTCATTAATTGAAATAACTTCTCGCTCTGCATAATAACCGCAAGATGGACAAACATGGTGAGGTCTTTTCAGTTCACCACAGTTTGGACATTCAGTTGCTGTATCTGCTGACAAACTGTCGTGAGAACGACGATTATTTCTACGTGATCGAGATACTTTATTCTGTTGAACGGCCATTATATTACCCTAACTTTCAAAACTGTCGTTTGTGCATTTATCGTATACTAAGTTGCCCTAAAGGACTTTGGTTTTTCCGCATTTTCCTGGTATCATTTAGTTAAATCTACTACGAATTATTTTATCAACGGCCTGATACCCTAAACTCTTCTTTTAATCAAGCTGTTACTAATCATCTTTTTGGACAATCATTTTTTTCATAAGATCAGAAAGTATCGCAAAAGGTTTGTTTCCACTTCCGACCTCTTTTTCATCTATCCAATAATCTGAATTCGTTGAAGTCTCTAAGTAAGTTTTTGATTTTGGGTATACAGGGATTTCTAAAGCTAATTCTTCAATCAATATATCCATTAAATTAATTGTCTCCCTTTGACGCTCCATACTTGTTTCGATACTTGTTTCGTCTAACCTTAATTTACTTTCGTCCCAATCACGGGAAAATATACGAGTAACATTAGTTTCAAGAGTAGTTTTCATAGGTTCTAGAGATATACCGCAAGTTTGAATAACAACTGCGTTAAGTTTAGCATCTAATTTAAGATCATGGCCATTGATAGGGTATATCTGACCAGAAAACGATAAAGTTTTTAGTAAAAGGACATCTAGTTTTTCAGAGATTTCTTGTAAGGTATCTTTTCTTGGAGATAAATTAAACTTATGACCTCTCTGGCTTATCAATTTTGAGACTATTAATTTATTTTGATTTTGCATTGTAAGTTATCTTTCAGAATAGACTGGCTCTTGCTAAATGAGGTTATTTGAGTTGAACTAATAAATAATATAGATATAGGAATTATATCGACAATTAAAGGCTAAGTTAAAATGTCAATTCTTAAACTGTTGAGTTTAATCTTTATATTTGGACTATATTCATCATGTTCCTCAGTTATCCAAAGTCATGGTCACGTACCATTGAATTCTGATTTAGAAAAAATAAAAGTAGGTATTGATAATAAAAAGTCTATTGAAACTTTGATAGGTAAACCCACTACTGCGAGTGTATTAAATAATCGAGATTGGTACTATATAGGAAGTACTATGAAACATTCGGGATGGAAAAAACCCCAAGAAATTAAACGCGTAATAATAGCTATAAGTTTTACTCAAGCTGGTGTTGTTGAGAATATTGAGAGATATAGTCTTAGTGATGGTCAAGAAATTAAAATTTCTTCCAGGGTAACCGGAAAAAAGGTAAAAGATAATACCTTCCTTAGACAGCTTCTTGGCAATTTTGGACGGGTTGATATTCCTACAGCTCTTGGTAACAATTAATATTTTTAAATTATTCCTGCTCCTGAAAATCAAGAGCTACGCCGTTTATACAGTATCTCAAACCAGTAGGTTGGGGTCCATCCGGAAAAATATGCCCTAAATGGCCATCACACTGAGAACAAATAGCCTCTGTGCGTCGCATTGACCAGCTAGTGTCGATACTCTCTTTTATGACATCTTTATCTATTGGTTGATAAAAAGATGGCCAGCCGCTTCCAGAATCGTACTTAGAATCTGAGGTGAATAATTTGCTACCACAACCAGCACAACAGAATATTCCTCGAGCTTTTGGGAAGCTATCATTAGAAAAAGCTCTTTCTGTTCCATGCTGGCGCATGACACTAAAAGCTTCTGGTGTTAGTAACCTTTTCCACTCCAAATCAGTTTTTATGACTTTTTTCATTCTTTAGCCTTTTTATATTTTTTTGTTTCTTGGTTCGATTTAAAATAGTGTTCCACAAATAACTTTGTTCCAATGTATTTATTTACTATCAATTTATTTATGCTGTTTATATATTTTATAAATCGAATTAACTAAAGCATTTTAAGATAATTTATTTGGGAATCTTATAAGGGATTAATAATTTTATGACCTTAACACCTTTAATACAGTTAAATGGTATAGGGCTAAGTTTTGGTGGGAAGTCATTATTTTCTAACCTTGACTTGATTGTTAATCCGAATGATCGAATTGCGTTGGTTGGAAAGAATGGATCAGGTAAGTCAACACTAATGAAGGTTTTGGCTGGATTGGTTGAACCTGACTTAGGTTCACGTGTCTGTTCACCTAATATTAAGGTTTCTTATATGGAACAAGATCCGGATCTTAATAACTTTGATACACTTGGAGAGTATGCTCATAGTAAGTTGAGTGGAGGAGAAGCTTATAAAGTGGATGCGTTTTCACGTGGTTTAAAGCTTAATTTACACTCGTCAGTTGCCTCCTCCTCAGGTGGTGAAAAACGGAGAGTTTCAATCGCTAAACTCTTAGCGGAACAACCCGAAGTGATGCTACTTGACGAACCAACTAATCACTTGGATATAAATGCCATAACCTGGTTAGAGGAAGAATTAAAGAAACTTAATACAGCATTTATTATTATTAGTCATGATAGGAAATTCCTTTCGTCGCTTTCGACCAGTACAATTTGGATTGATGATGGTAAAACGCGACGACACAGTAAGAGTTTTTCTAGTTTTGAAGATTGGCGTGATCAGATTTGGGCAGAAGAAGATGCGGCACGTCATAAGCTGAAGAGAAAGATACTAGCCGAAACTCGTTGGGCAATTGAGGGAATTAGTGGCCGCCGAAAACGAAATATGGGTAGAGTCAGAGCATTAAAAACACTTAAGGAGAAGTTTTCTAATCAGGGTATTCGAAAAAATATAGAGTTAATAAATTTTGAGCCTTCTGAAATGGGTGGGAAGCAGACTATAGTAGCTAATAAAATCACAAAATCCTTTTCCAATACTAACATTATTTCTAACTTTTCAATAAAGGTAGGGCGAGGCGAAAGGATTGCCATAATTGGTCCTAATGGTGCTGGAAAGACAACCTTATTGAAACTTCTAATAGGAGAACTCAGTCCCGACCAAGGCACCGTAAAACTTGGTACAAATTTAAAAATAGCAATATTTGATCAAAATCGAGAAATACTAAACTCTGAGAGCACATTATGGGAAAGTCTTACTAATTCGTCAGAAACTGAGGTAATCGGAAAGGGCGATTACGTGAGTGTTAGGGGTGAAACAAGGCACGTCGTTGGTTACCTTAAAGATTTTCTCTTTGATGAAAGTCAATTTAGGTCGCCAGTTAGTTCTCTGTCAGGAGGAGAAAAAGCTCGGCTTATCCTTGCTAAGATTATGGCTAAAGACTCAAATCTATTAGTTTTAGATGAACCGACCAACGACCTAGATATAGAAACTTTAGACCTCTTGCAGGAGCTTATAGCAGATTACCAGGGAACCGTCTTGCTTGTCAGTCATGATCGGGACTTTATTGACCGTATTTCAACTTCTACGATAGCTATAGAGGAGGGCAGCGCTATAGTTTATGCTGGAGGTTGGTCTGATTATCTATCACAAAAAAAAGGCTCACAGAAAAGAGAAACTTTAGAGCAAAGAAAAGTTAAGCTATCAAACAAAAAAACAAAAATTAAGTCCAAAAAAAGTGTTAATACAAAAAATGAAAGCTTGACCTTTACTCAGCAGCATAGATTAAAGTCACTGCCTAAGGAAATTCGTAAAATAGAGTTAGAGATAAAAAGATTAACCGAACTTCTATCAGATATGGGCTTGTTTGAAAGAGATGAGAAAAAATTTTTAATATTATCTGAGGGGTTGGTTGAAAGACAACGTAACCTATCAATATTAGAAGAAGAATGGTTGATCTTAGAGGAAAAAAATAGTGAGGTATGAATGCCAAAAATCAATTTAGAAGATATACAAGAATACACTCGCCAAGCGTTAGTGAATTATGGTGCAAAGGATTGGATAGCGAGGTCTGTTGCGAGAGCTGTAAAGAGGTCTGAGGAGACAGGAAATATAATTTGCGGGCTTTATTATCTTGAAAGTTATTGCCAGCAATTGGAGTCTGGACGAGTTGATGGCCAAGTAGACCCAATTATATCTCAGCCCCGAATGGGAGCTGTAAAGTCTGATGCAATGTTTGGTTTTGCACAGCCGGCCTTTGAGAAGGGGTATATTGCTGCAATTGAAGCGGCAAAAGAAAATGGTATTTCTAGTTTTGCTGTGGCGAACGCTCATACCTGCACATCTCTGGGATATTTCACGGAGTTAATAGCTTCAAAGGGAATGATTGGACTTGGATTTACGAATGCTTCGTCAATCGTCGCGCCGCCTGGTGGTAACAAAGCTGTAATAGGGACAAACCCTATCGCAATGACTGTCCCCGGTAGTGGAGGACCAGCTATGCATTTTGACTTTTCCACTTCAACAGTAGCTCTTGGTAAAATTACAATGGCCAAGGCGGCAGGTACTGAAATACCGTTGGGTTGGGCGTTAGACTCTAACGGCGAGCCAACTACTGACCCGATTAAAGCACTGAGTGGCACCCTCGTCTCTACAGGCGGTTATAAGGGATGGGGCTTTGGATTAATGTCAGAAATTTTTGCATCTGGTATTACAGGGTCTGTAAATTCCCTTGATATTAAGGGGCTAAAGTCCCCAGAGGGCAAACCCCATGGTATTGGTCAATATTATATTATTATAGATACTCATACTTACTCTGATATGTTTGAGCAAAGCTTTTCAAGAGTTTCGGATGCAGTGAAAAAACAAGATGGAGCTCGAATACCTGGAGCTTCTCGCGTTGAACTTGATTTGATTGATGTCCCTGACAGTTTGTGGGAAATAGTTTTGAAGCTGGTTAAAAATTAAAATAGTAACTCTAGTTAGTAAGTCGCTCTACCTCCTGATAAGTCAAATACAGCACCAGTGCTAAATGAGTTTTCTTTGCTAACTAACCACATTATCATATTTGCTACCTCTTCTACTTCAACAAATCGAGCGCGGGGTATCTTTGAGAGCATATACGAGATATGTTCTTCAGTCATTTGATCGAATATAGGTGTTCGGGCTGCCGCAGGGGTCACGCAATTTACTGCAATATTTTTATTCGCATTTTCTTTTCCAACTGATTTTGTAAAACCTATAACACCAGCTTTAGAGGCCGAGTAGGCGGCGGCATTGGGATTACCCTCTTTTCCAGCAACAGAGGCTATATTCAAGATTCTTCCGTAATTTTGTTCTCTCATTTTTCCAAGTACTGCTTTATTGACGTTATATGTGCCCGTTAGATTAACCTTGATAATCTTAGCCCATTCATCGTTGTCATATTGATGAATAGGCTCATTAGAACCCGCTATCCCAGCTGAATTTACCAGAATAGTTATTGGACCTAACTCACTTTCTGTTTTTTCAAGGGCGTTAGAGACTGAAACATAATCTGTAATGTCGCAATGAAGAGTTTGGGTACTACCGAAAATTTGATTATTTCTTTCATTTTCCGCTTGATTAATATCCCATGACGCAACTTTAGCTCCGGCAAGATTGAGTTTCTCAACTACTGCGAAGCCTATTCCTTGAGCACCGCCTGTGACCACGGCCACTTGATCTTTAAAATCATATTGGTTCATATACTTTCCTAGCCCTATACATAAAAATTCAACTAAATATCTAACCCATCAACAAAGCGTGCATTTTTTTGAATATAATCATAACGTAGTTCAGGTTTCTTGCCCATTAACTGTTCCACTAATCTTGATGTTTCACCAGGCTCATCTTCATCGATTGTAACCTTGATTAATTCTCGTGATACAGGGTCCATCGTAGTGCTTTTTAAATCTTTGGCATCCATTTCACCAAGACCCTTAAAGCGTGAAACATCAATTTTACCTTTTCCTCCAATTCCATTTTGAAGAATACTATCCTTTTCTTCTTCTGAAAGGCAGTAAGCTCTATTTTCACCTTGAGTTAATCTAAATAATGGTGGGCATGCTAAAAATAAATGACCTTGATCGACCAAAGGTCGCATTTGAGTATAGAAAAAGGTCATTAGAAGTGATGCGATATGTGCGCCATCAACATCTGCATCTGTCATTATTATGACCTTTTCATATCTTAAGTTTTCTATATTAAAACCTGACCCCATTCCAACGCCTAAAGCCTGACAAAGATCACTTATTTCTGTATTGGTGTTAATTTTTGCTGATGCTGCTCCGAGGACGTTTAGTATCTTCCCTCGTAAAGGAAGAAGGGCTTGATTAACCCTATTACGTGCCATTTTTGCAGATCCACCGGCGGAGTCTCCTTCAACTATAAATAGTTCAGTGTCAGTCCTAGATTTTGATGAACAATCAACTAACTTGCCCGGTAAGCGTAATTTTTTTGTTGCTGATTTGCGTGCGGTCTCTTTTTCCTGACGCCGTCTTAAACGCTCCTCCGCACGAAGGATTAGAAAATCTAGTATTGACCCTGCTGCTTTTGTATCTGCTGCCAGCCAGTTATCAAAGTGATCTCTCACAGAATTTTCTACTAATCTTTGTGCGTCAACGGTTGCCAGACGGTCTTTCGTCTGTCCAACAAACTCGGGTTCCCTAATAAAGCACGAAACTATCGCGCAGCCGCCAGTTAAAAGATCATCTTTAGTAATTTGGCCTACTTTCTTATTTGAAATTAAATCTCCATAAGTTCTTATGCCTTTCAAAATTGCATTCCAAAAACCTAATTCATGAGTGCCGCCCTCTGGAGTTGGAACAGTATTACAATAGGACTGAATGAATCCATCCCTTGCAGGTGTCCAATTGATAGCCCATTCGACTTTACCAGGTATCTTAAATTTACTCTGAAATTCAACTTTACCACTAAAATTATGATCAGAATAGGTGGAATGGTCTCCAAGAGTTTCTCGTAAATAGTCTGATAAACCACCTGGAAAATGAAAAGTTTCTTCGATAGGAGTTTGGCCATCGTTTATCTCACTTTTCCATCGTATTTCCACGCCTGAGAATAAATATGCCTTTGACTTTATTGATTTAAAAAGACGGGATGGTTTTAATTTATGTTCTCCAAAAATTTCTGGATCAGGGTGGAAAGTAATTGTCGTTCCTCTACGATTTGTTGCTGTACCAACTTTTTTAACTGAGTTTAAGGGTAATCCCCTAGAAAAGGATTGTTCATACAACTCCTTATTTCTTGCTACTTGGACTACCATGGAGTCGCTTAAAGCGTTAACTACAGAAGCTCCTACACCGTGAAGTCCACCGGAAGTTTGGTAGCTTTCACCAGAAAATTTTCCACCGGAATGTAAAGTGCACATGATTACTTCTAAAGCACTTTTTGTTGGAAACTTTGGGTGTGGTTCTACTGGTATACCTCTACCATTATCTCTGATTAATACCGAAAAATCGGATTTAAGTTCAATTTCTATTCTATTTGCAAAGCCAGCCACGGCTTCATCCATAGAGTTATCTAGTATTTCTGATACAAGATGATGAAGCGCTCGCTCATCTGTTCCACCGATATACATCCCAGGTCTTTTGCGAACGGGTTCAAGTCCCTCCAACACTTCAATAGATGAAGCGTCATAAGCTTTGCTACCCATATCAGGGTGTGACTCTGTACTCATATATCTGCTCTTTATTATTCTTTTTAATATCTTTATGACAGACAGCTTACACCGAGAAAAGGCCTAGATCACTAATAAAAGTAAAAACTATAAAACCGCCTTGCATAAACGCATTTAAAAACCTAAGCGAGATCATGGCACAGTCTAGAGGTTTTGTTTACCATTTTAAATCGACGTTATTCTTAGGTCTGCCATTAATAGGCATGAACTTAACGCAATCGGGGATTCATCTGATTGATACACTGATGCTGGGCTGGTACGGTGTTCCGGAATTAGCGGCTTCTGTTTTGGGGTCCTCTTTCTTTTTTGTATTATTCATTATGGGTTCGGGGTTCGCACAAGCTGTAACGCCATTAGTGGCGACATCTTTTGCGGAAGATGATCGAGTAAAAATACGTAGAGTCACCCGAATGGGTATATGGCTGTCTGTGTTATATGGAGTTTTTACGATACCCATAATGTTTTTTTCTGGAGCTATTTTACAGCTTTTGGGTCAAGAACCAACTCTATCAAATATGGCTGAAAATTACTTGAGGTTTGTTTGCATCAGTATATTCCCTGCGCTCATAATTATGGTACTTCGAAGCTATCTATCGGCGTTAGATAGAGCGCAAATAATCCTTGGGATTGCGTTTTTGTCATTGCTCTTGAACACTGGGTTAAACTGGATACTTATTTTTGGTAATTTAGGTATTCCTGAGATGGGTTTAATAGGGGCAGCGATCGCGTCTTCTATTACCCAGATCATTACAGTTCTCATTTTTATTTTGTACATAACAAGGCATACATACCTTCGACAATATCAAATTCTCAAAAGACTTTACCGGATAGATTGGGATACATTTGGAACAGTGTTTAATCTTGGTTGGCCAATTGGATTTACTATGCTCGCAGAGGTGGGCTTGTTCGCAGGAACGGCAATAATTTTTGGGTTAATCGGTACTATTCCGCTGGCAGCACACGGGATAGCCCTCCAAGTAGTATCTTTAAGTTTTATGTTTCATCTAGGTTTAAGCCAAGCCACAACGGTCAGAGTAGGATATTATATTGGAAAACACGACTTTGATAATCTAAAACAGGTAGTAACTATTGCTCTATTATTATCACTATTCGTAGTGTTAATGACTATGCTGGTATTTCTTGTTTTACCTGATTCAATTCTGGGCCTATTTATCTCTCCAGACGACTCCGCAAAAGATGCAATAATAGCTGTGGGGGTATCATTGCTTTTTATCGCATCTATTTTTCAAATTTTTGATGCTGGTCAGGTAATGATGTTAGGTGCATTGAGAGGTTTCCAAGATACAAAAATACCTATGCTTATAGCAGCATTTGGATATTGGATCGTTGGCTTGCCAATGTGTTATTATTTGGGAGTTTATTTAAACTATGCGGGTATCGGTGTCTGGATGGGTTTAGTTTTAGGATTGGCTATTGTGTGTATACTATTAATTGTGAGATTAATTTTTGTTTATCAAAAAAACTCTAACTAGTGAGTTACACAACTATAAATTAAGTTAAACTGGCACAGAATTTCTGTATTCGTTCACATGCTTCTTTCAGCTGATCATCCGAAGTCGCGTAGCTAATTCTAAAATTAGGAGACAGCCCAAATGCGGCTCCAAATACTACAGCGACCCCTTTTTCTTCTAGTAATTGTGTTGCGAAAACTTCATCTGTTTCAATTTCTGTCCCTGATGGTGTCTTCTTACCAATCAATTTTGATATCGATGGGTAAACATAAAAAGCTCCTTCAGGTGAAGCACACGTAATACCTGGAGTATCGTTTAATAGTTTTACAACCAAATCGCGGCGTCTCTTAAATATTTTATTATTTTCTGGAATAAACTTTTGATCGCCATCTAAAGCCTCTACGGCGGCCCATTGACTCACTGAACAGGGATTCGATGTCGATTGTGATTGAATTTTCCGCATTGCTGCAATTAAAGCCTTTGGTCCACCAGCATATCCAATTCGCCAGCCTGTCATTGCATATGCCTTAGATACACCATTTACTGTTAATGTTCTTTGGTAAAGTTTTGGTTCTACCTCTGCGGGAGTGCAAAATTTAAAATTATCATAACTTAGATGTTCATACATATCATCTGACATGATCCAAACATGAGGATATTTTAAAAGTACATCCGTAAGAGCCTTAAGTTCTTCGCGACTATATCCAGCCCCAGTAGGGTTTGATGGAGAATTAAAAATAAACCATTTAGTTTTATCAGAAATAGAATTTTCTAACTCTTGGGCAGTTAATTTATAGTTATTTTCAATCGAGGCTGCAGCAACTATTGGGGTTCCACCAGCTAGCAGTACCATGTCTGGATAACTGACCCAATAAGGGGCAGGGATAATTACCTCATCTCCTGGATTTAATGTTGTCATCAATGCATTGTAGAGAATTTGCTTCCCACCAGTTCCAATACTTATTTGTTCGGGGGAATACTCAAGGGTGTTATCTCTCTGAAATTTTCGAGAAATAGCTTCTTTCAGCTCTGGCATACCATCGGGTGCCGTATATTTTGTCTTTCCTAGAGAAATAGCTTTAATCGCAGCTTCTTTGATATTTTCTGGAGTGTCAAAGTCTGGTTCACCAGCACCTAGTCCAATAATATCTTTCCTGCGCGTTTTAACTCTGCAGCTTTTTGAGTTACGGCGATAGTCGGTGAGGGCTTAACTCTAGATAAGTTATCTGCTAAAAAAGACATGTTTTGTTTCCTTGTCAATGTTGTTAGAACACTTCATAATTAGGGTTTAAATAGTGTTCAAGTAGTTAATTCATTTTGTAGTTTAGGGTATTTTTTGGAAAATCTTTTGACAAACCATTATTTTGCAAACGAAAGCTCAACTTTTGGAGATAGAATAATTGCTGCAAGAGAGTCAGTTGGCCTAAATCAGTCAGATTTTGCTCGAAAACTTGGGGTGCAGTTGAAAACTGTTAAGAAATGGGAAGACGATTTATCTGAACCACGAGCTAATAAATTACAAATGATTGCTGGCTTACTTAATGTATCTATTACTTGGTTGATAATGGGCCAGGGGACTGGATTAAAAGGCCCCTTGGATGACACAGATCTTTCTGCTGATATGAGTGAGATTTTAGTTGAATTAAGACAAACCAAATCTGAGTTATCACGTCTTACAGAACATTTGGGAAGTTTAGAAAAAAGGCTCAGACGTATAGGTAAGTAATGGTGTCAGAAGAAAAAGAAATAGCTTTAAAGAGATTAAAAATACGGTCATGGCGTAGAGGGACCAAAGAAATGGATTTAATTTTGGGTAAGTTTGCTGATGAGAATTTAAGTTTTCTTTCTCAATCTGATATAGAGGTTTATGATAAGATGCTCGATGAAAATGATAATGATTTATATAATTGGTGTTCAAAAAAAATGGATGCACCAGAAGTCTATAGAACGCTGTTAACAAAAATTATGAAAGTCTAAATCCTTTGTTAACGGTTAATTTTTTTAAAACTAACCGTTAATCGGGTAAGATTCTTTTTAGCCTTGTAAGATTTTACTAATGTAAGCACCAAAAAGAAGCCGATAATTAAAAACGACACTAGATAAGCGCTAATTACTGAATTCGTGTATTGTCCTAGTTCAGGCATTTGTTGTTTTTATCTCCAAAATCAATTTAAATGTTTAGTTGCTAAGATAACTGAGGCTTGTTTTAACTGGATTTCAGTACGAGTTCTAATTAATAAGACGGTAATAAAAAAGAGTATAAAACCGGATATGCATATAAGTAATGGCCAATAAAAGATATCGGCTATATTCTCTTCTTTATCAAGAGATAGTGAGGCTCCTTGATGAAGTCCCTGATTCCAAAAATTTACTGCATATCTACTCAACAAAGCGAATACAGTGCCTACAATACACAAAAGAGCTGTAAGATCTGCGGCTTTTTGTTGATCTTGAATGGATTTCCATAATGCTAAATATCCAAGATAAAAAAAGAAAAGGATTAAGAAGGATGTTAGTCTAGGGTCCCAAGCCCAGAAAGTTCCCCACATGGGCTTTCCCCAAATTGCTCCGGTTGCTAATGTTACGAGGGTCATTGTTAATCCGATAGGCGCGGCAGACTTCGCGATTAGAGACGATATATGGTGTCTTCTAACTATCCAAACTAATGAACCAATCAGCATGACGAACCAAGTATTTATCGCTACTAAGGCTGCTGGAACATGCAAGTAAATTATTTTTACTGTAGAGCCTTGACGGAAATCATCCGGAGTAAAGAAGAAACCCCAAATTAGTCCTGTCAAAATCAAAGTAAAGGATAGGACTGAAAGAATAGGTAAAACTGCTTCTGAAAAACTCATAAACTTATTTGGATTTGTATATTTCCACGGAGACATGTTTTAACCTTATAATTTGTTATAATCTAATTTAAATTAATTTTTAGAGCAGACCCAGTGGCGAATGGTATCAACGCGATAGAACTTGTAGAAATCGCTAGTAAAAATATCAACGGGGTGGTGTTGGATGATTGGTCTAAACTTCTTCGTATAACTTCAGATCCAAAGATTAAAGTAGGAATGTACATGGGTAAGACAATTATTGATAAGAGAAGACCACCTCGCTTAACTCCTAAAGTCAGAGAGGCGGCAAAAGAACCTATTACTGATAGAGCTGGAGTTCCCGCTAGTAGGGACAAAATCATCCAAATTATAGAATTTATTGGTACACCATAGACCAGTCCAACTACTGGTGTTAAAAAAATTAGTGGTAAACAAGTAGTAATCCAATGCGCTAAAGACTTAACTAAAACTATTCCCTCTAATGGTAATGGAGAGATTGACAACTGTTCTAATGTGCCGTCTTGAAAATCTAAATGAAAAATCCTGTCGAGTGAAAGCAAACAGGATAATACAAGAGCGACCCATAGAATTCCCGGGGCAAGGTTAACTAGAATTGATAGATTAGGTTCAAGACCTAGTGGAACTAAAATCAGTACAATCAGAAAAAAGGCGGTACCCAAGAAAATTGTACTGCCTGATCGGACAGCTAATCTTAATTCTCTAATAAGTAGGGCAATCATGATATATTTTCTAATTCCGCAAATGAAAGCCGATTTTTTGCAGACACCACAAAAGTATCTAAGTTCACTCTTTTAGCTTTGGTTAATGGTAGGTCTATGTCTTGATGGGTGGCGATGATAGCACTCCCATTATTTTTTAAATGGTCTTCCAACAAAGATATAAATATAGTCACATTTTTTTCATCGAGAGATGTCATTGGCTCATCTAAAATCCAATACTTACTTCCAGTTAATTGTATTCGCGCGAATGATAACAATCTTTGTTGGCCAACTGATAAACTACTAATTCGATCATACAAAATATCGGTAAGGTTCAAAGAGTTTATAGTATCTTCTACCTTATCTAGCCCATAAACCGTTTTCCAAAAAAAGAGATTTTCAATAACTGTTAAATTACCATTTATACCATTAAGATGTCCAAGATAGGCAATTGAATCTTCCGCAAAAACAAAATTTCCAGTTAAATGAGAACTCAAGCCTGCAAGGCATCTAAGAAATGTTGTTTTCCCAACACCATTTCGTCCTTTTAGAACTACTACTTCACCTTTTTCACAATCAAAATTGATATTTGAGAGAATGGGTATATTTTGAAACCCACAAGATAAGTTTGAAACTATTAATGTCATAAGTTTCTCTAACTCATAAGAAGAAGCTCTTAAAGAGCTAGACAAAAAAACATTGATGCATTATCGGCTATGAATACTATTATATTAAAAAAACCAATTCACTCTGGTCTTGAGTAAAAACAGTACATGAGGCAATAGGGCCCCAAGTATTGGAAACGTCAGCGATAGGAGCCAGCTATGCCAATAACAGTCGGGAACGACTCATCAAAAACACGTAGAGAACTCGTTGTTAATGGAAAATCTTTTTTCTATTATTCTTTAGATGCTGCTGAAGAGGCTGGGATGGGAAATTTTGCTAAGCTGCCGGCCTCATTGAAGGTTGTTTTAGAAAATATCTTGCGATTTGAAGATGGGAAAACAGTTTTTCAGGATGACATAAGGGCATTTTCTGATTGGGCAAGAGATGGTGGTAAAAGTAAAAGAGAGATAGCTTATAGACCTGCACGGATACTTCTTCAAGATTTTACTGGTGTTCCAGCGGTAGTCGATCTGGCAGCAATGAGAGATGGTATTGTTGAGCTTGGTGGTAATCCCGAAAAAATCAATCCACTTAACCCTGTGGACTTAGTAATCGATCATTCGGTAATGATTGATGCCTTTGGTAACCCAAGAGCTTTCCAAATGAATGTCGAACGGGAATATGAGAGAAACCTTGAGAGGTATACGTTCTTAAAGTGGGGGCAGTCTGCATTTGATAACTTTAGAGTTGTTCCACCTGGTACTGGTATATGCCATCAAGTTAACTTAGAATATCTCTCAAAGACGGTTTGGTCAGACAAAGACCAATTTGGACAAAATGTAGCCTATCCTGATACATTAGTCGGAACAGACTCCCATACGACGATGGTTAACGGAGCTGCCGTTCTTGGTTGGGGAGTAGGTGGAATTGAAGCTGAAGCTGCAATGCTCGGTCAACCCATTTCGATGCTAATTCCCGAAGTTATAGGTTTTAAGCTTACGGGGTCTATGGTAGAGGGAACTACAGGTACCGACTTGGTCTTAAAAGTCGTTGAACTATTGAGAGCGAAGGGTGTAGTTGGAAAATTTGTAGAGTTTTATGGCGATGGGTTAGATAATTTGCCACTGGCTGATCGTGCTACCATAGGTAATATGGCTCCAGAGTATGGCGCGACATGCGGGTTCTTTCCTGTAGACAATGAAACACTCAGGTATTTGAAAACGACAGGTCGAGATCAAGAAACAATTTCTCTGGTAGAGGCTTATGCGAAAGTAAATGGTTTTTGGCGTGATCCTGATTACAGTCCAATTTATACGGATACATTAGAGTTGGATATGGGTACCATTGTTCCCGCCATATCCGGACCCAAAAGGCCCCAGGATTACGTCGCTTTGGATGTTGCTAAAGAGGCATTTCATAGAGAAATGAAAGAAACGTTTAAGCAGTCCATAGATGATGAAATAAATGTATCAGGCGAAGAATATAAAATGAAGTCTGGAAAAGTTGTTATTGCTTCGATCACTTCATGCACGAATACCTCCAATCCCTACGTGATGATTGCAGCAGGCTTGGTCGCCAGAAAAGCGCGTCAATTAGGTTTGAATAGTCAGCCTTGGGTTAAGACATCACTGGCCCCTGGATCTCAAGTAGTTTCAGCTTATCTAGAAGCTGCTAACCTACAAGAAGATCTTGATGCAGTTGGATTTCACCTCGTTGGATATGGATGCACTACATGTATTGGAAACTCGGGCCCTATTCAAAAAGAAATTTCTGAAGCGATTTCAGAAGGGGATTTGGTTGCGACTGCGGTATTATCAGGTAATCGAAACTTTGAGGGTAGGATCAGCCCTGATGTTAAAGCTAATTATTTAGCGTCACCGCCCCTTGTGGTCGCATATGCAATTGCTGGTACTTTAGACATCAATTTATCAAACGATGTAATCGCTCAAGGTCCTGACGGAACTGATATTTATTTGAAGGATATTTGGCCTACTACTGAAGAAGTAACCGAACTTGTTACGAAAACAGTTACGAGGGAAGCATTCCAGTCCAAATATGCAGATGTTTTTAACGGGGATGAAAAATGGCAAAGCGTAAAAACTACTGATAGTCAATTGTATAACTGGCCGACTTCCTCAACTTATGTCCAGCATCCGCCGTATTTTAAGGGAATGAGTCCAGAGCCAGGAACTATTGAAAATATCACTGATGCCAGAGTATTAGCTTTATTAGGCGATATGATTACAACTGATCATATAAGTCCAGCAGGTTCATTTAAAGAGACAACACCAGCTGGAGAGTATTTGGTTAGCCGCCAGGTTGCTCCAAGAGAGTTTAATTCCTATGGATCACGGCGGGGTAACCATGAGATTATGATGAGAGGGACATTTGCCAATATTCGTATTAAAAACGAAATTTTAAATGACGTTGAAGGTGGTTATACTTTAGGCCCTAATAACAACCAAATGTCTATTTTTGATGCTGCAATGAAATTTCAGGAAAAAGGAACACCATTAGTAATATTTGGTGGTGAACAGTATGGCGCAGGGTCTTCGCGTGATTGGGCTGCTAAAGGTACGGCATTACTAGGTGTGAAAGCTGTAATTGCTGAGAGTTTCGAACGTATACATAGATCGAACTTAGTTGGTATGGGTGTAATACCCTTTGAATTTACGGATGGTGTCACTCGAAAAACTTTAAAACTTGTTGGAGATGAAGTTATTTCCATAACTGGATTAGATAAAGGGCTAAAACCGTTATCCCCGGTACCATGTCATATAATCCACAGTGATGGATCTGAAACAAATATAATTTTGAAATGTAGAATTGATACTGAAATGGAGATTGAGTACGTCGAAAATGGTGGTGTTCTTCATTACGTATTGAGAAATTTGGCTAAAGCGAGTTAAACTTTATTTCTGGTTTTGTCGTCGGGTTTCCAACGTCTATGGACCCAGAACCATTGTGCCATATTTTGTTTAACAACAGCCTCCAGAGAGTCATTCAATTCTTGTGTCATTTTTTCTGATGTTGAGTGCTCAATGGGCTCTTCAAAGATGAGTTTGAAATCTAACCCATTGGGTAATCTCAAGCCATATACGGGTATTAAAACAGCATTATATTTTAGGGCAAGATCAGCTGCTGATAACCCTGTTAAGGCCGTTTTACCAAAATAAGTTAATGGTGCTCCATCTCTCATATGTTGGTCTATTAGAAATCCAGCCATACCGCCATTTCGTAAAAATTTTATTAACTCTGAAAGCCCTTTTCTTCCTCTAGGAAATATCGGTGTTCCAATCTTAGAAATTGCTTTTTCATACCAATTATTAAAGTAACCATTATTCATTTCTCGATATAAAGCTCCAACTTTATGACCTTTTTTGGTTAAAGCTGCTCTGGCGACGTCATAATTTCCAAAATGGCCCGTTACCAGAATAACTGATCGATTTTCCTTAGCTGCTCGTTCTAATGCTTTTAGGCCGGACCCTATGGACTCAGCATTTTCCGCTCGACGAATAAATTCTTCACCAGAAAAAATTTCTATTAATGTCCTGCCGGCATTATTAGGAACTTCTTTTACTAGTCTTTTAACTTCACTCGGGGGAAGCTCAGGTAAGACATACATTAAATTTTCCCTAATTCTATTTGAGTAACCAGCTAAAGGAGAAATTATAGTGGCTACTAACCATCCTGAAAATGGGACTCTCAACCGATATGGTAGTAATAGGGCTAAAGTAAATAAGGAACGTATCATTAAACTAATAACAAAATCACTTGGATTTTTTCGTCCACCGGAGGTCTTTCCTAATGCCATATAAAAGTACTACTTTCGTAAACCTGTGATATTAACTTGATGAGTATTTAGTAATTAAAAATCTTTAATTAGACCGGTTCCAATCATGCTATCTCTTGTGACCAAGGATGCGAGTTCAGCCTCAGTCAATCCCGATATACTTTCCGGTCTCTTGGGAATTACAATATATCTCATATCAGCCGTACTATCATGTACACGTATAGTTGTTCTTTCAGGTAAAATAACCCCAAATTCAGCCAAAACTGAACGTGGCTCTTTAACTGCACGACTTCTGTATTCTCTAGTTTTATACCAGTCTGGAGGTAAACCTAGCAAATTACGTGGGTAACAAGAGCATAGCGTACACACTACTAAATTATGTATATCAGTAGTGTTTTCGACTGCTACAAGATGCATTGGTCCCAGATCAAAACCTATCTCAGCAACGGTCTTGGCACCATTTTGTAGTAGTCTTTTTTTAAATTCTGGATCAACCCAAGCTTTTGCTACTACCGCAGCACCGTGAGCTGGGGACCGAGAGTCCATTAAGTCTATTTGTTCGGTAATCTCTAAAGCTGAAAATTTCCCTTTTTCTATCATTAGCTCCCTGATAGATATTTCCATTGTTTGCCAATAAGTTAATGGTTCATCGTTATCTTTTCGATATGGATGACCTGAAGGGCTGAGATGTTCATGATGATCATGCGGCATTTTTTATCTCCTCAATCCAATGGGCGAAAACTTCGGCATCCAGAGTATCATCTGGATCTTCGGCGTAATCTTCCCATAATTCAGTCATTTTAAATCTAACTCTGTATAAGCCGTATTCATTTGCGTTCAGGGAGTACGCAAGTTGTTCAGGGTTTTTAAATATACCCACGCATCTCTCGATTATGCCAACTTTACCACGGATATATTTTGGAGTCCTTATATGACCAGGTGGCGATCTATCCTTAATTTTTACGCGGGATCCGTTATCTAATATCATGTCCCATCCCTTTGTGCTGATCCGTATGTTTCCCCTCGAGCTTTAACTTCCTCCATTTTTTGACCAAGTTCATCGATGGAATATATTCCTGACTCTATTAAGTTTTGGTTTATAGAGGATACCCAGCGTTCATAATATGACATAGTTTCAAATGCCTCTTCTCCCATATCTTCAAGTACTCTTCGAAGACCATCGACAGTAAATAAGCCTTTCTTAGTAGATAAGGTAAGTAACGCATCTACGCGCTTTTCCCAGATTGCAAAATCATGACTTTCATTATTAATTGAGCCAGCTTCTAGTCCACCCATATCATGCCACCGATGTCCTGGACTTTTATCTTTTTTCATTTTTTACCCTTCATTCGTTATACCCCTAACTTACCAAATGCATCTATTTGATCGGCAAGATGTGGCATTGGAAACCCAGCCTTGGCAAGACATTGTAATATGTTCGTAGTCTCCATATCACTAGCCATAGAGAAAGCCCATAAAATTGCTGAACGGGTTCCCGAGGTGCAATAGGCAAGTGTCTTGGCTCCATTTGTTTTTTGGCGAGAAATGCTTTCGACTGAGAGTTGAATGCTTGGAAAAGGATTATCATAAAAAGTAATGCCACTTCGACCTGCCGCATCGCCGATGATATCTGGCTTCTCGTCAGAGGAGCTTTCGTGTGATGGTCGATTACATATAATATCTGTGAAGCCTAGATTTTTCACTATTTCTATATCATGTGCTTTAATCTGGCCTGATACAAAAAAAATTGGAGTTAGCTCTTTGTAATCCATGAGTAAACAAACCCTATATATTAATTTCTTTTTTATATCTTTTCATTTGTAAATTTCCTTAATTCCGCTCGCGCAACTTGTCTGCGGTGAACAGCATCTGGTCCATCGGCCAATCTTAAAGTGCGTAAGTGAGCCCATTGACGAGCTAAGGGCGTATCTTGGGATATGCCCATAGCACCGAACATTTGAACAGCTTGATCTGTTATCTCTAAGGCTATTCTTGGTGCCTCAACCTTTATTTGAGATATCCAAGGTGCTGCTGCTCGGGCATCCCCTTGATCCATCATCCAGGCCGCTTTCAGACATAACAGCCGGGCCTGTTCTATTTGCATGCGAGCATTAGCAATATAATCAAAGTTACCTCCCAGATACGCGATTTTTTTTCCAAAAGCTTCCCGAGAAAGTGATCTTTCACACATTAGACCTAGGGCTTTTTCAGCCATTCCTATGGCCCTCATACAGTGATGAATACGACCGGGCCCTAATCGACCTTGAGAAATTTCAAAACCCCTACCTTCGTCCAAGAGCATATTTTCTACCGGTACTTTGACATCGCTGAATTTTATGTGCATGTGCCCATGGGGCGCTTCATCATCACCATACACTTCCATGGCACGTAATTTTTCGATGCCTGGTGTATGAGCATCCACAACAATCATAGAATGTTGCTGATGTCTTGGGCCCTCTTTTGAAGTTCTAACCATGATTATGAATACAGCACATCTTGGATCACCAGCACCGCTTGCCCACCACTTTTCTCCGTTAAGTATATAATTATTACCTTTTTTTTCACATTTTAGAGAAATATTGGTGGCATCCGAAGAAGCGACCGACGGTTCGGTCATTAGATACGCAGATCTGATCTTACCATTAAGAAGTGGTTCTAACCATTTTTTCTTCATATCAGGGGTACCATAGCGTTCAAAAACTTCCATATTCCCGGTATCGGGTGCATTACAGTTGAAGGCCTCAGGTGCTAAATGGGCTTTACCCATTTCTTCAGCGAGATATGCATATTCGACTGTGTTAAGACCGTATCCTTTTGAGCTGTCTGTCAACCAGAGGTTCCAGAGCCCCTTATCTCGTGCTGAAGTTTTTAAGTCCTCGACTATATCTGATTGTCTATCGGTAAATTTCCATCGATCTCCTTTATGAACTTCGGCAAAGTACTCTTGTTCAACAGGAGCTATTTCCTCGATGACCATTTTACTTACTTTTTCTCTGAGAGGTCTGAGTTTTTTTGAAATACCCAAGTCCATAAATTTTCCTTTTTTAGTTTAGTTAATTCGAAAACTACATTAAGTTACAAGACAGAGTTGTCAATTGGACTTAAAGGTTAAAAATAGCTATGAGTGGTAAATCTGATATCAGTGTTGAGACTTTAAAAACGTATTTTCTTAAACATACTCATCGTTTAGGAGAGCTGATAGAGTTAGAAAAATTTTCAACCGGTCAATCAAACCCGACATATAAGGCTCGTTTTGAAAGTGGTTATTATGTCTTGAGGTCTAAACCACCTGGCGATCTTCTTAAATCAGCTCATCAAGTTGATAGGGAGTTCAGGGTTATGAAGGCTTTGAGAGATACAGAAGTACCCGTGCCTCGGATGGTACATTTGGTAGATGATGGAAGCTCTCCGATTGGAAGAAGTTTTTTCCTTATGGAGTACTCTAATGGTAGGATATTTTGGGACCCGATAATTCCCGAATGTGATATCCACGAACGAAGAGATATTTATTTTGAAATGGCTAGAGTACTTGCATGTTTACACAATCTAAACCTAAAAAATGTTGGATTAGAGAATTTTGGACGACCTGGAAATTATTTCCTCAGACAAACAACACGTTGGTACGAACAATATAAAAATAGCGCCTTTCAGTTAGATGAAGATATGATTTATTTGGCTGACTGGCTTATAGGAAATATGCCAGATGACGATGGCCAAATTGCATTGGTTCATGGAGATTATCGCCTTGATAATATGATTTTTGAACTATCTAGACCTAAGGTTTTAGCGTTATTAGATTGGGAACTGGCCACATTAGGCCATCCTCTAGCGGATATAGCATATCAATGCATGCAATGGAGAGTACCACATAATTCTACAATGAGTGGGTTAGGGGGGTAGATCGTAAAGAATTTGGAATACCAACAGAAAGCGACTATGTTTCGAGTTATTGTGAATATCGCAATTGTGCCGTACCAGATAACTGGACATTTTATCTTTTATTTAGCTATTTCAGGCTAGCCGCAATCTTACAGGGTGTTGTAAGACGGGCGATCGACGGCAATGGTTCAAATCCAGAAATAGCTAGAACATATGAAAAATCTATACCAATATTAATTGGTCAGGCTAATAACATTCTTGGGCGTTAGTAAAGCTGAGTTGTAAATACGTAAGGTTTACAATGATCTACGCAAAAGTAATTCCAATAATTACAGTGATAAGGCCTGTAGCTGATAAAAATAGTGCCCCTAAATTGGCGGGAACTGTCGATTGTAATACAGCCTTAAGCTCTTCGTCGGATAGCTTTGACTTCTTTGCTTTTGCAACTCGGTAGATACAACGAAAAAGTAAAATTATACCAACTAAAGTAATAACGGAACCAACAGGAATTAAGACGCTCATAGAATACTCCAAACTAATCTGTGATTAACCCGACTTTATACGTTAGACAAGTGAAACTCCTCTTGTTAATTAATAAATGAATTTGTATCCGTATTTTTCATTTTGGTATAAAGGATTCACATAAAATGTCTGAAACAACCTCTCTTGATAACTCTTACCGTGTAACCGGGGAAGAACTACGCCAGTTTATTGAGCGCTACGAGCATTTAGAATCTGAACGCAAAGATCTTCTAGAGCAACAAAAGGAGGTATTAGCTGAAGCTAGAAATAGAGGTTACGACATTCGAGTGGTTAGAAAATTAATGGCTATTAGAAGACGAGACCCTCAAGAAGTTTCAGAAGAAGATGCTGTTCTTCAGTTGTATAAAGATGCGCTTGGTATGTAATGCATCAATTTTTGTGAATATAAACCTTAGAAAAATTTTCCTAGACCTTGAAAGCTTTATAATACCGGTTTAAGAGA
>JBJLGD010000031.1:0-30708 GCA_045565015.1 Paracoccaceae bacterium
TAGACTCTTCATTACCATCTGATGCGGATGATATGCCTGGCATTATAGTGCCAAGGAAAACGGTTTCTGAACTTAGGAAACTTCTGGGCGATGAAGATTTACAGGTCGCAGTATCTGTAAGTGAAACAAAAGTCAGGTTTGCGACTGCCGAAATGACATTGACCTCAAAAGTAATAGACGGCACTTTTCCAGATTATAATCGAGTAATTCCTAACGATCATGCAAGAAAGTTAGAAATAGACGCAACGATGTTTTCACAAGCAGTTGACAGAGTATCAACAGTTAGCTCAGAAAGATCTAGAACTGTAAAACTGTCTATTTCAGAGAATAAGCTGATCTTATCTGTAAATTCCCCCGATAGTGGCACTGCAGAGGAAGAGTTTAACGGTTAAGTATAATGATGATGAGCTTGAAATAGGTTTTAACGCAAAGTATCTGTTGGAGATTTCTAGCCAAGTTAATCAAGACGATGCTGTTTTTATGTTTAATTCACCTGGGGACCCTACTTTGATGCGTGAGGGAAATGATGAGTCTGCTATATATGTTGTAATGCCGATGCGTGTTTGAAGCTGATGAATGTTGGATCATTATTTATCTGAAATAACTTTTTCGCATTTTCGTTCCCATTTAGATACAAAGTTAGAATTAAGTGGTGCGCCAGTAGCTATTTTTGGTTTAAATGGTGTAGGAAAAACAAATATCTTAGAAGCGATATCGATGTTGTCCCCGGGTAGAGGGCTTAGGAGATCAAAATTAGGAGATATGACTAGATCACCGGAAGCAATTGGTTGGAAAGTTTCTGCAGTGCTTCAGCTTGATAAAAGTGCTCATACTATTGAAACGAAAACTGGTCCTAACCTTGCTCGACTGGTTTATATTGATGATAAATCTGAATCACAAATCAGTCTGGGTAAGTTGTTGAAAATGATTTGGCTTACTCCTTCGATGGATAGATTGTGGGTGGAGGGCGCTGAAATGCGTAGGAGGTTTTTAGATAGGATCACGCATTCATTTATTCCGGGGCACGCGGAAGCAGTATTGAGTTACGAGAAGTCTATGAAAGAACGGAACACCTTGCTTAAGGAATTTAACCGCGACCCAGATTGGTACTCAGCAGTCGAAGACCAAATGGCATCTTCAGGAGTAAAAATAAATGAGAATAGGAACTTTGCTGTAGAAAAACTGATATCTTCGATGAAAAATGTCTCTACTTCATTTCCAGTTGCGAGCTTAGATTTAATAAATTACCAGAAAGATTTTACCTCAATAACAGTTGATGGATTCAAAGAATTACTATCAAGTGCCAGATCAGATGATTTTTTTTCACACAGGACATCCGTAGGACCTCATAAAACAGATTTAGTCGTTAAATATCAAGAAAAAGGGCTTGATGCTAAAAATTGCTCAACCGGTGAACAAAAAGCTTTATTAATTTCTTTGATACTAGCCAATGCGAGAGCTCTTATTAATGAATTTAATATATCTCCAATTATTCTTTTAGATGAGGTAGCTGCCCACCTAGACGCAGATCGAAGGAAAGATCTTTATGCAGAAATTCGTTCTCTAAATACACAGGCATGGATGACCGGAACTGGAGCAGAGTTGTTTGATGAAATTGGGTCAGAGGCTCAAAAATTTGAGGTTACTTATAAAAACGGTACTTCGCGAGTAATATCATTATAAGCTTGATGATCTATCATATTAAGATCTTCTAATGACCAAGCTTAATTTATCTTTTTATACAATTTGATAAACGGCGTATTATTCTGCATATGTGAGATATAATATATATATTGCAAAAGATAATTAAAAATATTTTCCTTCATTTAAAAATTATACAATATTTTGTGCAAAAGCGTGACATAGATTGAAAAAAATGCTATATGTAGGTACGAAAATTTAAGGGCAGTGAATGACAGATTTAGATCAAAATGGAGAAGCTTATGAAGCTGACTCTATAAAGGTTCTTAAGGGATTAGATGCAGTAAGGAAACGACCGGGTATGTATATCGGGGATACCGATGACGGCTCTGGGTTACATCATATGGTATATGAAGTTGTAGATAATGGTATAGATGAAGCGTTAGCAGGGCATGCAGATTTAATTACGGTTAAGATAAATTCAGACTCAAGTGTTACTGTTTGTGATAACGGGCGTGGAATACCAGTAGGAATTCATGAAGAAGAGGGTATTTCGGCAGCAGAGGTTATTATGACACAACTCCATGCTGGTGGGAAATTTGATAGTAACTCTTATAAAGTTTCAGGAGGTTTACATGGCGTTGGAGTGTCAGTTGTTAATGCTCTTTCTGATTGGTTAGAGTTGACTATCTCTCGTGATGGTAAAAAATACATAGCTCGTTTTGAAAATGGGGATACTGTTAAATCGTTGGCTGAAGTTGAAAACTCAGAAAATTCTGGGACACAGGTTCGTTTTTTAGCTTCTTTAAATACTTTCTCTAATTTAGATTATTCCTTTATAACTCTAGAAAATAGGCTGAGGGAGTTAGCTTTTTTAAACTCTGGTGTCAGAATAGTGTTAGAAGATCTAAGGCCCACTATAGGACTGAAATCGGAACTTTTTTACGAGGGCGGAGTTAAAGAGTTTGTTAGGTATATTGATCGATCTAAGGCATCTGTGATGCCGCAACCAATTTATATTTTAGGGGAAAGAGATGACATAGCTGTAGAGTTAGCGATGTGGTGGAATGATAGTTATCATGAAACAGTCTTGCCATTCACAAATAATATCCCTCAGCGTGATGGTGGTGCTCACTTGGCTGGTTTTAGAGGAGCCTTGACTCGGACAATAAATACTTATGCACAGTCAACAGGTATTGCAAAGAAAGAGAAAGTTTCTTTTACAGGTGATGACGCCAGAGAAGGTTTGACATGTGTACTAAGTGTTAAGATACCAGATCCGAAGTTCTCATCGCAGACCAAAGACAAGTTGGTTTCAAGTGAGGTTCGTCCAGCAGTTGAGGGTTTAGTTAATGAAAAACTTTCAGAATGGTTTGAAGAAAACCCAAACGAGGCTAAAATTGTAGTCACAAAAATAATCGAGGCAGCTCACGCTAGAGAAGCTGCTAGAAAGGCTCGTGACCTAACTCGAAGAAAAACTGCACTAGATGTAAATTTTTTGGCGGGGAAGCTGAAAGATTGTTCAGAAAAAGATCCTGCTAAGACAGAAGTCTTTTTGGTGGAAGGTGACTCTGCTGGTGGTTCAGCGCAGACAGGTAGAGATCGGGGAACTCAAGCAGTTCTTCCTCTAAGGGGTAAAATATTAAATGTCGAGAGAGCCAGGTTTGATCGAATGCTAGGCTCTCAAGAAATTGGAAATCTGGTGATGGCTCTTGGTACAGGTATTGGAAGAGATGAATTTGATTTGTCTAAGCTTCGATATCATAAAGTGGTAATTATGACTGATGCTGATGTAGATGGTGCGCATATAAGAACGCTCCTCTTAACATTCTTTTACAGACAAATGTATCAGCTTATTGAAGGAGGGCACCTCTATATAGCGCAACCACCACTTTTTAAGGTGTCGAGGGGAAAATCGGAGGTTTATCTTAAAGATCAAGGTCACCTCGAAGATTATTTAATTGAAATGGGAGTGGAAGGTTCAGAACTTCGATTGGCTTCGGGTGAGAAAATAGTAGATCAAGACCTCTTAAGAGTTTTAAAAGAAGCGAGGGTGGTAAACAAAATATTAAACGTTTTACCAACCCATTACCCTAAACATATAATAGAACAAGCAGCTTTATCTGGGGCATTCTTAAAAGAGCAAACTGAAACTAGTTTGCAGATTGTAGCGGATAATATTTCTAAACGTTTGGATTTAATAGCTTTTGAATATGAAAAGGGTTGGCAGGGAATAGCGATGGATGATGGAGGTATAAAGCTATCTAGAGTTTTAAGAGGTGTGGGAGAAATAAGAGTTCTGGATGGGAAACTCTTATCATCGACAGAGCTAAAGAGACTTGGTTCACTTACAAAAAGCCTTCAGGAAGTATATGACAGACCAGTTCATTTAGTAAGAAAAGATAAAGAGCAAGTGATTTACGGTCCTACAGACTTGTTAAGGTATATATTGGACGCTGGAGAAAAGGGGTCTGCATTACAAAGGTATAAAGGGTTAGGAGAAATGAATCCAGATCAATTGTGGGAAACTACATTAGATCCCGAAGCAAGGACATTATTACAAGTACAAGTGAAAGATGTAATAGAAGCAGATGATACCTTCACTAAATTAATGGGTGATATAGTGGAACCTCGTAAAGACTTCATTCAAAATAATGCCTTAAGCGTCGAAAATCTTGATTTTTGACGAATTTTTATTTTAATTGATGTTAGTAATTTATATATCAAATACGTGGTTATTTATTGGTTTTTTTAGAAAATAAGGGTAAACATGATGAGTTATTCTACCTATATGAAACAAGCTAATCTAGTTGATGGGAAGTGGGTCGCCGCTGATAGTGGCAAGACGTTGTCAGTTATTAATCCCGCTACTAATGAAGTTATTGGAAACGTACCGGCGAGCGGTAGTGTAGAAACGGAGAGGGCAATATCAGCAGCTGCAAAGGCGTTTCCAGAGTACGCAGATAAACCACTCCTAGAGAGAGTCGGATTATTATGGAAGTTACATGATGCTCTGTTAGATAATCAAAAGGATTTGGCTGAGTTGCTGACTGTAGAACAAGGTAAGCCTCTTGTAGAAGCAATGGGTGAGATTGCTATCGGGGCTGCATATATTAGATGGTTCGCAGAAGAAATTAGACGGAATAAAGGAGAGATAGTTCCTGCCGCAGCGTTAGATCGTAGAATTTTGGTTACAAAACATCCTGTAGGTGTAGTGGGTATGATAACACCTTGGAATTTTCCGTCTTCTATGCTTGCCCGTAAGCTAGGCCCAGCATTGGCAGCAGGATGCACGGTAGTTGCAAAGCCAGCTTCAGCAACCCCTTATTCCGGTTTAGCATGGGGTGCACTTTGCGAAGAATCCGGATTCCCGAAGGGTGTAGTAAATATTTTAACTGGACCCGCAAAAGAAATAGGTAATACGATAATGAACAGCCCTTTAGTTAGGAAGGTCACTTTTACTGGTTCTACAGAGGTTGGAAAAGAACTTATAAAAAGGTCAGCAGATACAGTTAAAAAAGTGAGTATGGAATTAGGTGGAAATGCACCATTTCTTGTGTTTAATGACGCGGACCTTGATAAAGCAGTTGAAGGAGCGATCGTAAGTAAATTTAGAAATGCTGGTCAAACTTGTGTATGCGCAAATAGGATTTATGTACAGTCTGGTGTTTATCAGGACTTTGTAAAAAAATTTCTGACTGAAACTGCCAAAATGAAAGTTGGTGATGGTAGAGACCCAGATGTTGAACAAGGGCCATTAATAGATATGAATGCAGTGTTAAAAGTTGAAGAGTTGTTAGAGGATGCTGTAAAAAAAGGCGCAAAAATTGCTTTGGGTGGATCTAGGAATGATAAAGGAAAAACATTTTTTTCACCCACGATTGTAACTGGAGCGAAACAAAATATGAGATTTTCTAAGGAGGAAATTTTTGGACCATTAGCACCAATATTTCAATTTGAATCTGAAGAAGAAGCAATTGTTATGGCTAATGATACTGACTTTGGGTTGTGTTCATACGCATATACCAGGGATGTAGGACGTATCATGCGTTTAAATGAAAAGCTGGAATATGGAATGATTGGTATTAACTCTGGCCTAATAACAACTGTAGAGGCTCCATTTGGTGGCGTAAAAGAAAGTGGTTTGGGTAAAGAGGGTGGAAGCCAAGGTTTAGAGGATTATCTTGATACAAAGTACACAGCACTCGATTTTTAGAGTTTTTTAAATATCAATTTTACGGTTAGGAGAAGGCAAGTTGATAACAATTGATAATCTGCAGTATGCAAATTGGTCAGAAAAAATCTTTAAAGAAATGCGTGAAGGTGAAGTAGATGCAGTACACGTAACCATAGCGTATCATGAGAATTTTAGAGAAACCGTTCTCAATATCGAAATGTGGAATTCAATGTTTGAGAATTTTCCTAATCTAATTATGAAAGGACAGTTTTCATCAGATATTGAAATAGCAAAATCCAATAATAAAACGGCTATTTTTTTTGGATTTCAAAACCCAAGTCCCATTGAAGATGATATAGGTTTATTAGAAGTTTTTTATGATTTGGGTGTTCGGTTTATGCAATTAAGCTATAATAACCAATCTTTACTAGCTACCGGCTGTTATGAAGATGTAGACCCCGGTTTGACTAGGTTTGGTAAACAGGTGATAAAAGAGATGAATAGATTGGGTATGGTTATAGATATGAGCCATTCGGCTGATCGATCTACAATAGAAGCAATTAATCTCTCTGAGCGGCCTATCGCAATTACTCACGCCAACCCATATTGTTGGCACCCGGCAGTTAGAAATAAAAAGCATCAGGTATTGAAAGAATTAACTTCCAGGAGGGGAATGTTAGGGTTCTCCCTATATCCACATCATCTTAAGGCTGGGAGTCTTTGTTCTTTATCGAGCTTTTGCGAGATGATAGCTGATAGCGCGGAAAAATATGGTACAGAATATTTAGGAATCGGCTCTGATTTGTGTCAAGATCAACCCGATAGTATTGTAACATGGATGAGGAATGGGCGGTGGTCCAAAGAGGTTGATTATGGTGAAGGCTCAGTTTCAGATCCAGGGTTTCCAGATCAGCCAGAGTGGTTTAGAGATAATCGTGATTTTCATAAAATTCGAGAAGGGTTAGTCAATATTGGTTTCTCGACAGTTGAGGTGGAAGGTATAATGGGGGAAAACTGGCGTCGATTCTATCACGAATCCTTTTATGGAATTGATAATGAATAAACTATTTAGAAATGAAATCTCATTAAGAAAACCCAATGAAGTTATGAGGCTAAACCGGATGGGTTCTATGTTTCCCTCACGTATGTCTTTTATGAGGACATTACTCCGAGTTCTCTCTCAAAAAAAAGCAAAGGTTAATCGACTCCGTTGGGATATAGATACAGCAGGTTACGGTATTGCTGTTTATTCTATAATAATAAGTGAGGAGATATATTCACTTGTTGCTTTCTCAACTAGATTAGATCCCTCTAAACGGACTGATCGTGTGATTGCTGAAGCCTGGGATAGCTCATATGTCCTTTATGATGGTATTCCGGAACGATCTGAAATTGATAGATTAGAAAAACAAGTTCCACTTCAAGAGGCAGGCAGATATACCGATAGAGACTTAATATTGAGTAGGGCTAATAAATCTGTTCGACTATGGTCACATGTGGTTGAAAGATTAAAGAATGGAGAACAGCCGGATCTAGAAATGATTAAAAGTACGGGTTACCTAATGCGAACTACGGCTGTTTATGGTAATGGAAAATTTGGTATTTTAGATAGAAATCAAATTTTAGACAGACAAGCTCTTTCCGGGCCATTTATGGCTGAAATGCTAACAGTTTTATTAATTAGAGGCTTTACCCATGATTTAGTTGAGCATGTTGGTCGGGGAGAATTAGATAAAAAATATAAAAAATATTTGGGGATTGGTAATTCCACGGGTCTAGGAATGGCACCTTTTTTAGTTGAGCATCCCGAACTTATTAGTAACTGGATGATGGCCAAGGAGACTGGATTGGCAAGAGTACGAGCTATTAGCCAATTAAAGAAAATACAAATAAAGAACTTAATTACGCTATCAAAAAGGGTTACTTTGCATCTTGAACAGTGGAATGTATCAGACATTGAATATCAAATACGAATACAAAAACTTAAGAGTGAATGGAAAAAAATCTGTATAAAGTTACCTCTGTTATTAAATGATTTAAGTCCTCTTAATAGTTTGGTTGAGTATTCAAAGAGTTTCTCATTGGACTGCCAGGAATTACTTGTGTCATTCGTCCTAGAAGAGTGTGGCGACGTAGTAGATGGATTAACATGCTGTATGGTTTCAGATTATTCGCTACCTCTTAGCCCTACTATGTCATTAGAAAAGTTTAAACAAATTATCATAACTAAATTTCAGTGGGCACTAGCTGTAGATTTCGAAGATAAAATGGAGGCTGCTCAGTTTTGGTATGTTAGTGAAGAGAAACTGGAGCCCAGACTAGGATTAAGATTTGAAGAACCTGGCGCAGAATTGGAAAGCCCTATGGATATCGCGCGTCAAATTAAAAACTTATACTCTGATATTGATCAGGAATATAAAAATCTTGCAGAATTTTTGAGAATTTTCCCTGAACACAGAGCGGCAGTAAGGCGAGTACAAGTAATGGCGCTTTACCCCTATTCAGAAATACAGGAGAACTTGATTAGCTCGAATTGTAAGCCAATTGATATGTTACGCTGTAAGTTATCCTTTTTTGGAGCGGCAAAGTTTGATCCAAAGTCCGATAGATGGGTGAGGATAGCATTGGGCCAAGGAGCACCTTTACTGAGTGAATTAACTGAAAAGGATGAGTCTTGGTTACCAGTTTTAATTACATGACTTAAAGTTTAGATTTAGAAGGATAATGAATAAAGGTAAACCAGTGATTTTACAAAGACGGTCTGAGGCAGAGGTACGATCATTAATAATTAAAGCCGGACGTGGGACTGGATTATCGCTTGGGCACTCCATCGAAATGTCTGATTTAACACCCAAGCTTATGTCTGACTTAGAACTCATGTTTATGATAGTTGATGTGCTTTCTGAAGATCATCAACAAATAAAGGCTGAGGTTTCCGGTAAAAAAATTCTAATAAAAAATGCTAAGTTTGCTATGTGTGGTCCGATATTAGTTGATAGCCTCATGTCTGATTTCGAGGAAGTAATATTAGAGGAGTTAAAATGGCCGGCACTTTTACGGATACTTCTAATTACTTCTCAAGAAAAATATGGAGTATTTTTTAAAATTGATGAAATTGATGAACGTCATTTAAGTATTAAGCTATCCGAAAAGAATTTCTTTTCAGCAGTTGGACCACCGCTATCTATTCCAGTTAGCGTAATCAAATCATTGGAAAGAATGGCTAGTAAGACGTATGTCCCAGAATCTGATGTCTCGCGTCTAAAGGGTGCAGGAGCGGGTTTGACTGATAATGATTAACTTTTTTTCGTTAATCGGATTCTGACTTAACTGTTAGCTTACCTGGTTCATATATACCCATCTGGGTGCTTTCATTGATAACCAAATTTGGAAATCGCCACTCAAAAAACTTTTGGATAATCATAGCCATCCTATCGTTATCCTCTGAATTAGAGAACCAAATATTAACTTTTTTAGTTTCCCCTTCGTAAGGAATCTCAACTTCGAATTTTCCCTGCAATTCGTCAGGCCCAACATAATTTTCTGAAATATTTTCAGCCATAATAGCCAGAATTATATCCGGATGATCTTCCATACTGCATTGTGTCAGATGGATACCATTAGTATCTTTAATACTTTTGAATATAACTTCCTCAATGTTAGTCATTTTTATCCCCTCTCGAATAAAATTTTTAGTTTATCCAATTTGCAACTGCCGTGATACTGTTTCAAAGGTAGACCCAATTTGAATTTTATGAAGATGATATATTGGTTGATCTACTTTTTGGCAAACTGATGGTTTTTCATTGGATAAATCTAGCGCTATCGGAGGTGCAACGCTTCCTTTGAAAGAATAAATATCTTTACTAAAACTCCTATGTATATGACCACAAAAAATACCGGCTATTTGTTTATGATTTTTTAATAAATTATAAAGTTTGTTTATACTAGTAGGCCTTTTATATTCAACTATGCGCTCTCCATAGTTTGATACATCAAACGGAGGATGGTGCATGAATATTAAAGAAGGTTTTTCCGGTACTTGATTAAGAATTTTCTCAAGTATTTTAAGCTTTATTTTGTTAAGATCTCCTTTGGGTCCTGATGGTGCCAGGGAATCAAAAGAAATTAATCTTATTGGATATTCATCTACTGCGTAGATCATAAAATTATTATCAATCAGGTTTTTAAATTCAGCTGCATAGGCATTAATCATGTTTCTACTACCATCTCTATTACCTGGTGTCGGATAAAAAGGTATCTTTAGCTTACTTAGAATATTCCTTGCTAGGCAATATTCATCTGGAAGTCCGTTGTCAGTTAGATCACCAGTATGGATGACCACGTCGGGTATTACTGATAATGAGTTTATGTCTGCAACGCACTTTTTAAAGAAGTTTATTCGCTCTAAAGCTTTAATATCATTTGGTTTCGGTACTCTAATATGAGTATCGGAAATTTGTGCAATTAACATGTATTGTGCTTTAGTCTACAATATGATGAACCGGTGCTTTTTCCATTTCATACTCATCGGTTTCAGAATTATACTTAGATAAGGTAAAACAGTGCCAATCTTTGTCATCTAGTTGTGGATGATCACCTCTATAATAATATCCTGGCCAACGAGTTTCTTTTCTATACATTGTATGGTTAGCGACACACTCTGAAGCGATAACTCTATGATGTAACTCCCAGGCTCTTTGCAATTGATGTAAACTATCAGCGCCTAAAAATGTTAAGTCTTCTTTAAGCATTTTTAGAAGTTCCATTCCACGTGTAAGCATGGGCTCGTTGGTCATATATCTGGTACCTGCGCCTCCAACATATTCATCCATTATCTTTTCAAGTCTTTGAAGCCCGGATAAGGGTAATAAATAGCTTGGGGAGACAGTACCAGCAGTTATCTCATTACGTCCAACACGATAGGTTTCCAGAGGCTGATAAACGGCTTGCTTTAAACTTTCATATTCCTGTTCGCTTACCTCGGGCTGATCTGTTCCTAGATCATTAATATACTTATTAGCTGCTTTGCCAGCTATTCGCCCTTCAGTAAATGACCCAGAAGAGAATTTATGTGGAGTTCCTCCAAGAGTATCTCCTGCCCCGAACAGTCCTTCTACTGTCATCATTCTATTATATCCCCATTGATACTCATCCGGAGCGTAATCTTCTGGACCACTAGACCAAGCGCCCGAGCACGTGGCATGGGAGCCCATAACGTAGGGTTCTGACATAACAAGTTCTGGATTGGTTTCCTTGGGATCAATATTATTTGCTGCCCAGACGACTGCTTGACCAATTGTCATCCCCAGAAAGTTTTCCCATCCAATTACTTCTTTATGAGGATCCTTAAATGCTTCTTTGGTTACCATCCGAATCGGTCCACGACCTGCTTCAACTTCTTTCAAAAATGCATGATTCCTCAGACATGTGGGAACTGGTTCATGATTAACATAATCTCCGACCATTTCTTCAATGGAGTCTCGCCACGTAGGCTCATAAGCCTTCCCATAAGCATTCTCAGTAGTTGTTTTTAAGTGAAGAAAATATGCTCCTACTGGTCCATAACCGTCTTTAAAGCGAGTTAAAACTATACGGTTTTCCATTTGTGTCATCTTTGCACCGGTTAAAATAGGTAAGGCATATGCAGAAGCACTACTCCACGGTGCGTACCAGGTTCTTCCCATACCTTCACCAACAGCGTGTGGCTTGAAAATGTGTGATGCTCCGCCAGCGGCAACAATTACTGCTTTGGACCTAAATACATAAAAATCACCAGTCCTCACATTGAATCCGACAGCACCAGCAACTCTATTTGTCTTTTTCTTATCCATCAGAAGATGGGTAACCATAATCCTGTTGTAAACCTCGGTTGCTGCTTTTCTAGCGGCCTCAGCAACTATTGGTTTGTAACTCTCTCCATGGATCATTATTTGCCATTTACCTTCTCTTTGATAACGACCAGTTTCAGGGTCTGCCATTATTGGAAGGCCCCACTCTTCAAATTTATGAACCGTTGAGTCCACATGCCGACCAATGTCATAACCTAAATCTTCTCTTACAAGCCCCATTAAGTCATTACGTTGATATCTTACATAATCCTCTGGAGTATTCTCATTCCATTGCATACCCATGTAGCAATTTATAGCGTACAAGCCTTGGGCAACGGCTCCACTGCGCTCAATATTTGCTTTTTCAACTACAACTACCTTTTTATCTCTTCCCCAATAGCGTGATTCGTATGCTGCTCCGCAACCACCAAAACCACCACCGATTACTAAAATATCGGAGTCAACATATACTGTCTTTCTTCGAGCCATTATAAGACTCCTTCTTTAAATTTGTCCCGAGAAATAGTTGGTAACCCACCATCTATTTTTAAATACTCTGGTTCATGTGCTAGTTCTTGCGAGTTAAGGTCTTCTATCGATGGCGGGTCATATTCATCTGCAGATTTTATTGACCCCCATGGAGTAGTTCTTATTGGTGAAACAAAATCCTTAACTCTGCCATCCCTAAATTTAAGTTTCCAAGATATTGTGCCTTTGTCTTCTTCTCTTAGAACTCTGACGCTGTGTCCCATGGGAGCAAAGTCAGCATATCCTCTAACGTCAATTGCATTTTGAGGACAAGCTTTAACACAAGAATAGCATTCCCAGCAGAAGTTGGGTTCGATATTTACTGCTCTGCGTGTTACTGGGTCGATATGCATAATATCTGATGGGCATATATCAACGCAGTGTCCGCAGCCATCGCAGCTGGTCATATAAACAAATGTGGGCATGGTTAGTTAAACTCCTGTGAAAGATCTATTTAATTTTATTTATGTTTTTTCTAATAGTTGTGTGTGTGTCGGTTTGCTTTCCCATAAATAGATGGACTATCTGCTGGTTTGGGTAAATTTCGACGACCTCCGTTGGCTATTGCCAGATTCTTTTGATAAGCGGCAGCAGGTTTGAAGAACATATGTGAAAATTTTGACCATGGCACGGACCCGAAGAATACGAATGTTGCTAACAAGTAAAGTCCCAGTAAAAGGATTGACCATGCACTGCCAGATCCTTGAAGAAATGCCCATATCAAACCCAGGGTTACGCTGGCCATTAAAGAAACGACAAAAAGGTCTGCTCTTACTAATCTAAATGGAGAGTGCCCTTCCGCAGAAACGTCGACTCTAATAAAAAACCAAAACCAATATCCACCGATACAAACCATTAAACCTCCAAGCCACCACAAATTAGGGAGTATTTTCGGAGTGTCTACACCGGGAATTGAATAACAAAATACCATTATAACAGTGGTAACAACATAAATGATAAATCCGTACATTGTTAGAAGATGTGCTATTCTACGCCGGGTACTACAAAACTCTCCAGATGTAAGGACATCGTGCGCAGTTGTTTTCGCTATAACAGTAAGCTTTTCACCAGCGCTAACTGATTTTGTGGCTGTCGATTTGCTTTTCTTCACTAGCTGAAAAAAATACTTTGCACTTCCTTTATGAATAATATCGAATAATGTGCCACCCGCAACGAAGACGATCATTAGTATAACAAATGATTGCATTACTATCGCTGGAACGGATGAAGAAAGTTGAGTAAACGGGTTTATGTCAAACATTTATGTATTCCCTGACTTTAATTCGTGATTTAGTAAACTGCTCGGTATTTTTGTTATTAAAACTATCTCTCTTTATAATAATATCCTTGTAGAATTTCAAGGACTTCGGGACGACTAAATTCCAAGGGAACAGTCTCGTTATTTATTAACATTTCCCTTAGTCTAGTACCTGAAACATTTAACCTATCTGATTCATTATGGGGACAAGTTCTGCCTGTAGCCATTCCATTACACTTGTAACAATAGAAGGTTATATCAATTTTTATCGCTTGGGTTTTTAAATCTTCTGATGAAATTTCGTCAAATATTTTATGAGCGTCAAATGGTCCATAGTAATTTCCTACACCGGCATGGTCACGCCCGACTACTAGATGTGAGCATCCAAAATTTTGTCTGAATACTGCATGCAATAATGCCTCTCTTGGCCCTCCGTAACGCATTTCGATTGGATAGCCTGCTTGGACCACCGTTCCTGGAACAAAATAATTTTTTACTAAACTGTCAATTGCCTTGACCCTAACACCTGCAGGAATATCTCCTGGTTTTAATGCTCCAAGAACCTGATGAATTAACAGACCATCGCAAAGTTCTACAGCTATTTTGGCCAAATATTCGTGACTTCTATGCATAGGATTTCGTGTTTGAAATGCAGCCACACTGGACCAACCATTTTTTTCAAACAAGGCCCGCGTCTCTTCAGGCTTAAAATAGAGACCTTTGTACGTTTTGGGGTAATGGTCTTCATCAAATACTTTTACTGGGCCCGATAAATTTATTTCACCTTGTTCAAGAACTTTAGACACACCCGGATGTTTATCATCGTCTGTATGAAAAACATTTTTAGTTTCAAAGACTTTATCGATTTGATACTTCTGTTCAACTACAATTGTACCAAATAATTTGTCCTCACTGTTTACCAAAGCGACTTCGTCGCCAATACTTATCGAGTTACTAATGTCTTTGGTCGTTGATAAAGTTATTGGTATTGGCCAGAATAACCCATTCTCTAGGCTCATATCCATACAACAACTACGCCAATCTTCTTCTCCCATGAAGCCAGTCAAAGGTGTGTAGGCCCCCATCGCGAGCATTAATAAGTCCGAAAGTTCCCTAGAAGTTAGGGGCACTCGGGTCATACTATTCGCGCGCTTTTTTTCCTCCTCTTGAATTTTTGGTGATACAAGAAGGGGCATTAACCTTCCTCCACCATGAGGTTTTACTAGCATGAGGGAAATTCCTTAAAAAGCTTAGATTTAACTGTTAGTAATTTTTGAAAACAGCCCCTAACAAAGAAAGGAAATTCAATATCTTGTCAATGGAATATTAAGTCTGCTTTGTCTTCGTTCGGTGTGTTTTGTTGTCGCACCGGCTTCTCTATACAATGATCGTGGTAATTGAAGATTATATCTTTTTTATTTTTATTGCCTTTGCGGCTAAAGCAATCGACGCAACTCTTGCCACTGGCGGATCCGCTCTACTTGTAAGTAATAGAGGTATCTTTGCACCGAGTACGATCCCTGCTGCACATCCTCCTGAGAGATATACCAATGATTTAAAAAGAGTGTTCCCTGATACTATGTCTGGAACTATGATTGAATCTGCTTTTCCTGTAACTGGATCTTGATTTAAATCTTTTGCTATAGCCGCTTGATTGGACAAAATCGTATCCAATGCTAGTGGTCCCGAAAATGTTGCACTTGGTATATTAGCGGAACACCAATCCGAAAGTTCTTTAGCTTCTATTGAAGAGGGAACTGATCTTATTACAGACTCTGTCGCAGATAAGAACGCAATTTTTGGATTCTTATTTCCTAGGGTTTTAAGTAACTTCACTGAATGGAATGCTGCATCTTTTCTTGTCTGGATATCTGGAGTAACATTAATAGCGGCATCTGAAATTAAGAGTGGTTTGCCACCGTTTGGATGGGTAATATAAAATATGTGTACTAATCTTTTTTCTGTCAATAGCTCTGCGTTTTTGGCAATTACAGCTTTGATAAACAAATCGGTATGGACTTGTCCTTTCATTAGTATGTCAACTGATTTAGTACCAGCTAACTTCGCACCAATTTCGGTAGCTTCCTGTTCACAATCTGCATTGATAACATCAAATTGAGATATATCCCATTGAAGTTCTTCTGCTATCGATCTTATCTTTCTTATTTGACCGATTAATACTGGTGTCATGATATTTTTTAATAATGCTTCCTTCGCTGAAACCATTGGCAGTATGTGGTCTGCCCCTACTATCGCGATTTTTGGCTTTTTCTTTTTTGTATTTCTATCATGCTCTAGCAATTCAGTTGGAAAATTAGGTATTAGCGGTGAAATAAACGGTGACTCGTCTGCCATAAAAAAACCTTTTCCGTTTTAGTCTTAGGTTAAGCCAGTGAATATTATATCTAAATGTATTTACTAACCTTGGTGTTTATTCGGCCGCCATATCAGATAGATCTACCCCAGCCACTTGTGTCGGCTTTTTCATTGCATCTCGCCTAAATGGTTCCCCTAATTCTTGATTTAAAACAACTTCTAAAAACGTTGTTTTATTACTCTCCATCTGAGCTTTGATTGCCTTGTCCAACTCTTCAGTAAGTTGAGACATTGATGTAACTTGAACACCGATTAGACCACATGCTTTAGCAATATCTGCATAACATACTTCTAAATTTAATTCTGTTCCCACAAAATTATCATCAAACCAAAGAGTTGTATTTCGCTTTTCAGCCCCCCATTGATAATTTCTGAATATTATCATTGTTATAGCAGGCCAGTCTCCACGCCCAACAGCTGTCATTTCATTCATTGAAATACCAAAAGCTCCGTCGCCAGCAAAACCAACTACTGGAATTTCAGGTTTACCAATCTTTGCTCCCGCTATCGCTGGAAAGCCGTACCCACATGGACCAAATAATCCAGGAGCTAAATATTTACGCCCTTCTTCAAAAGATGGGTACGCATTGCCAATCGCACAATTATTCCCAATATCGGAACTAATTATAGCTTCTTTTGGAAGCGCCCTTTGAATCGCTCTCCAAGCTTGCCGTGGAGACATATGTGAAGGTTGACGTTTTCTAGCACGTTCATTCCATGTTGTTCCTGGATCATCATCTTCATGGTCGAGTGAAGTAAGTTCTTGTGCCCAAGCTGATTTCGTTTGCGCTACTATAGACTTGCGTTCGTTGCGATTGTTGTCGCCAGCACTGCCGCTTAGCTTGTTTATTAATCCTTCTGCAACTTTTTTTGCATCACCAACGATACCAATTGAAACTGGTTTAGTTAGACCAATACGATCCGGGTTTAAGTCAACCTGAATAATTTTTGCTTTTTCTGGCCAATAATCGATACCATAACCTGGTAAAGTAGAAAATGGGTTTAAGCGAGTTCCTAAACATAAAACAACATCTGCTTTTGAAATAAGTTCCATTCCTGCCTTGGAACCATTATAACCTAAAGGTCCCGCGAATAGCGGATGAGAACCTGGAAATGCATCATTATGCTGATAGCCGCAACAAACTGGAGCATCCAATCTTTCTGCTAATTTGATTGAGGCTGCAATTCCTCCTGAGAGTACTACACCCGCGCCGTTTAAAATCACTGGAAAAGTTGCATCACTTAAAATTTTCGCGGCATTTTCAATTGCGACCTCACCACCTGATGGTAATTCAAAGTCAACTATTTCTGGTAATGAGATATCTACAATCTGCGTCCAATAATCTCTCGGAATATTTATTTGAGCAGGAGCACTAGCCCTTTTAGCTTTTTGAATTACTCTATTAAGCACTTCAGCTATTCTTGATGGATCACGAACCTCTTCTTGGTAAGCAACCATATCTTCAAATAGTTTCATTTGTTCTACTTCTTGAAAACCTCCCTGACCAATTGTTTTATTAGCCGCTTGTGGTGTAACAAGGAGCAATGGGGTGTGGTTCCAATAGGCTGTTTTTACAGCAGTAACAAAATTAGTTATACCGGGACCGTTTTGAGCTATCATCATAGAAACTTTTCCACATGCTCTGGTGTACCCATCAGCCATCATTCCAGCACTTCCTTCGTGTGCACAGTCCCAAAATTTAATACCGGCTGTTGGAAACAAATCTGATATTGGCATCATTGCTGATCCAATTATTCCAAAGGCATTGCTGATTCCATGCATCTGTAAAGTTTTTACAAATGCTTCTTCTGTGGTCATTTTCATAAAGGCTATCTCCGAAGTGAATTTATGTGCTAATTCTTGATAATGCTTGATCTACTGCATCTGTTAATGTGTCAATATTGTCTGGCGTGGCAATTAGTGCAGGGCTAAAGCACAGCGTATTATTTAAACCAGGTAATGATCTATTAGTCGCGCCAATAATTATACCTTGTTGCATGCAATCTGCTACTACACTTTGAACAATTTTTTCGTTTAATGGTTCTTTTGATACTCTATCTGAAACTAACTCTGCGCCACAAAATAGACCAGCTCCTCTGACGTCACCAATGACCTCATGTTTTTCAGCTAAAGATTCTAAATTAGAAACCAATCTATCGCCCATGTCCAAGGTATTCTGCAATAGATTCTCTTCCTCTATTATACGCATATTTTCGAGAGCTGCTGCTGGACCTGCTGTACAACCACCAAAGGTTGAAATATCTCTAAAGTAGTTCATGGGATCATCACTATCATCTTTAAAAAGATCAAAAACTTCTTCTGTGGTAACTGTACATGAAATTGCCGCATAACCCGATGCAACTCCTTTAGCCATTGTAACTATATCAGGTTTGATGTCATAATTTTGATAACCAAACCAAGTACCTGTTCGACCGACGCCGCAAACTACTTCATCAATATGAAGTAATACATCATATTTTTGACATATTTCTTGTACGGTTTCCCAATACCCCTCTGGCGGTGTAATTACCCCACCACCTGCGGTTACTGGCTCTAAACATATTCCTCCAACTGTTTCAGGACCTTCTCGTAAAATAACCTCTTCAATCGCTTTTGCAGCTCTTACGCCATATCCTTCTTCACAAAATCCGTATTGATTTCTATATTCTAGACAATGTGGAACTTCCACAAAACCGGGCGTGTAAGGGCCATATTGTGCCCCTCTTTCCGGTTGGCCTCCAGCTGAAAGGCAAGCAATAGTCGTTCCGTGATAATCTCTTTCTCGAAATAGTATCTTATTTTTTATACCACCATATCTCTTATGCGCAATCTGGCGTATCATTTTGAAGCCTTTTTCATTTGCTTCTGAGCCTGAGTTCGAAAAATATACACGACTCATTCCGGGCATTTTCTCTATGAGTTTTTCAGAAAATTGAGCTCCGGGTATAGATCCAGCTGATCCAGCGAAATAGTTAAGTTTTACGAGTTGATCTCTAACGGCATTGGCAATGCTCTCTCTACCATAGCCAACATTGACTGTCCAAACCCCACCAGAAACACCGTCTAAATGCTCTTTGCCATTTTGATCCCAAACCTTTATTCCTTTTCCTTCCACTATTATTCTTGGGTCAATAGTTTCAAATGGTTTATGCTGGATTAGATGATGCCAGACATGAGCACGATCTGCTTCTACAATTTTTGAAATATCATTGCTGTTTAAACTTCCGTCCATAATTTAGATCCCCTCTAATAATAAGTTATAGGAACAGGTTTTTTATCCAATTTTCTTAACTTTTCTTATTATAATTGATTCCTAGTAGGAACGCGAGATTTTATCAACCCTTACCCCTCCATGGAATAGTTTTATTAATTAACCATCTCATCATTATATCAAATGCCAATCCCAATAAGCCCATTATTAAGATTGTTACCCAAATTAGTTCGTAGTTAGATACAACTCGAGCTACGTTCTCGATAAAGCCAATTCCCGTTGTACCAGCAAGCATTTCGGCAGCTACTAATGTACCCCAACATACACCAATAGCTATTCTTATGCCTGTTAATATTTCTGGTAGTGCATTGGGAAGAATTACGTATCGTAATATTTGGCGGTCCGAAGCACCTAAGGAGTGAGAGGCTCTAATTTTTGACAGTTGTGTTCCAGAGGCGCCGGTTCTCGCAGAAATAACCATAATTGCGAAGGCAACCATAAATAACAGGAATATTTTACCATCGTCTTGGATACCAAATATCGTTAATACTAAAGGTGCCCAAGCAAGCGGTGGCACCGGTCGATATAGTTCAATAATAGGATCGAAGAAGGATTTGAAGAAGCGTGACACGCCCATATAAATTCCAAGGGGCACACCGAGTCCAATACCTAACATAAGAGCAACTATAACTCGGAATAAGGAATCCCAAATATGCCCATCTAAGACTGGTATTGAACCTAGATATATATCTCCTTGCGCCAATGCTAAAAAGCCATCTTTGAAGGTTGGTTGAAATTTCCCTGCTTCTGAATGTCGTCCATAATCTCCAGGGAGGACATCTACCAAACTATCGGGGATAATGAAGGCTATCATATCGGCAATCGGTAGCCACTTCCACCAAAGAAGGGTTGATCCTTTATACCCGCCCCCATTCTCTAGATCTGGGTTTGCCAGTTTAAGAAAAGTTGCTATTACATCTGTCGGTTTTGGTAACCACCGTCCAGACCCTTGCTCGGTACATTGAGTTTTAGATTTAACTACCCCATCCCCTGGAATAAATAACATATCAATAAGTTTTAAGTTTCCTTTTGTTTCATCGATTGCACTGAATAAATCGGTGAGTGACAAGGTTAAATCATTTAATGCCTGTGGAGGGAATATTGTGCCATCGTCTAGTCGCTTAAATATTCTTTCAACAGATTTGATATAGTTAAACCTTTTTTCCAACACATCTTCTTTAAATTTTGATGACTTATTTATATTTTTTAGCTTAGAAATAGTCTCCTTGGTGGCATCTATTAAATCATCAGCCGCTGTAGATTTATTTCTAGTTCTCAAGAAAGTTTTTGTTATTGCATTGGCTTGATTACTAACATTATCAAATAATACACCCTTAGGAGTAATCGGTAGAAGCGGAATCTCTGTATAGGTTGTACCCCATTTTGCTTGCTGGAGACTTTCCCTGGTTGGTTTAAGGTCGGAGAAACCAGATCGCAATTGTCGACTTAATTTACCTAATTCTAAGCTCACCTGTTCTAATTTGACCTTGGATTCTGAACTTTGATTTTTTTCACTTGAAAAAACTCCAATTATTTTTTGTGAATTAGTAATAATCTTATTTAAATCGTTTTGCTCTTCTTTCGTAAAGACATCTAAAGGTAGTTCCTTTTGCAAGATATTTAATAACTCATTATTTCTCTTTATTAGAGTAGTTGATTTGTAGTATCTGGAGTTTAGGGGTAGCGCTGCAGTTATGGGAGCAATTGCTGTTTCGAGTTTGGCTATTTGACACATCTCATTACCGGATTCTGGAAAGAAAGCTCTGCCTACACCCCAAGAAAAATAAAACCAAAGAAGTAAAATAGTAGATACTCCAGTCACTGTCCAATACCAGCCACCTAAGGTGCGTTCAGGATCACCAAATACTTCATCTTTTTGTCTAAAGGCTGTTTGTTTAAGACCAATATATATTGATACAACAAAACTGATTATTAATAAAAGGATTAATATAGCAGCAATTGCTGCGCGTTCTTCAGAAATCCAATTAAGCACCGCCCATTATCTCCTCTTCCATGTCCCAAATCATGGAAAGTATTTCTTCACGTACGTCTGCAAAACGTGGATCATGCTTAATATCTCTTAAGGATTTAGTTAAACCCTCTTCAGCGAAAGGTAAATTATATTCCTTGTGAATTCGGCCAGGACGAGGAGCCATAACAAACAAACGTTCACCTAGGAGAAGAGCTTCTTCAACTGAGTGGGTAATTATTAGAATTGTTTTTCCAGTTTCTTTCCAAAGTTCTAAAATCAGGGATTGCATTTTCTCTCGGGTTAAAGCGTCGAGAGCACCTAACGGTTCATCCATCAAAATAACATCAGGATCATTAACCAGGCATCTTGCTAACGCCACGCGTTGCTGCATACCTCCCGACAGTTGGTATGTTGGTGTATCTCCAAAACCTTGTAGCCCTACTATATCAAGCCATTTATCAACTAGCTGAGTACTTTCTGCCTTAGATGTTTTTTTCATTCGCAAACCAAAGTCTACGTTTTTTGATACTGTCAACCACTCGAATAATGCACCCTGTTGGAACACCATTCCCCGCTCTACACCTGGTCCTTCAATTGGCGTTCCTGCTAACGACATTCTTCCTGCTGTGGGGTTAAGGAATCCAGCAATCATATTTAAGAGTGTAGTTTTTCCACATCCAGAGGGTCCTAATACGGACAGTAGTTGACCTTTTTTTAAAGAAAAATTAATATCTTTTAATGCCTCTATTCGTGCACCCGTTTGAGGATTAGAAAAGGTCATACTGAGGTTTTCACAAATCAAATCTGACATTTTAAATTACCGTAAAGAAATTTAACGAATATTAAATTATAAAAACAAGGCCTCATTAAGGCCTTGTTTTATTAGTCCTTCGACTTCGACTTAATCGAGAAAAGAACCATCTATTGTTTTTGCAATAGTTAGCCCATCAGATGAATCAGAGAACAATGTTCCAAGAGCCGCTGCTGCACTTGCTGCAATACCATCTTTACCAAAATACTTTGCAAGCTGCTCTTCCTCAGACATGAAAATCATTCCAGCCATTTGTGAAGTTACATCTGGCACACTCATTCCAGCATCTGCAGCAACTTTTGCTAACTGTGCATCGGACGCTTTCCAAGCTGCATTTGCTTCATCAGTTACGTCTAGGAATGTTCTCAAAAGCTCTGGGTTTTCAGTTGCAAATTTTTCAGTCACTGAGATAACATCAAAAGATCCAATTCCAGCTTCTACTTTTTGAGCTGATGTCATAATTGGTGTACCGACTTCTCCCGCCGCTTTGGAAGAGTTTCCTCCAAAAATACAAGCCATGTCTACAGCGCCGTCTGCAAGAGATTTTGCTCCATCAGGTGGAGCTTGATCGACGATTGTCATAGTTGACATATCAACATTGAGCGCATTCATGTAACTTTTGAATGCAAAGTCAGCCATTGTATTTAGTGGTACAGCAACCGTTTTACCTTCTAATTCAGAGGCATTCGAAGAATCGATACCTAATCCATTTTTTACAAAACAATCATTGGCCTCGTACACCATTGCAACTGCTACCATTTTCAATGGATGCCCTTGTTGAATAGCAGTAACAAAAGGTGCTAGCCCTTGAGAGTATGCAATATCGATATCACCTGCTAGCATTGCTTCTGTCATTTGAACTCCTGTTGAAAAATCAGTCCAGTTAACATCAACACCCATGGCATCGTCATAAGCTTTATCTACTTTTGAAATCTGATTTGGTGTTCCCCACTCTAAGAAAAACGCTACATTTACGCTATCTGCTGCGTAAGAAGCGGTAGTTGCCGCCAAAGTAAAAGTGGCAGCAGTCACTGCTGTGACCTTTTTAATTATATTTATCATATTTCCCCCCGGGATTGGTTTCTAAAAATTTTATTCTTAACTTCTAAGAATCGTTGTCGTAGGCGAGTCTCATATCATGAGTTTTTTAGGTAAGCAAAAAAAAAGTGTTCTGTAGCAAGAGCTCTTCGAGTTTAATGCGGAATATCCTAGCGATTAGTGAGTAACTTTTAGAACTTTAATGTTTGAAAGCATGCTTTATAAATCTTTTATTTGATACTATTATCAAGAGGCTTGAACGATGAAAAACATTTTTTAGGTTTTATTTCAGAAAAGTATTAGGGAGTCCTTGTTGGTTAGCCGATCAAATGCTAGCTCTTTTATTAGACGATTAAAGTAATTTCCATGCTAATTAAGGGTCAGTTGAAATGGAATATAAAACTAGGTTAGGCGTTGATATTGGCGGTACATTTACGGATGTGGTTTTAGAGCATAAAGGCGTATTATATTCGAGCAAAGTTTTAACAACCTATGATATACCTGAGGATGCGATACTTGATGGCATAGAAAAAGTTTGTACCAAGTCTAATATTATGCCCCAAGAGATTGAACAAATTATTCATGGTACTACACTCGCTACGAACGCTTTAATTCAAAGGAATGGTGCAAAGACAGCCCTAATCACTACTTTTGGATTTAAAGATGTAATTGAAATGCGTACCGAGAGCCGTTTTGAACAATATGATTTAAATCTTGTTCTGCCACCTCCACTAATCTCTAGAAATTGTCGTTACACCTTGAACGAACGAGTGGATGCTAAAGGAAATATATTAATAAAACTGGATCAAGTTGAGCTAGATAAATTAATAGAAACTATTGATACAGCTGGCTTCGAGAGCGTAGCTGTTGGTCTGATCCATTCATATTTAAATCCAGAACATGAACAATTTATTAAAGCTACTTTAAAAGCACGATTACCACATGTGAGTGTTTCCATTTCGTCTGAGGTGTCGCCACAAATGCGTGAATATGAGCGTTTTAATACGGTTTGTGCGAATGCCTACGTAAAACCTATGATGAAAAGTTACTTAGATAGGTTAGAGGAGAGGTTACTGGAAAAAAAGATTAAGAGCCCCATATTTTTAATGCATTCTGGCGGCGGTATTATCTCACTTGATAGTGCCTCGGAATTTCCTGTTCGTCTTATTGAAAGTGGGCCAGCAGGTGGTGCAATTTTTGCAGCAAATGTTGCGGAACGATATGGTTTGGATAAAGTTCTTTCATTCGATATGGGCGGAACAACAGCAAAAATATGTTTAATAAAAAATAGAACTCCCAAAACAGCTAGAGTTTTCGAAGTTGCTAGAACTTATCGTTTTAAAAAAGGATCGGGTATGCCGATCTCTATCCCGGTTATTGATATGGTAGAGATTGGCGCTGGTGGAGGTTCTCTTGCGTCTGTCGACACTATGAATCAGATCCGTGTTGGTCCAGAAAGTTCTGGTTCAAACCCAGGACCGGCTTGCTATGATCTAGGTGGACACAGCCCAGCTGTAACTGATGCAGATTTGGTGTTGGGTAGATTAGATGCTGATAACTTTGCCGCTGGCTCAATAAAGTTAAATACAGATAAATCAAAAAAGATATTAGAGGAAAAGATAGGGCTTACTTTGTCGATGAACTCTACTGAAAGTGCGTTTGGCATTTCCGAGGTAGTTGATGAGAACATGGCAAATGCTGCTAGGATGCATGCAGTCGAAAACGGAGAGGACTTGTCTGATTATACTATGATCGCTTTTGGGGGTGCTGCTCCACTTCATGCGGCCAGATTATGTCAAAAATTAGATATCTCTAAATTTTTAGTACCGTCAGGAGCAGGGGTAGGTTCCGCGATTGGCTTCTTACGAGCACCTTTTAGTTTTGAAGCAAGTAAGAGTATCTTCATGCCTCTAAAAAAATTCGATCAGCGTCTAGTTTGTAATATTATTGATAATTTAAGAGAAGAAGCAGTAAGTTTTGTTAAAAGCTGTGGTATAGAAGAAGAGATTATAACAGGAGCCAAAGCTTATATGCGATATTCAGGACAGGGTTGGGAGATCCCAGTGACTCTGCAGAGTATAGAGCCATCAGAAATAACAGAAAAAAACTTTCAAAACGCTTTTGAAGAACAATATAAGTTACTGTTTGGACGTCTCGTCCAAGGACCAGACATTGAGATCACTGTTTGGTCGTTGAATGCATCAGCAGGACATTTCTCAGAAAAGGTGATCAAAGTCACTGAAGCAAAGGATGAATCTGAGACGATTAATACACGATATATTTTTGATCCAGGATTAGATGATTTTACTATTGCAAAAGTTCTAGAAAGAAAATTTTTAACTGACAAAAAGTATTTGGAAGGTCCTGCTGTTATAGTAGAAGATGAAACTACAATCATAGTCCCAACAGGTTTTTTTGCACAGGGAAATATAGATAATAGCATAGCTGTAAAAAGGATCAAAAAATGACATCCAAAGTTTCTTATCAAGTTATGTGGAATCGTTTGATTTCTATTGTTGAAGAACAAGCTCAAGCTTTGGTTAGGACTGCTTTTTCAACATCAGTGAGAGAAGCTGGGGATTTATCTGCTGGTGTCTATAATGAATCAGGAGAAATGTTGGCGCAGGCAGTAACGGGGACGCCCGGTCACGTAAACGCTATGGCAGACTCCGTTGCACATTTCATACGCCGTATTCAAAAAAAGAATATGATGGAAGGGGATATTTATATTACTAATGACCCTTGGGAGGGTACAGGGCACCTACATGATATAACTGTTGTAACTCCGTCTTTTTATAAAAAAGAATTGATAGGTTTTTTCGCGTGCACCGCTCATATAGTTGATATTGGTGGCCGAGGTTTTGGAGCTGATGCAAACTCAGTTTACGAGGAAGGATTATATTTACCAATAATGAAATTTGCTGATCAAGGGGAGGTTAATCAAACCCTATTAACTATTGTTAGGGGTAACGTCAGAGAACCAGATCAGGTCGTTGGAGATATTTTTGCGTTAGGTACTTGTAATGAAATTGGCCACCGCCGGTTAATTGAGATGATGAACGAATTTGGACTTGGTGATCTAAATATTATTAGTAAATTTATTTTCGAGCACTCCATGAAGGCAACTATTGAAAAAATAAATGCTTTACCGATGGTGACCAAGAGGGGTTCTATGAAAATTGATGGTTATGACAAGTTTATCGATCTCAAAGTGAAGGTCTCTATTGTTAAAAACCGAATTCTCTGTGATTTTGAAGGAACCTCTGCAGTTGATAAGAAGGGTATAAATGTTCCTTTAGTTTATACCAAAGCGTACGCATGTTATGCTATAAAATGTGCGATAGCTCCCGACATACCTAATAATGCTGCATCCCTCGAACCATTTGAGATTTTAGCTCCAGAAGGATGTATTCTCAACGCAAAACATCCAGCACCTGTGGCTTTGAGGCATGTAATAGGTCACTTAATTCCGGACACCGTCTACGCAGCTTTGGATAAAATAATACCTAATACAGTTCCAGCAGAGGGTGCCGGATCACTTTGTAATTTCCAGGTATCATTGAGGCCTAGCTCTACGTATAATTCTTTATATAAGGCTCAAAGAGCAGAAGTTTTGATGTTCAATTCGGGAGGATCAGGGGCTCGACCTACATTAGATGGAATGAACGCAACAGCATTTCCTTCTGGTGTTATGACGATGCCTATCGAAGCTACTGAACATACAGGGCCAATTATTATTTGGAAGAAAGAACTCCGCCCGGATAGTGGTGGCGTAGGAAAATTTAGAGGTGGTTTAGGTCAACTTATTACGATTGGCGCTTATGAGGGTTATGAATTTGATGTTTCACTTATGTTTGATCGGGTACACAATCCTCCGCTAGGACGAAAAGGTGGTTTGCCTGGGGGTGCTACTGTTGTAACTAAGGATGATGGTTCAAAACTACGTGGCAAGGGTATTCAATTCGTGGAAGAAGGTCGAGTTGTGGAAATGTCACTCCCAGGTGGTGCTGGATATGGAGCTCCCAAGGATAGACTCCGCGCATTAGTATTAAGGGACGTAATTCTTGGTTATATCAGTATACAAAGTGCAAAAGAACATTTTAACTTAACAGTATCTGAAATTACTGAAATTGAAAATGCTATACGGACTGGAGTTATTATTTGATGACTTCAAATACAGAGACATACGACGTTGTAATAATTGGAGGGGCAATGATAGGTTCTTCGATAGCTTGGTCATTGGTCTCGAATGAGGACTTCACGGGAACAATTTGTGTTATAGAAAGAGATCCAACCTATGAATTCGCGTCAACTTCGAGGAGTAATAGTTGTATACGTCAGCAATATTCGAATGAATTAAATGTTAAAATCTCCCAATATGGTGCTCAATTCATAAGAAATTTTGGAAGTTTTATAAATGATAGCGAAGCGCCTAAAATTCTTTTTCAAGACTTCGGGTATATGTATTTCTCAGATACCAGAGAGACAAAAGAAGTTTTTAAGAAAAATCAGGAGATGCAGACTTCCTTGGGCGCAAAAACAAGACTTATGACACCCTCCGAGATCTCTTTCGAGTATCCATTTTATAATGTAAAAGATATTATTGTTGGTAGTCATAATACTCTTGATGAGGGGTATTTTGACGGAGCTACAATATTCTCTTGGTGGTTAAGAAAAAATAAAGAATTAGGTGTTTCATATTTATCAGAGGAAGTTAGCAGTATAAATTTTGATTGCGAAAACAACCTAGTTAATGGTGTGCAACTAAAATCAGGTAAAAAAATAAATTGTGGAACTTTGGTAAATGCTGCTGGTACAAGAGCAGCAGAAATATCTGAGATGCTGGGTGTCCATCTACCTATTGAACCAAGAAGGCGTTATAGTTTTGTTTTTGATGCGGAAAAACCACTTGATAGACCATTACCTTTAACAATAGATCCTTCAGGTGTTCATGTGCGAAGTGATGGAAATTACTATGTCGCAGGCTGTCCACCTGATCAGGACTTTCCCGTAAATTATAATGATTTTGAAATGGATCATAGCATTTGGGAAGATAAAATTTGGCCAGCATTGGCTCATAGAATACCTCAGTTTGATAGGCTAAAGGTAATAAACTCTTGGGTAGGCCACTATTCTTATAATATTTTTGATCAAAACGCTGTATTGGGGCCACACCCTCAAATAAAGAATTTTATTTTTGCAAATGGATTTTCAGGTCATGGCTTACAGCAGAGTCCTGCAGTTGGCCGAGGTATTTCTGAAATAGTAATTTATGGGGAGTATCGCAGTCTAGACTTATCTCCACTTAACTTTAACCGATTTATTGAAGATAAACCATTTCTTGAAAGGGCAATAATATGAAAATGAAGAAAATAGTTTTAACTGGAGCAGCTGGTCGCTTGGGTTCTTATTTGAGAGAACCACTATCAAAGATGGCAGACCAGCTTTTGAGTACAGATATATCTGATGACATCGGGTCATTGTATGATAATGAAACTTTTGTAAAAGCTGATCTTGCGGAGATGTCAGAAATAAAGCCGTTAATGAAAGATGCTGATATGGTGGTCCACTTCGGAGCATATGTTGATGAGGGTCCGTTTGAAAAATTATGGGGGCCAAATTTTGTAGGTTCATATAATGTTTGGGAGTCTGCCCGGCTGGCCGGAGTAAAAAGAGTGATATATGCTTCTTCAATTCATGCCGTAGGGATGTACCCAAGAAATCAATTTATCGGTGTAGATGTGCCTCATAGGCCTGATGGTTTCTATGGCCTCGCTAAATGTTTTACGGAAGATTTAGGAAGAATGTACTGGGAAAAGTCTGGACTTGAAGCCGTATGTCTACGAATTTATTCTGCGGCTGCGGTCGTAAGTTCTCGATCTCTTAGTACGTGGTTATCTTATGACGATCTAATTCAACTTGTGACACGGGCGATTGATACCCCAACCGTTGGATTTACTATATCTTACGGTATATCAAACAATGATCGAGCTGTTGTAGATAATTCTGCGGCGACGTATTTAGGTTACAAACCCAAAGATAATGCTGAACAATATGCAGATGAAATTTTGGCGAATTCACCTCCTTCAGATCCTCAAGATTTAGCACAAATGTGTCATGGAGGACCATTCGCAGCTACTCCGATGGGAGAAAGTGGTATGGCTCACTTGAAAATTATAGACGATAAAAAGAAAACCTAAGGGCAAATATTATCAAAAATTTAAAGTTCGAACTAATGGTTTTTTAGCGTGTAAATTTTTTATATTTTACTCTCTTTGGCTCGACAGAGTCGGGCCCTAAGCGTCTAATTTTATCTTCTTCGTAGGATTCGAAATTTCCTTCAAACCACTCCACATGGGATTCGCCTTCGAAGGCAAGAATATGTGTGCATAACCTATCAAGGAAAAACCGATCATGGCTAATAATTACAGCACACCCCGCAAAGTTTTCAAGCGCATCTTCAAGAGCACGTAAAGTTTCAACATCTAAATCATTCGTTGGTTCATCTAATAATAGAACATTACCACCAGTCCTTAATAGTTTAGCCATATGAACTCTGTTTCGTTCACCTCCTGATAGTAGGCCAACTTTTTTTTGTTGATCACCACCTTTAAAGTTGAATGATGAGCAGTAAGCTCGTGAATTCATTTGAGCGTCACCAAGTTCAATAATTTCAGCGCCTCCAGAAATTTCTTCCCAAACTGTTTTCTCCGAAGTTAAACTATCTCTAGACTGATCAACATAAGATAGCTCGACTGTGTCGCCATAACGCACAGATCCAGCATCCGGTTTTTCTTGAGATGTTAACATTCTAAAAAGAGTTGATTTTCCAGCTCCGTTTGGGCCAATGACGCCCACAATGCCACCTGGAGGCAACGAAAAACTTAACCCTTCGATTAAAAGGTTCTCTCCAAAGGATTTTTTTATATCTTCTACTTCGATAACCTTTGATCCAAGTCTAGTACCATTGGGTATAATTATTTGAGCACGACCTAGCTTTTCGCGTTCAGACTGATTTGCCATTTCGGTATAGGAATTTATACGTGCTTTTTGTTTTGCTTGACGGGCCTTTGCACCAGCACGAATCCACTCCAATTCTCTTTCTAGTGTCTTTTGCTTTGATCTGTCCTCTTTTGCCTCATGCTCAAGACGTTTCGCTTTCTGTTCAAGCCATGCTGAATAATTTCCCTCATATGGCAATCCTCGACCCCGATCCAATTCTAATATCCACCCGGTGATATCATCTAAGAAATATCGATCATGTGTAACAATTAAGCAGGTTCCTTTGTAATCTATAAGATGTTTTTGTAACCAAGATACTGTTTCTGCATCCAGATGATTTGTTGGCTCGTCTAAAAGCAACATATCAGGTTCTTCTAAAAGTAGCTTACAAAGAGCAACACGTCTTTTTTCGCCTCCTGATAAGGTCTCAACTTTAGCATCGTCAGCAGGGCATCTAAGGGCTTCGAGAGAAATATCTATTTGAGCGTCTAAGTCCCAAAGATTTTTAGTATCAATTTCATCCTGTAATCGTGCCATTTCATCGGCAGTTTCCTCAGAGTAGTTCATTGCTAGGTCGTTATATTTATCTAAGATATCTTTTTTATCTTTAACGCCAAGCATTACGTTATCTCTGACATTTAAAGTTTCGTCTAGAGTTGGTTCTTGAGGCAGATATCCCACCTTTGCGCCCTTTGCGGCCCACGCTTCCCCGGAATATTCCTTATCAATGCCTGCCATAATTTTCATCAAAGTAGACTTTCCAGACCCATTTACACCAACGACTCCGATTTTCACTCCCGGT